>NZ_LT576451.1:0-657250 GCF_900086645.1 Curtobacterium sp. 9128
GCCGGGAACTGCGCGGACACGGTGCCGTCGTCGAGCTGCGCTGCGGCCATGTAGAACGCGGTCGGCAGTCGGTGACGATCGCGTATCTGGCCCGACTTCAGTGCGAGCACGGCGTCGTCGTTCGAGTTGAAGACCTGCGGGTGACCCCGGGTGTCCTTCACGCTGGCGATGCTCGTCGAACCGGTCGCGACACCGATCGCGTCCTTCTTGAGGGAGTCGATCGTGGTGTCGTCGACGGCCTTCGACCCCGACGTCGTGACGACGGCCTGTGTGGTCGTGTAGTACGCCGAGGACATGTCGACGGCCTTCTTGCGCTTGGCGTCGATCGAGAACTGCTGGATGTTGAGGTCCCAGTCCTTCGGCCGGGAGCGATCGCGCTGTCGAAGGTGCTGCGCTTCCAGACGACGTCCGACTTCGCGTAGCCCATCTCCTTCGCGACGGCGTACGCCACGGCCGACTCGAAACCCTTGCCGGACTGCGGCTTGTTGTCCTCGACCCAGGGCGAGTAGGCGGGCTGCCCGGTGGCGATCGTGAGCTTGCCGTCGTGACCGTGCCGTCGGCGCTGTTCCCGCTCCCCGATGCGCAGGACGACAGGGCGAGGGCTGCGACCGCGGCGGTCGCGACGGCGATGGAGATGCGGAGGGGACGAGTCACGGTCGGGCCTTCGTGCAGGGGGTGGGGCAGGAGAATCGTACGGGGAACTGGTACACCACCGCGACCCGGCCCGTCACCGAGCGACCCCGCCGCCGGCACGCGACGCTGCCGGCTCAGTCGGCCAGGGTGAAGTCCTCGAACGAGAACCCCGGCGAGACCAGGCAGCTCAGCAGGACCTCGCCGGCACCGGGGAGCGTCCGCTGCCACACGCCCCGCGGACGAACGCCTGCGCGTCGTTCACCCGGTCGCGGCCGGCATCGGCACCGAGGGTGATCTGCGCGCCGGTTCCGGCTGGTCGCCGTCGCCACCGAGCTCGAGGACCACCGAGTCCGGCCCGTGCCACATCCAGATCTCGTCGCTCGTGACCCGGTGCCACGCGGACGCCTCACCCGGGGCAGGAGGAAGTGGATGAGCGTCGCGGCCGGCCGCTCGCCCGCCGGGGTCGACACCGTCGCGGGCGAGGTCCAGGTGCGGACGTACCAGCCGCCCTCCGGGTGCGGCTCCATCCCGAGTGCCGCGGCCCGCTTCGGGACGTCCAGCCACTCGATGATCTCGCCGTCGACCGTCCGCCGTGCCATCTGCCCGTTCATGCCACCATCATCCCGCGAGACGGCCGTCGTCTGCGAGACGGCCGTCCTCCGCTCGCACACGCCCACGGATCACCGTCGCCGCGGCCCGTCCGGCACCGTCCTCGACGAGCTCCGCGAGCGCGTCCGGCACCGTGCGGGCGTCCACGTCGAACACGGCGAGGTCCGCTCGGGCCCCCACGGCGAGGTGCCCGATCCGGTCCGGACCGACGGCGAGCCCCATCGCGTGCGCTCCACCGAGCGTGGCCGCCGCGAGCAGTCGCTCGTGCAGGTCGTGGTCGCCGTAGCCCTGCGCGCGGGCGATCCGGTGCAGCGCGGTGACGTCGGCCATCAGGTCGAGGGACGGCGACGAGGACAACGAGTCCGTCCCGATCGCGATCGGGCTCCCCTCGCGGAGGTAGTCGGCGACGGGCGGCGGGTCGAGGCCGATGACGGCGTTCGAGCGCGGGCAGAGCGCGACGGCGGTGCCGCGGGCGCGGAGCAGGGCTCGGTCGGCTGCGGTCATGTAGACGCCGTGGGCGATGTGGCAGTCCGGCCCGAGGACGCCGAGCCGGTCCACGAACGACGTCGCGCTCGCGCCGAACCCGAGCGCGCGCATCGCCCGGAACGACGGCACGTTCGCGAGGTGCCAGTCGGATCCGTGCTCTGGTGACGTGGCGAGGCGCTCCCCCTCGAACGCCGCCTCCCCCAGGTGCAGGTGCAACCGGAGCCCGCGCTGGCGGACGATGTCCGGGAGTTCGAGGAGCGGCGCGACGTCGAGCGAGTACGGCGCGTGCGGGGAGAGTCCTGCACCCGGCGTCGTCGGGATCCGGGCGAGTTCGTCGAGCACCTGGTCGCGCCCGTGCTCCTGCCACGCCGCGTTCTCCCAGTCCATCACCTCCCAGTAGGCGATCCCGCCGAGGCCGTACGTCTCGAGCGCGGTGGCGGCCTCGATGTCGGTGACGATGTCCGCGATGCTCGTCACCCCCGCCACGATCGACTGCGCAGCCCGTCGGCAGCTTCGGCCCGCCAGTCGTGCGGTTCCGCGTACTCCTCGTTGAACGCCGCGGCCCAGTCCTCGAATCCGCCGTACTGGCCCCGTCCGACACTGGCCATGCCGGTGTACTGCAGGTGGGAGTGGGCGTTCACGAGCCCGGGGAGCAGCGCCCCTTTCCACCGCCGCTCGATGAACGTCGTGCCGTCGAGCTGGTCCACGACCCAGGCACGCTCGCCGACGTGCAGGATGCGTCCGTCGCGGACCGCGACCGCGCCGTCGGCGATCGGCGGCGCGGTCATCGGCACGACGATGCGCGCCGAGTGGACGGTGGTCTGCTGGTCGCTCATGCAGGGTCTCCGAACCGGCGGGTCCGGACGTCCGGCTCGCGTTCGGCGGGCTGTGCGGCAAGGCTGCCGGGAGGCTCGGCGCGCGTCCCGAAGGCGGCCAGCGCCGCGCGGGCGGTCGCCTGATCCACCGCGGGGTCGATGGGCACGACGGCACGCGGCAGCTCGTCACCGCGCTCGAGCAGCATCCGCACGGCGCCGAGCTGCGCCGCGAACGAGAGGTCCATGATCTCGACGGGGTTGCCCTCGGCAGCGGTGATGTTGATGCACCCACCGTCGTCGAGCACCACGACGCCGTGGCCGTCCGGGAACGTGAACCGTTCCGCCTGCGGCCCGACCGTCGACCGGGAGGCACCGGCCGCGAGCGCGTCGTCGATCGCGATCTCCTGGTCGACGCCGCCCGCAACCGCGACGACCGCGTCGGGAGCGCAGGAGCGGAGGACGTCGACCGTGATCGTGTCGCGGACGCCCGTCGCGCTCATCACGAGGTCCGCGCCCTGCACGGCGTCGGCGAGCGGAGCGACGGCGTGCCCGGCGAACAGCGCCTGCAGGGCGCGGACCGGGTCCGTCTCGGCGACCGTCACGGTGAAGCCGAGCGCGCGGAGCACCAGGGCGACCCCCTCGCCGACGTGTCCGTACCCGGCGACCGTTGCCGAGCCTCCCGACCGGATCCGGTGCGCGACGGCGGACGGGAGCCCGTCGACCAGGTCGAGCGTCGCGAAGACCGTCGACTGCCCGGTGCCGTACCGGTTGTCGAAGAACGTCTTCGTGCGTGCGTCGTTCACCGCGACCACGGGGATGCCGAGCTGCCCGCGCTCGGCCATCACGCGCAGGGACCGGAGGCCGCTCGTCGTCTCCTCGGCGGCACCGAGCATCGTCGGCAGCAGGTCGGGACGCTCCTGGTGTGCGAGGCGGATCAGGTGCGAGCCGTCGTCGAGCAGGATGTGCGGGCGGGTGTCGAGCATCGCGAGTGCGAGCGCCTTCTGCTCCGCGAGCGTCGCGGTGCTGCTGGCGTGGACCGTCAGTCCTGCGTTCCGGAGGGCGTCCGCCACGGCGTCGTCGGTCTCGTCGGCATGGGCGTAGACGACGACCTCGGCACCGGCGTCGCGGAGCAGCAGGCTGAGTACGGCGGTCTTCGGCTCGAGGAACATCGCGACGCCGATGCGGGTGCCACGGAGGAGTCCGCCGTCGCCGAGCTCGGCGGCGACGGCGCGGGAGACCGGCATCGAGCGGCGGGCCCAGCGCAGGCGGGCCTCGGCGGCGGGGTCGGCCTCGGGGTCGCGGCCCGTCGAGACCAGGAACACGTCGTCGGAGGTCATCGGCACCCCGAGCACGCCAGGTCGGGCGGGGGCGACGGGGCCGAACGCGTCCTCGTCGACTGCCGGGGTGTGCCGGCCGGCGTCGATCACGATCAGGGTCGCGCCGCGGGGGCGGTCGGACTCCCGCTCGATGACGGGCGTGCTGTGCTCCGGCGTGCCGAGGCACCAGAGCTGGTCGATCGGCTCGTGCTCGTCCGCGCGAAGCGCGCCGAGACCGGTCAGCAGCGCGTCCAGCGCGGCGACGTCACCGCGCTCGCCCCCGACGATCCGGAAGCGGCGTGCGGCGACGAGCATGTTCGTCGTCCGCGCGAAGTGCCGGACGGCCGCGGATGCCCAGGCCGCCGTGTCGGGGTCGGAGCGCAGCGGCATGGTCCCAGGGTAGAGCCGTGCGATGGCCGGTCGGTCCGTCTCAGCGGTCGCGGTCTCAGCGGAGCACGTCGGGGCGCGGGGCGTCCGCCCAGCCGGGCGCGGCGGGGGCACCGAGCTGCCGCGTGCGCTTGCGGTAGTGCACCTGGATCCCGATCAGCACGGCGACGCCGATCGCGGAGACGATCGCGAGCCCGACGAGGTACAGCGTCGACGAGAGCCCCACGATCGACGCCGGTACCGCGCCGTTCTGCGCCACGGAGATCGGCGTGCCGGTGATGAGGAACGCGAGGAGGGTCGAGATCGTGGAGTTCGAGTCGTAGAGCCCGTGGAGCAGCGCGACGACGACGTAGGTGATGAGGATGCTCCAGGCCCAGCGGAACCGCGGCCGACCGTGCGCGGCACCGAACAGCACCGCCCCGAGGATCGCGGTCCAGAGCACGTGGCCGACCGGGGAGAGGATCGCGCGGAGGACCTCGGTCTGCAGCAGCGACACCAGGTCGATCCCCCGCGAGGTGATCGCGGCGTTGAAGGCGTACCCGGCGGACTCGAACGCGGCGAACCCGGCGCCGACGGTCGCGCCGAGCAGGGCTCCCTGCCGAGCCGTCTTCGGGCGGACGCGCCATCCGACGACCACGAGGAGCACGCCCTTGACGAACTCCTCCACGAAGCCGACCACGACGTAGACCAGCGCGTTCTGCTGCAGGTCCGACTCGAGCAGCGACGCTCCGAGGACCCCGAGGATGCCGCCGACGAAGAACGCCGTGACGAGCTGCATCGTGCTGACCGTGCCGGTGACCCGTTCGATGACGAAGAGGACCACGGTGAAGGGCACGAGGAAGCTGCCGAGCAGGATGATCGTCGGCACCAGGTTGGTGTTGCTCGTGTACACGGTGACGACGATCGTCACCGCCCAGAGCACGAAGCCGAGGAGCAGCGTCTTCCACCACCAACCACGGCGGTGGTGCGGGTGGGCAACGGGTTCGCTGGCCGTGGACATGGGACCATCGTGCATCGTCGGCCAGCGCCGTGCCCGGATCGGCGCCCGACCTGAGGAATGTCTCCGGCGCTCCGGACGTAGTGTCTGGGTATGAGCGATGAGACATTCGACCAGGTGACGATGTTCGGCGCGGACTGGTGCCGCGACTGCCGACGTTCGAAGGCGCTGCTCGACAAGCTCGGGGTGGAGTACACGTACGTGGACGTCGAGGCGGAGCCGTCGGGGGCGTCCCGCGCGGAGGCGATCAGCGGGCGCAAGAACATCCCCGTCGTGGTGCTGCCGAACGGCAAGCACTTCGTGGAGCCGTCCGACGCCGAGCTACAGGCCGAGCTCGAGGCGTCCGGCGCCGTCTGACCGGGGTCCTTCCCGCGAAAGCGACGGAATTCGCCCGGGATCCGCGGGCACAGTGTCGCTTTCGCGGTAGTGGCCTGCGCCCGTCCAACACGCGGACATCGGATGAATCGGGCATGATGAGCGCGTGATCATCGACGCTCACCAGCACCTCTGGGACCCCGCCGACCGTGCGTACCCCTGGATGGACGACTCCGTCGCGCCGATCCGACGCCGGTTCGACGCGTCGGACCTCCACGCGGTCGCGGCTCCGGCGGGCGTCACGGCGACGATCGTCGTGCAGGCCGTGCACGACCCGGGCGAGACCGCGTGGCTCCTCGCACAGCCGGAGCCCGTCGCCGGCGTCGTGGGATGGGTCGACCTGACCGCGCCGGACGTGGCAGATCGACTCGCGACGCTCCGCACGGCCACAGCGGGGGCGCAGCAGCGCGGGCCGCGCCCGCCGCTCGTCGGCATCCGACACCAGGCCCAGGACGAGCCGGACCCGTCCTGGCTCGCCCGCGAGGACGTCGCCCGCGGCGTCCGAGCCGTCGCCGCGGCCGGACTGGCCTTCGACATCCTGATCCGCGGCGCCCGGGAGCACACCGCAGCGCTCACCCTCGTCGATGCGGTCCCCGACGGCGTCTTCGTCCTCGACCACGCCGGCAAGCCCGACATCGCGCACGACGACTCCGACACGGCGACCGACTGGCGGGCACGCATGCGGGACTTCGCCGCCCGGCCGAACGTGGCGTGCAAGGTCTCCGGGCTCCTCACCGAAGCCGGCGACGACTGGCGGAACGGCCCCGTCGACCGGTACGTACGGGACACGGTGCACACCTTCGGCCCCGACCGCTCGATGTGGGGCTCGGACTGGCCGGTCTCGACCCTGGCCGCGGACTACGGCACCTCCCTGCGCACGACAGCCGACGCCCTCGCGGACCTGTCCGAGACCGAACGCAAGGCCGTCATCGGCGGCACGGCGGAGCGTGTGTACCTTGCCGGAGTACAGCCACAGACATAGGATGTCTGCACTGCCCGCTGCACCGGCGCAGCGCAGAGAGCGAGGAACGATGAAGTTCGCACGACTCGGCCCCCTGGGACGCGAGATCCCCGTGGCCATCGACTCCGACGGCGAGGCCCTCGACCTCCGGCCGATCACCACCGACATCAGCGGTGCCTTCCTGTCGTCCGACCCGGTCGGCCGCGTGCAGCACGCCCGCAGCGCCGGTGACCTGCAGCCGGTGCCCGACGCCGACGGCCTGCGCCGTGGAGCGCCAGTCGCCCGCCCGGGCAAGGTCGTCTGCATCGGCCTGAACTACCGCGACCACGCTGCCGAGACCGGCGCCGACATCCCCACCGAGCCGATCGTGTTCCTGAAGGACCCGATGACCGTGATCGGCCCGGACGACGAGGTCCTGGTCCCACGGAACAGCAAGAAGACGGACTGGGAGATCGAGCTGGCCGTCGTGATCGGCACGATGGCGCGGTATTGCGAGTCCGAGGACGAGGCGGCGACGCACATCGCGGGCTACGCCATCGCGAACGACGTCTCCGAGCGCGAGTTCCAGCTCGAACGCGGCGGGCAGTGGGACAAGGGGAAGTCCTGCGAGACGTTCAACCCGCTCGGCCCGTGGCTCGTCACGCCGGACGAGGTGTCCCCGGACGCCATCGCCCTGCGGCTCAGCGTGAACGGCGAGGTGCGCCAGGACGGCACGACCGCCGACATGGTGTTCCGCCCGGCGGAGATCGTCCGGTACCTCTCCCAGTTCATGGTCCTGTACCCGGGCGACGTCATCAGCACCGGAACGCCCGCCGGCGTCGCGCTGGCCGGGCACGCCCCGTACCTGCAACCGGGCGACGTCGTCGAGCTCACCGCGGACGGCCTCGGCGCCCAGCGGCAGACGATCGGGGCCGCATGATGCCCGGCTCGCACGAGCGGCTCCGCGCGATCGTGACGGGCGGTGCCTCGGGCATCGGCGCGGCGATCACGTCGGCACTGCAGCAACGCGGCGCGACGGTCGCCGTGCTCGACCTGCAGACATCCGGCGTCACCGACGGCACGATCGCCGTCCCGTGTGACGTCGGAGACGACGAGAGCGTCCGCGCGGCCGTCGCCACCGCGGTCGAGCAGCTCGGCGGACTCGACGTCCTCGTCAACAACGCCGGCATCGGCGCGCAGGGCACGGTCGAGGACAACCCCGACGACGAGTGGCGCCACGTGTACGAGGTCAACGTCCTCGGCGTCGTCAGACTCTCCCGTGCCGCGCTGCCGCACCTCCGCGCATCGGGGAACGCCAGCATCGTGAACACCTGCTCGATCGCCGCGACCGCCGGACTCCCCCAGCGCGCGCTGTACTCCGCGACGAAGGGCGCCATCGCCGCACTCACCCGCGCGATGGCCGCCGACCACATCCGCGAGGGCATCAGGGTCAACGCCGTGAACCCGGGCACCGCGGACACGCCGTGGGTCGCACGGCTGCTGTCGACCGCCGCCGACCCGGCAGCCGAACGCGCCGCACTCGAGGCACGCCAACCCCACGGGCGCCTGGTCGCACCGGAGGAGGTCGCCGAGGCCGTCGCCTACCTGACGAGTCCGCTCGCCCGGTCCACGACGGGCGTCGACCTGGCGGTCGACGGCGGGATGCAGGCACTCCGGCTCCGGCCCGCCTGATGGTCCGGATCACCGGCCTGGGCCCACGCCGCCGGTTCCGAGGCGACGCGCCAGCGGCGGCTCGGCCGTGCCGGTGGGGAGAGGCTCGGTGCCGGTATCGTCGAGCCATCCCGACCCAGCGTGGTCGGGTGGAGGGACCGCCATGGCTTCGCTGACCGACGACGCGATCGCGCGCATCCAGCAGATGATCGTGACCGGCGAGCTCAAACCCGGCCAGCGCCTCCCGCCCGAGAAGGAACTCAGCGAGTCCCTCGGGCTCTCCCGGAACAGTCTCCGCGAGGCGGTGAAGGCCCTCGAACTCATCCGCGTGCTCGACGTCCGACGCGGCGACGGCACCTACGTGACCTCGCTGGAGCCCTCCGTCCTGCTCGAGGCGGTGTCCTTCGTCGTCGACATGCACCACGACCGCTCGCTCGTCGACCTGCTGGAGGTCCGTCGCATCCTGGAGCCCGCGTCCGCCGTGCTCGCCACCGCCCGCGCCTCCGAGCAGCAGATCGACGAGCTCGCCACGCTGATGGGGTCGGTCGGCGGGGACACCGGCGTCGAGGACCTCGTCGCGCACGACCTGCTCTTCCACTCCACGATCGCGGGCATCGGCGGGAACCAGTACCTGTCCGGGCTCCTCGACGCCCTGTCGAGCAAGACCGAGCGCGTGCGGGTCTGGCGCGGTCTCACCCAGAACGGCTCCGTCCAGCGCACCCTCGACGAGCACGCCGCGATCGTCGACGCCATCCGCCGCCGCGACCCCCAGCTCGTGCAGGCGCTCGTCGTGTCGCACGTCGAGGGTGTCGAGCGCTGGCTCCGCCGTTCCCTCGACTGACCTTTCGTCGGATCAGCCGATAGGCGCACTCTCGGCCGCGTCGAGCGGTTGACGTGTTCGATCGGATGTCGGCCCTGACTCCGGCAACCATGCCGCGGCAACCGCACCCACGAGGAGGAAACCGTGCTCGGTCTCATCATCAGCTTGATCATCATCGGACTCATCGCCGGCGCCATCGCGCGACTGGTCATGCCCGGCAAGCAGCACATCTCGATCCCGATGACCATCCTGCTCGGCATCATCGGCTCGTTCGTCGGGGGCTTCCTCGGCTTCCTGATCTTCCAGCACGACCCGATGGACGGCTTCTTCCAGCCGGCCGGCATCATCGGCTCGATCATCGGCGCGATCATCGTGCTGTTCATCTACCTGCGCGTCACCGGCCGCAAGTCGGCACGCAGCTAGGGTCTACCTCGGCGCTGATCGCGCCCCCACACGAACATCGCGCCCCGTCTCGACGGGGCGCGATGTTCGTTGCGGGGCGCGACGGGGTCAAGCGGGCAGGAGGGCCGCCGCCGCCAGGTCTGCCCAGAGCGCGTCGGGGACGGGCACCGCGGCGCGAGCGGCGTTCTCACGCACCTGCGCTGCCGACTGGGCACCGACGGCGACCGTGCGGACCGCGGGATCCCGGCGCGGGAACGCGAGCGCGGCCTCCGGCAGCGTCACCCCGTGCCGCGAGCAGACCGCGGCGAGCGCCCGGGCCCGATCGACCAGCGACGACGGGGCCGGGGCGTAGTCGTACGTGGTACCCGGTGCGGGGAGCGGGTTGCTCAGGAGCCCGGAGTTGTAGACGCCGACCGCGACCACGTCGACCCCGAGCGAGGCGCACCGGGAGACCAGCGCCGCCGCCGGCTGTTCGAGCAGCGTGTACCGCCCGGCGAGCATGATGACGTCGCAGATGCCCGTGTCCACGGCGGCCGACAGCGCCGACACCGAGTTCGAGCCGACGCCGACGGCCTGCACGACGCCCTCCTCCCGCAGGCTCGCGAGCGCCGGCAGCGCCTGGGTCAGCCCATCGGACAGCGAGTACACGTCGGGGTCGTGCAGGTACGCGACGTCGATGTGGTCGAGCCCGAGCCGCACGAGGGACTCGTCGAGCGACCGACGGACCCCCGATGCCGAGGGGTCCCACTGCCGCACGGGGTCGTCCGGCACCGCGAACCCGTCCGCGTCGACCCCGTCGCCCGGACCCGGTACCAGGAGCCTCCCGACCTTCGTCGACACCCGGTACGAGTCCCGCGGCCGCCCGGCGAGCGCCGCCCGAGCCGCCGTTCGGACAGCCCGACCCCGTAGTGCGGCGCGGTGTCGAACCCGCGCACCCCGGCGTCCCACGCGGCGTCGACCGTGGCGCGGGCGTCCTCGTCGGACACCTCCCGCAGCAGGTTCCCGATCCCGGCGCACCCGAGCCAGAAGGGCCCGACGTCGAGGTCGAACGGCACGCTCACGGCTGACTCGCCAGGGTCCACACGAGCGGGACCCCGTCGTCGTTCCCGGAGTAGTCGTCGTCGGCCTCGAGCAGGGGGTTGATCACGGCCTGCCACTCGGCGTTCACGGGGTCGTCCGCCAACGAGCGACGCATCGCCCGGTAGTCGGCGACCTCGATCAGGTGGACGAGGTCCTGGCCGTCGCGCCAGATGCTCCAGTTCGACACCCCGGCGGCACGGAGCCGGTCGGCCAGCGCCGTCGGGACGGCGGCGTGCACGCGGTCGTACTCCGCCTCCGCCCCGCTCCGCAGTCGCGTCCGAGAGAGGATCCGCTGCATCAGTCGCGCAGGAACAGCTCGACGACGGGCACGGCGACGTCCGGTCGGACGATCGGCAGCGTCAGGGTCAGCGTCCCTGCCGGCTGCCCACCGAGCCCGGTGTTCTGCGCCCGGGTCCCCGGCGGGATCTCGCGGTAGTGGATCTCGGACGCGTCGTTCAACAGCTGCGCGTACTCGACGCGGCCGGCGAGGTCGGGCAGGTGCACGTGCTCGAACGGCCACGTGAACAGGTGCAGGTACAGCCGGTTGCCGTTCTGCGTGTAGACCGTGCCAGCGGGTGCCCGGAAGGACGAGGGTCCGGCGCCGTACACCGACCGCGCGTGCCGGTCCATCCACGACCCGATCTCGGCGAGCGCCGTCCGGGCGACCCCGTCGAACTCGCCGCGACCGGTGGGTCCGACGTTGAGGAGCATGTTCCCGTTGTTCGACACCCCGTCGACGAGCATCCGGACGAGCAGGTCGGTGCTCTTCACGTTGAGGTTGTCGCGGTCGTAGCCCCATGAGCCGTTGAGCGTCTGGCACGCCTCCCACGGCACCTGGACCCCGTCGACCTCCATCGGCTTGTCCGGCTGGTACTGCTCTGGGGTGACGATGTCGCCGGGCAGATCGAGCCGGTCGTTGACGATGATGCCGGGCTGGAGCCGACGGGTCAGCTCCAACAACTCCGAGGATCCCCAGTCGTCGCGGCCCTTGCCACCCCAGATGTCCTCGTGGTCGTTGTCCCGGTACGAGAAGTCGTAGAACAGGTAGTCGATCCGTCCGTAGTCCGACAACAGCTCCGTCACCTGGCCGTGCAGGTACTCCCGGTACCGCGCCATGTCCCGGCCCTCGTTGAGCGCCGCGATGGCGGACTCGCCGTCGTCCCGTCGCGGGTGCACCCCGTCGATGGTGAAGTCCGGGTGGTGCCAGTCGATGAGCGAGTGGTAGAACCCGACCCGGAGCCCCTCGGCGCGGACGGCGTCGACGAACTCGCGGACGATGTCCCGGCCGAACGGCGTGTTCGTCGCCTTGTAGTCCGTCAACGCCGAGTCCCAGAGCGCGAACCCCTCGTGGTGCTTCGTGGTGAGCACGACGTACTTCATGCCGGCCTCCCGCGCACGCCGAGCCCAGTCGGCGGCGTCGAACAGGTCGGGGTCGAAGTGGTCGAAGTACTTCTGGTAGTCCTCGTCGGTGATCCGCTCGCGGTTCTTCACCCACTCGTGCCGTGCGGGCAGGGCGTAGAGCCCCCAGTGGATGAACATGCCGAAGCGGTCGTGGGTGAACCAGGCGGGCAGGCCGTTGGCGGCGGGGTCGACCTGCGGCTCTGCAGGTGCGGTGATGGTCATGGTGGCCAGTGTTCCTTTCAGGAGTGCAGCACGTCACCGGCCGCCGAGGCCGGAGGTGACGATGCCCTTGACGAGGTGCTTCTGGAGCAGGACGAGCAGGATGACGGTCGGCAGCATCGAGATGACCGAGGCGGCCATGACGAGGTTCCACTCGGAGCCCTGCTGCCCGAAGAACTGCTGTAGGCCGAGCGGGATGGTGCCGTGGGCCTCCACGTCGTTCACGACGACGAGGGGCCACAGGAACGAGTTCCAGTACGAGATGAACGAGAACACCGCGAGCACCGCCATCGTCGGGCGGGCGAGCGGCATCATCACCGAGAAGAAGGTCCGGACGGGTCCGGCACCGTCCACCCGTGCGGCGTCGTCGAGCTCCTGCGGCACGGCGAGGAAGAACTGCCGGATCAGGAAGGCGCCGAGCGCGGTGAACGCCCACGGGATGATCAGCGCCTGGAACGTGTCGACCCACCCGAAGCCCTGCATCATCACGTACATCGGGATGACGAGGACGTCCTGCGGGATCATCAGCGTGACCAGGAACAGCATGAACACGGTGTTCCGCCCGCGCCAGCGCAGGCGTGAGAACGCGTACCCGGACAGCACCGCCACGGCGACGTTGATCGCGGTGCCGACCGCCGCGACGAACACCCCGTTGAGGATGAACCGCGCGAACGGGAGGTAGGTGAACGCCTGGACGTAGTTGCTCCACTCGAGCGACCGACCCCAGAGCGTCGGCGGGGTGGTGAACACCTGGTCGGCGGGCTTCAGGCTCGTCGCGACCATGTACACGAGCGGCGAGACGAACAGCAGCGCGACGAGGCACAGCAGGGCGTACCCGATGGCGTGTCGCACCCGGCCCGGCCGTGGTGCAGTCTTCGTCCTGGCGACGGCTCGGGGGTTGACCGACCGGTTCGACGTGGTGGCGAGGCCGCCGCGGACCGCTTCACTCATAGTGCACCCACCGCTTCTGCCCGAGGAACTGGACGGCCGTGATCCCGAGGATGATGACGAACAGCACCCATGCGCCGGCCGAGGCCAGGCCGAGCTGCTGGTTCTGGAAGCCCGTGTTGTAGATGTACTGCACGAGGGTCTCGGTCGCGGTGCCCGGCCCGCCCTTCGTGAGGACGAACGGCTGCACGAACACCTGGAACGAGGTGATCAGCGTCATCATCGTCGCGAAGAACACCGATGGTGAGATGAGCGGGAACTTGATCGCCCAGAAGGTCTGCCAGGCGTTCGCCCCGTCGAGCTGCGAGGCCTCGATCTGGTTCTCCGGCACCGCGTCGAGCGCCGCCGAAAAGATCAGCATGTTGTAGCCGAAGCCCTGCCACACGCTCATCGCGACGATCGCGAGCATCGCCCAGTGCTCGTCGGCGAGGAAGTTCGGCGCGTGCACACCGACGGTGGACTGCAGCGTCGCGTCGATCGCCCCACCCGGCTGGTACAGCATCCGCCACACCACGACGTTCGCGACGATCGGCGTGATGGTCGGGATGAAGAACAGCACCCGGAAGACGTGTCGGCCAGCGATCCTCGGCGTCAGCCAGGCGGCGAGCCCGAGCGACACGACGAGGTTGAGCGGCACGTACAGCACCACGAACAGCGCGGTGTTGAGGGTGACCGTGCGGAACACCGGGTCGGCGAAGAGCCGCGCGTAGTTCTCGATGCCGGCGAACGACCGTGCGCCGAGCGTCGGCCAGTTCATGAAGCTCACGACGAGCGACGCGATGATCGGGAACGCCGTGAACACGACGAGGCCGATGGAGTGTGGTGCGGCGAACCCGGCACCCCACCAGGTGCGGCGCCCGACGGGGCCTGGGTCGCCGCCCTGCCGGTTCGGCGTGGCCGTGCCGGCCGCCACGGCGGTCGCGACCGCCGGGACGGCCGCGGCGGCCGGTGGGTCCTGGATGGTGGTCATGCGACGACCTCCTCGTCGTTCGCGCGGTCCTGGGGGTGGGACGGGACGGACTGGAGGCTGTGCGCACGTCGTGCGCCGAGCCTCCAGTCCGTCAGCTCGTCACTGGGTGCCGAGCTGGCCGGCGATGGAGGACATGGTCTCCTTGCCGGAGGTCTGCCCGTTCACCGCCTGGAGCGCGTACTGCGTGAACAGCTGGGACAGCTGGTCGCTCTGCTTGTTGCCGAGCAGCGGCGACGACTTCGCGAGTGCCGCCTTGAGCGCGGGTTCCGCGCCCTCGATGCCGGCGCTGGAGTACCAGGCGGCCTGCGCCGCGGTCCGACCGGGGAACGCGCGTCCCTGCTCGGCGAGCGAGGTCAGGACCTTCTCGCTGGTCATCGTCTGCACGGCCTTGAACGCCTGCTCCGGGTACTTGCACTGCTTCGAGACGCCGAAGCCGGAGCCGGCTGCGAAGGTCGACGGGCCGGACGTCCCGGCGGGGAGCGTCGTCACGCCGAGGTCGAACGTGACCTTGGCCTTCTGGCTGATGAGCGACCACGGACCGTCGGTGTACATCGCGACCTTGCCGGCGGCGAAGTCGTTGCCCGGTGTCGACGAGTCGGAGGACGCCTGCGTCGCGTAGCCCTTCTTCACCAGGCTGGCCATCCAGTCCAGGCCGTCCGCGAACTTCGCGTTCGACGCGTCGAGCTTGCCGCCGGAGGTGATCACCCGGCCGCCGTTGTAGCCGTAGACCATCGACTCCAGGTTGAGGTCGGCCACCGTCGAGCCGTACTCGGTGATGCCCTTCGCCTTGAGCGCCGCTCCGGCCGCCTCGAAGTCGTCGACGGTCCAGCCGGGCTGCGGCTCGGCCACACCGGCCTGCTTGAAGAGGTCCCTGTTGTAGAACATCATGATGGGCCCGGTGTCGTACGGCAGCCCGTAGAGCTTCCCGTCCACCTTCATGCCGTCGAGCGCGGTGCTGTCGAACGCGGACAGGTCCGTGCCGTCCTTCTTGGCGAGGTCGTCGAGCGGCAACAGCGACTCCGTGTAGTTCGCCGCGCGGAGCGACTGCATGCTCACGACGCACTGGGCGCTTCCGGCGCTCAACTGCGTGCTGAGCTTCGTGAAGTAGTTCTCGAACGGAGCGCCCTGGATCGTCAGGGTGATGCCGTCCTCGCTCTTCACGGTGTCGGCGACCTTCTGCCAGGCGGCCTTGTCCTCCTTCCCGGCGATCCACATGGACCAGGTCAGGGCGTCCTTCGACTGGCTCCCGCCGGCGCTGCTGCCGGAGGAACAGCCGCTGAGCACGAGGGCCGCGGCTGCTGCCGCCGCGAGCCCGGCGATGATGCGTCGTCGTTGCATCGGAGTCTCCACTTCGTCGTGGTGATCGGGTGAGGGGGTGTGGTCAGGCGACGCGGACCGCGTCGCGTGGGGAGTCGACGGCCCAGACCGGGCCGTCGGGGAACTCGTACGTGTCGAGGGAGTCGGCGAGCATCTCGGTGCCGGCTCCGGGAGCGGTGGGGGGCCAGTAGCGGCCGTCGTGCACGTCGACCGGGGTCACGAAGTGCTCGTGGAGGTGGTCGACGTACTCGATGCAGCGGGTGTCGAGGTCGCCGGACAGCGCCACGGCGTCGAACATCGACAGGTGCTGCACGGCCTCGCAGAGCCCGACGCCGCCGGCGTGCGGGCAGACCCGGACGCCGTACTTGGCGGCGAGGAGCAGGATCGCGAGGTTCTCGTTGACACCGGCCACGCGGGTCGCGTCGATCTGCAACACGCGCATCGCCTCGGCCTGGATGAGCTGCTTCGCGATGACCCGGTTCGCCATGTGCTCCCCCGTCGCGACCGGGATCGGGGCGATGCGGCGGGCGATCTCGGCGTGGGCGAGCACGTCGTCGGGGCTCGTCGGCTCCTCGACCCAGGCGATGTCGAACGGTCGGAGTCGATCGATCCACGCCACCGCCTCGTCGACGTCCCACCGCTGGTTCGCGTCGACGGCGATCCGGATGTCCGGACCGACGACGGCGCGGGCGATCCCCATCCGGCGGACGTCCTCGTCGACGTCGCCGCCGACCTTGAGCTTGATCTGCGTGAAGCCCTCGTCGACGGCCTCTCGGCACAGGCGGGCGAGCTTGTCGTCGTCGTAGCCGAGCCAGCCGGGGGTGGTCGTGTACGCCGGGTAGCCCTGCGCTTCGAGCCGCGCTCGACGGGCCGCACGGAGCGGCTCGGCCTCGCGGAGCATCGCGAGCGCCTCGGCGGGGGTGATCGCGTCGGTGAGGTAGCGGAAGTCCACCAGGTCGACGAGCTCCTCGGGCGCGAGGCCGGCGAGGTGCGCCCAGAGCGGCTCCCCTGCGCGCTTCGCCCTGAGGTCCCAGAGGGCGTTCACGACGGCGCCGATCGCCATGTGCATGACGCCCTTCTCCGGGCCGAGCCAGCGGAGCTGCGAGTCGTGCACGAGTTCGCGCCAGGTGCCGCCCATGTCCGCCAGGAGTGCTTCGGCGTCGCGACCGACGACGTGTCCGCGGAGTGCGGCGATGGCGGCTTCCTGGACCTCGTTGCCGCGGCCGATGGTGAAGACGAAGGCGGATCCCGCGAGCCCGTCGAGTGCGTCGGTCGTGATCTCGACGGTCGCGGCGGAGTAGTCGGGCGCCGGGTTCATGGCGTCGGACCCGTCGTGTTCCCGAGAGGTCGGGAACCGGATGTCGCGCACGCGCAGACCGGTGATGCGGCTCATCGTGTCTCCTGCCCGTCCGGTCTCCGTCGACCGAACGAGGTAATCAAAACATCCGATGTCTACCGCGTCAAGCGTCTATTTCGTCACGTTCTGGCGTCATGTCCGCCGCAACCACCCGATGACTGGGTGCGGGCCGGGTCGCACGGCCGGGCCGCGCCGGGTGGTCACGACATGCCGTCGGCGTGCCGCCGAGGGGTCACCATCCGTCGCTCCGCGGGCCGGGTCGCACGGCCGGGCCGCGCCGAGTGGTCACGACATGCCGTCGGCGTGCCGCCGAGGGTGCACGAAGCGTCGCTCCGCGGGCCGGCAGGCGACGACTCGCGACCAGTCGGCGGACGTGAGCGGCACGTCGTGACGCCTCGGGGCAGCGAAAGACGGGCGGCGGACGGGAGGCCCGTGGCGGGCGGCCACGAGCCTCCCGTCCGGCGGGCAGTCGCGACGCGACCTGCCGCAGACGCGCGCCGCGTGGTCAGGACATGCCGTCGGTGTGCGGCCGAGGGTGCACGAAGTGTCGCTCCGCGGGCCGGCAGGCGACGACTCGCGACCAGTCGGCGGACGTGAGCGGCACGTCGTGACACCTCGGGGCAGCGAGAGACGGGCGGCGGACGGGAGGCCCGTGGCGGGCGGCCACGAGCCTCCCGTCCGGCGGGCAGTCGCGACGCGACCTGCCGCAGACGCGCGCCGAGTGGTCACGACATGCCGTCGGCGTGCCGCCGAGGGTGCACGAAGCGTCGCTCCGCGGGCCGGCAGGCGACGACTCGCGACCAGTCGGCGGACGTGAGCGGCACGTCGTGACGCCTCGGGGCAGCGAAAGACGGGCGGCGGACGGGAGGCCCGTGGCGGGCGGCCACGAGCCTCCCGTCCGGCGGGCAGTCGCGACGCGACCTGCCGCAGACGCGCGCCGCGTGGTCAGGACATGCCGTCGGTGTGCGGCCGAGGGTGCACGAAGTGTCGCTCCGCGGGCCGGCAGGCGACGACTCGCGACCAGTCGGCGGACGTGAGCGGCACGTCGTGACACCTCGGGCTACCAGGAGGCGCGCACACTGACTCAGGACGCGGCGAGCCGGCCCATCTCGGCGACCACGCCGCGGACGCGTGCAGCGAGCTCGTCGCGCGAGCCGACGGTGACGCGGTGCGCGGTCTCGATGACCGCGGCCATCACGAGGGTCGTGGCCGTCCGGGCGGTGTCCGCGTCGGTGCGTTCGCACGCGACCTCGTACACCGCGAGCCGCGCATCGGCCATCCACTGCAGCATCGTCGGGACCATCTCGGGGCGGGCCTGGACGAGCGCCTTCATCCGGGAGCGGTCCTCGGGGAGCTCCACCGTGGACGCGAAGAGGTCGCAGAGGTCGTGGACGAGCTGCCCGTCCGAGGCGAGGAACGCCTCGCGCGCGTGGTGCGGGATCGCCGTTCCAGGCAGCCCGAGGGCGGCGTGCCCCTTCGAGGAGAAGTAGTTGAAGAAGGTCCGGGTGGAGACGCCGGCCTCGGCGCAGATCTCCTCGACGGTCACGCCGGCGAGTCCGCGATCGGTGACGAGTGCGAGCGCGGCTTCGTGCATGGACTGCCGGGTGCGCTGCTTCTTGCGCTCCCGGAGGCCGCAGTGCTCGTCGTCGGTTGCGGTGGCGTCCGTGGCGGGCGCTTCGGTGGTGCTCACGGGGTGCTCCTGGTGCGGGTCGGGACCTCCCGCAGTGCTGCGGGAGGCCCCGATGGTGCCTAGTTCGCCGAACGCGGACCCTGGACGGGGATCGAACCGGTGGACGGTGCCGTCGGCGAGCCCATCGTGTTCGCGGCCTCGACGGCCTGGGCCTCGAGGTCGTCGGCGGTGCCGTCGGCGTCGGCCTGCTCCTGCAGGGCCGAGCTCTTGCGGAGCGGCGGCGCCCTGAAGAACCAGCTGAGGACGAACGCCAGCAGGATCACGGCGAAACCGACCCAGTAGACGGTCACGGCCGAGGTGTTGAACCCGGTCATGAACGGCCGCGTGAGCGCCGGTGCCGCGCCGTTGAGGTAGGACGTGTCGCTCGTCTCGGAGCTGCTGCTGCTGCTGCTCGAGGAGGACGATGCCTTGTCCATCTGCTTGACGACACCGGGGACGACCTGGTCGACCCAGTACGTGCGCTCGGCCTTGTCGGACCAGTCGACGACCAATGCGCCGTTCTCGACCGTGGCGTGCGCCTTGTCGGCGGCAGCGGCGAGCGCCTGGCTCTCCGCCTCGGGCAGTGCGGCGGCGACCTGCTGGTCGATGACGCCCTGCGCCGCGGCGGCCGGGACTGCGCCTGCTGCGACCTGCTGCTGGACGGCAGCGGTCACCTGCTGCGTGACGGCCTGGTCGGCGGCCTGCTTCGCGGCGCTCGTCGCGTCGGTCAACCCGGAGGAGACCTGCTGCTTGATCGGGGTGACGATCGGGTTCCAGATCTGGTCCATGACGCCCTGGTTGGCCTTCGCCGACGCGACGGTCGGGTTGAGCGCGGCGTCGAGCGCACCGGTCAGGTTCTGCTTGTCGGCCGTGGCGTGCACGATGTTCGCCGGCATGATCGAGAACAGGACGCTCAGGAGCACCGCGGTGCCGAGCGTTCCACCGATCTGGCGGAAGAACGTCGCCGAGCTCGTCGCCACACCCATGTCACGTGGCTGGACCGAGTTCTGCGAGGCGAGCGTGATGCTCTGCATGAGCTGACCGAGGCCGAGCCCGATGAGGAACATGCCGATCATCAGGAACCAGAGCGGCTTGTCGATCGTCATGAACGTCAGGACGACGTAGCCGATCGAGACCAGCGCGGTCCCGATGACCGGGAACTGGCGGTACTTGCCCGTGCGGGCGACGATCTGGCCGGAGGCGATCGACGCGATCATCAGGCCACCGATCATCGGCAGCGTGGCGAAGCCCGACTCGGTCGGGGTCAGCCCGGTCACGATCTGCAGGTACAGCGGGATGGTCAGCATGGCGCCGAACATCGCGAAGCCCACGAGGAAGCCGAGGATGGTCGCCATCGAGAACACGCCGGAGCGGAAGAGCTTCAGCGGGATGATCGCGTCGTCCTTCATGAGCGTCTCGATCACCAGGAACGCGACGAGGCCCACGGCACCGGTCACGTAGCAGGCGATCGCGCCGGCCGAGCCCCAGCCCCAGGTGCGGCCCTGTTCGGCCACGAGGAGCAGCGGGACCAGGGTCACGATGACCGAGGTGGCGCCCCACCAGTCGATGCGCGGCTTCGCCTTGGCGTCACCGAACTTCGGGAGGTGCAGGAACGCGATGACCATGAGCAGCGCGCCGACGCCGATCGGGACGTTGATGAGGAACACCCAGCGCCATCCGGTGACACCGAGGATGCTCGACGCACCGGCGAAGAGCCCACCGATGAGCGGGCCGATGACCGAGGAGATGCCGAAGACGGCGAGGAAGTAGCCCTGGTACTTGGCACGTTCACGCGGGGCGAGGATGTCGCCCATGATCGCCAGCGGCAGCGACATCAGCGCACCGGCACCGATGCCCTGGAAGGCACGGAAGGCGGCGAGCATGATCATCGACGTCGACATGGTCGAGAGCAGCGATCCGAGGATGAAGACCGCGATGCCGAAGATGTAGAGCGGGCGACGACCGAAGACGTCGGAGAGCTTGCCGTAGATCGGCGTGGTGATCGTGCTCGCGATGAGGTACGCGGTCGTCACCCAGGCCTGCTGGTCGAGTCCGTGCAGGTCGTCGCCGATGGTGCGGATCGCCGTGCCGACGATCGTCTGGTCGAGCGAGGACAGGAACATCCCGGCCATGAGGCCGTAGATGACGAGGAGGATCTGGCGGTGCGACATGATCGGCTTGCCCGGCGTGCTCGCCGGTGCTGATGATCGCCCGCGCTGCACCTCGACGGGTGCGGTGGCAGTTGACATGGGGGTCCTTCTGGAGTGCTGATGGCGGATCGGTGCGCGTCGGTGCGTGGTGGTCGCGAGGGACGCCGGGGCTTGCGCGGCGGGTCAACCTTGCAGACGCTGCAACTTTACACCACGGGCACGTTTGCTGCCAATGCAAACTTTCCCATTGCGCACGTTTGGTGAACACACCCTCAGGTAGCGTCGACGCATGTGGCGAACGACCTGGACCGATGTACCGGCGACGCTGCGGGGGCAGGTCGAGGGACTGCTCGGGAGTCGGGTGGTCACGGCCGGATCGCAGGCCGGTGGGTACTCCCCCGGCGGGGCCGACCGGGTGGTGACCGACTCCGGTCGACGGGCGTTCGTCAAGACGCTGTCGCGCCGGACGAACCCGGACGGGTACGGCTTCCACGAGCGTGAGGCAACGGTGATGGCGCACATCCCGCCGAGCGTGCAGGCGCCCCGCCTGCTCGGCACGCTGCGCGCCTCCGTGCACGACGACGACTGGATCGCCCTGGTGCTGGACGACGTCGACGGTGCGCACCCCGGCAGCGCGGACGTCACCGCCGTGCTCGACGCGCTCGACACCCTGCCCGTCGCGGCCGGCCCGCTCGCCGACCTGCCACGTGCAGCACCGGACCTCGCCGAGGAGTTCGCCGCGTGGGACCGGATGCTGGCGACCGGGCTCGACGCCACCACGGCGGCGGGCGATCCCGTGGTCCCACCCGACGTCGCCGCCCACGCCGCCCGCTTCGCCGAGGTCGCGCGCGCCGGTGCCGCGGCGGTCGACGGCGAGCACCTCGTCCACCTCGACTGCCGTGCGGACAACCTGCTCGTCGACGCGGACGGCGTCGTTTGGGTGGTCGACTGGCCGTGGGCGGGGATCGGTGCGCACTGGCTCGACCCGCTCACCTACCTGCTCGACGCCCTGGTGCGGGGCGACGACGTCGACGTCGAACACCACCTGGCGACGCACCGGGTGTTCGACGGCGCGACACCGGAGGCGATCGACGCGGTCCTCGCCGGACTCGCCGGGATGTTCTTCGAGAAGGCCGGCCGTCCCGCACCGCCGAACATGCCGACGATCCGCGCGTTCCAGCGGGCAGAGGGCATCGCTGCCGCACGGTGGCTCCTCCATCGGGGGCACTGACCGGAATCCGCAGCCCCCTGCCCGGTTGTGCCACAATCGCGGAGCCGGTGACGAGGCCGGCTGCTCGAGGGGGTACCGGTGTTCTGGTCGCGCAGCATCCGCCGACGTCCGGCCGCCGCGACCGTCCTCGCCTTGCTCGCCCTGGTCGCCACGGTGGTCTCCGTGCTCGCGCCGCTCCTCCTGCGTGCCGTCGAGCAGGCGAACCTCGATGCCACGATCCGCGACGCCGGCCTCGGCGGGACGTCCATCGCAGCATCGGCGGAGATCCCGGACCACCAGCTGAACGAGGCCGAGGGGGCCGTCATCGCCACCACCGCCTCGGCGTCCGATGCCCGCCGGTGGCTGCCGGGCGTCGTCGTGGCCGAGTCCTCGGCGTCGGCGTCCTACGTGGTCCCCGACCAGCGCCCCCAGCAGACCAGCAGCGTGCAGCTCGCCGGGCTCGCGACCGACTGCCGGAAGGCCGGGCTCAGCGACGGCCACTGCCCGTCCGGTGCCGACGAGGTGCTCGCGGCCGCCGGGTCCGACGTCGCCACCGGAACACGACTCCGCGTCACCGTGCAGTCCGTCCCCGAGCAGGTCCTGACGCTCCGGGTGGTGGGCACGTACGACCCGGACAGCCACGTGGGGCGCATCGCAGCGGGTGCCGGCAAGCTGTTCGGCAGCGGGGGCGACGGCGATCCGGACCTCGTGATGTCCCTCGGCGGCTTCGAGGAGCTCGCGCTCGAGGGCAACGTCTGGTCCGTGACGACGCTGGCCCCCGGACTCCGCCTCGACGAGGTGCCGGCCGTCGTCGAGGACGTCCGTGCGACGAACGACGCGACGCTCACCACCACCGGCGCAGACTCGGCCGTCTCGGTCCAGCAGCGGATCGACGTGCTCGTCGACCGGGTGGCCGACGGCAACGACGCCGCGACGGTGATCGTGGCGGTCGCTGCATTGCAGGCGATCGTCCTCGCGTGGTTCGCCCAAGGTGTGGCGGCAGGACGCATCGGTCAGGCACGCGCCGCGGAGTGGGGACTCACACGACTCCGAGGCCTCCCGGCCCGGCGACGACTGGTCACCGTGCTCGCGGAGCCGGTCATCGCGACCGTCGTCGGTGCCGCGGTCGGCTCGGTGGTCGGGTTCGCACTCGCGGCGGCCTGCGCGCCGCTCCTGCTCGGCGCCGACGCGCCCGCTGTCGAACCGTTCCGTGCACCGGTGCTCGCCGCCCTCGCAGCATCGCTCCTCGGCTCGTTGGTCGCACTCGTCGTCGCGAGTGCTCGTGCCGCACGTGTGCCGCTGGTCGACCTCCTGCGCCGGGTCACCGAGCCGCGCACCCTCTCGCGGACGGGAGCGGTCGTGCAGGCCGTCGCCGTGATCGCGTCCGTCGTGGGCATCGCGGCGGTCGTGACCCAGCCCCGCATCTCCGGGCCGGGCGTCGCGCTCCTCGCCCCGACGCTCGTGGCCGTGCTCCTCGCCGTGGTCGCCCTGCGGGTCGGTGTCGCCGTCGTGCGCCGACGTGCGGTCCGACCGGCAGGGTCGCTCACCGAGCTGCTCGTCGTCCGCCGCATCGCGAGGACCCCGTCCGTGCTGACGACCGCCGTCGTCGTCGTGATGGGCGTCGCACTCGCGGTGTCCTCGAGCCAGACCGCGGTCCTGGCCGTCCGGCTGGCCGACGACCGCGCCGCGGCCGTCCTCGGGGCCGCGGCCGTCCTCGACGTCGAGGTCGGAGCGGGACGGTCGTTCGTCGGGAGTGTCCGCGACGCGGATCCCGACGGTCGGTCGGCGATGGCCGTGGAGACCACGACGAGCGGCAGCGGCGTCGGGCGGCTCGTCGCGCTCGACTCGATGCGGCTGGCTGCGGTCAGTGCGTGGGACCCGGCGTGGGGCGGCCGCGACGTCGCCGCGCTGGAGCGGTCACTCCGACCCGCCGGTCACAGCCCGCTCCGGATCACCGGCGAGCGGCTCTCGATCACCCTCGCGGACGTCGGGGCTCCGGACGGGACCGCCGCACAGACGCTCCAGACCGCGGACCAGGACGACGTCGACCTCGTCGCGGTCGTCCAGGCGGCGGACGGGTGGCACCACGTCGACCTCGGCGGTGTGCGGGCCGGGACCCTGACCAGCGCTGCCGGGGCGGTGCCGTGCAGCGCCGGGTGCCGCCTGGTGTGGCTCGGGCTCGAGACCCACGACTCCGAGTCGACGCCGTACGGTCTCAGTGCCACCGTCACCGCCATCGACGTCGACGGCCGTGCGGTGTCGTCGTCCTGGCTCGACCCGGACCGCTGGCGGGACCGCATCGGTGAGAACAGCCTCCCGAGCGGCGGCCCGAGCGCGACGATCGGTGCGCACGCGGACGGCCTGCGTGTCTCGTGGCTCGACCCGACCGGGCAGGGGTCGCCGAGCATCGCACCGTGGGACTCCCCCGAACCGCTCCCGGCGGTCGTCGGGAAGGGGACGGCGCTCCAACCGTTCGCGGGCGTGCGGGACGGCGCGCTCGGGATCGGGTTGAACGGCGAGTCCCTCGTCCTCCGCGTGGTCGGCAGGGCACCGGCGCTCCCCCGCGTGCTCGGCGACGGCGCACTCGTCGACCTGTCCACGGCGGGACGGGTCACCGATCCGCGCGGCGCCGGTTCCACCCACGAGGTCTGGGTCGCCCCGGGAGCGACGGCACGCGTCACCGCTGCACTGCGGACACACGGCATCACCGTGACCGGACACCGGACCCTGGCCGACGCCGAGCGTCGCGCCGAGCGGGCAGCGCCGGTGCTCGGAGCGCTCGTGGGCCTCCCGGTGGCCGGCGCAGCACTCGCGCTGACGCTCGTCGTCGTCGCCGGGGTCGGCGTGATCGGCGCCAGGACGCGACGAGAGGACGCCCGCGTGCTGCGCACCGCCGGGTTCGGTCGACGCGCGCTCCGGCGCTCGCTGCTGCTCGAGAACTTCCTCCCCGCGGCGGCCGCGACCGTCGTCGGTGCGATCGCGGGGACCGCGGCAACGCTGCTCACCGCCGCACGCCTCCCGCTCCGGGCGCAGGCGCTCCCGCCGATGGGCGTCCCCGTGGGCCCGGTCACCGTGCTCGTCGTCACGGTGTCCGTCCTGGTCGTCGCGTTCGCCGTCTCGGTGCTCGTCGCCAGGAGCGGAGCCCGGCCGACGAGGGACGGGGGTGCGCGATGACCACGCCAGCGTTCCGCGCTGCCGGACTCGTGCACGTCTACCGCGAGGCCGAGGTCGACGTCGCCGCGCTCCGGGGCATCGACCTCACCGTCCCACCCGGCCAGCGGGTGGCGCTCCTCGGCCCCTCCGGCTCGGGCAAGTCGACGCTGCTCTCCATCGCGGCCGGGCTGATGCGCCCGAGTGCCGGGACCGTCACCGTCGGCGACCAGGACCTCGGGACCGCCGGCCGACGCGACCTCGAGCGTCTCCGACGCGACGTCCTCGGCCTGATGCTCCAGGGCACGGACGTCAACCTGATCGGCCACGAGTCGGCACACGCCAACGTGGCATGGTCGGTGCGCGGCATCGCCGGACGGGACACGAGCCTCGGCGACCGGGTGCTCGCCGCCGGCGGGGTGCCCGACGACGACCGCCCCGTCGCCGAGCTGTCGGTCTCGCACCGGCAGACCGCGGCGCTCGCCGTCGCACTCGCTCCCCGGCCCCGGCTGCTCCTCGCCGACGAACCGACCAGTCGGCTCGACGGTCGCGCACGAGACGTCCTGCTCGACCTGCTCGTCGAGGAGACCGCTCGCGAGGACATCGCCGTGCTGCTCGTCACACACGACGAGCGGGTCGCGCGCCGGATGGAGCGGATGGTGCACCTCCGCGACGGCCGGGTCGGCGAGGAGGACTCCGGGTCCGGCCGTCGGGCGGTGGTCGCGGCCGACGGGTCCGTCCCCATCCCCCAGCACCTGCGGGCGGACTGGCCGACCGGGTCCCTGGTCACCGTAGAGCCGGACGGTGCCGGCGGCCTGCGGGTGCGCCACGCGCACGACGGCGACCAGCCCGCCGTCGACGCGCCCGGCGACCGGCCCGCCGACCGGCCCGCCGACCGGCCCGGCGACCGGCCCGGCGACCGGCCCGGCGACGGGCCCGATGACGGGAGGGCTCCGTGACCGTGCTCCACTTCCACCGGTTCGTCGTCCGGCTCGACGACCACGAGGTCCTCGCCGTCGACGGCGAGTTCGCAGCAGGCTCGGTCCTGGTCCTGACCGGCGAGGACGGCGCCGAGGTGTCCGCAGCGCTCGCAGCGGTCCTGGACGCCGTCACCTCCGCGGCCGGGCAGGACCGGCTCCTCGACGTGCCGGCGCACGTCGCGGTCGACGGAACCGTCCGGGTGTCCGATGCGTCCGACCCGCTGGCCGCCGCGATGACCAGGGACCACGGCCTCCTCGGTGCGTTGACCGCGACCGAGAACGTCGCACTCGGGGTCCTCGCCCACGCACGGGAGCACTCCCGTTCCGCGCCGGCTGACGCCGTGACAGCCGCCCTCGACGCCGTCGGAGTCCCGGATGCGGTCAGGCACAACCTCGCCGAACAGCTCTCCGGTGGACAGCAGCAGCGCGTCGCACTGGCACGGGCGCTCGTGGCCGATGCGGCGGTCACGGCACTCGACGACCCTGCGAGCGAGCTCGACCCGGCGTCCGTGGTCGTCGTCGACCGGGCGATCGCCGACGCGGCGGCCCGCGGTGGGGTCGTGCTCGTCGGCCGCTCGGACGACCAGCCGATGCCGCCGACGGCCGTGCGCATCCAGGTCGGGGAACGGCGACGAGGCCGGCAGCACGGTCGGCACCGATCGGGGTACCTCGAGGGCCCAGGAGACACGTCGGGCACGCGCGTACCGTCGCACCGATGAACGACGAGAACGGAAGCAATCGTCCGGAGGACGACGCCGCACGCCTGGGACTCGTCGTCGTCGGCGAGGCAGCAGCCCTGCACTCCGGTGACGAAGCCGCCTTGGACGCGAGCGAGGACAACATCCGGGAGACCGTGGACGACCTGGTCGATGAGCCGCTGACCCAACGGCAAGAGGAGGTCGTCCAGCGCCTCGCATCCGCAGGCGGCACCATCGCCGCCGGCCTCAGCGGTGCACTCGCCGCACAGACCGACCGCTCGGTGGACGACGTCCTCGCGGGTGCCGCCCGCGCGGTCGTCTGGCAGCAGCGCATGACCGCGGACCAGGACCGCCGCGTGGAGCGCGACGGCACCGACGAAGCGGCCGCACGCGTCGAGCAGGACGACCAGACCGAACGCGACGCCCACGCCGAGTACGACCGGGACGAGCACGGGGACCGTGGCGGCCGAGTGGACGCCGACCGGAGCGACTCCGACGACCATCGGCAGGACGGCCGCCACCGCGACGACCGCTGACCCGCACCGCGGCGGCCCGCACCGTGGCGGCCCGCACCGCGCCGGAGCACGCCGCGCAACACGGGGTCACGAACGAGCAGTCGTCGCGAGCCCTTCCGTAGCGTTGCGCCCATGCCGAAGCGACTCCTGCTCAACGTGTTCGAGATGAACTGCGTCGGACACATCACGCACGGCCTCTGGCGCATCCCGGGCAACAACCGGCATCGCTACAACGACATCCGGTACTGGACCGAGCTCGCACGCACCGCAGAGGCCGGCCAGTTCGACGCGATCTTCATCGCGGACGTCCTCGGCGCCTACGACGTGTACGGCGGCTCCGCCGCGCCCGCGCTCCGCGAGGGCCTGCAGATCCCGAACAACGACCCGATGCTCGTCGTCCCCGCGATGGCCGCCGTCACGGACCACATCGGCTTCGGCATCACGTTCTCCACGAGCTACGAGCCGCCGTTCGCCTTCGCCCGGCGGATGTCGACCCTCGACCACCTGACGAACGGCCGCGTCGGCTGGAACGTCGTGACGAGCTACCTGCCGAACGCCGCCCGGAACTTCGGGCTCGCCACGGAGATCCCGCACGACACCCGGTACGAGATCGCCGACGAGTACCTCGAGGTCCTCTACCAGCTGTGGGAGGGCTCGTGGGAGGACGGCGCCGTCGTCCGTGACGCGGCGAACGGCGTCTACACGGACCCGGACAAGGTCCACCCGATCGATCACGTGGGCGAGCACTTCAGCGTCGCCGGACCGCACCTGTCCGAGCCGTCGCTGCAGCGCACCCCGACCCTGTTCCTGGCGACGGGCTCCCCGGCAGGCATCGCCCGCGCCGGCAAGCACGCCGAGGTCGTCTTCACCGGCGGCCACGGCGTGCAGCGGACCGCCGACGCCGTCCGCGACGCTGCACAGGGCGCCGGTCGCGACCGTGGGGACGTCAAGTTCGTCACGCAGGCAGCGGTCATCACGGCGCCGACCCAGCGCGAGGTCGAGGACAAGGTCGCCCAGTACAAGGCATTCGCCAGCGAGGAGGGGCCGCTCATCCACGGCAGCGTCCCCTTCGACGCCCTGTCGCACCCGCGGAGCCGCACGGTCCGCGACGCCCTCGAGGCCGAGGGCGTCGAGGGCGGCGAACGACTCGTCGGCCGGGTCGCGCTCGACGCCACGGTCGGCGAGCTCATCGACCGCGTGAACGAAGCGTGGAACGGTGCCTTCTGGGCGGCCGGCGTGCCGGAGGCGGTCACCGAGCAGATCGAGGGGTGGCTCGACGACGACGGCATCGACGGGATCAACCTGCGCCAGTACCACTCGTTCGACACGGTGCGGGACTTCGGCACGTACGTCACGCCGCTGCTGCGCGAGCGCGGTCGCCTCCCCGAGCGCTACAGGGACGGCGAGACGCTGCGCGAGCGCGTGACGGGAGGCCCGGCTCGGCTCCCCGCATCGCACCCGGCCGCCACGTACCGGCACACGAGCGTCCCCGCCTGAGCAGACCGGCGCGCGTCCGGCGAGGTCCGCTCGTTCAGCGGCCGAGCAGTCGGCGGACGCCGTCCGTCACCACGTGCCGGGTGAGCGCACCGTCACGTCGTGCCTTGGCGCGAAGCGCCGCACCCTCCCAGAGGTCGACGAGCTGCGCACCGACGAGCTCGGCATCGAGCGACCCCGGCACGTCACCCTGTTCCTGCGCCAGCCGTACGGCCGTCGCGAGCTGCGCGACCCACTCGTCGAAGACCCCGTCGACGTGTGCCGCGACGCCGGGCTCGTCCGTCGCGGTGTCGATCGCGAGGTTCCCGAGCAGGCACCCGTACCGGAACTCGATCCCCGCCAGCCGCTCGAGCATCGCGTCGAAGTAGCCGGTAATCCGGTCGAGCGCGCGCGGCACCGAGTCGTCGACGAGCATCCCGATCGGCGACGCCGCGGCGAATCGGTCGGCCGCCACGATCGCGAGGTCGGCCTTCGACCGGAAGTGGTTGTAGAACGAGCCCTTCGGCGCCCCCGCGGCACCCGTGATCGCGGCCACGCCGGTCCCCGCGTAGCCGTGCTGGTGGAACTCGACGACTGCGGCGTCGACGATCGCGTCGCGGAGACTGGCTCGGGGCATGGGTCGATCTTCTCATCCGGGGAATAAGACGACCGGTCATATTGATCACCTTCACAGCGGCGTCGACCGGCGCCCCGACGGAAGGAACCCACCATGACCGGACTCAACGGACAGATCGTCCTCGTCACGGGCGCGAACGGCGGACTCGGCACGGAGTTCGTGCGTCAGGCGCTCGAGCGCGGCGCGACGAAGGTCTACGCCGCAGCGCGACGCCCCCGCGACTGGGAAGACGCACGCATCGTCCCCCTGGTGCTCGACGTGGCGGACGAGGCCTCGGTCACCCGCGCCGCTGCCGAGGCGAGCGACGTCACGGTGGTCGTGAACAACGCCGGTCTGCTGCGTGCGGGCGGACTCGTCGACGGCCCGCTCGACGACATCCGCGCGCAGATCGAGACGAACCTGATCGGCCCGCTCCTGGTCACGCGTGCCTTCGCACCTCTGCTCCGTGCGGCGCACGGCACGGTCGTGAACGTCGCGTCGATCCTGAGCTGGCTCGCCGGCAGCGGCGCGTACGGCGTCTCGAAAGCCGGGCTCTGGTCCGCGACGGACTCCACGCGGCTCGAACTGGCGAGCGACGGCGTACAGGTCGTGGGCGCCTACCTCGGGTACACCGACACCCCGATGACGGACGGCGTCGACGCTCCGAAGAACACCCCGGAGGAGGTCGTCACGGCGGTGTTCGACGGCGTGGAGTCGGGCGAGCACGAGGTCCTGGCGGACGAGCTCACCCGCACCGTGCGTGCATCGCTCGGCGCGCCGGTCAGCGAGCGATACACCGCCCTCGCCGGCTGACGCTTCCCACCCACAACGCCCGCTACGAGCGCCACCAGGTGTCGAACGGGGTCGCGGGGACCCGGCGCTTGTGCTCGGTGGCGCGGTACCGGGCCTCGATCGCCTCGGCGACCTCGACCGGGACGTCGTGCCCCTGCAGGTACGCGTCGATCTCGGCGTAGCTCAGGCCCAGGTTCGCCTCGTCCGTCTGTCCGGGGAGGTCGTCGAGCAGGTCGGCGGTCGGCGCCTTCTCGTACAGCCGGGCCGGGGCGCCGAGGTGCTCGAGGAGCTGCCGCCCCTGGCTCTTCGTCAACCCGGTCAGCGGCGTGATGTCGACACCGCCGTCGCCGTACTTCGTGAAGAACCCGGTCACGGCCTCTGCCGCGTGGTCGGTCCCGACGACGATGAGCCCGCGCTGCCCGGCGACCGCGTACTGGGCCACCATGCGCATCCGCGCCTTGACGTTGCCCTTCACGAAGTCGCTGAGCTCGACGCCGGCGCCGGTCGTGTCCTGGACGACCCCGTCGACACCGTGCTCGATGTTCACGGTGATGCCCGGCTCCGCGGCGATGAACTGCAGCGCGAGCTGGGCGTCGTCCTCGTCCGCCTGCACCCGGTACGGCATGCGCACCGTGGTGAAGGAGACGTCGTGCCCGTCGGCGCGGAGCGACTCGACCGCGAGCTGGGACAGGCGTCCGGCGAGGGTCGAGTCCTGCCCGCCGCTGATCGCGAGGACGAGGCCCTTCGCGCCGGTCGTCGTCAGGTAGTCGCGCAGGAAGCCGACGCGACGCGACACCTCCTCGGCCGGGTCGATGGTCGGCTGGACGTCGAGGGCCGCGGCGATGGCGGCTTGCAGTTCACGCACGTGCCCAGTATTCACCGTTGGGCGCGCGCCTTCACGGCCACGTCCTCCGACCGCTTCTGCCGCCACATCCGAGCGGGCTGGTCCGGGCCGTCCCAGACCTGCACGGCGCCCCACGCCGCGGCGAGGAGCGGCACGGACATCACGGCACCCGTGATGCCGGCGAGCACGGTCCCGGCGGTCAGGCCGACCAGGATCACGAGGCCGTGCAGCTTGAGCGTCCGGCCCATCAGCACCGGCTGCAGGAAGTTGCCCTCGAGCTGGTTCACGAGGACCACGATGCCGACCACCACGAGGGCCTGCACCGGCCCGAGCGCGACCAGGGCGACGAGCGCGGCGAGGATCCCGGCAGCGGTGGCACCGACGATCGGGATGAAGGCGGTGATGAAGACGACGACGGCCAGGGGCAGCGCGAGCGGCACCCCGACGATCGCGATGCCGATCCCGATGCCGATGGCGTCGACGGCCGCCACGGCCGCCGTCCCGCGGACGTAGCCGCCGAGCGTCGACACGACACGGTCCCCGACGCGGCGGGCACGGGCGTAACCGGAGCCCGAGAACGGACGGAGCAGGAACTCCCAGATGCGCGGGCCGTCCTTCAGGAAGAAGAACAGCACGACGATCATCAGGACGAGCCCGGTGAGGAAGTTCGCGGTCGCCGACGCCCCGGCGAGCGCACCGGAGCCGAACTGGGCGCTGGTGATGAAGTCGGTGACGGTCTTCGTTGCGTCCTTGATCTGCGAGTCCGAGATCGAGATCGGCAGCGACGTCACCCACCCCTGTAGCTGCTTGAAGCCGTCGACGGCGGAGTCCTGCAGGTCGGACCACTGGTTCTCGACGGCGACGACGATGAGCCAGCCGAGGAGCCCGAGCACGACGAGCACCCCGAGGAGCACCGCCAGCGTCGCGAGGACCGACGGCACCCGGTGCTTCCGGAGCCAGGACACGACGGGGTGCATCGCGGACGCGATGATGAGCGCGATCAGCACGGGGATGGTGACGACGCTGAGCGTGCTCGCGGCGAAGACGATCCCGGCGACGATGACGAGCACGATGATCGCCTGCAGGCACCGCGTCGCGAGTCGGCCGAACGAGTCCGACCAGGCCTTCCTGGGGCCGGCGACCGCTTCGACGGGCTCGGGTGCTGACGATCGGAAGAGGGGCATGGTGGTCCTTGTCGGTGACGTCGCTGACGTGCGGCGCGATCGGCGGTCGAACGCTCCCCCTGATGATGTCAGGGTGTCGGTGGATACGCTCAGGGTCGTGACGACGACGTTCCCGCGCAGCACCCCGTCCACCGTCGGCATCGACGCCTCCGGCATCGACGCCCTCGTCCGTGCGCTGGAGGCAGCGCCCGACGTCGAACCGCACAGCCTCATGGTGCTCCGGCACGGACAGGTCGCCGCCGAGGGGTGGTGGACCCCGTACTCCGCCGACCGACCGCACCTGCTGTACTCGCTGAGCAAGAGCTTCACGGCGGCGGCCGTGGGCATCGCGAGCCGCGAGGGCATCGTCGACCTGGACAGCACCGTCGTCAGCCACTTCCCCGAGCTGGACGCCGAGGTCACCGACGCGCGCAGCCGATCCATGACGCTGCGGAACATCCTGGCGATGTCGAGCGGCCACCGCGAGGAGACCCTCGACCGGGCCCGCGCGATCGACCCGACGAACATCGTCCGCGGCTTCCTGCTGCTCCCGCCCGACGAGGACCCCGGCACCGTCTTCGCCTACAACCAGCCCTGCACGTACACGCTCGCAGAGATCGTCCGCCGGGCGAGCGGGACCTCCCTCGTGGAGTACCTGCGCCCGCGCCTGTTCGACCCGCTCGGCATCGAGCAGGTGTCCTGGAAGCAGGACGAGCACGGCAACGAGCTCGGCTTCAGCGGCTGCTACGCCACGACGGAGTCGATCGCGAAGCTCGGCCAGCTGTACCTGCAGCGCGGCGTGTGGGACGGCGAGCGGATCCTCGACGAGGACTGGGTCGAGGCGGCCACCCGCACGCAGGTCGCGAACCCGGGTGAGGAGAACCCGGACTGGAGCCAGGGCTACGGCTACCAGTTCTGGATGGCCCGGCACGGCTTCCGCGGCGACGGCGCGTACGGCCAGTTCTGCGTCGTGCTGCCGGAGCACGACGTCGTCATCGCCATGACCGGTCAGAGCGCCGACATGCAGGCGGTCCTCGACGCGGTGTGGGAGCACCTGCTGCCGGCGATCGACGGCGACGGCTCGGCGGGCACCGTGGACCTGTCCGCGCTCGCGTTGCCGCCGGTGCGCGGCGGACGGCTCGGCCTGGAGGCTCGTGGCACCTACGCACGCGCGTCCCGTTCCGGGGTCCCCGGCCTGGAGTCCGTGGCGCTCGAGCAGGACGGCGAGCGGTGGGTGGTCACGCTGCACCAGGACGGCTCCGCCGTGCGCGCCGTCGTCGGCGAGGGCGAGTGGGCCGTCGACGGCTCGACCGCGGCGGGCGCCGCGACCGACGACGACGGACGGGTGCTGGTCGCCGTCCGGTTCGTCGACACCCCGCACCTGCTGTGGGTCCGCCTCGACGCCGGGGACCGGACCTTCGCGGCACGGTGGGCGACCGAGCCGTTGCACGACACGGTCCCCACCCTGCACCGCCCGACGACGGACTAGCGCGTCACCACGGGACGACGCCGCCGTCGTCGAAGAACCCGCCACGGGGTCCGTCGTCCGGCAGTGTGGCGAGCCGGACGGCCGTCGCGGCGCCCTGCTCGGGCGTCCGGTCGCCGGAGAACCCGTTGAAGTCGGTCGCGACGAGCCCGGGGCACGCGGCGTTCACGATGACCGGGGTGTCCTGGAACGCCCGCGCGTACTGCACCGTGATGCCGTTGAGGAAGGTCTTCGACGACGAGTACACGCCCATCACCGGACCCGGCTGCCGCTCGAGCGAGCCCATGCTGCTCGACGTGTTCACGATCCTCGGGTGCTCGGACCGGCGGAGCATCGGCAGCATCGCGTTCGTCACCCGGATCACGCCGTACACGTTCGTGTCGACGACCCTCCGGAGGTCGTCGAGGTCCATCGTCGTCGGGTCCTGCCCCCACGTGACGGGGTCGAACGGTCCCGAGATCCCCGCGTTGTTGACCAGGACGTCGAGCGTGCCGAACCGCTCCTCGAGCTCGCGTGCCGCAGCCGCGACGCTCTCGTCGCTCGTGACGTCGATCCGTACGCTCGTCGCGTCGATCCCCTCGGCGGCCAACCGAGCCGCGGCGTCCGAACCGGCCGTCTCGTTCCGTGCGCCGACGACGACACGCAGGCCGAGCCTCCCGAGCGATTCCGCGATCGCGAAGCCGAGCCCCTTGTTCGCCCCGGTGACCAGGGCGGTCGTTGCTGTTGTCATGCTCCGATCCTCGGTCCGCGCCCACACCCCCGTCCAAGACCCGTTGGGTGTCCATCGATACCCGGCGGGTATCGGGCGACGTAGGCTCCGTGGTGTGGACGATCTCGAGACGCGCGAACTCCGGTACTTCGTGACCGTGGCCGAGGAGCTGCACTTCGGCCGTGCCGCCGCACGCCTCGGCATGTCCCAGCCGCCGCTGTCCCGCGCCATCCGGCAGCTCGAACAGCGGATCGGGACGGAGCTCTTCGAGCGGAACCCCCGCGGCGTCACGTTGACGGCCGCCGGCACGGTCCTGTTCGGCGATGCCGGGCCAGCACTGGCGGCCGTGGCAGCCGCCGGCCGGCGAGCCCAGCGGGCGGGACGCCGGACGCGCCACCTCGTGCTCGCTGTGAAGGCGGGAGCCGACCACGAGCTCCTGCAGGCGTTCCTCGACGTGCAGGACGCGGACCCCGACGCCCTGCCGATCGAGGTCGTGTTCGGCGAGGTCCACGAGCAGGCGGCGTTCCTCCGCGACGGTACGGCGGACATCGCGCTCATGCACCGCACGTACGACGACCTGACCGGTTTCGACGCCGAGGACCTGCGGACCGAGCAGCAGGTCGCGATCCTGCCCAGGACGCACCCGCTGGCGGCACGGCCGGCGCTCTCCACCGCCGACCTGCGCGACCTGCCGGACCTCCCAGCCGCCAGGTGGCCACGCGTCGACGGCACCTACCCGGACGGACCGGGTCCCGAGGTCCGCTCGCAGGCCCAGCTCGCGCAGCTCGTCGCCCTCGGGCGGACGGTCATCGTCATCCCGCGGTCGAGCCGCACCCTGCAGTGGCCGGAGCACGTCGCGGTCCCGGTGCTCGACGCCGCGCTCGCGACGACCGTGATCGCGTGGCCCGCCGCCTCCACGTCGCCGGACGTCGCCCGCGCGGTGCGGAACGCGGTCAGCGCCGCGGAGACGTTCGCGACGTCGCGGACGGCCTGACCGGCCGCGACGTCAGATCTCGACGTCGCTGCCCATCGTCACGGTGCGCTGCGGCGGCAGCCCGAAGCGTGCTGCCGGGTCCGCGGCGTTGTGGGCGAGCCCGACGAAGAGCTTCTTCCGCCAGGACACCATGCCCCGGTTGCCCCGCATCGGCCGGAGTGCACCGCGGGAGATGAAGTACGACGCCTCGGCCATGTCCTCCGGGTCGAGGTCGAGCACCTCGGACAGGCAGGCCGCGTGCAGGGCGTGCGGCAGGTCCTGGTCGTCGGAGAACCCGAACTTCACGGTGATGTGCTCGATGCCGTCGTCGGTGTACCCGAGGTCGTCGCGGACGAAGGCCTTGGCGTGCGGGACGTGCGGCACGTTCGCCGTGATGACGGAGACGATGATGACGTGCTTGTGCACCACGTGGTTGTGCTCGACGTTCGCACGGAGGGCCAGCGGCGTCGTGTCCTTGTTCGGGTGCGGGAAGACCGCGACACCCCGGACCCGTGGCACGTGCTTCGTGTTGATCTTCTCGATGAACTCGTCGAGGGACCCCTCGCGCTCCTGCCGCTCCTGCTGCACGAGCTGCCGTCCCCGGCGCCACGTCGTCATGACCGTGATCACCGCGAGGGCGATGAGGAGCGGCACCCACCCGCCGTGGATCACCTTCGACAGGTTGCCGGCGAGGAACGTCAGCTCGAGGCCGCCGAACACGACCGCGGCGACGACGAGCTTCCACGTCGCCCACTGCCAGAGCGGCTTCACCACGAGGAGCAGGAGCAGCGTGTCCGTGACGAGCGCCCCGGTCACCGACACCCCGTACGCCGTCGCCAGGCTCGCGGACGACCGGAACGCGAGCATGATCGCCATCACGCCGATGAACAGCAGCAGGTTCACGGCAGGCAGGTAGATCTGCCCGCCCTCCTGCTTGGAGGTCTGCCGGATCGTCAGCGGTGGCAGGAGCCCCAGCTGGACGGCCTGCCGCGTGAGCGAGAACGCCCCGGAGATGACCGCCTGGCTGGCGATGACCGTCGCGGCCGTCGCGAGCACCACGACCGGGAGCTGCGCCCAGTTCGGGAAGAGCAGGAAGAACGGGTCCTTCGTCGCCTCCGGGTGCTCGAGCACGAGCGCCGCCTGGCCGAGGTAGTTGAGGACCAGCGCGGGGAACACCACGAAGAACCACGCGCGGAGGATCGGCACCCGGCCGAAGTGCCCCATGTCCGCGTAGAGCGCCTCGGCACCGGTGATCACCAGGACGACGGCACCCATCGCGACGAACGAGATGAACGGGTGCGCGAAGACGAACGCGATCGCCCACGTCGGGGACAGCCCCTGCAGGACGCCGGGGTGCTGGACGATCATCGGGAGGCCGGCCACCGCGATCACGACGAACCAGAGCAGCATCACCGGGCCGAACAGCGTCCCGACCTTGCCGGTGCCGAACCGCTGCACGAAGAACAGGATCACGAGGATGACCGCGGCGATCGGCACGATGAGGTGCCCGACCGCCGGCGCCGCCGTGCCGAGGCCCTCGACCGCGGACAGCACGGAGACGGCCGGGGTGATCACGGAGTCGCCGTAGAAGAGCGAGACCCCGACGATCCCCACGATGAGGAAGATCGTCGAGCCGCCACGGCGCTTGGCGTACAGCCGACGAGCCAGCGCGGCGAGCGCCATCACGCCGCCCTCGCCGTTGTTGTCCGCGCGCATGAGCACGAGGACGTACTTGATCGACACGATGATCGTGATGCTCCAGAACATCATCGAGATCACGCCGTAGACGTCCTCAGGGATCGGCTTCACGATCCCGCCGTCGATGGTGAACACCGTCCGGAGCGAGTACAGCGGGCTGGTTCCGATGTCGCCGAAGACGACACCGAGGGCGGCGAGCGCCAGGGCCGTCACACCCTTGGCGCCGCCGTGTCCGGCAACGGCGTCGTCGCCGGCTGCGGTGTCCTGACCATGCGCGGCGTCCTCGCCGACAGGAGCCGCGGAGTGGGTGTCCGTCACGCTCGATCTCCTCGAATCCAGTCGCCAGGGAAGCGGCCAGCGATCATCCTGCCACCGTCCGACGTGCACGCTCGCAGCCACGGCTCGACCGTCCGGGAAGCGCAAACGACACCTGTCGTACAACGGGCGTATCCTGACGCCATGAAGGCACTGCAGTACCGCACCATCGGTTCCCGACCGGAGCTCGTCGAGATCCCGAAGCCCGTCCCCTCGGCGTCGGAGATCCTGCTCCGCGTCACCGCCGCCGGGGCCTGCCACTCGGACGAGTTCATCATGGGCACGTCCGCCGAGGACTACTGGTTCAAGCCCGTCCCGCTGACGCTCGGCCACGAGGTCGCCGGCGTCGTCGAGGCGATCGGCGAGGGTGTGCACGGTGTCGAGGTCGGCGAGTCCGTCCTGGTCTACGGACCGTGGGGCTGCGGCCGCTGCTACGCGTGCGCATCGGGCGAGGAGCAGAACTGCGAGCACGGGATGCGCGCACCCGGCATCTTCAGCGACGGCGGCATGGCCGAGTACATGATCGTCGACGACGCCCGCCACCTGGTGCCGATCGGCGACCTCGACCCCGTCGCGAACGTGTCGCTGACCGATGCCGCGCTGACCCCGTACCGCGCCGTGAAGTCCGCGCTCCCCCGCCTGACCCCCGGCACCACCGCCGTCGTCATCGGCTCCGGCGGCCTCGGTCACGTCGCGATCCAGCTCCTCAAGGCGCTGACGCAGTCGATCGTCGTCGTGCTCGACGTCGACGACGACAAGCTGTCGTTCGCCGAGTCGGTCGGCGCCGACCACACCTTCCTGTCGAACCCCGACGCGATCGAGAGCGTCAAGGGCATCACACGGGGCCTCGGCGCCGACGTCGTGTTCGACTTCGTGGGCATCCAGCCGACCGCCGACCTCGCAGCAGGCATGATCCGTGTCGCCGGTGACATCGTCGTCGTCGGCGTCGCGACGGGCGCCGTCCCGGTCGGGCAGACCACCGTGCCGCTCGACGTCAACGCACGGGCGATCAACTGGGGCTCCCGCACCGAGCTCATGGAGGTCGTGGAGCTCGCCAAGAAGGGCGCGATCTCGATCCACGTCGAGGAGTACTCGATGGACCAGGCGACGGAGGCCTACGACCGCCTGCACGCGGGCAAGGTGCGTGGACGCGCCGTGGTGGTGCCGACCCGCTGAGCCGCCAGCGGCTCCGGTCGCGACCGGACGACGGACGGGAGGCGCGGTGCCGGCTGGCACCGCGCCTCCCGTCCGTCACGGGGTCACCATCTCGATCCCGTCACGCGTCCGCCGGTTCGAAGTCGCCTGGTGCCCAGCTCCGGTCGAGGTAGGGACCGAGCGGGCCGTAGAGCCGGAAGTACGAGAACCAGTGCTTGCCGGGGATCGTCTGCACCCAGTTGCTCGTCCCACTCGCCGGTGGTTCCGGACCGAAGTGCAGCACGACCGAGCCGTCCGGCTCCACCGAGAGGTCCCGGTCGCGGCTGCCACGGTCGCCGCGCTGCTGCTCGTTGTCGATGAGACACCGCGTTCCGACGTCGTACACCGTGACCGACCAGAACAGCGCGGCCGGCACGTCGGGCGGCACCGTGAGCTCGTACGACCGGCCGCCGTCGAGCCACGCACCCGTGGCATCCGTGTACGCACCGAGGTACGCCTGCCCCTTGCCGGGGGTCTTGCTCTTCATCGCCGACGAGAAGCTCACTGCCTCGTAGAACCACGATGCACGCTCCAGCAGCTCGTCGTACCAGGGGCCCCGCTGTGCCGAGTCCGAGAGGACGACCGCGAAGTCCCACTGCCGGTCCGGGCGGTAGCGCGTGTCGGGGAAGCGCTTCGCGAACGTGTTCGCCTGTGCCATGCGCTCCCCGTCGGCAGCCGCCCGTTCCAGCACGGTGACGAGCCGCTCGTCCGGCGCGAACGGCCTCCCAGGCTCGATGCCGAGCTGTCGCAGCATCGCCAGGAAGAACCGGTCCCGCTCGTCGACGACCTCGCTCTGGTAGATGCGGTGCAGCACCTCCCAGTAGGCGATGCCCCGCGGCTGATCGCCCGACCACGGCCGCCCGTCCGGCGAGATCAGCCGGGTCGCCGGGGGATCGTCGTGCTCCGCCAGGGGATGCACGCGCACCGCCGCCGCCAGGGCCGCCCCACGCTCCGGATCCGGGTCGAGCGTGCGGAACCCGAACATCACGTTGACCCCGCTGGACCGGATCACCGACCAGCTCTGGTCGTGCTCGGGGACGTCCTGTCCCGGAGCGACGACGAGCGTCGTCCCGCCGTGCCCGGCGTCCGCCCCCATCTCGCCGAGGACGCCGCACTCGCGCTGCCAGAAGTCCGACACCCCGCCCGCCGTCGGTCCCGGTGGGAGCTCGATCACGAGCGGACCGGTCTCCGACAGGTCGAAGAAGTTCAGGATGTACGGGGTCGTCGCGTTGGCCGTGATCAGCCCGAGCTTGTCCCGGTAGGTGACGTAGTGCACGAGGTCGTGCTGCGTCGCGCCGAACACCTCGCGGTGCTGGGCGCTCCAGTGCGCGTAGGACACGATCGGCAGCGCCCACAGGTAGGTCAGGCAGGCGAGCTGGTGGTCGAGGTCGTCGAAGATCGCCGGCAGGCTGTCGCGCAGCGGGAGGTCGGTACCGTTCTCCGCATCGGTGGTCATGCCAGCGATCGTCGTCCCGAGCCGCCCCGGCGACATCACCCGAGCAGGGTGAGCGTCACTCCTCCATCTGGAGCGCCTTGCCGCGCATCACCAGCAGCGGATCAGGCGGCAGCGCGACCGACGGGTCCTTGTCCTCGTAGTCGAACTGCGCGAGGAAGTACCGCATCGCGTTCACGCGGGCGCGCTTCTTGTCGTTCGACCGGACGATCGTCCACGGCGCGTAGCGCTTGTCGGTGCGGCGGAACATCTCCTCCTTCGCGGCCGTGTAGTCGTCCCAGACCCGGAGCGACGCGACGTCGTTCGGCGAGAGCTTCCACCGCCGGACCGGGTCCAGCTGCCGGATGGCGAACCGGGTGCGCTGCTCCTTCCGGGTCACCGAGAACCAGAACTTCGTGACGTGGATGCCCGAGTCGACGAGCATCCGCTCGAACGACGGCGCCTGCGCCATGAACGTCTCGTACTCCGCGTCCGAGCAGTAGCCCATCACGCGCTCGACCCCGGCGCGGTTGTACCAGGAGCGGTCGAACATCACGATCTCCCCGGCGCTCGGCAGGTGCTCGACGTACCGCTGGAAGTACCACTGGCCCTGCTCGCGCTCGGTCGGCTTCGACAGCGCGACGACGCGGGACGTCCGGGGGTTGAGGTGCTCGGTGAACCGCTTGATCGTGCCACCCTTGCCTGCGGCGTCGCGGCCCTCGAAGAGGATGATCGCGCGGCGGCCGTTGTCCTCGAGCCAGTACTGGAACTTCAGCAGCTCGACCTGCAGCCGGTACTTCTCGAACTCGTACTCCTCGCGGCTCATCCGCTCGTCGTACGGGTAGTCCTCTTTCCAGGTGTAGATCGGGTTGCCCTGCGGGTCGATCAGCTCCGGGTCGGGCGTGTGGGCGTTGTCGACCGTGTACCCGCGGGTCCGCAGGTCCTCGATGTACTCGCGCAGGTCGCCGATGGGGCCTACATCCAGCACGGGGTCCTCCTCTGCCGGCGCGGGTCGGGTGCGCGGCTCCCACCGGTATAGCAACCCGGGGTGAACAACGGGCACCGTCGACCATCCGGTCAGTCCGGCGTACTCCGACCCCGTGGGTCGGCGTGGACGTTCGGTGACGCCGCGGCTACCGGCCGCGTTTCGCCTTGCGGAGGGCGAAGCGCCACAACCAGATGCCAGCACCGAGCCAGAAGATGCCGAGCGCCGTGTTCACGACAGCCAGGACCACGTCGAGATCAGGCCGGATGAAGCGGACGATCGACGTCGTCATGAAGACCGAGCCGAAGGCGAGGGCGATCGTGCCCAGGACCTTCGCGCTCAACACATCCACCGAGCCAACCTAGCGCGCGCTCGCGTCTCGATGACCGATCGGCCATCGAACTAGCCGATCCTCTGGCGCCCGGATCGGGCGGACCCGTGTAAGGCGAAGCCAATCGCTCCACCTACCGCCAGGACCAATCCCATCGCAGCGATCACCAGCCCGGCCGCTACGAGCCCGACGAAATCGGCACCGAGGACGAGGCCGAGAAGCGCTATGACGAGGCCCCCGACCAGTGCCCCCGCACCGATCGCCAAGCCGAGCACGCGAGGCGGGACCTTGGACAGCATTCTTGTATCCAACTCCCCACTATCGGCCTCCGGTAGCGGATCGGCTATCGAGACGCCGTTGCGCTCCTTGCCATCTCTAGGATCGCGACATGGAGTATCACCGAATCAGTCAAGACACCCTGGCGCAATTGTCGCTTCACGACGCGATGGTCCGGTCATCAGTGGCCCGTAGGCGGCACTGCACTCCGCTGGATGTACGAGCGGCGTTTCCTGAAGTGCCGGAGCACGAATTCGAGACGGCGCAACAGCGACTTGACGAGCTGGAGTCGGACGCGGCTCGGTGGGCTTGGTCGCTTCGCGAAGCGGGAGACTTGACCGAGACCGAGGTACGCGACGCGCATCGCGGACTCTATCCCGAATTCTCGGACGTCGCGGTCGGAGACCTGATCGGGCTCGCCATGGACAGACAACGCTGATCGCGACTCGCATCGGCGTCATCAAGCCGCGCCCGGTAGCGGATCGTCAAGCGGACGGGCCCGTCTGAGGGACGAGACCTCTCGGCGGTCGCGACGATCGTACGAGCATCTTGTTGCCGTCGCGCGGGTCGCGCGGATCACAGACGGGCATGAGCTATCCGTCCGGAGCACGCAGAGCCTCCGCTGGTTGCAGGCATTAGCTTCGAGCGGTGGACGAGATCCTCGAGGTGTCAGAAGTCATCGCCCTGCTGCGGCCGATGTTCCAGGTCATGCTCACGACCCCTGAACTCGCGACGCTCACGCTGGAGATCGTGCCGATCGACGACGTCACCGGCTCAGCGCTGGACGGGGACGATCTCGTCGAGCAGAACGGTGCCGTGGTCCGCTGGCGCATCATGCGCGAACGCGGTTGGTCCGGCGGTCTGTGGGTCGAGGACGGCCTCGACGCCCTCGTTCGCAACGTGCAGAGTGATCTCCAGGACTTCATCGCGGCGAGCCGATTCGGATGGGGTCAGCTCAGAGGGCCTCACGACCTACCGTGATGTTGACATGGTCGACGCAGTGACCCGGTCAGGACGTCCGGTGATCGATCGGTCAGCGGGGCTCGCCGTCGTCTTCGCGCTGCTCGGAGGCGGACAACGGTTGCACGTCGGGTTCCGGCCGGTTGGACTTCCGACGCCTGGCTCGACGATCCCGAAGGGAAGCGATCACCACGCAGATCGCGAGAACGATGAAGATCAAACCCGCCCAGTAGCCCGCTTCGGGTGTGAACATGACGCCAGCCTCCTCTGCACGGGGGCGACCGTCCCAGCGAAGGATGACAGCAACCACCGGAGGTCAGCGGATGCACCGTCCGATAGCCGATCGGCTATCGAGACGAGTTCTGGGTACGGTCTCGCCATGACGAAGAGTCCTTCGGCGGTCACGAGCCGCTTTGTCCCGTAGATCACGGATGTCGTGCTTCCAGGGGCAGTCACGTACCAGGACTTCGCGATGGGAAGCCCCAAAGCCCACAAGAGAGTGACACTCTCGGCCCGCCAGAAGTCGTCATCGCCGCATACGCGTCTATCCCGCGTGTACGTGAGGCTGCCCTGGTGCTCGGTGTGTCCGAGCAGGCGCTGCTCGAGGAACTCCAGCTCATCCGCGCAGCGTTTCGGGGTGCCGGTTATGCAGCAACCGCATCCCGTCCTGCACTGTTGAAAGCTGCTCGGGACACCCATCAGCTCCCGTCATCTGTGGAGCATACGGGCTAGCGGCGTAATAGCGGGTCCCGGACCCATAATGCTTGCGGCGGCCGCCGCACTAGCCTCTGGCCAGCATCGTGTCACGGGCGCAAGACGGCGGCTGCGTCGCTTCCGCCGAGCTGTTCCTTGAAAGACCCTCGTTGAGACTGAGCCGACGGGCCTAGGTACCCTCGGCAGAAGATGACGAGGAGATTCCAATGGCGGTTGAAGTGACAGTCGACGGCGAGCCGACGCTCACGGCGCGGGACCGGATGCGGCAGCAGGACCGCCCCCTCGAGGAGCGGTTCACGGTCGACTTCATCGACCACGACGCAGCCGACGGGCAGCCATCCGACGGATCCGGCATAGCCTGGTTCTGGGAGCAGTTCGGGGAGGCCTTCTCCGACGTTCAGCGAGAGGACGTCGAGACGATCGCGACACCGACGAAGGTGATCACAATCTCCACCCTTGCTGGCACGCACACGGGTGACTGGATGGGACACGCCCCGACCGGACGCCGTTTTACCGGGATCCGGAACGTGCAGGTCATCGGTTTCCGCGACGGCCGCGCATCCGAGCGGTGGGGCAGCACCGACCAGCTCGGCATGCTGCAGCAGCTGGGCCTTGCCTGACATCTTCAGCTCCGTTGCTCCCGCAGCCCTCGCCCCCGGTTAATCACCAGCGACACCGCACGGTGGACATCAGCGTTGCACCACCCGTGTAACGCCAAGGGGATAGCGCTGAGGTCGCTGTGGCCTGGTCGGCGTTGCATGAGCCGCATGAGATCGGACATGACGTACGAGCAACCCATCCGATACCGCGACGACCTCGAGCAGGAGCTTCCGGACGAGGAGGCGATCGTCTCGGAGACGATCGCGCTGATGCGGCAGACGATGAAGCAGACGTTCGAGGAGACCCGCCACGGAACTTCGGGAACGCACGCGAAGAGCCACGGCGTCGTCACGGGCCGGTTCGAGGTGTTGCCGGATCTGCCGCCCGAGCTCGCGCAGGGCATGTTCGCCGTCCCGGCGACCTACGAGACGGTGGTCCGGTTCGCCAGCGAACCGGGCGGCATCGACCCGGACACGGCGCAGCGGGCCCGCGGCGCAGCGGTGAAGGTCCTCGACGTGCCGGGGGAGAAACTCCGCGACGGGTGGACGAGTCAGGACTTCCTGCTGAACACGTGGCCGATCATCCCGCAGGGCGACGCGAAGGTGTACCTCGACGCGATCCGCGCCCGCGCCGAGCACCATGGCCACTACGTGCGGACGGTCGCGGCGACGATGGCGAAGCATCCCGCACCGAAGGGAACCCTCTTCGACCGCACCCCGAACATCCACCCACTGGCGTTCAGCTACTACTCTCAGGGCGCGTTCCGGTACGGCGACCACGTCGCGAAGTTCCATATCGCGCCGGCAACGGACCGGCAGCGTGAACTGGCGGAGCAGACCGTCCCGGCTGGTGCGTCGCCCGGGATCCTCAGCGAGTGGGTTCGCGACTTCTTCGCCGGTCAGGAGGCCCGGTTCGAGTTCCGTGTGCAGCTCAACGTCGACCCGCAGGCGATGCCGATCGAGGACGCCTCCGTCGAGTGGGACGAGACCCGCAGCCCCTACCGGACCGTCGCGATGCTGATCCTGCCCGCGCAGGAGTCGTTCAGCCCCGCGCGTCGGGTCTACGCCGAGGACGTGATGTCCTGGCGGCCCTGGCATGGACTGCGCGCGTTCCGACCGCTGGGCAGCATCAACCGAGTCCGGCGACGCGGCTACGAAGAACTCGGCAAGTGGCGCCACGACATCAACGCACGCACAGAACAGAACCCGACCAGCCTCCAGGAGGTCCCCGCATGACCGACCGAGACCAGCCCACTACGTACCTGCGGTACACGCCCGACGTCGAGGTGGAACAACCCCACGAGGCGGAGGACATTCAGGCACTCCGGGAGACGTTCGCGCAGATCCGGACCATGGCGTTCGACAAGCTCCGGCACGCCGTCCGCGACGCGCACGCGAAGAGCCACGGCGTGCTCGCCGGCACCCTGCGCATCCACGACGACCTCCCGACCGAGCTGCGGCAGGGCCTGTTCGCCCAGACCGGTGAGCACCCGGTGATCATCCGCTTCTCGACGGCGCCCGGGGACATCGTCTCCGACGGGATCGGTTCCGCGTTCGGGATGGCGATCAAGGTCCTTGACGTCGACGGCGAGAAGGTGCTGCCGGGGAAGCAACAGGCTCGGACGCAGGACTTCCTGCTGGTCAACCACCCCACCATCTCGTCCGGAGACGTGCACACCTACCGACGCGACCAGGCGGTGCTGCTGCAGACGTCGAAGGCGCCCGAGGGCATGCAACTGGCTGCGACCACGGCGCTGCGCGCCGGGGCGGACCTGCTCCGCAAGGTCGGCGTCGACAAGACCGGCGGCCCTGCAGGGCAGGCGAAGCCACACGTCAACCTACTCGGTGAGACGTACTGGTCCCAGGGCGCGATCCGGTACGGCGACCACGTCGCGAAGGTATCCGCTGCCCCCGTGGCCGAGAACCTCACAGCGCTGACCGGAGAGCACGTCTCGGTCCGGGAGCCGTCCGCGTACCGGGACCTGACCAGCGCGTTCTTCGCCGGCAACGCGGGCGTCTGGGAACTCCAGGTACAACTCGCCACCGAACTGGAGACCACGCCCGTCGAGGACGCCTCCGTCGCGTGGCCCGAGGACGTCGCCCCGTACCGGACGGTCGCAACGCTGACCGTCGACCCGCAGGACTCGTTCTCCCCAGCACGGCGCGTCTACGCCGACGACGAACTGTCGTTCAACCCGTGGCACTGCCTGGTCGAGCACCAACCCCTCGGATCCATCCAGCGCGTCCGCCGCCCCGTCTACGACGACTCGGTGGACTTCCGCGCAACCACCAACGCCGCGACTGTCGAGGAGCCCGGGAACATCGACGAGCTTCCGGCCTGACGGCTGGTCGACCGCGGACCACCGCGACGGGCAGGAGGGGCGGCTCCAGGTCGGAACTGTCCCGGTGACTCCAGCGGGTCCACGGTGGTTCGCGCTCGGGCCGATCGTCCCCTCCGCGTACTCCGCAGGAAGCGTTCGTACCGCGCGCGTACCGTCCGCTGGGTCCGGCGCCGACGACGGCGCCGACGACCTGAACGGAGCAACCATGCGAGCAGTCGTCTACAACGGCCCCCACGACGTCAGCGTCGACGATGTCCCGGATGCCGAGGTCGAACAGCCGACCGACATCCTGGTCAAGATCACCGCGACGAACATCTGCGGGTCGGACCTGCACATGTACGAGGGCCGGACCGACATCGAGACCGGCAGTGTGTTCGGGCACGAGAACCTCGGCACCGTGATCGAGGTCGGTGACGGCGTCCAGAAGGTGCGGGTCGGCGACCGTGTCGTCCTACCGTTCAACGTCGCTTGTGGGTTCTGCAAGAACTGCGAGCGCGGCTGGTCGAGCTTCTGCCTGACCATGCAGCCGAACGAGGCCGCTGCCGGAGCCGCGTACGGCTACGCGGACATGGGCCCCTACCGCGGCGGGCAGGCGGAGTTGCTGCGCGTCCCGTTCGGTGACTACAACGCGCTCCGTCTCGGTGAGGACTCGGTCGAGAAGGAGAACGACTACGCCATGCTGTCGGACATCTTCCCGACCGGCTGGCACGGGGCCGAGCTCGCCGGAGTGCAGCCGGGCGACACGGTGGTCGTCTACGGTGCCGGACCCGTCGGCCTCATGGCCGCCCTCTCCGCCTCCATCAAGGGCGCATCGCGGATCTTCGTCGTCGACCGGCAGGCGGACCGGCTCCGTCTCGCCGAGTCGATCGGTGCGATCGCGGTCGACGACTCGAAGGTCGACCCCGTGCAGACGGTCCTCGACGCGACCCTCGGCCTCGGAGCCGACCGCGGCATCGAGGCCGTCGGGTACCAGGCCCACGACGGGCAGGGTAACGAGCAGCCCAACCTCGTGCTGAACCGTCTCATCGCCTCCGTCCGGTTTACGGGCGGAATCGGCGTCGTCGGCGTGTACCTGCCTGAGGACCCCGGCGCTTCCGACGAACTGGCGAAGAAGGGGCAGATCGCGCTGGACTACGGCACGTTCTTCTTCAAGGGCCAGCACATGGGCACCGGTCAGGCACCCGTGAAGCGGTACAACCGCCAGCTCCGCGACCTGATCGCCGGGGACAAGGCATCGCCGTCCTTCATCGTCAGCCACAACCTCTCGCTCGACGAGGCCCCGGACGCCTACCGCCACTTCGACGCACGCGACGACGGCTGGACCAAGGTCGTGCTCCACCCGTGACCACCGGGACGGGAGGGTCGGACCGCTGCTGGCCCTCCCGTCCGTCGCGATGGTTCGCTGCCGACCAGCTGCCAGGAGGGAAGTTCGTCGACGTGCTCAGGTGGGTCGATGATCACGCGTTGGTCGTAGTGGAGAAGTCCCCCGAGCCGCCGTGGACGGGATGGTGAACCTCCTGGATGAACCCGAGCGGCTGGTGTTCGACGAAGCAGCGCCACGGGTCACAGGTCAGCTCGTCCTCGGCGGAGATCCGCCGTGACTGAAGAACGAGTCCTGCGGGCCGAGGGTGGGTGTCGCGGCCATGCCGTGCGGGGTCATGCGTCGGAGAATCCTCGACCGGCGTCATCTTCAGATCACTGGCGAGCTGCGGTCGGAACTCCCAGCGGCCCTCGCCCGGCGAAGGACGCGCTGATGAGGTCCGTGGTCTTCTGGCGTTCTGCTCTGACAGATTCCGTCTGAGGCTGTCACTCGGGATCCGACCAGCGCATCCATGAGTGGATCTGTGCTGATGCAGCCTCGAACGAAGTGTGCGACCCGCCAAGGGGCCAGCAGTTCGAGCCGACGTCGTACTGCGCCCGTCGGGTGATGTCTGCCACAGCGAGATCGCCGAGGAAGATGCTCCAGTGGCCGGCGTAGTCGTTGCCCCATCGCAAGCGATCCGGCATGGCGTGTCCTGACGTTCAAGATGCGGAGCAATCTGCTCTTGCACGAACAGTAGGCGTCGCAGCCTGCGCTAACGCGTTTCTGGCAGTGATTGGGCCCCGCCCTCGAAACCGAGTGCGGGGCCCTTCACGAGGGGCTCGTCTACTTCGCGAGGAACTCCAGCACGACCCGGTTCCACTCATCCGGGTGGCTGACGTTCACGCCGTGCGGACCACCCTTAACGACATGCAGTTCCGAACCGGTGATGGCTTCGTGGGTGCGGGCGCCGGAGCCCTCGTAGGGCACGGTCGCGTCACCGTCGCCGTGGATGATCAGCGTCGGCACGGTCACCTTGGGCAGGTCGTCGCGGAAGTCCGTATTCGCAAACGAGGCCATAGCCTCGAGCGCGGCAGTCTTCGATGCCTGCTTCGCCAACGCGAGCGCTTCCTGCCGGTCGTCTTCGGAGACCACCAGGACGCCGTCGACGGAGAAGAAGTCGGTGGTGAACTGGTCGTAGAACGAGTCCTCGTCCTTCATCAGCCCAGCCGTCATCTCGGCTGCCTGCGACTTCGGCAGCGGCCCGTCCGGGTTGCCGTCGGTCTGCAGCAGGTACGGCGGGACCGCGGAGGCGAACACGACACTGTGGAGCCGTTCGGTGCCGTACTTGGTGAAGTAGCGGGCCACCTCACCGCCACCCATCGAGAACCCGACAAGGGTGACATCCTGCAGGTCGAGCTCAGTGAGAACGGTGTGGAGGTCCTCGGTGAGGTGGTCGTAGTCGTAGCCGGTCTTGGGCTTATCGCTGCGGCCAAAGCCGCGACGGTCGTAGGTGATGACCCGATAGCCGCCATCGGCGAATACGGGCACCTGCTTGCTCCAGGACGCTCCGGAGAGCGGCCACCCGTGGATCAACACGACCGGGCGGCCGGAGCCGCCGGTGTCGTCGATATGCAGGTTCGTGTCCTTGAAGAGGCCGTGGTGGGCGGTGATCTCAGTCATACCTCTGCTCCGTTCCTGTCACCACATGGCGCGGCGACGCATAGATCGGGTTCGGAGCCTGCCAGCGAGAGGATGGCAACAGCTGCCAGCAGCGAACGACGACGCCGGTTTCTGGACAGCCGCCCCGGCTGCTCGCGGCGTCGCTCCGAAGTGCGCGGCCCGCGGCGACGCGTAGCGGGTACAGCTTGTGGCTCGGTGCTGTCCGCGGCTGGTGGGGGGGGGTGTGGAGCAGTAGACAGGGCGGTTCACTCGAAGGGGCAACGTATCCCGGCTCATCAGGGAAGTCAGCACCGATGCGTTCGATCGTGTACACCAGCACCCAGACCCGTCCGATCACGGACACCGAGCTCGCGCAGATCCTCGCGGTGGGGCGGGAGAAGAACACCGCCCTCGGGGTGACCGGGATCCTGGCGCACAAGGGTGACAACTGCCTCGGGATCCTCGAGGGCGATGACGCCACCGTCGCCGCACGGTTCGAGCAAGTGCGCCGTGACCCCCGACATACGAACGTGCGCGTCCTGGCAGATGAGTCGGTCGCGCAGCGGTCGTTCCCAGACTGGTCGATGGCGTTCCAGCCGCTGGATCCGCTGATGGAGCACGTTCCGGGCTTCAGTGACCTGTTCGCGCCCGGTCAGCAGCTCGACCCGGCGATCGGGCTGACTCGGGCGCGGGGGTTGTTGGAGTGGTTCCGGAAGCATCCCCTCGCACCGTTGACGAGTCAGACCGCCGAAGCGGACGAGGTACCCCGCACGCGTGCGATCAACGGGGCGATCTCGGCGTTGCACGGCGGCAGCATCACGCGGTTCACCCTCGACGACGCCGCCGAGCGCGCAGGGATGAGCGTGGCCGAGGTGCGGGAGGTGTTCCCGACCGAGCGGGCGTTGCTGGCGGCGACGGTGGAGCGGTGGACGCAGGCGATCTCTGCACCGTTGGCGCCACTGATGGGCGAGCAGGGTACGGTCGCGTTCCTGCACGCGCTCCTGGCTACGCACGCGGAAGGGCGGCGCTCACGCGGAGAGACCGAGGACGATCGCGGCGGACGCGGCGACGAGGGCCGAGACGATGCCGGTCGCGGTCATCATGAGGGTCCGTTGACGGGGCTGCTCGCGGACCTCGGAGAAGGGGCTGCGCATCGACGCGCGGCGGACACGACGCACCAGAGCGGTGTGGGCCGTCGAGGGAAGCACGGTGTCGGGAGCGATGAACGTGGTCACGGTGCCCTTCAACTCTGAGCCATCAGCGGCTCGGTCAGACCCGGATCGTCCGGCCGGGATGACCATAGGAAGGAAACCGTTCACGCCGCGGACAATCCGACCACGACAGCGAAACCTGAACAGCCACCAGCGGAAGCGGTGTCCAAAAACGGACGCAGGGAGATGCGAGGGCATCCATCACTGGTTCGGGTCCGGGACGGACACCCTCGCGCTACGACGCCGTCGGGTTCGACGCTGAATCAAGACGAGGTCAGCCCCGGGAACAGGGATCGGGGCACCCACGGACAGGGTTCGCGGAGTAGCAGCCCTGACGGTACAAGCGACGGGCTTGTACTCCCCCAAGCCAGCCTCAGCCAGTCGCGTCCGTCGAAGCGGAACTGACCGGTAGCCGATCCACTTCCGAACGACTCTCGAGTGGAGTGCATGTAGTCAGCACAGTCGGGGGCGGTCTCGCGGAGCGCGGTGAGTGCCCGACGCTGGCGCTGGCGCTGGCGCCGGTCAGGCAAGCGCTGAGCACACCGACTAGTGCTCTCCCCCTCAACGGTGAGCGGGAGGTGAACCGATCGCTACGTGCAGCACCTCGCGGAAGGAGGAGTCGCCCCGCCCTCCGCTGGTGTACGGGTGGAAACCTTTCACCGCACCAAGCCGTCCCCTGAACCCGAGCAGGAGCGCGATTCTCACCTGCCAGCTTGCCCGTATCCCGCTACTTGCGTGCACGAGCGCGAGCACTCGCCCGTATGCAGTGAGATAGCCCGTCGCATACACGAACGGCAGCGTACCCAGCGGAAGCCAAATGGTAAGGGTGAAGCTTCGCATCTCCGCCCCGAATTCGAGGCCTGACGCCCCTCGAAGGAGGCTAGATACTGACCAAACGATGGCGGCGATCCCGAGCACGATTAGAACGAACGAGGAGACCATCGACGCCGCTCGCCCATCCTCTCTCCTACTCGCGAAGGCGTTGAGCGCTGTCGCGAAGACAGCCACAGGTAGGAGAAGAAGCTCGATCCACAGCGCGTATGAAGCGAGGCCGGCGACATACACCACTACCGCGGTCGCTCCGACGGTCTCCTGGATGAAGTGCTTGAAGAGCTTTCCGCCGTCCTCAATGCTGACGATGCCCTTCGAGAGGAGTGGCAGGCTCGCACCTACCACGATGAGCACCGTGTCTTTCGTGAGCGACGGGTTCCAAGCGGAGATCCAGCTTCCCAGCCAGACGAGTCCGGCGATGTAAACAAGAAAGAGACCGAAGACCGCGACGATCCGCCATACAAGCATGGCGCGCAAGACATCCAAAGCGGCGGGGACGGCTGCTCCGCGCCAGCTCGGTTTGGAGAGAACGAACAGGATCAAAATCGCCGACCACACAAGCACCGCCTCTTCGCGAGCACTGAGCGTGCCGAGGCTGTTCCAAGTCACTTCTAACTTCCCCCAGGGGTGCGGTTGCGGTGAAGGCATCTCTGAAGCTTCCGACCCGAGCGTAACGACGACTGGTGACACTTCCTGTTGGCACGTCTTCGGCGCGAAGAAGTGAAGTGAGGAGCCCTTCAGCCGTTTGATTACCCTCCTGTCTGCGGAAGCCTTCCGCCTAGGTGTCCGCAAGACGGTCCTCCAGTGGACATTTGACTGACCATGGGCAACGCCGACTCACACCGCCCTGGTGCGAGTCGTACCCCGTCTCACATAGGTGGTCCGCGGAGCTTCGCAGTTCACGCATGCCATACGGACGCCTTCTGACGAAACGATGCCGAGCCGATCCGCCGTCGACCTGACCCGTCTGGGACGCCGACCACTGAGTCCATCTCCGTGTCTCAGGAACGCTGCGTGCCGGTCGGACATGTCGTTCGGCAGACGACACCACACCCCCGAGACTCTCCGACGACACGTCGCCGCTCTGCCGATGCCGTCAACTCCAAGGGCATGGGTTCTCGGAGAATTGCCAACTCGCTCGTCGCGACGAGACGAGGTGCGAGCCATGCAGATCGATCTCAGGGCTCGCGAGCTGGCGGTCGCATCGTCAGCTCGCAGGGAGCGTGTCGCTGAGGAACGGTGAGAGTTGGTCGAGCAGCTCACGGGGCCTGTCCAGGGGAACGATGTGACCGCTGGTCGCGATCGAGGCGCTCTCGAGCTGATCCGTGATCGGCTCGAGCTGACGAGCGGTGACGTCGCCGACGACCTGCGCACCGACCGCGAGCGTCGGAACGCGCAAGCGCAACCGAGTGGTCGCCTCGGCGATCTGTTCGGCGTTCCGAGGCATCGCGCGGTAGTACTCGAAACCGCAGCGGAGCGCCTCCCGCCCGCTGTACGCGCTGACGAATGCGTCGCGGATGGTCGTCGCCACGCCCGACCGATCCGCGGTGCCGGACCGGAGGAAGAAGTCGAGGTACTCGGCTTCGCGGCCCTCGATGACGGTCTCGGCCAGGCCAGGTACGGCATGGAACCCGAACCACCACGGCGCACCGTTCTGGAAGAACCCCTCGGCGCCGGGCAGCAGCCCGATGGTCGACTCCATCAGGACGAGCCGTGACACCCGGTCCGGGTGTTCGAGCGCGAGCATGAACGCCGGTGGTACGCCAGCGTCGATCGCGACGACAGCGGCAGTGGACGCGTCCACGGCATCGAGGAGCCCAGCCATGTCGGCCGCGAGGTTCCGAGCGTCGTAACCCGCGCGTTCACGGTCGCTTCCACCCAGGCCGCGGAGGTCGGGGGCGATGACCCGGTGCGATCGGGACAGCACCGGGATCACGTCGCTCCAGACCCGCCAGGTGTGGGGGAAGCCGTGCATCAGGAGCACAGGGGACCCCGTGCCGGCGATCGCGACGTTGAGTCGGGTGCCGTTCGTCGCGATCCGGGTCTCGACGATCGATGGGTTGCTGGTCATGGCGCTCCAGGTTGTGGTTACGATTGGTGACCAGCTGATGGTAGGAGACCACCCATGCGCGGGAAAGACGGCACTTTCACGGAACCTGGTCACCGGCTGGTGACCGATCACTCGCACCAGTCCCGGGGTGATCTCTTCGATCCGGCCTGCCCGACACGGCAGCTCCTGGACCGGCTCGGCGGCAAGTGGACGTCCATGGCGGTGAAGGTGCTCGGGGACGAGCATCCGGGCGAGGTCCGCTTCGCCGAACTGAAGCGCCGGATGCCGGGGATCTCGCAGAAGATGCTCGCGCAGACGCTCAGGAGCCTCGAACGCGACTCGCTGGTCGACCGGCGCGTCGAGCCGACGTCGCCGCCGAAGGTGCACTACCGGCTCACGGAACTCGGCGAGTCGCTGACCGAGCCGATCGCCGCCCTGCGGGACTGGGCAGAACGCCACATGGCGCGGATCGACGCCGCGGGCCAGGCTTGGGACGCCGTCCGGCAGGGATCGGAGCCACGCGCCGACGCGTGACGTCTGGTGCCCCTGGAGGGACTCGAACCCCCAACCCTTTCCTTAGGACGGAACTGCTCTTCCATTGAGCTACAGAGGCCGGCCCGTCCACTCTAGCGGGACCGAAGCGCGCTCAGTCCCGGAACGGCTCGAGGAACGCGACGAGCTCGGCCGCGTACGACTCCGGCTGCTCGAACGGGGCGAAGTGCCCGCCGCGCTCGGGTTCCGACAGGTACACGAGGTTCGTCGTCCGCTCGAGCCACTCCCGCGGCGCACGGACGAGGTCGCCCGGGTACAGGGTGAACCCGGACGGTGCCTCCACCCGGCGGGCGGACTGCTCTGGCGGGATCGCCGCGTTCTCGTGGTACATCCGCATGGCGGAGCCGATCGTGCCCGTCGCCCAGTACTCGGTGACGAGCTGGAGCACCTCGTCCCGCGTGTACACCGACCAGAGGTCACCGTCGCAGTCGCTCCACGACCGGAGCTTCTCGACGATCCACGCGGCGAGCCCGGCCGGGGAGTCGTTCAACCCGACCGCCGCGGTCTGCGGCTTCGTCCGGTGCATCGAGGCGTAGGCCCCCTCGGTGTCCCGCCACCGGAACGTCGACTCGACGAATTCGCGTTCCGGCGCGGACAACGACGAGACGTCGATGCCGGGCCACGGCAGCCCGCCGTCGATGCGGTGCACGGCGACCACGCGGTTGGGGTGATCGAGCGCCAGGTACCGGACGACGTGCGTGCCGATGTCCCCACCGGCGACCGCGAACCGGTCGTACCCGAGCTCCGTCATGAGCGTCGCCCAGAGCCCCGCGACCGCCCGCGCGTCGATCGGCGTCGGCGGCGCGTCCGAGAACCCGTACCCGGGCATGTCCGGCACGACGACGTCGAACCCCGCGTCGACCAGCAGCGGCAGGACCTTCCGGTACCGCCAGGTCGAGTCCGGCCAGCCGTGCGCGAGCAACAGCGGCGTGCCGCCCTCTCCGGCGTGCAAGACGTTGATGCCGATCCCGTCGATCTCGACCGTGCTGCTCGGAAGCGCCGCGAGGGCGGCACGGTGGGCGTCGAAGTCGAACCCGTCCGCCCAGTACTCGACGAGCTCCCGCAGTTCGGCGACGTCGACGCCGAGCGACCACCCCGGGACACCGGGTGCGTCGGGCCAGCGCGTCGCACGCAGCCGCGCACGGAGATCGGTGATGGTGTCGGCGTCGATCCGCATCTCGGTCATGGCCCGACGCTACGCATCCCCTCCGACAACCGTGCAGGATGGGCGGATGACCACGCCGAGGCCCGCAGTGCTCTTCGTCTGTGTCCACAACGCGGGCCGCTCCCAGATGGCCGCCGGGTACCTCCGGCACCTCGCCGGCGACCGCGTCGACGTCTTCTCCGCCGGTTCCGAGCCCGCCGACCGCATCAACCAGGTCGCCGTCGACGCGATGGCGGAGGACGGCGTCGACATCCTCGGCGAAGTACCGAGGATCCTCACCACGGACGCCGTCCGACAGGCGGACGTCGTGATCACGATGGGCTGCGGCGACGCGTGCCCGGTGTTCCCGGGCAAGCGGTACGAGGACTGGGAGCTCTCGGACCCGGCCGGGCTTCCGCTCGACGCCGTCCGCCCGATCCGCGACGAGATCCGCGACCGCGTCCGGACGCTGATCGCGGAGCTGACACCAGAGGCACTGACACCAGGGGCGCTGACCCCAGGGGCGCGGCCGTGACGACGGTCGAGCACGCGAGCCGACAGCGGCCCCGAGCTGCCGCGGTCCTGACGAGGATCCCGGGCACGCTCGCCGTGGTCGGCGTGCTCCTCGTCGTCGGGATCGTCGGACAGGGACTCTGGTCCGCGACCCCGGCTCAGACCTGGTGGCAGGACGTCGCGTACGGGCTCCCCGCACTCCAGGACGGACGGTGGTGGACGCCGGTCGCCGGGACGTTCTTCGTCGTCAGTCCCGTCGCGTACATCCCGACCCTCCTGGCCTTCGCCGGGATGGGACTGCTGGAGTGGCGCCGTGGGACGCGTGTCGCACTGCTGTCGTTCGGCGTCGGGCAGCTCGTTGCCGTACTCGTCACCTGCGCGTTCCTGGCGGTCGCGTCGCTGTCGGCATGGCCGTGGGCCGATCGGCTCGCCGGCGTACTCGACGTCGGGCCGTCCGGCGGCGCCGTCGCGTGCATCGCGGCGTGCTGCGCCCTGCTCCCATCGCCGTGGAGGCAGCGACTCTGGGTGGTGGTGTTCGGGTACGCGGCGATCAGCGTCCTGTTCCTCGGGTCCCTCGCGGACGTCGAGCACGCGGTGGCGGTGCTGTTCGCCCTCGCCGTGACGCGGTCGTTCCGGATCGAACGGGCGACCCTCCGCGACCGGCGGCTCCTGGCGTTCGCGATCAGCCTCGCACTCGGGGCCGTGCAGGTCATCTCGCTGCTCGTCCCGACGGACGGTCCGTTCGGCCGCACACAGGCGCTCGACGGACCGTGGATCGACGTGCTCGTCGACGTGGTCGTGATCGGGTTCGTCACGAACGGCCTGCGTCTGGGACGCCGGTGGGCCTGGGTCCTGACCGTCCTCGTCGCGCTGCTCAACATCGTCACGTCGGCCCTGCTCGTGCTGGTGCTCGCGGTCGACCCCGGCGTGCAGCTCGACGGCGACGACGCGCACCACGTCGTGGCGACGTCGGTGCTCTGGCTCGCGTTCCTGGTGTACCTCGTGGCGACGCGCAGCGCCTTCCGGTCCCGACGGCGACGGGCGCTCGGTGCCGTGAAGGGACGTCGTGCGGCGGATCCCCCGACGCTCGACGAGGTCCGCGAGACCATCAGGGCCGACGGCGGCGGCACCCTGTCCTGGATGGCGACGTGGGACGGCATGGAGTACCTCCGCACGACGACCGGCGTGGTCCCGTTCCAGAAGCACCTCGGGGTCGCGATCGTCCTGGCTGATCCGCTCGGCCCGGAGGGCGGCATCCCGGGGAGCGTCGCGGAGTTCGTCGCGGCGGCCGAACGGGACGCCCTCGTGCCGTGCTTCTTCAGCGCCGGCACCCGCACGCGCGACGCCGTCCCGCCCTCGTGGCGCAGCCTCGTCATCGCGGACGACACGATCGTGGACCTGCCCGGGCTCGCGTTCACCGGCAAGCCGTGGTCACACGTCCGTACCGCGCTGAACCGGGCGGACCGTGAGCAGGTGACGTTCCGGATGACGTCGCTTGCGGAGGAGACGTGGGGCGTCCGCCAGCAGCTCCGGGCGATCTCGGAGTCGTGGGTCGGCGACAAGGACCTCCCGGAGATGCGGTTCACGCTCGGGACCCTGCGCGAGACCGAGGACCCCGAGGTACGCCTGGCCCTGGCCGTGTCCGCTGTGGGCGACGTCGAGGGCTTCCTCAGCTGGCTGCCCGTGTACGGACCCGGCGGCGAACACCGCGGGTGGACGCTCGACCTGATGCGTCGGCGCGACGGCGGGTTCGGCCCCGTGATGGAGTTCCTCATCGGTTCCTCCGCCCGGACCTTCGCGGAGGAGGGCGCGCAGATCATGTCGCTCTCCGGCGCACCGCTCGCGCACGAGGTCGGCGACGACGAAGGGCAGATCGCCCGGCTGCTCGGCCAGCTCGCCGGCGTGCTGGAGCCGGTCTACGGGTTCACGTCGCTGCACCGCTTCAAGCAGAAGTTCAACCCGCGCTACGAGCCGATCCACCTGCTCTACCGCGACGAGGGCGACCTCGCCCGCATCGGGCCGGCGCTCGTCCGCGCGTTCCTGCCGGACGCCACGCTCCGGCAGTACGCGGCAGCGGGCATCGACATGATCCGCCGAGACTGAACGCCACGAGCCTGACGCCTACGAGCCTGGTGCGCTCCCCCCGGGCAGCCCGGCCGCCCCGAGTCGCGTCGCCGCACGCGATCGAGCCCGCTGTGCCTCGAGCGCCGCCTCGAAGTCCGCTTCCCACCCGGGGTCGACGTCGACCCCGACCCGTGCGGCCTCCTCGACGCTGAGCTCCTTCGGGAAGCCGTTCGTGTCCGACAGCAGGAACACGTCCCGGCCGGTCATGGTCCGCCCCTGGAACGCCCCGACGGCGGCGATGCCCGCGGCGAGGGTCCGGCGGAACGCGCGTTCCTCCTTCTGCAGGACGTCGATCACCTCGGAGCGCCGCTCCTGGACCGACGGGTAATCGTCGGCGTACAGGTCCGCGATCACCGGCACGACCTCGCCGAGGAAGTCCTCGTGCAGCCCGAGCGCGAGCGCGAACCGGATCGCCCGACGGACCAGCCGCCGCATGACGTACCCCTGCTCCTTGTTCGACGGGCGCACGCCGTCCACGGCCAGGAACGTCGCCCCGCGGAGGTGGTCGACCACGATCCGCATCGCCGTCGTCTCGTCCTCGTACCGCTTGCCGGTCAGCTCCTGGAGCTTCTCGACGATCGGCCAGAGCAGGCTGATCCGGAAGACGTCGGACGAGTGGATCGCCGCGGCCGCGATCCGTTCCAACCCTCCCCCGAAGTCGACGTTCCGACGGGCGAGCGGTTCGAACGAGCCGTCCGCGAGGCGCCGGTACTGCATGAAGACCTGGTTGCCGATCTCCATGAACTGCCCGCTGTCGCTCGCCGGGTGCGCCCTGCCGAACGACGGGTCGTGGTACTCGGGACCGAAGTCGTAGAACACCTCGCTGTCCGGCCCGCACGGGTCACCGATGGGCGTGGCTTCGAGCGACCCACCGCGCGACCACCAGTTCTCCCCGCCGTCGTAGAAGAAGACGTGCTCCCCCGGCCGCACCCCACGTGCATCACCGTCCGCTTGGCCGCCGATCGCCACGACCTCGGCGTCGATGCCGCGCTCGGCGAACACCGCCTGCCAGATGCTCGCGGCCTCGTCGTCACGGGGGATCCCGCGGGACGCGTCGCCGATGAAGCAGCTGACCGACAGGCGTGCCGGGTCGAGTCCGACGACGTCCACCAGGAACGTGAAGAACTGACGGATCTGGTGTTCCTTGAAGTAGTCGCCGAGGCTCCAGTTCCCGAGCATCTCGAAGAACGTCGTGTGCCGGTTGTCGCCGACGTCCTCGATGTCCTGCGCGCGGACGCACGGCTGGCTGTCGGTCAGTCGCACGCCGTCCGGGTGCGGTTCGCCGAGCAGGTACGGCAGCAGCGCCTGCATCCCGCTGCCGGTGAACAGCGTGCTGGTGTCGGCGGGGACCAGCGGCGCTGGACGGATCGCGACGTGCCCGCTCGCCTCCAGGTGCCGGAGGAACGCGGTTCGGATCTCGTGCGCATCCATGTGCCCGACGCTAGCGCTCGGCGGGGCCGGCGGGCCGGCGCCGTCCGGTCGCGCGGTCTACCGTGACCACACGACGGACTGGAGGCTCGTGGCGGCGCCGCCACGAGCCTCCAGTCCGGTGGTCCCGCCGCTACGCGGCGATCAGGAACTCGTCCCACTCTGCCTGCGGGCGCTCGACGCCGCGCACGACCCAGCTCGAACCGTGCGGCGCCTTCGGTCGGAACCGCAGGTGCCAGCCCATCTCCCGCGGGGTGCGGTCGCCCTTCGCGTTGTTGCAGGCCAGGCAGCACGCGACGAGGTTCTCCCACGAGTCCTCGCCCCCGCGCGACTTCGGCTGCACGTGGTCGATCGTGGTCGCGTGCCGGTCGCAGTACGCGCACCGGTTGGCGTCCCGGCGGAGCACACCGCGCCGGGACACGGGCACGAGTCTCGAGTGCGGGATGCGCACGTACCTGGTGAGGATGATGACGGACGGACGGTCGAAGCTCGACGTCGACCCGGTGACGGGGTGTTCGACGTCGGCGGCGACGATGGCGGCCTTCTGGTTCATGACCAGCACGAGGGCCCGGCGGAACGAGATGACCGCGAGGGGCTCGTAACCGGCGTTGAGGACGAGAGTGCGCATGGGTTCCCTTCCGACGTGCCTGGACGGCTTCCAGGCGGTGCGGGGCACCGGACCGGACGACGACGAACGGGTGACCGCGAACCCGGTCCCGGAACGAAGAAGAGCACCACCCCGCAGGGCAGTGCTCTCCATCACGCTGGGGCGTGCAGTTGCACGCAGGTCGTGGTCGACCGTATGTCGACGTGCGCGCGCCGACCCATGGTGCGGGTCGTGCGTGACGATGACATGGGGTCTCCTGTTCGGGCCGTGTCGGGCCGATGTCGCCAGGTTAACCCAGAAACCGGCCCAGCACGAGGAGTGCTGGGCCGGTTCTCCGGTTGTTCAGGTTCGCGTCAGGCCACGCGGGCGGGTCAGACACCCATCCGGACGATGTGGTAGTCGCTCGTCCAGATCGGACGGATCGACACCGAGCCACCGGGCTTCGGGGCGTCCATGATCATGCCGTTCCCCATGTAGAAGCCGTCGTGCGCCTCGTTGTTGAAGATGACGACGTCGCCGGGCTGCGCCTCGGACTCGGGGATCGTGGTGCCGGCCTGGTCCTGCAGCGGCACGGAGTGCGCGAGGTTGATGCCGTACTGGGCGTACACGAACATGACGTAGCCCGAGCAGTCGAAGCCGGACGGGTCCGCGCCGCCGAAGACGTACGGGGTGCCGATGTACTGCTTCGCGGTGGCGACGACGGCCGGCAGCGAGAACGGGGTGTTCGCGGCCGGTGCGGTCGTCGTCGTCGTGGCGGCGGTGCTGGACTTCGCGAGGTAGTCCTGCGCGGTCGGGCCGGTGTACGACGCGTACTGCTTCGCGGTCGCGGCGCGGGCGGCGGCGACCTCGGCCGCGTGCTTCTGGGACGCGAGGGTCGCGGACGACGTCGCCGAGTAGCCGTCGCGGGTGGTGTCGGCGAGCGCGGCGGCGTCGGAGACGGACAGCTGCTGGCTCTGGGTCGTGCGGATCGCCTGCTGGGCGGTCGCGGTGTCGGAGGCACCGGACTGCTGCGTCGTGGCGAAGGCGGCGGGGACGGCCATCGTGCCGAACATGCCGGCGGCGACCGTCAGCACGATCGGGGCCATGAACTTGCGCTTGCGCGAGCTCGAGGACGGCTTGTCGCTCGGGGCGGCCGTGCGGGTCGCGACGGGCTTCGGCGCGTGGGTGCCGGTCGCGCGCATCGCACGCGTCGGGCTGGAGCGTCGGGAGGTCTTGGCCTCGGCTTCGCGAGCGGCCCGCCGGGTGAGCGGGGCAACTGCGTCGTCAGTCGAGTTCGTCGGGTTCGCGGGCGTCACGTCCGCGGCGGAACCGGTCTGCGTCAAGGTGGGGGGTCTCCGGCGTCTCGTCATCACCCGCCCGACCGGCCGTGGTCCGTGCTGGCCGTCGTGCGTGCGCAACCCCATCCGTTCGTCATCGTTTCCGATCGAGGCAGGAGACGGGTTCGAGACGTCCTGCCACGGGTTCCCGGGTCGCTGTCAGCCCGGGGACTCGTCGAGTGTACGGGTGCACCGTTACCTTGTCGAGACGAAAACGCCGCTTTGTAACAGAACGGTAAAGAAGCCCTGATCAGTGCCGTGTTTTTCGTGCGCCCCAATTCGCGGGGCAGCCGTTCGTCGGCGTCCCCCGGCCGTGTACCCCGAGGTGCTACGCGGCGTCGATGTAGACGTGCTGCGCGACCTCTGCCGGGAGCTCGATCCCGGCGTCTTCGCCGTCGACCCGCACCGCGACGTAGGCCCCTGCTCGCTGCACACTCGCGAGTCGGCCCGGCATCACGCCGGCCGAGCGCAGCTGGTGCAGGAGTTCCGGCTCGAACTGGACGGGCTCGCCCAGACGGCGGATCACACCGGTCGCGACGGCATCGGTGCCCTCGGTCGCGGCGACGATGTTGCGGACGCCGTCGAGGAAGCCGCCGGCATCAGGGCCGCCGATCTCGGCGAGGCCGGGGATCGGGTTGCCGTAGGGCGACTCGGTCGGGTTGCCGAGCATCTCGAGCAGGCGGACCTCCACCTGCTCGCTCATGACGTGCTCCCAGCGGCAGGCCTCGTCGTGGACGAACGCCCAGTCGAGTCCGATGACGTCGGAGAGCAGACGCTCCGCCAGGCGGTGCTTGCGCATGACGTGGGTCGCACGGGAGCGCCCCTCGTCGGTGAGTTCGAGGTGCCGGTCACCGGAGACCACGACGAGGCCGTCACGTTCCATCCGCGCGATCGTCTGCGAGACGGTCGGCCCGGAGTGCCCGAGGCGTTCGGAGATGCGCGCACGCAGCGGGACGATCCCCTCTTCTTCGAGGTCGAGGATCGTCCGGAGGTACATCTCCGTGGTGTCGACGAGATCGGTCACGGTCCGCCTCTCCTGTACTGGGCCCAGCGCAGCCCACCCTACTTGCTCGGGCCGACATGGAATGACCAACACTTGCACGAGTAAAGAATTCCGATGGGATACCAGCTCGGTAGGATCGGTCCATGGCAGACATCGTCATCCCCGCCGAATTCCTCCCCACCGACGGCCGCTTCGGATGCGGCCCGTCCAAGATCCGCGGAGCGCAGCTCGAGTCCCTCGTGACCCGTGGGGCGACGATCCTCGGCACGTCCCACCGCCAGAAGCCCGTCAAGGACCTCGTCGGCTCCGTCCGCCAGGGCCTGGCCGACCTGTTCGACCTGCCCGAGGGCTACGAGGTCGTCCTCGGCAACGGCGGATCGACCGCGTTCTGGGACGCCGCCGCGTTCGGACTGATCGAGCAGCGCGCCGAGAACCTGTCGTTCGGTGAGTTCGGCTCGAAGTTCGCCAAGGCCGCCGGTGCACCGTGGCTCGATGCGCCGCACGTCGTCGAGGCTCCTGGTGGCTCGCTCGCCACGCTCGAGATCGTCGAGGGCGTCGACGTCTACGCGTACCCGCACAACGAGACCTCGACGGGTGTCATGGCGCCCGTGGTCCGCGCCGCCGGCGACCCCGGTGCCCTGACCGTCGTCGACGCCACGAGCGCCGCCGGCGGTGCGGCGTTCGACGTCAGCGCCACGGACGTCTACTACTTCGCGCCGCAGAAGAACTTCGCGTCGGACGGCGGGCTGTGGCTCGCGCTGTTCTCCCCCGCCGCGATCGAGCGCGTCGAGCGGATCGCCGCGTCCGGCCGGTACATCCCGGAGTTCCTGTCCCTGAAGAACGCCGTGGACAACTCCCGCCTGAACCAGACGCTGAACACCCCGGCGATCTCGACCCTGCTGCTCCTCGACGACCAGATCAGGTGGATCAACGAGTCCGGCGGGCTCGGGTGGGCGGACACCCGCACGAAGACGTCGTCGTCGATCCTCTACGACTGGGCGGAGTCGGTCGACTTCGCGACGCCGTTCGTGACGAACCCTGACCACCGGTCGCAGGTCGTCGCCACGATCGACCTCGACGACTCCATCGACGCGAAGGCGGTCGCCGCGACCCTGCGAGCGAACGGCATCGTCGACACCGAGCCGTACCGGAAGCTCGGGCGGAACCAGCTCCGCGTCGCGACCTTCACGGCGATCGACCCCGACGACGTGCAGAAGCTCGTCGGTGCGATCACCCACGTGGTCGGCGCACTGAAGGGCTGACGCCTCGACGCCGAGACACCCCCGAACACACGAAACGCCGCCGGATCCGGCGGCGTTTCGTCGTTGTGGGGGCGTCTCAGCGGGACGGAGGTGTGTCGTCGAGTTCGTCGACGTCCACGCCGTCGATCTCGTCGTCGTCCGACTCGGCGAGGTCGTCCTCGTCGTCGTCGAAGTCGTCGTCGTCGTCGTCCGACTCGTCGTCGTCCGACTCGTCGTCGTCGTCCGACTCGTCGTAGTCGTCGGACTCTTCATCCGAGTCGTCCTCGTCGTCGGACTCGTCGGACTCCTCGTCGTGGCCGTCCTGCGCCGCGCGGTACTCGGCGAGCCGCTCGGACCACGGCACCCAGTCCGGCGCGACGAGCGACCCGTCGCCGGGCATCAGCTCGACCTCGAGCACGGTCGGTTCGTCGCCCTCGACCTGGGCGATGCTGACGGTCCAGCGCCAACCCGGGTACCCGGGCATCCGGTTGGCGAACAGGTACGAGACGACGCCGTCACCCTCGTCCGTGGTCCCGGCAGCGCCGCCGATAGTCGACTCGGCGGTCACCTCGAGGAGGGCCGTGCGGGCGAGCGCGCGGAGCTCGGGGACCTCCTGGGGCGCTGGCAGCTCGGGTGGAGCTGGCAGCTCGTGGGGCTCGGTCTGGTCGGTCATGGTCATGCGTCCAATTGGTCTGCGACGTGCCGCAGGATCGCGGCGAGGCGTGTGCCGTTCTTCGGGTAGCGACCGTGGCGGAGGTCTCCGCTGATCCGGTCGAGTTCCTTCACGAGGTCCTCCACGATGACGGCCATGTCGTCCGCCGAGCGGCGCGACATCTTCGCCAGCGACGGCTGCGGGTCCAGCAGGTGCACGGAGAGCGCCTGCGAGCCGCGCTTGCCCTGCACGACGCCGTACTCGAGCCGTGTGCCGTTCTTCACGGTGGTCACGCCGTCCGGGAGCGAGGAGGCGTGCAGGAAGACCTGGTCGCCATCGTCGCCGGTGATGAACCCGAACCCCTTCTGGTCGTCGTAGAACTTGACCTTGCCGGTGGGCATGCGTGGACTCCTCGATAGGTCTGCGGCCGTGGTGCGGATATCCTGGGTCGATGGCCAAGCCGACCCGATCCCCCGGGGACACGCGGAACTCCGCTGAACCCCCGGCGACGTTCAATCGTACCGAACGCGCCCTCGCGTTCATGGTGGGCGGCATCATCGTCTTCACGATCCTGTGCTTCGCCGCCATGATCATCGGCTGGCTGACACTCGGCACCATCCCCGGCACGGGCGTCTGGCCCGTCGTGCTCGGCATCCTCTACGTCGGACCGCCGATCGCGCTCGTGCTGATCTTCGTCCTGCTGGGCGTCACGTGGACCCGCAAGGCCCGAGCGAACCGGGAATCCCGCTGACGTCCGCTCCGGACGCCGGCAGAGGACGATGACGACCACCGCCGACCTGGCCGCCCGGTTGCGGGCGATGCCGGACGACGACCTCGAGCGGCTCATCGTCGCGCGCGAGCTCCCGACCGCGGTCCTCGGCGAGACCGGCCCGCAGAGCGTCGCGGACTTCTTCGACCTCGCCGAGGCGTTCCGCGCGGACGCCGCGGTCGACGCCGCGATCGAACGGCTCCCCCGACGCACCCTCGTCGCACTCCGCGACGGCGCCGCAGGGCCCGACCTGGCCCCGGCGATCGCACTCGCCCTGGCAGCCGAGGACGGCAGGGTCGACGACGCGGTCGCGGCACGCGTGGCCGCCCACCCCGACCTCGTGGGTCTGACGGGAGGCCCGGTGCCGGCCCGCCCCGCAGCCTCCGCCGCGGAGACGGCCGGGTCCACCACCGCGCGCACCACCGGCGCGGAGCACGCGTTCGCGACGATGACGATGCTCGCGGAACTCCTCCGCGCGGTCGACGACGGCGGTGTCCGTGAACTCGTCAAGGGCGGCATCGGCTCACCACTCGCGCGTGCCCTCGCCGAGCGTTCCGGCGCCGACCCGGACGTCGTCCCCGGACGGCTCGACCTGCTCGAACGCATCCGCTTCACCAGCACCGCCGACGGCGCCTGGTCCCTGACCGACGACGGCCTCGAGTGGTTGACGACCCCGTGGGCGGGCCGTTGGGCCGGGCTCGTCGCGCGCTGGCACGAGTGGCTCGACCCCGCCGTGGGCGAGGTCATCGCGGTGGCGGACGGCGACTGGCGCGACCTCGTCTCCCTCGGCCGCTGGGCATACCCGGCCGGCGCGCGGTGGCTGGACGCCGTCCTGCTCGACGTCGGCGGCACGGCCGCGGCGCTGGGCGTGACGGTCGACGGCGTCGTGACGGACACCGGGCGCGTCCTGCTCGGCGACGACCGGGCAGCGGCCGAGCGTGCAGCAGAGGCCGACCTGCCCGCCACGGTCGAGGGGGTCTACCTCCAGCACGACCTGACGGTCATCGCGCCGGGGCCGCTCGCGCCGGCGGACGACGCCGAACTCCGCACCGTCGCCGACCTCGAGGCGCCGGGACTCGCGGCGCGGTACCGCGTCTCCGAGGACTCGCTCCGCCGAGCACTCCGGTCGGGTAGCTCCCGGCAACAGGTCGTCGACCTCTTCGGACGCATCGGTCTGACCGGGGTCCCGCAGCCGCTGTCGTACCTCGTCGACCAGGTCGCCGCCCGGGACGGCAGCATCGTCGTCGACCGGCAGAGCGGCGGCGTCGGCACCGTCGTCCGCGGGACCGCCGACCAGCTCGACCTCATCGGTGTGGACGCCGAGCTGCGCCAGCTGGCGTGGGAGCGCCCGGACCTGACCACGCTCGTCTCCCGCTACCCGGCCCACGTGGTGCACGCAGCGCTGGAGGACCAGCGCTACCCGGCCGTGCTGCAACCCGGCGCCCGCCCCGAGACGCGCCACGAGCCTCCAGGCCGGCGCCGGGCCGTCGGCCGGTCCCCGGAAGCCGCGGCCAGAGGGGTCGTCGAGCGGCTCCGGCTGACGACCCAGCGGGGCGACGCCGAACCGGAGCAGGAGTGGCTGGGGCGGCAGATCGACCTCGCCGTCCGCGGTCGCACGCCGATCCGCGTGGTCGTCCGAATGCCGGACGGGAGCGAGCGCCCGTTCTCGATCGTGCCGACCTCCGTGGCCGCCGGACGCATCCGCGGCAAGGACATCGCGGCGGACGTCGAACGCACCCTGCCGCTGTCGCTCGTCGTGTCCGTCGACAGCGAAGCCTGACCCAGGCGTGCTCGGCTAGGCTAGAAGGTCATGAACGGACCGCTGATCGTCCAGAGCGACCGCACGGTACTGCTCGAGGTCGCGCACCCCGACGCCGAGGACGCGCGCCACGAGCTCGCCGTCTTCGCCGAGCTCGAGCGCGCGCCGGAACACGTGCACACCTACCGCATCACGCGCCTCGGCCTGTGGAACGCGCGCGCCGCCGGGCACGACGCCGAGTCCATGATCGACACGCTCGAGCGCTTCGCGAAGTTCCCGGTGCCGCAGAGCGTCACCGTGGACATCCGCGACACCGTCTCCCGGTACGGACGCCTCGTGATCCGGCGTGAGGACCCCGCGGACGCGCCGGTCATCGCGAACTCCCCCGGCGAAGAACTCGAGCGGCAGCCGACCCTCCTGCTCACGGCGACCGATCCGTCGGTCCTCGCCGAGGTGGTCCGCTCGAAGCGCATCAAGCCGCTGCTCGGCGACAAGCGCTCGGACACCGCCATCGAGCTGCAGCAATGGGCCCGCGGGCAGGTCAAGCAGGAGCTCGTGAAGATCGGCTGGCCGGCGGAGGACCTCGCCGGGTACACGCCGGGGCAGCCCCACGCCATCGACCTCGACACCTCCTCGTGGAGTCTCCGCCCGTACCAGGAAGACGCCGTGGGCAGCTTCTTCGCGCAGGGGTCCGGTGTCGTCGTGCTGCCATGTGGTGCCGGCAAGACGCTCGTCGGCGCCGGGGCGATGGCGACCGTCAAGGCCACGACGCTCATCCTCGTGACGAACACCGTGTCCGCCCGACAGTGGCGCTCCGAGCTGCTGCGCCGGACGAGCCTGACCGAGGACGAGATCGGCGAGTACTCCGGCAGCGTCAAGGAGATCCGGCCGGTCACGATCGCGACGTACCAGATCCTCACCGCCCGCCGGAAGGGCGAGTACACGCACCTGTCACTCCTCGACGCGCTCGACTGGGGCCTCGTGGTCTACGACGAGGTGCACCTGCTGCCGGCGCCGGTCTTCAAGCTGACCGCCGACCTGCAGGCCCGACGACGCCTGGGCCTCACCGCCACCCTGGTGCGCGAGGACGGCCGCGAAGGCGACGTGTTCTCCCTCATCGGCCCGAAGCGGTACGACGCACCGTGGAAGGAGATCGAGGCCCAGGGCTACATCTCGCCCGCTTCGTGTTTCGAAGTACGGATCGACCTGCCGCACGAGGACCGGCTGGAGTACGCGGCGTCCGGCGACGACGAGCGATACCGGCTCGCGGCGACGACCCCGGCGAAGACCCCGGTGGTGCGCTCGCTCATCGAGCGGCACCGCGGCGAGCAGATCCTGGTGATCGGGCAGTACATCGACCAGCTGGACTCCTTGGCCGCGTCACTCGATGCCGCCGAGATCACCGGCGCGACGCCCATCGACGAGCGGGAGCGCCTGTTCCAGGCGTTCCGCGAGGGCTCGATCGACGTGCTCGTCGTGTCGAAGGTGGCGAACTTCTCGGTGGACCTGCCGGACGCCACGGTGGCCATCCAGATCTCCGGATCGTTCGGGTCGCGGCAGGAAGAGGCGCAGCGGCTCGGGCGACTCCTGCGGCCGAACAAGGACGGCCTGCCGGCATCGTTCTACACGCTCGTGACACGGGACACGGTGGACCAGGACTTCGCGCAGAACCGGCAGCGGTTCCTCGCGGAGCAGGGGTACTCGTACACGATCCTCGACGCCGACCAGGTGACGTCTGCTTCGCTCTCAGGAAACGTTTAGCCAACGGTCAGAGGATGGGGTCATGACCGATGGCCCCAAGATCCTGATCGTCGACGACGAGCCGAACATCCGCGATCTCCTCACGACCTCGCTCCGCTTCGCCGGGTTCGCCGTGCGTGCGGTCGGGAATGGCGCGCAGGCGATCTCCGCCGTGCTCGAGGAAGAGCCGGACCTGATCATCCTCGACGTCATGCTCCCCGACATGAACGGGTTCGGCGTCACCAAGCGCCTCCGTTCCTCCGGGTACACCTCGCCGATCCTGTTCCTCACGGCGAAGGACGACACCGAGGACAAGATCACCGGCCTCACCGTCGGCGGCGACGACTACGTCACGAAGCCGTTCTCGCTCGACGAGATCGTCGCCCGCATCAAGGCGATCCTCCGTCGCACGATGAACGACGAGGAAGACGCGATCATCCGCGCCGGCGAGCTCACGATGGACCAGGACACGCACGAGGTCACCATCGGCGACGCGCAGATCGAGCTCTCCCCCACCGAGTTCAAGCTGCTCCGCTACCTCATGCTGAACCCCAACCGCGTGCTGTCGAAGGCGCAGATCCTCGACCACGTGTGGGAGTACGACTTCAACGGGGACGCCGGCATCGTCGAGTCCTACATCTCGTACCTGCGCCGGAAGCTCGACCAGTACTCGACCGAGCCGATCATCCAGACGAAGCGTGGGTTCGGTTACATGCTGAAGGCGTCCAAGGCATCCTGAGGCGTTCGCGTTCGTCGCGTTCTTCACGGCGCTCGTCCGGTTTCGCCGGACGGGCGCCGTCTACCGTTGAGGCAGCATGCACTCCAGAATGAACCGCTGGTGGGACGGCATCTCCCTGCGCACCAAGATCACCGGGATCACGGTGCTCCTGGTCGCGCTCGGGCTGCTCGTCGCCGGTCTCGGCACCATGACCGTGCTGTCGACCTACCTGGTGTCTCGTCTGGACAACCAGGTGACGACGACGACGTCGCAACTCGAGGGGCAGAACATCAGCGACGGTGAGCAGTACTGCAAGCTCACCATGGTGCTCGAGAAGAGCTCGTACGTCGCCGCCTACGACGGGGACGGCAAGCAGATCTGCGACACGCAGTCCACGTCGCAGCCGGACATCTCGTCGGTGAACTTCTCTGCGGCCACGAAGGCGAACGCCCCGTTCAGCCTCTACGACAAGCAGCACAACCACGAGTGGCGCGCGCAGGTCATCCCGGCGAACCTGCAGAACCTGTCGACCGGCGCCACCGAGACCGGTTACGTCCTCGTCGCCGTCTCCAGCGCGGACACCGACCAGACCATCGCCCGGTTCACGGTCATCTTCCTGGGCTTCGGCATCTCGGTGATCCTGCTCGGCGCGATGCTCACCCGGCTCCTCGTGACCGCCACCTTCGACCCGCTGCGCGACGTCGAGGACACCGCCGCCCGGTTCGCCGCCGGTGACTTCAACCAGCGCCTCGAGGACGACACCCCGAACACCGAGGTCGGCCGACTCAACCGCTCGTTGAACGCGATGCTCGAGCGGATCGACAGCGCGTTCGAGGACCGTCAGCGCACCATCGACCAGATGCGCCGGTTCGTCGGCGATGCGTCGCACGAACTCCGCACGCCCCTGGTGTCGCTCCGCGGGTACGCCGAGCTGTACCGGATGGGGGCGCTCCGCAAGGAAGAGGACGTCGCCCAGGCGATGGGCCGCATCGAGAAGGAAGCCCAGCGCATGGGGCTCCTCGTGCAGGACCTCCTCCAGCTCGCACGCATCGACGAGTCGAAGCCGCTCGAGCTCGGCCCCGTGGACCTCGTGGCGATCGCCCGCGACTCGGCGCTCGACACCATGGCGTCGAACCCCGACCGCGAGATCCAGGTACTCGTCGAGGACGTGCCGCAGGCCGTGCGTGCACCGTCGGCGTTCGGACCGGCCGCGGTCTCCCCGACGTCGGACTCCGCTCCGGCGTCGCCGTCCGCCAACACCACCGGTCCGATCGCGTTCTCCCGTCAGACCCTCGCCCGGCTGCGTGCCCGCCGGAACCGCGCGATGAACCTGGACGCACCGCCCACGGACGAGACGACGCCGCTGCCCACCGTCGTGATGCCGAAGCGCCCGCCGATCGTCCTGGCGGAGGAGAACAAGATCCGGCAGGTCGTGACGAACCTGATGGGCAACGCCATGCGGTTCACCGAGCACGACGACCCGATCGAGATCGGCATCGGCGTGGACGACGACCGCGGCATGGCGCACATCGACGTCATCGACCACGGCGAGGGCATCCCGCCGCAGCTCCGCGACAAGATCTTCCAGCGCTTCTGGCGTGCGGACACCTCCCGCGCGCGGGACACCGGCGGCTCGGGGCTCGGCCTCGCGATCGTGTCCGGGATCGTGGCCGCACACCAGGGTTCGGTGGAGGTCATCGACACCGAGGGCGGCGGTGCCACCTTCCGCATCTGGCTCCCGCTGCTCCCCCGCGACTACACCCCGCCCGCCCCGGAGTCCCCCGCCGCCCCCACCCTGTCCTGAGCCGGCGCCCGCCGCCCGCAGGGCTCCGCACACCCGCCCGCTGTCCCGCGCGCGGGGACCCGCCGCCCGCTGTCCCGCGCCCGCTGTCCCGCGCCCGCGGGCCCGCCGCCCGCCGTCCCGCGCCCGCGGGGCCCCGCCGCCCGGCGCCCCCCGACCGGTCACAACACCCCGCTCAGCTCCGCCGAGTGGCCGCAAGTCGTCGTTCGGCGGGTTCTCGCCCGACGTTCTGCGACCGGTCGGAGGTGAGCCAACGGGGAGTCGTGACCACTCGAGGCGCCGCGAATGGTGCGGCGTGCTCGGTCTCATGCGGCGGACCGACGATCTCTGCCCAGTCGCTGCTCGAACGCCTGGCGGAGACGCTCGAACACGACGGCGGGACGATGCGCGTCGGCTGATGTGGCGTGCACGGCGATCCAGCCGTTGACGACGAACCCGTTGTCGCGCCGCTGGTCGTGCTGAAAGACGTCGCGCGCGCGATGATGATCGCCGTCGTACTCGAACGCGATGCGCAACTCGGGCCAGGCCATGTCCACGCGGCCGAGCAACTGCCGGTTCGCGTCTCGCACCTCGACGTTCAGCTCCGGCTCCGGGAACCCGGCGTCGACGATCGCCAGCCGGAACCAAGTCTCCATCGCCGATTCCGCGCCGACCCGCACGAGGCCGACCGCGGTCCGCGCTGCGATCGAGGACCGCGAACCCGGGATGATCGCGTCGGCCAGGTCCGCCATCGTCGTCTCGAAGTGGCTCCGCCCCACGAAGTGGTCCCCGACGGCGACGAGTGCACGGGTGCCGAGGAGCGAGGCGCACTGTGCCCAGGAATCAGCCGGCGTGGCGAGCCGTCGTCCGCCCGACTCCGTCACACCGGAGGCAGAGAGACGGTGGCCCCGGACATTCGGGCGGCGCATTCGTGGAGCGTCCGAGACCGTCGACACATGGACGGCCGGATCATCCTGCACCGCCTTCGGCAGGGGAGCACCCCAGAGTCGCGCGGCCGTCGTGTGGCTGAAGAACTGATCGGGCCGCATCACGAGGGACAGGGCAGTGACGAACGACTCGAACCCGTGACTGTCCACGGCGGCCCTGACCCCGTGGACGGGCTTCGACAGGTCCGAGCGACGGAGCCGTTCGGCGTTCACGCCGTGGGCGGCAGCGTCGGAGACGCGGAAGGCGCGGTGCAGGAGGAAATCGGGCAGCGGTCGTGGGTGCGGCATCCCTGATCGTGCGTCGACATGCCCGGAAGCCGCTCAGCGCCGGACGAAACGGTGGAGAGCAACGGGATTGGAGCCTCCTGTGTGGGGCTCAGCTCGCGGGCGGGCGCTCACCACTGGTCACGACACCCCGTCAAAGTGCTGCCCACTGGTCACAGTCCGTCGCCTGAAGCCTCGCCACCCGACAACTTGTGACCACTCGGCGGAAGTGAGCGGGGTGTTGCGACCGGTCGACGAGCGCCCGGCCGCGTGCACCCGACCCCGCGCCCACGCCCGCGCACGCGGAAGCGCCCGCGCACGCGGAAGCGCCCCCGCACGCGGAAGCGCCCCCGCACGCGGAAGGCCCCCGCACGCGCAGCGTGCGGGGGCCTTCGGAACGACGGACTAGAAGTCCATGCCACCCGTCGGGTCGCCGGCGGGAGCAGCAGGGGTGCGCTCCGGCTTGTCGGCGACGACGGCCTCGGTCGTGAGGAACAGCCCGGCGATCGACGCGGCGTTCTGCAGCGCCGAGCGGGTCACCTTGGCCGGGTCGATGATGCCGGCGGCGATCAGGTCGACGTACTCACCGGTCGCGGCGTTGAGGCCCCAGCCCGACTCGAGCTCGCGGACGCGAGCAGCGACGACGCCCGGCTCCATGCCGGCGTTGAGCGCGATCTGCTTGAGCGGCGCGTCGATCGCCACGCGGACGATGTTCGCACCGGTCGCCTCGTCACCCTCGAGCGCGAGGGACTCGAGCGCCACGGCACCGGCCTGGATGAGGGCGACGCCACCACCGGCGACGATGCCCTCTTCGACGGCTGCCTTCGCGTTGCGGACGGCGTCCTCGATGCGGTGCTTGCGCTCCTTGAGCTCGACCTCGGTCGCGGCACCCGCCTTGATGACGGCCACGCCACCAGCGAGCTTCGCGAGGCGCTCCTGGAGCTTCTCGCGGTCGTAGTCGGAGTCGGTCGCCTCGATCTCGGAGCGGATCTGACGAACGCGGCCGGCGATCTGCTCCTCGTCGCCAGCACCCTCGACGATGGTGGTCTCGTCCTTGGTGATGATGACCTTGCGGGCCTTGCCGAGCAGGTCGAGCGTGGCGTTCTCGAGCTTGAGGCCGACCTCTTCCGAGATGACCTGGCCGCCGGTGAGGATCGCGATGTCCTGCAGCATGGCCTTGCGACGGTCGCCGAAGCCCGGGGCCTTGACGGCGACGGACTTGAAGATGCCGCGGATCTTGTTCACGACGAGGGTCGCGAGCGCTTCGCCGTCGACGTCCTCGGCGATGATCAGGAGCTGCTTGCCCGCCTGGATCACCTTGTCGACGACCGGCAGGAGGTCCTTGATGTTCGAGATCTTCGAGTTGACGATCAGGATGTAGGCGTCCTCGAAGACGGCTTCCTGACGCTCGGGGTCGGTGACGAAGTACTGCGACAGGTAGCCCTTGTCGAAGCGCATGCCCTCGGTGAGCTCGAGCTCGGTGCCGAAGGTGTTCGACTCCTCGACGGTGACGACGCCTTCCTTGCCGACCTTGTCGATGGCCTCGGCGATGAGCGCGCCGATCGTCGGGTCCGCGGCGGAGATCGACGCGGTGGCGGCGATCTGGTCCTTGGTCTCGATGTCCTTGGCGTTCGCGAGCAGCTGGTCCGAGACGGCCGCGACGGCCTTCTCGATGCCGCGCTTCAGCGAGACGGGGTCCGCACCGGCGGCGACGTTGCGAAGGCCTTCGCGGACGAGGGCCTGGGCGAGCACGGTCGCGGTGGTCGTACCGTCACCGGCGACGTCGTCGGTCTTCTTGGCGACCTCCTTGACGAGCTCCGCACCGATCTTCTCGTACGGGTCGTCGAGCTCGATCTCCTTGGCGATGGAGACACCGTCGTTCGTGATCGTGGGGGCGCCCCACTTCTTCTCGAGGACGACGTTGCGGCCGCGCGGGCCGAGCGTCACCTTCACGGCGTCGGCCAGCTGGTTCAGGCCGCGCTCGAGGCCACGGCGGGCCTCCTCGTCGAAAGCAATGATCTTAGCCATGTGAGTTTCTCGTCCCTCCCGGACGTCGTGGGGGTCTTCTGGCACTCAGTACGACCGAGTGCCAAGCCCGATTCTGGCACTCACCCCCTGAGAGTGCAACACACGCCGCCCCACACGAACGAACGCGCCGCCCCGACGGGACGACGCGTTCGCGAGTGGTTCGGCGACTAGGCCGGACGCACCGACTCGGCCTGCGGGCCCTTGGACCCCGTGCCGACGTCGAACGTCACTGCCTGACCCTCTTCGAGGACCTTGTAGCCGCTCATGTCGATGGCCGAGTAGTGGACGAACACGTCCTGGCCCCCTCCATCGACGGTGATGAAGCCGAAGCCCTTTTCAGCGTTGAACCACTTGACGGTTCCGTTGGCCATGATCTGTTGCTCCCTGCGGTACTGCTGTTGCGATCGACGGCACCGTCGGGAGGCGCCGCGGGTCCGAGTCCCGGGCTTTCCTGGCGTGCGTACCGAGGTGCGACGACATTCCGATCACGGGGTGACCACTTGTGACTCTAATCAGGAAGCGCGATTCGGCAAGGGGTGTGACGGGTATTTCACGACGATTCCGCCGGAACTCAACGTGCCGGAAACACAGTTGTTACAAAAGGAAGACTCAACCGCTGAAGTCGGCCCCGAGCACGACACTGATGTCGGCATTCGGGAACGCCGCCGACTGTTCCACGGCGGTGACGCCGAGGGACTGCGCGATCCCCTTCGCGAGCGCGGCCTGCGACTCCTGCTGGTAGTACACGATCGTCGACGCGGTGCCCGTGGTCCCGGCGTTGCCGCTCGAGGTCACCTTCCACCCAGCGGCGGTCAGCTTCGACGTGCCCGAGGCAGCGAGCCCGGGCGTCGACGTGCCGTTCAGGACGACGAGCGTCGTGCTGCCCTGGTCCGCTGGCGTCGCGGCAGCGGACTCCGACGACGAGGACGAAGACGACGAGGAACCGTCCGACGGCGACGAGGACGAAGACGACGAAGCGGACGACGACGCCGACGCCGACGGCGCCGACGACGAGTCGCCGGTGAACGAGTAGCTGCCGTTCAGGAGCGCGAGGACCAGCACTCCGATGCCGACCAGCACGCCCGTCGCGAGCGCTGCCCACGCGAACGCGATCCAGCCGCGTCCCCGCCGGTGCATGCCGCGGTGCGCACCGACTCGTGGCCCGTCGGTCACGTCGTCGAAGCGGTCATGGGGGAATCTCGTCATCGTTCCTCTTCGGTTCCGGTGGCGGTCGCCGGCTGGACGAAGCTGCGGTTCGCCCGCGCGGTCGTCCGCGCACGGCGCAGTCGCTGCAGTCGCCCGACGAGCTGGGGGTCGTACGCCAGCGCCGCCGGGGAGTCGATCACCCGGTTGAGCACCTGGTAGTAGCGCGCCGGCGACATGTCGAACTCGACCCGGATCTCGGCTTCCTTCGTCCGGTCGTGCCGCGCACGCTCGTGCTCGAAGGCGAGCACGTGCTTGGCGAGCTCGCTGAGCTCGTCCGCGGGGATGGTGGTCACGACGGTCCGATCACATTCGGGTAACGGGTCTCGCACATCGTAGGGGTGCCGTCGATGTCGACCCTGGCATGGCGCTGGACTGTCGCGGAATCGGCCGCTGGCCCTCTCAGAACCAGCGGATCGTGGTGCCGAAGGCGTCGGACACCGCGACCGCGACGCCGTCGACCGACAGGGTCGCGAACGCGCCGGGAGCCGCGGCGTCGACGTCGTCCGGCAGCGTGGCCGCGACACCCGTCAGGATGCCGGTCGGCTCGAGGGCGATCCAGCGCACGCCGCGTTCGGCGACGCGGTCGACGAACCGTTGGCGGTCCGGCCCGGGGACGTAGACGAGGGTCCCGGTGGTCAGCACGACCGGCTCGCAGTCGTCCGGCAGCAGGTCGAGTGCACGGTCCAGGTCGTCCGGCACGCGGCCGGCGACCCGGACGGGAGGCACGGTGAGCGTCGCGCGCGCCGCCGCACGCATCAGGGCGGTGCGGTCCAGTGCCTCCGGCGGCACCGCCTCCACCACCCGGTCGAACGCGTGGGGCGCGGCGAGGTCGATCGGGTTCGGGTCGAGGGCGACGCGCGTCGCGATCCGGATCGGCGCCGTGGCCGGCGCCGGGACCGCTCCCGATGCGTCCGCGACGAGGTGGATCGACGGGTCCGCCGCGGCGGTGGCCATCCGCACGGTGCGGGATCGCGCCCCCTGATGGTCGTCGCGCCCGGTCGTGACGGGGTGCGATGTCCAGGACGGGGCGCGATCCGACGCGGGATCGGCCGCGACACGGTAGTCGAGCGTCACGCGGTCGGGGATCGAGCACAGCCCGGCGGACGCACCGACGTCGACGAGCCCGATCGGCCGCGAGACCGTCGCGGCGAGCGCCGCGAACAGCGGGACGACCGGACCGAGCCGCCGCGGGTCGTTCGCCTGCACCGTGGCGGAGGCGAGGGCCGCGACGAGCGTGGGGCGAGCCTCCCGTCCGAGGGCGCGGAGCGCTCCCGGATCCGACGGATCCGCGCCCAGCCGACGCGCGACCGCGAACAGCAGCTCCGGTTGCCGTTGGGCCGCCGGGACCTCGTCGAGGAGCCCGACCAGGTGGTCGTCGAGCGAGCGTGCCCATGCGGCGTAGGTCGGCGAGACGGACGCGATCCGGTCCGCGTACGCGGCGTAGCGGGCGCGGGTGCTCACCCGCGGTACATCCCGAGGTGGCGGATGCCCGCCTCCACGTACGGTTCGCCGAACCGCACGAACCCGTGCCGTTCGTAGAGCGCCGCGACGTACTCCTGCGCGTGCAGGACGAACGGTTCGTGCCCGTGGGCCTCGAGCACCGCCGCGACCAGCCGTCCCGCGATCCCGGTGCCGCGATGGTCGGGGTGCGTCGCGACACGACCGATCACCCACGCCGGGGCTGCCGTGCCCGCCGGGTGCACCTCGCCGGGTGCCGGACGGATCAGCCGGAGGTACCCGACCGCTTCGGCGTCGGTTCCGAACCACCAGTGCTCGGTGTCGGGTTCGCGGTCGCGGCCGTCGAAGTCCTCGTCCGAGACACGTTGCTCGAGTGCGAACACGCGATTGCGCAACCGGACGATGCCGTACAGTTCGTCCGTCGTCAGACGGTCCCACGAGGCGCGTTGCACGGAATGCTCGGACACCCGGGCGAGTTTACTGACAGTGGCTGCATCCCAGAGCCAGAAGCAGGAGGCACATCAATGGCTTACAACGTCGAGAAGTCCGACGCCGAGTGGCGCGAGGAACTCTCCCCCGAGCAGTACGCCGTCCTCCGGCAGGCCGGCACCGAGCGTCCCTGGACGGGTGAACTCCTGGACGAGGAACGTGCCGGGATCTACACCTGCGCGGCGTGTGGCGCCGAGCTGTTCAAGAGCGGCACGAAGTTCGACTCCGGCTGCGGCTGGCCGTCGTTCTACGAGTCGGTGAACCCGGAGGCCGTGACCCTGATCGAGGACAACTCCCTCGGCATGGCACGCACCGAGGTCCGCTGCGCGAACTGCGGCTCGCACCTCGGGCACGTGTTCCCCGACGGCTTCGGCACGCCGACCGGCGATCGGTACTGCATGAACTCGCTCTCGCTGAACTTCTCCGAGCAGAGCGAATGAGTCACCGACGCGCTCACCGGTAAGATGATGCGCGTCAGCCGGCATGGCGCAATTGGTAGCGCACCGTACTTGTAATACGGGGGTTGCGGGTTCAAGTCCCGCTGCCGGCCCGATACACTGGGTCCGCAGGCCGCGTTCGTTCGCCGCCCGCACCGCCTTCAGCCCCGCCCCGCGCGGGGCTGTCGTGCGTCCAGGCCTCTGCATCTCAGGGCCACACCCCACGGCTGAACGAGCACCGCTCGATGTCCTTCACCAACGATCGCATCACTCGCGCCTGCCGCTCGTCGTGCTCGATCACGGTCTGCGACCTGACCCAGATGAAGGCGAGGACATCGGCGACCTGCAGCATCCGCGAATGGTGGCTCGGAGCGAAGTGGACGGTGTCGAGGAGACGCTCCAACTTCGTGTGCATGTACGTACCGGGCGTGCCGTACGCCTGGTACGCGGCGAATCGCTCTCGGTGACGATCCCGGTCCGAGCGCTCATCGGCGATCACCAGTGCATGGGTCGCCTGGTCCACCGCGAGCCGGTCCACGCGCTGCAGGAGGTGCTGGAACGCGACCTGTTCCGGAGGATGGCGCTCCCGGAAACCACGCGTGTCCTGGTACCGGCGCAGCCTCGTCGGCGGCACTCCGCGGAGCAGCACCGTCGCACCCGATTCTCGGACGGCGTCGACCACCTCGATGAACACCTTGATGCGGACGCGCGGTGGCACCCCGCTCCAGATGCCCTTGCCGTGGAAGATCGGATGGGCGTGGACCTCTGCTGCTCCGTCGATGCCGAACTCAGCGAGCGCCGACACGACCCCCTGGACGCATGCCGCGATCTCGCGGGTCTGCAGCGCATCCGCGACGACGGCACCGAATCCGTACAGGTCGTCCTTGAACGACTCGTCGACGAAACACAGCAGCACACTGGAATACTGCCGTACACCGACGATCGGCGTCGAGTCCGACGGAGCGAGAGCCCCGGGCGACCATGTCGCTCGGGGCTCTCGGCGCAGGTGGAACACGGATCAGGGGGCGTTCCGGGGCGCTCGACGCGGTAACCAGCCGGCCGTACCGGGATGATGACACCTCACCCAACCGCCCGTCCAGACTCGCTGAGCGACCTCGCGGTATCCCGCAACGAACGCTCAGCGACCGCCGCGGATCTTGCGCTCCCGCTGTGCGACGCCGGCTGTGCCGTAGGGGTAGTCGTCGATCCGCGGGGCGCTCGCGTCCGTCAGCGCCTGCAGTTCGGCGTCGGTGAGCACGAGGTCGGCCGCACCGAGGTTGTCCTCGAGCTGCGACACCGTCCGCGCGCCGAGGATGACGCTCGTGACCGCCGGGCGGGCGAGGAGCCACGCGAGCGCGACCTGCGAGCGCGATGCACCGTGCGCATCGGCCACACCGGAGAGCACGTCGAGTACCTCCCACGTCCGCTCGTCGCCGTTCCGGGCCTCCCACGCCTCCATGCCGCGCTCGGGGTTCTCGCCGAGGCGGGTGGAGCCGGTCGGCGCCTCGTCGCGCTGGTACTTGCCGGAGAGCCACCCACCGGCGAGCGGCGACCACGGCAGCAGTCCGATGCCGGCGTCGAGGCACGCGGGGACCACTTCGTGCTCGATGTCGCGGACGAGCAGGTTGTACTGGGGCTGCAGGGTGACGGGCGGTGCGAAGTGGTGGGCACGGGCCTCGTACACGGCCTTCGTGACCTGGTACCCGAGGTAGTTCGAGAAGCCGTACGAGCCGATCTTGCCCGCGGACACGGCGTCGTCGAGGAACCGCAGGGTCTCCTCGATCGGGGTCAGGGCGTCCCACGCGTGCATCTGGTACAGGTCGATGTGGTCGACGCCGAGCCGCTCCAGGGAGGCGTCGAGTGCGACACGGAGGTGTCGGCGCGACAGCCCGAGGTCGTTCGGCCCGTCGCCCTGCGGGAAGCGGCCCTTCGTCGCGATGACGACCTGCTCGGCCTCGGTGGGGTGTGCCGCGAGCCATCGGCCGATGATGCGCTCGGACTCGTTGCCGGAGTACACGTCCGCCGTGTCGACGAGCGTGCCGCCCGCTGCGACGAAGGCGTCGATCATCGCGTGCGAGGTGGGTTCGTCGGCTTCGCTGCCGAACGTCATGGTGCCGAGGGTCAGGGTGGACACCGCTGTCCCGCTGTTCCCGAGGAGTCTGTATTCCATGCGGCGGACGCTACGCCGCGTCGCCGCCGGACCGAGAGGCCCCGGCAGTACCCGTCAGCGCGTGGCGGACAGGGCGGTGCGGTCCAGGAACGCGATCGCCGCTTGCCGGAACGCCCTCGACGTCGGGGCGCCGAACGATGTCACTGCGTGGTTGCGCCCAGGAACGCGATCGCCGCCTGCCGGAACGCCCTGCTCGTCGGGGCATTGAAGTGGTTGCGCCCCGGGATCTCGAAGAACGACGCGTCCGGCGCCGCCTCGGCCAGCCGCACGGCGCTGTCCCTGATGCCGTCCTCGCTGCCGGCCGCCATCAGGATCGGCTGACCAGGTGCGTTCGCCGGCGTCGGCTCGATGCTGTTCCGCATCCCCTCGACCATCGCCACGAGCGCGCCGAGGTCGTTCCCCTCGACGTTCCCCGCCATCGTCAGGTAGCCGTTCGTCACGCGGTCCTCGATCGGCGTGCCGTCGGCGATGAACGCCCTGGCCTGGTCGACCTGCACACGCCGCATCGGGTCGGCGTCGGGGATCCCGCCGAACACCGCGCGGGAGATCCGGTCCGGGATGCGCTCGGCGGTGTGCCAGCCGACGCGGGCACCGAGGGAGTACCCGAGGAACGCGACGTCGTCGAGCAGGTACGTGTCGATGACGGTCGTGACGTCGGCCACGAGGAGGTCCATCGAGTACGCGCTCGGCTCGTGCGGCTTCGACGAGGCACCGTGCCCGCGCTGGTCGAGCGCGACGACGCGGTACCCGGCGCGCACGAGGTCGCGGGTCCAGCCGGAGGCGTGCCAGTTGAGCAGCGCGCCGGACGCGAACCCGTGCACCGCGACGACGGTCGGGGCGTCGGGGTCGCCGAAGTCGTACGTGGCGATGCGCTGCCCGTCCGGGGACATCACGGCGCGGGGTCGGGGTGCTTCGGGGACGAGTGACATGTCCTCTCCAGGGTATCCGGGCACTGTGGTCGCCATGGACGGCTACGGCGGCGATCAGATCCGGGCGGCGGAGCGGCCGCACCTCGACGCGGGTGAGCCGCTGATGCAGCGGGCGGCGGCTGGGCTGGCCGAGCACGTGGGTCTGCTGCTCGACGACCCGGCCGAGCGGCCGGGTGACGGCCGCGGGTCGGTCCTGCTGCTGGTGGGCAGCGGCGACAACGGCGGCGACGCCCTGTTCGCGGGTGCGGGGCTGGCATCGGACGGGAGGCACGTGGAGATCCTGCGCGTCGGCTCGCGCATCCACGAGGCGGGCCTCAGGGCCGCGCTGGATGCCGGTGCGGTCCTCCTGTCCGACGGAGGCGACCAGGCCGCGACCGCGTCCGACGCGGCGCTGCGCGCCGACCTGGTCCTGGACGCGATCCTCGGCATCGGCGTGCACGGCGCGTCCGCGCTCCGCTCCCCGGCGCGCGAGGTCGTGCAGGCGATCCGCGAGCTCGCGCGCGACCAGCGCGCCCCGTTCGTCGTCGCGGTCGACGTGCCGAGCGGCATCGACGTCGACACCGGCGCGATCGCCGACGACCACGTGCTGCAGGCCGACGTCACCGTGACGTTCGGCGGCGTGAAGGCCGGCCTGCTGACGGGCCCTGGCGCGACCCTCGCCGGACGCATCGAACTGGTCGACGTCGGGATCGGCGCGGACCTCGCGCGGTCGGAGCCGCTGATCCGCACCTGATCCCGGCGTCGTGGCGGTACCTAGTGCTTCGCGACGTACTCGACCGGCTCCGGCAGCCCGTGTGCGGCGCGGATGCTGCGGGACAGGCCCTCGATCGCGATGAGCGCGTCGACGACGAGCTCCGGGGTCACCGGGAACGGCATGTTGTGGATGGTCTCGCCCTCGACGGTCGCCGCCTCGGCGACGGCCAGGAGCTCCTTCGTGTCGTCGACCGTCAGGCCGATCTCGGTCAGGGTGTTCGGCAGGCCGACCCTGGTCGTGAAGACGACGAAGTCCTCGATCTCCTGGGCAGGGGCACCCTCCATGACGAGCTGCGCGATCGTGCCGATGTTGACCTTCTGCCCGTGGGCGAGCCCGTGCGCCTGCGGTGCCGCCGTCAGACCGTTGTGGATCGCGTGGGCCGCTGCGAGACCACCGGACTCGAACCCGAGCCCGGAGAGCAGGGTGTTCGCCTCGACGACCTTCTCGAGCGCGGGGGTGACGACCCCGGCCTTGACGGACTCGATCGCCTGCAGCGCGTTCTCGTGCAGGAGCTTCCAGGACAGCTCCGCGAGCGCGACACCGGTCTCGGTCTGCAGCCCGCCGGCCATCGTGTCCGCGTGCGCCCGCTTGGCGGCACGGGCCTCGACCCAGGTGGCGAGCGCGTCGCCGATCCCGGCGATCAGGAACTGGACAGGGGCGTTCGCGACGAGCTGGGTGTCGATGAGCACCAGGTCGGGGTTGTGCGGGAAGAAGCGGTACTCGATGAACTCACCCTCGGCCGAGTAGATCACGGCGAGCGCCGAGGTCGGGGCGTCGGTGCTGGCGGCGGTCGGGACACTCGCCCAGCGGATCCCCGCCAGGTGCCCTGACGCCTTTGCGGCGTCGATCGCCGATCCCCCGCCGAGGCCGACGATGACGTCCGCGCCGGTGTCCCGGATCTTGGCGACGAGCTCGTCCACGGCCTCCGGGGTGGCGAAGCGGCCGAACCCGACGCGTTCGACGGGCAGTCCAGCGGCCTGGAAGCTCTCGGTGACCGACTGCTCGACGATCCCCCACACGACGTCGTCGGCGACGATCAGCGGCTGCCCGCCGATCGGGGCGATGAACTCGCCGACACGGGTGATCGCGCCGCGGCCCTGCACGTACCGGGCCGGACTCATGACGGTGTTGATGGGGGTTGGCATCGGTGTTCCTTCCGTGTTGCGCGACAGGTGTCGGTGTGTGCCGACAGCCACGACGCTACGCGCGACGCCGTGGTGCTTCATCAGTGCGCCCCGGTCGGTGGGAAAGCGTGCACGTCGGCTGCCCCGTCCGTAGGTTCGGTGGCATGACGTTCAACGACGACTCCCAGCTGCAGGGCGGCAAGGTCAAGCGGCGGGGGCGGACCACGGCCATCGCCGGGGGCGGTGTGGGCGCAGCGGCCATCGTCGTGTTCCTCATCGCGCAGTTCACCGGCTTCGACCTCAGCGGGCTCGTCGGGACCGGCGGCGGTCTGACGCAGATCCAGGAGGCCGGGTCCGAGGCGTCACCGGTGGCCGAGTGCCGCACGGGACGGGACGCGAACCTCAGCATCGACTGCCGCATGGAGGGTGCAGCAGAGTCGCTCGACGCCTACTGGACGACCGAGAGCCGGCAGCTGGGGATCTCGTACTCGTCGCCCGACTTCTACCTGTTCGACGGGTCGACGAACACCGGGTGCGGGACGGCCTCCGCCGCGACCGGCCCGTTCTACTGCCCGCCGGACCGCGCGATCTACCTCGACACCGCGTTCTACGACGACCTGCAGTCGAAGTACGGCGCGTCGGGCGGCCCGCTCGCGCAGATGTACGTCGTCGCGCACGAGTGGGGCCACCACGTGCAGCAGCTGCAGGGCACGTTCGCCGACACCGACCGGAGCGGCAGCGGCGCCTCGTCGGGCAGTGTCCGCGTGGAGCTGCAGGCGGACTGCTACGCCGGCGCCTGGGTGGGCGACGCGGCGAACACGAAGGCGGCGAACGGGCAGACCTTCTTCAAGCCGATCACCCGTGCGCAGATCGCCGATGCGCTCTCAGCGGCGAGCGCCGTCGGCGACGACAGCATCCAGCGGAGGAGCAGCGGTCAGGTGGACCCCGACTCGTTCACGCACGGGTCGAGCGCCCAGCGGCAGCGGTGGTTCGAGCGGGGCTACGAGCAGGGCGCGACGTCCTGCGACACGTTCAGCGTCCCCGGCTCGTCGCTCTAGGACGCGCTGGCGCTCGGGCTGGCGCTCGGCGTGGGCGTCGGGGTCGCGTCGCCGGACCCGGCGGCCGTGATCACGAACGTGCGGAACTCGTCGTTGGTGAACGGCTGCGAGTACTCGTAGCGCTGTCCGTTCACGAGCACGAGCGGCGTCCCCGGGAACTCGGTGAGGTCCGAACCCGGGATGTCGCCCCCGGTCACCGCAGTGGTCCGTTCGTCGACCCACTTGCCGAAGCGCTGGTCGTCGATGCACTTCGTGATCGCCGACTTGCCCTGCACACCGGCGACCCCCGTGACGATCTTCGTGAGCTGGGCGTCGGTGAGCCCGGCGGTACCTTCTTCCGGCTGCTTCGCGAAGAGGGCCCGGTTCACGGCGAAGAACTGGTCGGGCGACGAGTCCGCGACGCAGGCGGCGGCGTTCGCCGCGCGGAGCGAGTACTTCGTGCCCTGCGAGCGGTTCGACAGGATCGCGATCGGGTGGATGTCGACCGTCGCGGCCCCGGAGTCCACGAGCCCCTCGATGTAGCTGCTGTTCGTCTTCTCGAACGCGCCACAGATCGGGCAGAGGTAGTCGACGTACATGGTGATGCGGACGGGTGCCGCACCGTCGGAGGCGGACGGCTGCGGGGAGGTCGAACCGGACACGGCCTTGAGGTCCTGCCCGATGGTGATGCCGCCCTGCGACATCGACGACGGGCCGGGGCCTGCGGGCTTCGTCGAGTCGACGAGCACGAGGGTGACCACGGTCGCCGCGGCCAGCAGCACGACGCCGAGGCCGACCTGCAGCCCGAGGCGGAGTCCGCGCTGGCGGCGCTTCTGCTGGAGGCGGGCGCGCTGGGCACGCTCACGTGCCGCTGCTCGGCGTTGGTTCCGCTCGGCGCGGGCATCACCCTCGGGGCGGTTCGTCATGCTCGATGGTCCTCCTGATCGGGGTCCGCTCGCGCTCACCCCCGCACGGCGGACGGACCCGACCGATGGTAGTGGGACGCTCTGGGAAGCGCCCAATCCCGCAACTGGCACTGGCGCACCACAGGGAAGTCGTGTTGTATGAACCTCGATGGTCGACGGCGACCATCCGGGGCCCCCACGGGCACACCGCTTCACTCGGATCGTCCGGCACGTACCTGCCGGTGGAGAAAGGACCGAACGCTCATGGCGTCCGTCACCTATGACAAGGCAACCCGTCTCTACCCCGGAGGCAACCGCCCCGCGGTGGACTCCCTCGACCTGGATGTCGCCGACGGCGAGTTCCTCGTCCTCGTCGGCCCGTCGGGCTGTGGGAAGTCGACCTCGCTGCGCATGCTCGCGGGCCTCGAAGAAGTGAACTCCGGCGCGATCCGCATCGGCGACCGCGACGTCACCGACGTCCCGCCGAAGGACCGCGACATCGCGATGGTCTTCCAGAACTACGCGCTGTACCCGCACATGACGGTCGCCGAGAACATGGGCTTCGCGCTCAAGATCGCCGGCGTCGGCAAGGAAGAGCGCGCCACCCGCGTGCAGGAAGCCGCCAAGCTCCTCGACCTCGAGCAGTACCTCGGCCGCAAGCCGAAGGCGCTCTCCGGTGGTCAGCGTCAGCGTGTCGCGATGGGCCGTGCGATCGTCCGCCAGCCGCAGGTGTTCCTCATGGACGAGCCGCTGTCGAACCTCGACGCCAAGCTCCGCGTCCAGACCCGCACGCAGATCGCCTCGCTGCAGCGCCGCCTCGGTGTCACCACGGTCTACGTCACGCACGACCAGACCGAGGCCCTCACCATGGGTGACCGCATCGCGGTGCTCAAGGACGGCATCCTCCAGCAGGTCGGCACCCCGCGTGACCTGTACGAGAAGCCGAACAACGTGTTCGTCGCCGGCTTCATCGGCTCGCCGGCCATGAACCTGCTCCCCGCCGGTGTGGTCGAGGGCGGCATCTCCTTCGGTTCGCTCAACCACCCGATCGACCGCGACACGCTCTCCAACGCGCGTGCCGGTCAGGTCACCGTCGGCGTCCGCCCCGAGGACATCATCGTGTCCCAGTCGGGCGAGGGCCTCCCCGTCACGGTCGACGTCGTCGAGGAGCTCGGCGCCGACGGCTACCTCTACGGTCACGCCGACGTCAACGGCACGCGCACCGACATCGTCGCGCGTGTGGACGGCCGCGCGCACCCGTCGATCGGCGACACGATCGTCGTGAGCCCCAAGCAGGGCCACGTGCACGTGTTCGACGCCGAGTCCGGCGAGCGCCTCGACGACAAGGCCGTCGTCAGCGCGTAAGCAGCGCACCCCTCGGGAGCCCGCGCCCGCCTCACAAGGGCGGGTGGCGGGCTCCCGTCGTTCCACCCACCGGACGCACACCGCACCACAGGAGCAACCGTGCCCGACTCGATGTCCATCACCGCAGCCACCGTCGACCCCGGCCTGCTCGACCTGCCGTGGGATCTGCCGCTCGACGAATGGCCGGACGAGACGATCGTCGCGCTCCCGAAGGGCATCTCGCGGCACCTCGTCCGGTTCGTGCACCTCAGCGGGTACGTCGTCGCGGTGAAGGAGACCGGCGAGGAGATCGCCCGCTCCGAGTACGAGATGCTCAGGACCCTGCAGCGCATGGACGTCCCGTGCGTGGACCCGGTCGCCGTGATCACGAACCGGATGAGCGCGGACGGAGAACCCCTGCACCCGGTGCTCGTCACCCGGCACCTGCGCTTCTCGCTCCCCTACCGCGCGCTGTACTCCCAGACGCTCCGACCCGACACCGCGACCCGGCTCGTGGACGCGCTCGCCCTGCTGCTCGTGCGCCTGCACATCCTCGGCTTCTACTGGGGCGACGTGTCGCTGTCGAACACCCTGTTCCGCCGGGACGCCGGGTCCTTCGCCGCCTACCTGGTGGACGCCGAGACCGGCAAGCTCTACCCGGGCGGGCTGTCGAACGGGCAGCGTGAGAACGACCTCGAGGTCGCACGCGTGAACATCGCCGGTGAGCTCCTCGACCTCGAGGCAGGCGGACGCCTCGACGAGAACGCCGACGCGGTGGACGTCTCGAACCGCATCGTCGCCCAGTACCGGACGCTCTGGAAGGAGCTCACCGGCACCGAGCAGTTCGACGCCAAGGAACGCTGGCGCATCAACGACCGGGTCGAGCGCCTCAACGCACTCGGCTTCGACATCGAGGAGCTCTCGATCAACGCGGCGCCCGGCGGCGGCGAGGTCCGCATCCAGCCGAAGGTCGTGGACGCCGGACACCACCAGCGACGTCTGCTCCGGCTCACCGGGCTGGACGCCGGAGAGAACCAGGCACGCCGCCTGCTCAACGACCTCGACGCCTACCGTGCGCGGAACGGTCGCGACGAGCTCGACGAGGAGATGGTCGCGCACGAGTGGGTGTCTCGCGTGTTCGAGCCCGTCGTGCGAGCGATCCCACGCGATCTCCGCGGACGGCTCGAGCCCGCCGAGGTGTTCCACGAGCTGCTCGAGCACCGCTGGTTCATGTCCCAGGAAGAAGAGCGCTCGGTGTCCCTGCCCGAGGCGACGACGGCGTACATCAACGACGTGCTGCGCCACCGTCGCGACGAGCGCCTGCTGATCAACCCGCCGACGTCCTCGATGACACTGCCGATCCCGCTGGTCGAGAACGACGCCGACGTCGACGAGTCCGAGGACGTCGAGGACTGGCGCGCGAACGTCTGACCCCCGCCTCGCGGCGCCCCGCCGCGCCCCGCGTCGCCCGCCGCGCCCCGTCGCGCCCACCGAGCCCGCCGCGCCCCCGCGGCGCCCACCGGTCACGACACCCCGCCCGGTTCCGCCGAGTGGCCAGGAGCCGTCGGCCGGAGCGTCGAGAAGCGGCGTTCCGCGACCACTCGGCGGCACGCCCACGGGGTGTCGCGACCACTCGGACGGGGCGGTGAGCAACGCACTGGAGGCCCGGTGCCGGTCCGTCGGACCGGCACCGGGCCTCCAGTGCGTTCGGTGCTGCGCCCTACTCCGCGCGACGGCGGCGGGCGACCTCCCACAGGGTGACGCTCGCGGCGATGCCCGCATTGAGGGACTCCGTCGCCGACGAGATCGGGATGGACACGATCGCGTCGCAGGTCTCGGTGACGAGCCGCGACAGGCCCTTGCCCTCGGAACCGACGACGATGACGATCGGCCGGTCGGCGAGCTCGAGCGCGTCGAGCTGCACGTCGCCGTCGCCCGCCAGGCCGAGCACGAACAGCCCCATCGACTTGAGCGACTTGAGCGTCTGCGTGAGGTTCGGCGCCATCGCGACGGGGGTGCGGGCGGCGGCACCGGCGGAGGTCTTCCACGCCGAGGCCGTCACGCCGACCGACCGCCGCTGCGGCACGATCACGCCGTGGCCGCCGAACGCCGCGGTGGACCGGATGATCGCACCGAGGTTGCGCGGATCGGTGATGCCGTCGAGCGCCACCATCAGCGGCACCTCGTCGCGGGAGAACGCGCGCTCGACGACGTCCTCGGCCACGGCGTACTCGTACGCGGGGACCTTGAGCGCGACGCCCTGGTGCACGCTGTCGTGCCCGGTGATGCGGTCGAGCTCCGGGCGCATGATCTCCATGATCGGCACGCCGCGGTGGTTGGCGAGCGCCAGGATCTCCTTGACGCGGTCGTCCACCTCGATGCGGGCGGCGATGTAGAGCGTCGTCGACGGGGTCTTGGTGCGCAGGGCCTCGAGCACGGAGTTGCGCCCGGTCACCAGCTCCGAGTCGTCGCTCTTGCGCTGCGGCGGACGCCCGGTGCGGTTCGACGGCGCGCTCGACGCACCGTGCCGACCACGAGCGGCGTCGTACCGTTCCTTGGCAGCCTTGCGCTTGCCGGCGGGGTGGTACGGGCGGTCCTCCGCCTTCGGGGTGGGCTTGCGCCCCTCGAGCGCCTGCGCTCCCTGGCCGCCGGAGCCGACCTGCTTGTTGCCCTTGCGCCCGGAGCGCACGGCACCGGGACGGCCCTTCTTGTTGCCCGAGACGTTCTTCATGGTTCTCTCCTGTTCGGCACTGCCGTGGTCAGGCGATGCTCCAGCGTGTTCCGGCCGAGGTGTCCTCGATCGTGATGCCCGCGGCCGCGAGGTCGTCGCGCACACGGTCGGCCGTGGCGAAGTCCCGGGACGCCCTGGCGTCGGAACGCTCCTGCACGAGGCGTTCGACGAGGGCGGCGAGCGGTGCGGCGGAGGGGTCCTGACCGGCACCGGACCAGTGAGTCGCTCGCGGGTCGATGCCGAGCACCTCCACCATCGCAGCCACCTGATGGTACGCGGTCCCGAGCGCATCCGCATCGTCGGCGTCCAACGCGGCGTTCCCGGCGCGGACGGTCTCGTGCAGGACGGCGAGCGCCTGCGGCACCGAGAGGTCGTCGTCCATCGCTGCGGCGAACGCGTCCGGGACGTCCGGGGCGTCGGCGAGCGTGACGCCTTCGAGTCGCGACGCCGCTCGCGAGAGGAAGCCGTCGATCCGGTCGAGTGCTGCCTCTGCTTCGCCCAGGGACCCCTCGTGGTGGTCGATCGTCGACCGGTAGTGGGCGGCGCCGAGGAAGTAGCGGACGACGATCGGCCGCGCGGACCCGAGGAAGTCCGCCGCGAAGATCGAGTTGCCGAGCGACTTCGACATCTTCTGCCCGCCGACGGTCACGAGGCCGTTGTGCAGCCAGTACGTCGCGAACGGGTCGCCGGCGGCCGTGGACTGGGCGAGCTCGTTCTCGTGGTGCGGGAACCGGAGATCGAGCCCGCCGCCGTGGATGTCGAACGCCGGCCCGAGGTACCGCCGGGACATCGCGGAGCACTCGATGTGCCAACCCGGACGGCCGGCTCCCCACGGGGAGTCCCAGCTCGCCGTCGTGGGTTCGCCGTCCTTCGCGCCCTTCCAGAGCGCGAAGTCACGGGCGTCCCGCTTGCCGCGGGGGTCGGCGTCCGCGGCTTCGACCATGTCCTCGCGACGCTGGCGGGTCAGGGCGCCGTACGACGCCCAGCTCCCGGTGTCGAAGTAGACGTCCCCGGAGCCGTCGGCGGCCGGGTAGGCGTGCCCACGCTCGATGAGGCGGGCGATGATGTCCTGCATCTGCGGGATGCTGGCGGTGGCGCGGGGCTCGTACGTGGGCGGCAGGATGCCGAGCGCGGTGTACCCGGCGGTGAACTCGAGCTCGACGCGGTACGCCCGCGCCCACCAGGGCTCGTCGGTCCCGGCGGCCAGGTCGAGCACCTTGTCGTCGATGTCCGTGACGTTCCGGACCAGCGTCACGCGGTACCCGCGGTGGGTGAGCCAGCGGCGCCAGATGTCGTACACCAGGGCCGAGCGGAGGTGCCCGATGTGCGGCGACGACTGCACCGTCGGTCCGCACACGTACATGCTCACCTGTCCGTCGACCAGCGGGACGAGGTCGACGACGTCTGCGGCACGGGAGTCGTAGAGGCGAACGGTCACGCCTCAACCCTAGACGGAGCGGTCGGCCCGGACGAGTGCCGTCGCGATCGCCGCGAGCCCCTCACCACGACCGGTGAACCCGAGCCCGTCCGTCGTCGTGCCGGACACCGCGACGGGCGCTCCGACGACCGCGGACAGCGCGGTTTCCATCTCGGTCCGCCGAGCACCGATCCGCGGGCGGTTGCCGATCACCTGCACGGTGACCGAGGTCGGGACGAGGCCGGCCGATGCGAGCGCGGACACCGCACCGCGGACGAAGACGTCGCCGGTCGCTCCGGCGTACGCGGGGTCCGACGTGCCGAACCGTCCGCCGATGTCCCCGAGTCCCCCGGCGGAGAGCAGCGCGTCGCACACCGCGTGCGCCACGGCGTCCCCGTCGCTGTGCCCGGCGAGCCCCTGCTCGCCGGGGAACTCGAGCAGTCCGACCCGGCAGACCGCATCGGCGTCGAACGCGTGCACGTCGACGCCGAGCCCGACCCGGACGTCTCGAGCGGCTCCGGTGCGCTCCGACACCACGGCAGCGGCCCGGCGCAGGTCCCACGGCGTCGTGATCTTGAACGCGTCGGCGTCGCCGGGGACGAACCGCACGGTGCCACCAGCTGCCTGGAAGACCCCGGCGTCGTCGGTCTCGGACTGCGTCGACACCGCGTACGCCTCCCGGAGCGCGGCGAGCGGGAAGCCCTGGGGGGTCTGCACCCCGACGAGCGCCGACCGGTCCACGGTGGACACCACGACGTCGCCGGACACCTGCTTGACCGTGTCGGTGACGGGCAGCGCGGGGATGATCCCGTCCCCGGTCGCGGCCACCGCGGCGAACACGTCCTCGAACTGTGCAGCCGGCGTCAGACAGCGGGCAGCGTCGTGCACGAGCACCGTCTCGACCGACGCCGGCAGCGCCTGGAGACCCGCCTGCACCGACGCGTGCCGATCGGCCCCGCCCGCGACGACGGCCGTGTACCCGACAGCGGGGCCGGCCACCGCGGCGACCACGTCCGAGCACTCGGAGAGCAGCGCGGCCGGGGCGACCACGACCACGAACGTCGGCGTCGCCAGCGTGAACAACGGCGACAGTGCACGCTCCAGCATCAGCGACCCGGCGACGGGCACGAAGGCCTTCGGCGTCTCGAGCCCGAGCCGGGTGCCAGACCCTGCCGCAACGACGACGACCCCACAGACCGTGTCGGTCAGTGGGGTCGTCGAGGGGCTGCTGCTCAATCCGGGGCGATCAGGAAGCGAGGACCTCGTCGAGGACGGTGGATGCCTTGTCCTCGTCGGTCTTCTCCGCGAGCGCGAGCTCGGAGATCAGGATCTGACGGGCCTTGGCGAGCATGCGCTTCTCACCAGCCGAGAGACCGCGGTCCTGGTCGCGGCGCCACAGGTCACGAACGACCTCCGACACCTTGATGACGTCACCGGACGCGAGCTTCTCGAGGTTCGCCTTGTAGCGGCGAGACCAGTTCGTGGGCTCTTCCGTGAACGGTGCGCGCAGCACTTCGAAGACCTTGTCGAGGCCTTCCTTGCCGATCACATCCCGGACGCCGACCAGGTCGACGTTGTCCGCCGGTACCTCGATCGTCAGGTCACCCTGCGTGACACGCAGCTTCAGGTAGACCTTTTCCTCGCCCTTGATGACTCGCGTCTTGACTTCAGAGATGGTTGCCGCCCCGTGATGGGGGTAGACGACGGTCTCGCCGACCTCGAATTGCATGTATCAAGCTCCGTTCCGCAACACCCAGTTTACCACAAGGAAAATTCGGGTAAGGGGCGCCTAACCGCGAGCACTCCCAGGTGATCGGTAGGATGGAGGCCGCGCGAGCCGCTCGGCTGGCGCATCGTGATCTTCGGAGGAATCTCTTGCGAGCTCGGGTACTCGTGTCCGTCGCCGTTGCGGCAACCATCGCGATCGGCGCATCCGGCTGCGCGTTCTGGACGCCGCAGGACACCAAGACGATCAAGCAGATCACCGACGGCGTCAACGTGACGACGGGCAAGATCGACGTCCGCAACGCGCTGCTCATCTCCGACTCGGGCGACGACGCACGCTTCATCGGCACGCTCATCAACAACAGCGACACCGACGACATCACCGTCTCGGTCGAGATCGGCGGCGACACCGAGACCGTCGACGTGCCGGCCAGTTCGCACGTCGACCTCGCGAACGACAAGAAGCACGACACCCTCGACTTCGCCGACGCCAAGGTCACCCCCGGGTCGCTCGTGAAGGTCTACTTCTCGTACCCGGGCGCCGAGGGCGTCTCCGGCAGCGTCCCCGTCCTGACGAGCTCGCAGGAGGAGTACCAGACCCTCGCCCCGACCTCGACGCCGACGTCGGAGATCACCCTCCCCGTCGAGACGCCGTCGGCGACCCCGACGGACACCCCGATCAACCCGTAACGCGACGACGCGTCACGCACCGACGCGCCCACGCACGCACTGGAGGCCCGGTGCCGGTCCGACGGACCGGCACCGGGCCTCCAATGCGTTGCCAGGCCGTCAGGCCTCGATCCGGTACCCCAGACCACGCACCGTGACCAGCACCTCGGGCGCGGACGGCACCCGCTCGATCTTCGATCGGATCCGCTTGATGTGCACGTCGAGGGTCTTCGTGTCGCCGAAGTAGTCGGAGCCCCACACGCGGTCGATGAGCTGCCCGCGGGTCAGCACCCGGCCGGCGTTCCGGAGCAGCAGCTCGAGGAGTTCGAACTCCTTGAGCGGCATCGGCGTCTCGGACCCGTCGACCGACACCGTGTGGCGCTCGACGTCCATCTTGATGCCGCCGACCTGCAGGATGCCGCTGTCGGCGGGGTCGTCCTCGGTGCGACGGCGGAGCACCGCGCGGATGCGTGCCAGGAGCTCGCGGGTCGAGTACGGCTTCGTCACGTAGTCGTCGGCACCGAGCTCGAGCCCGACGACGATGTCCACCTCCGAGTCCTTCGCCGTCAGCATGATGATCGGGGCGTTCGACCGCGTGCGGATCTGCCGACAGACCTCGGTGCCGGAGAGCCCCGGGAGCATGAGGTCCAGCAGGACGAGGTCGGGGTTCTCCGCGTCGAACTTCGACAGCGCGGTCACGCCGTCCGCTGCAACGGAGGTCTCGTACCCCTCGCGCTGCAGGAGGAACTCCAGGGGTTCGCTCAGGGCCGGCTCGTCGTCGACGATGAGGATCTTGGTCACGATGGCTGCTCTTCCAGTTGCTCTTCGAGTGCTGTTGTCAGTTCGGTGTCCGCCTCCGGCAGGCGGATCGTGAAGGTCGAGCCCTTGCCGGGCTGGGACCACACGCGCACGTCGCCGCCGTGGTTGCCGACGACGTGCTTCACGATGGCGAGTCCGAGGCCGGTGCCCCCTGTTGCCCGCGACCGTGCTGGGTCGACGCGGTAGAACCGCTCGAACACCCGGTCGAGATCGGCCTCCGGGATGCCGACGCCCTGGTCGGTCACCGCGATCTCGACGAATCCCTTGCTGCTCCGGACACCGACGCCGACGCGGGTGTTGTCCGGGGAGTACTTGATCGCGTTCGCGATGAGGTTCGACACCGCGACCTGCAGGAGACCGGGGTCGCCCATCACGCGGAGCTTCGACTTCTTCGCCCGGACCAGCTCGATGTCGCGGGCGCGGGCGACGACCTCGTTTGCGTCGATCGAGGCCTGCACGACCTTGTCGATCGACGTCTCCTCGCTCGTGTCCAGCGTGTCGACGGACTGCAGTCTGGACAGCTCGATGATGTCCTTCGTGAGGGCACCGAGCCGCTCGGACTCGGTCACGAGCTGCGCGGCGAACTTCTTCACGTGCACCGGGTCGTCGGCCGCGGCGATGAGGGTCTCCGACAGCAGGCCGATCGCGCCGATCGGGGTCTTCAGCTCGTGCGAGATGTTGGCGACGAAGTCCCGGCGGACCTCGTCGATGCGTCGGGACTCGGTGAGGTCGTCCGCGGTCACGAGCACGTAGCGGTTCCCGAGCTGGGCGGCCCGGAAGCTGAGGTACCCGACGAGCTCCCCGCGACGGCCACGCGGGAGCTCCATGTCCTCCGAGCCCATCTCGCCGCTCGAGCGCACGCGGTCGACGAGCGCACGCAGCTCGTCGTGCACGAGCCGGCGCCGCACGACCAGTCCGATCGTCAGTGCCTGGGGCGACGCGGCCACGACGGTGTTCGACGGGTCGACGACCACGGCCGGGTTGTGCATCGTCGCGATGACCGCTGCGACGCCGTCCGGCAGGGTCCGCTCGGCGACGTCGGCTGCCCGTGCCGTGCGCTCGGCGGTGATGATGAGTCCGACGACTCCCGCGCCGAAGACCCCGCCGAGGAGCATCGACAGTGGCACGAGCCACGCGTTGTCCATGCCGTCAGTGTAGGAGTGGTCACGAGGGGTTCCGGTGCCGTTCACCCGCGTTCGCGGGCCGTCGCCCGGAGGATCGCGAAGCGTTCAGTCGCAGGTCACCGTTCGTTCACCTGGGCACTCGACACTCTCCCGGTACGCATCAGAGAGGCAATCCCCCATGCGCGAAGTGTTCCAGCAGGAGCTCCAGGACGTCCAGGAGCGTCTGACCGAGATCGCCGGGCTCGTCGAGTCCGCGATCACCCGGGCCACCGAGGCCTTCACCGAGTCGGACGTCGCCCTCGCGGAAGAGGTCATCGCCGACGACGCGAAGATCGACGAGGCGGCGAACAACCTCGACGAGGTCGCGATCGACATCCTCGCCCGCCAGGCTCCCGTCGCCCGTGACCTCCGCGTCGTCGTGACCGCCCTCCGTGTCAGCTCCTCGCTCGAGCGCATGGGCGACATGGCCGAGCACATCGCGCAGCTCGCCCGCCAGCGCTTCCCGGAGAAGGTCGTCCCGAAGGGCCTGCGCGGCACCTTCAAGAAGATGGGCCAGCACGACGTCGCGATGGCACAGAAGCTCACGCGCCTGCTCGCCACCGAGGACATCCAGCTCGCCGAGGAGATCCGCGACGAGGACGACGCCGTCGACGAGCTGCACGCCAGCGTGTTCGACTTCGTGCTCGGCGAGACCTGGAAGGGGGCGCCGGTCGACACCGTGGACGCGACCCTCGCGTCCCGGTACCACGAGCGCTTCGCGGACCACGCGGTGTCGATCGCGAAGAAGGTGCAGTACCTGGCGACGGGCGACTGGGCCGGCGCGAACGCCAACGTCTGACCGAAGGTTCTCTGCCAGGATCGTGGCATGGCCCAGGTCGCGATCATCGTCAACGGCATGCCCGGTTCCGGCAAGAGCACGGTCGGCGCCGCCCTCGCCGAGGTGCTCGGCTGCCCCTTCCTCTCGAAGGACCGGATCAAGGAACCGCTGGCGGACATCGCCGGCCCGATGATCGCCTCGCGTCCGCTCGGCGCCATCGCGATGACCACGATGTGGGCGATGGCCGGAGCGGTGGAGAACGGGGTCGTCCTCGACGCCGTCTGGCTGCCGTCCCGTGACCGCGCCTTCCTGGAGGCCGGGCTCGCCTCCGCAGGGTCGCCGCGCGCCGTCGAGGTGTGGTGCGACGTCGACCACGCGACCGCCGTGGAACGGCTGACGGACCGGTACGACCCGGGTTCACCCGTGCGTCACGAGGTGCACGGCGACCTGGCGGACATCCTGGCGTTCTGGGACGAGCACGGCCCCACCGCCGGACCGATCGGCCTCGGACCGGTCGTCCGCGTCGACACCACGGCGCAGTACGACGTCGGCGAGCTCGTGCAGGAGATCGCGTCGCACTTCGTCTGAGGCGCGCAGTCGCCCGTCATCCGCGCTCTTCCGCGAAAGCGACAGTTCGCCGCGGATCTTCCGCGGCGAACTGTCGCTTTCGCGATGGGTGCTGGACTCGCGTCCTACTTCTTGGCGCCCTGCGCGGCGACGGCGGCAGCGCCGGCGGCAGCGGCCTCGGGGTCGAGGTAGCGCGACGGGCCGGTCGGGCGGAAGTCGTCGTCGAGCTCGTACACGAGCGGGATGCCCGTCGGGATGTTGAGCCCCGCGATGTCGTCGTCCGAGATGCCGTCGAGGTGCTTGACGAGCGCGCGCAGCGAGTTGCCGTGCGCCGTGACCAACACGGTCTTGCCCGCGCCGAGGTCCTTCGTGATGTCGGACTCCCAGTAGGGCAGCAGCCGGTCGATCACGAGCTTGAGCGACTCCGTGCGGGGCAGCGCGTCACCGAGCTCGGCGTAGCGACGGTCGCCGAACTGCGACCACTCGGCGTCGTCGGCGATGGGGGGCGGCGGGACATCGAACGAGCGGCGCCACTCCATGAACTGCTGCTCGCCGTACTGCTCGAGCGTCTGGGCCTTGTCCTTGCCCTGCAGGTCGCCGTAGTGGCGCTCGTTGAGACGCCAGTCGCGCTTGACCGGCAGCCATGCCAGGTCCGCTTCGAGCAGGGCGATGTCGGCGGTCTGGATCGCACGGGTCAGGAGCGAGGTGTACAGGACGTCGGGGACGATGCCGGACTCGGCGATGAGCTCGCCGGCGCGCTTCGCCTCCCTCTCACCGAGCTCGGAGAGCCGGACGTCGACCCAACCGGTGAACAGGTTCTTCTGGTTCCAGTCACTGTTGCCGTGACGGAGCAGGACGAGCGTGGAGGTCATGCTCCGATCCTACCGAGCGCCGTGGCCCCCGTACCCTTGACGCATGCCGATCGGGAACGTCACGCGCGGGACGACCGGGTACAACCGGCTCCGCCGCGTCGACCGGTGGATCGCGTCGTTGCCGGCCCTCCGCAAGGCGCCGGACCCGCTCGTCGCCGACGTCGGGTACGGCGCCAGCCCGACGACGACGCTCGAGCTCCGGGACCGTCTGGCACGCGTCCGCCCGGACGTCGAGGTCACCGGGATCGAGATCGAGCCCTCCCGCGTCGCACTGGCGAACGCCGGCACTCGCGACGAGGTGACGTTCCGGCTCGGCGGCTTCGAGACCCCGACACCCGGCGGACGTCGGCCTGCGGTGATCCGGGCGTTCAACGTGCTCCGGCAGTACGACGAGTCCCAGGTCGTGGAGTCGTGGCGGATCATGCAGGACCGGCTGCAACCGGGCGGCGCGCTCGTCGAGGGGACCTGCAACGAGGTCGGCCGGGTCGCGTCGTGGGTGACGCTCGACCCACTCGCACCACGGACGTTCACCGTCTCGCTCCGGCTCGCGGGGCTCGACGTCCCGAGCATCGTGGCGGAGCGGCTGCCGAAGGCCCTCATCCACCGGAACGTCCCCGGGGAGCGCGTGCACGACTTCCTGCGGGACCTCGATCTGTCGTGGGCCGTCGCCGCTCCCCTCGGCACGTACGGACCTCGGCAGCGGTGGCTCGCGGCCGTCGTCGGCATGCGCGACCGCGGTTGGCCGGTGCTGCACGGCACGTCGAGGTGGCGCCTCGGCGAGCTCAGCGTCCCGTGGTCGGCCGTCGCCCCGCGCTGACAGGATGGACGCATGAACATGCGCACCACTCAGCTCTTCGCCGTCGCCGGGCTCGTGATCGGAGCCGTCGCCCTGACGGGGTGCTCCGCCGCTGGGCAGCCGGACGTCCAGCGCCGCTCGGCGTCGGCGAGCCCGACCCCGACCGTCTCGGCGCCGCCGAGCACCCCCGTCACCGCGGACACACTCCGCGACGACGTGAGCGGGACTGTGGTGCGACCGCTGGCCATCGTGACGGACTTCCCCGTCCCCGCCGATGCCCCGGCCGGGGGTGTGAAGCCGGTGCTCGTCGAGATCCGCGTCACCGCCGGTACGAAGTTCTCGAACGACGTCATGGAGTCCGCGGTGTCGATCACGCGGCGCGACGCGAACCTGGACCTCGTCAGCCTGGGACTCTCGAACCCTGATGACCTGAGCCCCGCGATGTCGAAGGCCGGGTACACGCCGATCGGCACCGTCCCGAACGGCACCACCGCCACCGGCTGGATCGGCGCCTGGATGAACCCGGACACGACCGACTACGACCTGGTCTACGACCGCCCGGCGGGCACGCTGCTCCACGTCGGCGGCTCGGACAACGGCAAGGAGATCGCCGGCAGCCGCTCCATCACGACGCTCACCGTGGGCTGACGACGCCTCGTCGCACCCGTACACGAACATCGCGCCCGTTCGTGACCGGGCGCGATGTTCGTACGGGGGCGCAACCCGGCCCGACCGGGGCCTACGAGCGGCGGACGGCGCCGAGGCGGGGCAGGCGCGGGACGTTCGCGGTGGCGCCAGCACCCGGCGGGACGATGGTCTCCTGCGCCGCCGTCACGACCACGTCCTCCGCGCTGATCGTCAGCGTCGCGGCGGGGTCCAGGGAGCGCTTGACCACGGCAAGGCCGATCGGCCCGAGCTCGTGGTGCACCGCCGATGCCGCCAACCTGCCGACGACGACGCCGTCGAGCGTCACCGGGGTGCCCGACGCCGGCAGTACGGCGTCCGACCCGTCGAGGTGCAGCATCACGACACGGCGCGGCGGGTGTCCGAGGTTGTGGACCTTCGCGACCGTCTCCTGCCCGCGGTAGCAGCCCTTGGTCAGGTGCACGGCGGACCGGAGCCAGTCGAGCTCGTGCGGGATCGTCCGCTCGTCGACATCAGCAAGCGTGGGACGCCACGCGGCGATCCGCAGGGCCTCGAGCGCGAGGAGCCCCGCGACGGGCAGGTCCGACGCGGCCAGGGCGTCGGCGGCCGTGGTGTCGAGCACGGCGATCCGCAGCGTCCAGTCGGCGCCGGGGTGCCCCTGCTGCTCGGCGTAGCTCCACCCGCCTGGCGTGACCGTGTTCCACGGATCGACCCACTCGACCGCGGCGTCGGGGACGAGCCCCGGAGCGAACGACCCGACGGTGACGAGGTCCGACGAGACGTCGGCGACCTCCACCCGGAGCATGAAGCGCATCGACGACAGCCACGCGGCGAGCGGTGCGGCATCGGCCGGCTCGGTGAGGAGCCACGTCGTCGTGCCGTCGTCCACCACGCGGGCGGCGTGCTCGACGCGACCGGACTGGTCGAGCACGAGCGTCTCGGTGCTGGTCCCCGGCGCGAGGCCGAGCAGCAGCTGGGACGTGATCGAGTTCAGCCACGACAGACGGTCCGGACCGGTGACGGTCACGACGCCGAGCCCGAGCTCGACGACGGCGGAACCACGGGCGAGGAGCCGCTGCTCACCGAGCGGGTTGCCGAAGTGCGCGGCCGGACCGAGGTCGGACGCGACGAACCCCGCGCGGTCGGCGAAGGCGGGCATCAGTCGACCTTCGCGAGCTGCCCCGAGGCGTGGGAGGTGAGCCCCTGGCCGAGCGCGGCGATGTCCCACGCCCAGAAGAGCTTGCCCTCGACGAGCCCGTACATGCGGGTGGCCGCGGAGTAGTCCTTCGCGTTGGCCGAGCGCATCACGGCGTCGGTGGCGAGGTCGATGCGGCCCTTGCGGACCTGCCCGACGTAGAGCTCGTTGACGCCGGTCGGGTGGATGATCGCCGCTTCGATGTCGAAGCCGTCGTTGGCGTTGCGGAGCGCCTCGACGCTCTGGGTCGTGGTGAACGGCACGTTGCCCTCGCCCATGAGCATCGCGGGGCCGCGGTCGCCCGGCTCGGACGGACGGTCGAGCCGCCAGTAGCCCATCTCGGCCGCGAGCGGCGTGTGCTCGTCGTCGAGCAGCCACGTCGTGGACGAGTAGTTGAGGTACGGCAGGCCGTCGTGGCTGAAGCTCACGCGCTGGCCGAACTCGTACGTCCGGACGTCGGGTTCGTCGGCGTCGGCGGGACCGACGGGGTACTCGACGACACCCGTGCCCTCCCAGACGCCGACGAGCCAGGACAGGGGGACGAGTTCGGGCGCCAGGCCCTCTGGCAGTTCGATCAACGCTGACCCTTGAACAGCTTCACGACGACGGTCACCGAGACGAACGCGATCGCGAGCGATGCCAGGCCCAACAGGCCGACGTAGAACAGCTCGAGCGCAAGCAGCGAATCCATGCCAGGAGTCTACGCGGCCACCATCGGAGCGCACCGGGTCAACGCGCCAGGAGCACCACCGCGGTGACGAGCACGACGACGAAGGAGCCGGACGACGCGATGCTGATCCGTTCGACCAGGCCGTCCTTCGTCGCGGTGATGAGCTGCAGCACGAAGCTCACGAGCACGGACGCCACGAAGACGAGCAGCAGCCAGGCGAAGGAGTCCTTCTCGGTGAGGGTCAGGACGAGCACGGCGCCGACGATCGACAGCAGCCAGACGGGCAGCACGGACGTGAGCTTCAGGCGGCGCTGGTCTGCTGGCTGGACGGGCTCGGTCACCACCCCATCATTGCAGGCTGCGTCGAGGACGCTTGTCGAGCATCACTAGGATGTCCGCACGACGTCTCATCCGTTCTGGAGGTCCTGTGGCACAGCTCCTGGTACTCACTTCGGCTGCGCCCGGGGACGTGCTCCCGAGCCTCGGCCTCCTGAGCCACCGGATCCGCCACGTGCCGGCGGAAGCCGCGCAGCTGGTGAACGCCCCGCAGAGCGACCTGATGTTCGTCGATGCCAGGACCGACCTCGTCAGCGCCAAGGCGCTGTGCAAGATCCTCTCCACCTCCGGCTCGACGACCCCGATCGTGCTCGTCGTCACCGAGGGCGGCCTCACCGCGGTCAACAGCGAGTGGAACATCGACGACGTCGTGCTCGAGAGCGCCGGCCCGGCAGAGGTCGACGCCCGCATCCGGCTGAGCGCCGGCCGTGCCGCGAAGAACCAGACCGGCTCGAAGATCCAGGCCTCCGGCGTCGTCATCGACGAGGCGAGCTACTCGGCCAAGGTGCGCGGCAAGCCGCTCGACCTGACGTTCAAGGAGTTCGAGCTCCTGCGCTTCTTCGCCACGCACCCGTCGCGCGTGTTCACCCGCGAACAGCTCCTCTCCGAGGTCTGGGGCTACGACTACTTCGGCGGCACCCGCACGGTCGACGTGCACGTTCGACGTCTCCGCGCCAAGCTCGGCGACCTCGAGTCACTCATCGGCACCGTCCGGAACGTCGGCTACCGCTTCAACGTCTACGACGACGAGGCCGATCGGCTGATGGGCCAGTAGTGGTGGACCCCGCCCGGTTCACCGTTCCCGGCGAACCACCGCCGTTCTCCGACCAGACCCTCGTCGACGTGCGCGCGGGGCGCGCGGTCGTGCTGCAGGAACCCGACGGGGTCGCGGTGGTCAGGAACGGCGAGCTGGAGCTGGTCGTCGGACTGGAGGCCCGTGGCCACGGCGTCGGGACCCGGCTCGTCGAGCAGGCGCTCGCCCTGGGCGGCGGGGCCGCTCCCCGGCTCGCCTGGGCACACGGCGACAGCCCGGCGGCACGCGCGATCGCGACCCGGTACGGCTGGGCCGCCACCAGGACGCTGCTGCAGCTGCGCGCACCGGTGCCGACGTCGGCACCCGACCAGAGCCTCCCGGCCGGGTACTCGCTGGCCGCCTTCCGGACCGGCACCGACGAGGCGGACTGGCTCGCCCTCAACGCCGCGGCCTTCGCGTCGCACCCGGAGCAGGGCTCGATGACGCTCGAGGACCTGCGGGCGCGGGAAGCCGAGCCGTGGTTCTCGCCGGACGACCTGATCCTGCTGCGCGACGCCGACGGGGAACTCGCGGGGTCCTGCTGGCTCAAGGTCGAGGACGGGATCGGCGAGTTCTACGCCGTCGCCGTCCGCCCCGACCTGCAGGGGCAGGGGCTCGGCGGTGTGCTCATGCGCGCCGGGTCCGCCCGCCTGGCAGGTCGTGACCTGACCGCAGCCGCGCTCTACGTCGAGGGCGACAACGAACCCGCACTCGCGCTGTACCGGCGGTCCGGGTTCACGCAGCACGCGATCGACGTGCAGTACGCCGCTCCCTGAAACGTCCGGGTGGCAGGATGTGGGCATGGACACCGAACCGCAGCTCGACGGCGACTCCGTCGCGCCCGACCTCGACGACTTCGACGAGGTCGTGGAGATCGAGCACGAGTCCCTCCCCTCGGATCGATACTTCGACCGTGAACTGAGCTGGCTCCGGTTCAACCAGCGCGTGCTCGAGCTCGGCGAGGACCGCACGGTGCCCCTGCTCGAACGCGCCAACTTCCTGGCGATCTTCGCGTCCAACCTCGACGAGTTCTTCATGGTCAGGGTCGCGGGCCTGAAGCGCCGCATCGACACCGGCATCGCGGTGCCCACGAACGTCGGCCGCGCCCCGAGCGACGTCCTCCGCGACATCGCGACGAAGGCGCACGAGCTGCAGGACCGGCACGCGCAGGCGTTCATGGGGTCACTGAAGCCCGACCTCGACGCCGCCGGCATCCACATCGAGCACTGGTCCGACCTGGCAGAGGCCGACCGGCTCCGGATGCGCGAGTACTTCGCCGAGCAGATCTTCCCGGTGCTCATGCCGCTCGCGGTCGACCCGGCGCACCCGTTCCCCTACATCTCCGGGCTGTCGCTCAACCTGGCCGTGCGGGTGCGGAACCCGAAGTCGCAGCGGCAGGAGTTCGCGCGCCTCAAGGTGCCGCAGAACTTCTCCCGACTGATCAAGCTGCCGGACGACAACTCCGGCCGCATGCGGTTCATCCCGCTCGAGGACCTCATCGCGAACCACCTCGACGACCTGTTCCCCGGCATGGAGGTGCTCGAGCACCACGTGTTCCGGGTCACCCGCAACGAGGACGTGGAGATCGAGGAGGACGAGGCCGAGAACCTCATCCAGGCCCTCGAGCGCGAGCTCCTCCGTCGTCGGTTCGGCCCGCCCATCCGCCTCGAGATCACCGAGGACATGGACCCGGTGACGCTCGACCTGCTCGTCCGCGAGCTCGACATCACCGAACAAGAGGTCTACCGGCTGCCGTCGCCGCTCGACCTCGGCTGCCTGTTCGAGATCTCGAAGATCAGCCGCCCCGACCTGCACTACCCGAAGCACGTCCCAACGACGCCCGTGCAGTTCCAGCCGGGCGAGCCGAACACGAAGCCGGACCTGTTCCGCGCGATCGCGTCGCGGGACGTCCTCGTGCACCACCCGTACGAGTCCTTCGCGACGAGTGTCCAGGCGTTCCTCGAGCAGGCCGCCGCCGATCCGAACGTGCTCGCCATCAAGCAGACGCTCTACCGGACGTCCGGCGACTCCCCCATCGTCGAGGCCCTCATCGATGCCGCGGCCGCCGGCAAGCAGGTCCTGGCGCTGGTGGAGATCAAGGCGCGCTTCGACGAGCAGAACAACATCACGTGGGCGCGGAAGCTCGAGAAGGCCGGCGTGCACGTCGTGTACGGCCTGGTCGGGCTGAAGACGCACTCCAAGCTGGTGCTCGTCATCCGGCAGGAGGGCGGGACGCTCAAGCACTACAGCCACATCGGGACGGGCAACTACAACCCGAAGACCTCGCGCATCTACGAGGACATGGGGCTGTTCACCGCGGACGACACCGTGGGCAAGGACCTCACGCGCCTGTTCAACGAGCTCTCCGGGTACGCGATCGAGAAGAAGTTCAAGCGGCTGCTCGTCGCGCCGCTCCACCTGCGGAAGGGCCTGCTCAAGCGCATCCAGGTCGAGACCGACAACGCCGCGGCGGGCAAGCCCTCCGGCATCCGCATCAAGGTCAACTCGATGGTGGACGAACAGATCATCGATGCGCTCTACCTGGCGAGCCAGGCCGGTGTGCCCGTGGACATCCTGGTGCGCGGCATCTGCTCCCTGAAGCCGGGCATCGAGGGGGTCAGCGAGACGATCCGTGTCCGCAGCGTCGTCGGCCGGTACCTCGAGCACTCCCGCGCGTTCGCGTTCCACAACGAGGGCGACCCCTACGTGTTCATCGGCAGCGCCGACATGATGCACCGCAACCTGGACCGCCGCGTCGAGGCACTCGTGCGGATGTCGGACCCGGCGCACGTCAACGAGATCCAGGAGATCTTCGACCTGGCGATGGCCGAGACGACGAGCTCCTGGCACCTCGAGTCGGACGGCGAGTGGACGCGCCACTCCACCGACGACGACGGACGACCCCTCGACGACGTGCAGAATGTCCTCATGCGGAAGATCTCTGCGCGGAAGCGTTCCACTCGGTGAGCGGCGGTCCCACGGGTCCCGTCGTCGCGGCGGGAGCGGTGGTCTGGCGTGAGCAGGACGGCGTCCCGCTCGTGCTGCTCATCCACCGTGAGCACCACAAGGACGTCTCCCTCCCCAAGGGCAAGGTCGACCCGGGCGAAGCGGTCCCGACGACGGCTGTGCGCGAGATCCACGAGGAAACCGGCTACCGCGTGCACCTCGGCGCACCGCTCGGCGTCGCGGAGTACGTGCTCCCGAACGGCCGCGACAAGGTCGTGCACTACTGGTCGGCGCGGGTCTCGAACAAGGAGTACGAGCGCGCTGGGGAGTTCCGGCCCAACGACGAGGTCGCCGCGCTCGAGTGGGTCACGATCGACCAGGCCCGCACCCGCCTGACGTACGCGCGTGACGTCGAGATCCTCGACCGCTTCGCCGCCCGCGCCGAGGTCGGGCACCACCGGACGTTCGCGCTCATCACGCTCCGGCACGCCAAGACCATCCCGGGCTCGGACTGGCAGGGACCCGACGCCACCCGTCCGCTGCTGCCCGTCGGCCGTTCGCAGGCCAAGGCCGTGGCGTCGCCGGTCGCCGCCTTCGGGCCGCGCAAGATCCTGAGCAGCACGGCCGCCAGGTGCCTGGCGACCGTCGAGCCACTCTCGGACACGACGAAGCTCGGTGTCTCCAGCACGCCGGACATCAGCCAGGACGCCCACGACCAGGGTGCGGCCGACGTCAAGGGCGTCGTGCGCAAGCGGCTCGAGAAGGGGAAGACCGCCGTGCTGTGCTCGCACGGGCCGGTCGTCCCGGACATCATCGCGCGCATCGCCACCGCGACCGCCGACGACAGCGGCCGGTTCGACCTCCGTCGTGCCGCGATGCTGTCGGTCGGCGACTTCTCGGTGATGCACATCGCCGACGGGCAGCTGGTCGCCGTGGAGACGCACCGCAACCCGGTTTCCGCCTGAGGAGCACAGCGCGAGCAGGACCTGCGATCCCGCCACCCGCCGGGGTCCCGCGGCGCGCCCGGGCGAGCCGGGCCTCCCGTCCGCTCCTGGGCACGCTGTTCCCGAGCATGCCCCCGGATCCGCACCCGTGTGCGCGTTCCGCGCCGGGACAACCCGTCGTTCACCTTCCGTTCACCAGTGGGCGTGATCCCGGTCACTTCGCGTCCCTACAGTCGCTCCCGGGTCGGCACCGGCCCGGGGACCAGCAGCGGTCCCACCTGCACTCCACATTCCCGAAGGGACCCCTGTGAACATCAAGCGAATCGGTACGGTCGCGGCAATCGCGATCGCCGGCGCGGTCGTGCTCTCCTCGTGCGCGGCGAACGAAGGCGGCGCGGGCAGCACCTCGTCGGCTTCGGCCTCGGGTGTCGACTACTCGAAGCTCTCCGGCACCCTCACCGGATCGGGCTCCTCCGCCCAGCAGACCGCCGAGGCCACCTGGGCCGCCGGCTTCCAGGACCAGGCCTCCGGCGTCACGGTGAACTACTCGCCCGACGGCTCCGGTGCCGGTCGCAAGAACTTCATCTCGGGTGCCGCGGACTTCGCCGGCTCCGACGCCGCACTCTCGGACGAGGAGCTCTCCGGCTCCTTCGGCCTCTGCGCCGCGGACTCGAAGGCCATCGACGTCCCGGTCTACATCTCCCCGATCGCCATCGCCTACAAGGTCGACGGCGTCAAGGACCTGACGCTCGACGCGAAGACGATCGCCGGCATCTTCTCCGGCAAGATCACCAAGTGGAACGACTCGCAGATCGCGGCGCTCAACGACGGCGCGAAGCTGCCGGACGCGAACATCACGGTCGTGCACCGCTCCGACGACTCGGGCACCACGCAGAACTTCTCCGAGTACGTCTCGGCGAACGCCGGCGACGTGTGGACCGAGGCGCCGAGCCAGACCTTCCCGTACCAGGTCGGCGACAGCGCGAAGGGCACCTCGGGTGTGGCCTCGGCCATGCAGGGCGCCTCGAACGCCATCACCTACATCGACGACTCCGGCGCCGGTGACCTCGACAAGGCCAAGCTCATGGTCGGCGACACCGCCACCAAGATCTCGGCCGAGGGTGCCGCCCAGGTCGTCGCGGACTCCGACGTCGCGTCGGGTCGCGAGACCAACGACCTGGCGATCGACATCGACCGCAAGGACACCGCCAAGGGCGCATGGCCGCTCGTCCTGGTCTCCTACGCCATCGCGTGCCAGGAGTACAAGGACTCGGCCAAGGCCGACCTCGTGAAGTCCTACCTGACGTACGTGGTCTCGGACGACGCGCAGAAGGCCGCCGCGACGGAGGCCAAGTCGGCCGCCCTCTCGAGCGACCTCGCGAAGAAGGCCGCTGACGCGGTCGCGTCCATCAAGTAGCACCTCCTGAACGCCCGGGTGCCGGTCCACCGACCGGCACCCGGGCACTTCCCCGTCACCCGACAGGAGCCCCACGTCCCATGACGACAGCACCGGCCCACCCAGGGTCAACGACCACCCCGAAGCCGAAGGCCGTCGTCCGCGTCGGCGACCGGGTCTTCTCCGCCGCCTCGGTGATCTCCGGCGGACTCATCCTCGTCGTGCTCGCGCTGGTCGCGGCCTTCCTCGTGTGGCAGAGCATCCCCGCATTCTCCGCGAAGGTCGGCGAGCTGCCGAACCAGGCGGCGAACTTCTGGGACTACGTCGGGCCCCTCGTCTTCGGTACCGTCTGGTCCGCGCTCCTCGCACTCGTGATGGCCGTGCCGCTCTCCATCGGGATCGCGCTCTTCATCTCGCACTTCGCACCGCGCCGCATCGCGCCGGTGCTCGGCTACGTCATCGACCTGCTGGCCGCGGTCCCCTCGGTCGTCTACGGACTCTGGGGCATCGTGGTGCTCGCCCGGTTCGTGCAGCCGTTCTACTCGTTCCTCAACGAGTACCTCGGGTGGTTCCCGCTGTTCTCCGGACAGATCTCCGGCACCGGACGCACCATCCTCACCGCGTCGATCGTGCTCGCGGTCATGGCGATCCCGATCATGACCGCCGTCATGCGCGAGATCTTCCTGCAGGCGCCGACCCTCAACGAAGAGGCGGCACTCGCGCTCGGCGCCACGCGCTGGGAGATGATCCGCCTGTCGGTCCTGCCGTTCGCCAAGTCCGGCATCGTGTCCGCGATCATGCTCGGCCTCGGTCGGGCGCTCGGCGAGACGATGGCGATCGCGCTGGTGCTGTCGGTGTCGACGAACGTCACCTTCCAGCTGCTCACGTCGCTGAACCCCTCCACGATCGCGGCGAACATCGCCCTGCAGTTCGCCGAGGCATCCGGAACCGCCCTGAACGCGCTGATCGCATCGGGTCTGATCCTCTTCGTCATCACCCTGGTCATCAACACGCTCGCGCGGTACATCGTGCGCAAGCGCGTCAGCTGAGAGGTCGCACCCCGATGTCCCTCGCACTCCGTCAGTCCCCCGGCAACGTCTTCGCCAACGGGAAGCTCCACAAGTCCGTCCCGTGGCTGCTCCTCGGCGGGAGCTGGGTCGCGCTCGCCCTCGTCTTCGCCCTGCTCAACGCCGGCGGCGCGGTCAAGGACTTCAACATCGTCGCCGCCCTGTTCCTCGGCACGGTCCTGTTCGACGTCCTCATCGTGGTCGTCTCCCGGATCGTCGAGGGCGGGCGCAAGGCGGTCGACCGGCTGATCACGTCGCTCGTCGTCACGGCCTTCGTCATCGCCGTCCTGCCGCTGGTCTCGCTGCTGTACACGGTCCTCGCGGACGGTCTTGCCCGCTTCGACGCGGCGTTCTTCTCGTACTCGATGCGCGGCGTGATCTCGGTCGGCGGCGGCGCACTGCACGCCCTGATCGGCACGCTCGAGATCACGTTGTTCGCGGCGCTCATGGCCGTGCCGATCGGCCTGCTGACCTCGATCTACCTGGTCGAGTACGGCCGCGGACCCCTGGCACGCGGCATCACGTTCTTCGTCGACGTCATGACCGGCATCCCGTCGATCGTCGCCGGTCTGTTCGCCTACTCGCTCTTCGCGCTGTTCCTCGGTCCCGGCGCCCGGTTCGGCCTGGTCGGCTCGGTCGCCCTCGCGGTCCTGATGATCCCGATCGTCGTCCGCTCCACCGAGGAGGTGCTGAAGATCGTCCCGATGGAGCTCCGCGAGGCGTCCTACGCCCTCGGCGTGCCGAAGTGGCTCACGATCATCAAGGTCGTCCTCCCCACCTCCCTCGCCGGCATCACGACGGGGGTCATGCTCGCCATCGCCCGCGTCATCGGTGAGACGGCTCCCCTGCTGGTCACCGCCGGGTTCACAACGAGCATGAACTACGACCTGTTCAAGAACCCGATGATGACGCTGCCGGTGTTCGCGTTCACGCAGTACTCGCAGCAGGGCGCCAACCCGGTACCGTTCGTCGACCGGGCCTGGACCGCGGCACTCGTGCTCATCCTCATCGTGATGGTGCTCAACCTGCTCGCCCGCTTCATCACCCGCCTCTTCGCCCCCAAGCTCTCCCGCTAGCACCTCCGGAAGGTCCACTGTGTCCAAGCGCATCGAGGTCGACGGCCTCAACGTCTACTACTCGAAGTTCAAGGCGGTCGAGGGCGTCGACATGACGATCGAGCCCCGCACCGTCACCGCGTTCATCGGCCCGTCCGGTTGCGGCAAGTCCACGTTCCTCCGCACGCTCAACCGCATGCACGAGGTCATCCCCGGCGCGTACGTCGAGGGCTCCGTGAAGGTGGACGGCGACGACCTCTACGCACCCGGCGTCGACCCGGTCATCGTCCGGCGTCAGGTCGGCATGGTGTTCCAGCGCCCGAACCCGTTCCCCACGATGTCCATCAAGGACAACGTGCTCGCGGGCGTGAAGCTCAACAACAAGCGCATCTCGAAGTCCGAGGCCGACGACATCGTCGAGCGTTCCCTGCAGGGCGCGAACCTCTGGAACGAGGTCAAGGACCGCCTCGACAAGCCCGGCATGGGCCTGTCCGGCGGTCAGCAGCAGCGTCTCTGCATCGCGCGGGCGATCGCCGTGCAGCCCGACGTGCTCCTGATGGACGAGCCGTGCTCGGCGCTCGACCCGATCTCCACGCTCGCGATCGAGGACCTCATCGAGGAGCTGAAGAAGGAGTTCACGATCGTGATCGTGACCCACAACATGCAGCAGGCCTCGCGCGTGAGCGACAAGACGGCGTTCTTCAACATCGCCGGCACGGGAGCTCCCGGGAAGCTCATCGAGTTCGACGACACGGCGACGATGTTCTCGAACCCGTCCGTGCAGGCCACCGAGGACTACGTCTCCGGCCGCTTCGGGTGAGCGTGCGGGTTCTGGGGTCGGTCTCGCGCTGACTCGGAACGACAACGCCGATGTCGTACGACATCGGCGTTGTCGTCTTCCGGGGCGCCCGGGGTCGGCGGACGCAACGAACGACGAAGTCGCTGTCGTACGACAGCGACTTCGTCGTTCCGAGTCGGATGGCGACGCCAGCACGCGTCGGGCGCCCGGCGAAGGGCGCGGGCGGAGGAACCTACGCCGTGGGCACCGCGACGATCGGCGTCGTCGTCGGCTGCTTCGACCCACCGGCGGGCTCGACCGTGATGCCGACCGCCGCCCCGGCGGACTTCGCACCGCTCAGCACGGCCGAGCGGACACCGCCGTCGACGTCGTTCATCAGGCCGGCGGACTCGATCGTGCCGCCAGACGCCTCGGAGCCGATGTACCAGAGCTGGTAGGTCTTGTCCTTCGGCGCAGCGGCCACCCCGTCGAGGATGACGGCGGACTTGCCGAGCTGGTCCGACCACACGACCGTGGCCGAGCCGCCGCCGGTCACCGGGGAGGTGGACCGCTTGAAGTCGGCAGCGGCGTAGATCTGGTCGAGGCCGGACGCCGCCTGGGACGCGCTGGTCCCCGGGCCGGAGTCCTGGCCGAAGATCGCCCCACCCGCGCCGAGTCCGACGCCGAGGAACACGACACCGACCGCAGCAGCAGCACCGAGCATCGCTGCCGGACGCTGGAACCACCGACGGCGAGCCGCGGCACTGGCCGAGCCACCCCCGGAGGTGACGTCCGTGACGGAGGCGATCGGAGCCTCCTGGACGGTGGCGGGGACCGACTGCGCGGCCCGACCGGTGTCGGGAGCGACCTGCGGCGTGGTCTGGATCGCGGCCATCAGCGAGGCCTTGAGGGATGCCGGCGGCTCGATCGGCTCGACCGCGTAGGCCAGAGCCCTGGCGGTCTCGGAGAGCGAGTCGGCCTCCGCACGGAGTTCGGGGAACTCGGCGAGTGCCGCTTCGACCTCGCGTCGCTCGGCGTCGCTCAGCGCGTCGAGCGCGTACGCACCCGTGAGGAGTGCGGGATCGTCGTGTCGTTCGGTCATGACGCCACTCCCATCTCGTCGCGCAGTCTGATCATCCCGTCGCGGAGACGGGTCTTCACGGTGCCGATCGGCACCCCGAGGAGCTCGGCCATCTCGCTGTGCGAGTAGCCGCCGTAGTAGGACATCTGCACGGCCTGCCGCTGGAACTCGGTCAGGCGGGCGAGTGCCCTGCTGACCCGTTCGTGCTCGATCCGGATCTCGACGGACTCGGACACCTGGTCGAAGCCGGACTCGAAGTCGCGGATCCCGATCTTGGTGTCGCGGTCACGGGAGGCCTGCGCGGCGCGCACCCGGTCCACCGCTCGGCGGTGGGCCATCGTCAGCACCCAGCTCGAGGCGCTGCCCCGGGTGGTGTCGAACTTGGCGGCCTGCTGCCAGACCTCGAGGAAGACCTCTTGTGCGACCTCTTCGGACTGGGCACGGTCCTTGAGGAGGCGCGTGATGAGTCCGAGGACGCGGCCGGCGAGTTCGTCGTAGAGCTCCGAGAAGGCCTGCTGGTCGCCCTGTGCGACGCGGAGGAGGAGGGAATCCGGCGACGACGGAACAGGCTCGGTCGAGCTCCAGCGTTCGGTGTCGCGTTCCACGATGGCAAGCATTGCAGGTTTTCCTCCTTCCGGTGTCCGGGTTGCTCCATGCTGCGTTGATTGGCAGCGAGGGTCCCGTGCGATCCGCAGGGAATTACTCCGGCCGGGTGAGCCGGGTCGGGTCGCACGGGGAGCCCCCGCTGTGTGGCGGCCCATGGGATCCGTCACGCTGATGATTCGGCGCCCTCGCCCCGTTGGATTGGCTCGGTTCCGGACGCGACCCGGACGGCCAGGTCTGCGATCCGTCGACTCGCCCCTCCGTCCCCGTACGGCGAGGGAACCGATGCCAGCGGTCGTTGTCGAACTTCGGCGAGCAGGGCGAGGGCCGCAGTGGCGAGGCCGTCGCCCGGACGCACGAGCACGGCGAAGCCGGCATCCACGGCCTCGGGCCGCTCGGTGGACCGGCGGACCACCACCAGTGGGCGCTTCAGGACCGTGCACTCTTCCTGCACACCCCCGGAGTCGGCGACGATGAGCGTCGCCCGGAGCGCCAGCCAGATGAAGGACGCGTGGCCGACGGGCTCGAGAACGGTCATCCCGTCGAGGAGCGATCGCAGACCGTGCCGCTCGACAGCGGCCGCGGTGCGCGGGTGCAGGGGCAGGACGACGGGGAGACCGAGCGCAGCGAGCCCTTCGAGGACCCTCCGCAGCGCGGGTTCGGTGTCGGTGTTCTCCGGGCGGTGGATCGTCGCCAGCACGAACTCGCCCACCGGCACACCCTCGACCGCGACTGCGGGATCGGCAGCGGCCGCGATCGAGGCGAGGGTCGCCTCGACGACGGTGTTGCCGGTGACCTCGACCCGGGTCGCCGGGACCCCCTCCCGCAGGAGGTTGGCGCGGCTGGTCTCCGTGGGCGCACAGTGCACGTCGGCGAGCGCACCGACGACGAGCCGGTTGAGCTCCTCCGGCATCCCGCGGTCCCCGGAACGGAGACCAGCCTCCACGTGCACCACTGGGATGCCGAGGTAGTTCGCTGCCTGTGCTCCCGCGGACACCGCGTTCGTGTCACCCTGCACGATCACGGCGGACGGTCGCGACCGCTGGAACTCCTCGGTCAGCGCACCGATGGCCGTCGCGATCTGCGTGCCACGATCAGCTCCGCCGATGCCGGCGAGAACACGATCGGGTGCTGGGAGCCCGAGCTGGCGGAAGAACTGTCCGGACATCGAGTCGTCGTAGTGCTGCCCGGTGTGGATCACCCGAGCACGGTCGCCGAGTTCGCGGATGACACCGGCGAGCTTGATGATCTCCGGCCGGGTGCCGAGCACGACGGCGATGCGTCCGACATCGTCGGGGGCATCGTCGATGCGGCCGCCGCGGATCCGGGTGGTGGCAGATGTGTTCACTGGGTCGTTCTCCGATCGGGACGGCGTGGTCAGGCTGGTGCGGGAGCCGTGCGGGGCTCGTCGGCTGTGCGTGTGGTCTTGTCCCATCCGGTCCGGCCTCGAGCCATCCGGAAGAGGGCACCCCAGGCGCAGACGAAGGAGAGGTAGTTCATGACGACGAAGGCGTGACCCATCAGGACGGCAGTGGGCCATCCGACCCGGCGGTCCCTGCGGTGGTAGACGACGGTCGTGAAGATCGCGGGCGCGAAGGTGACGAGGTACCAGAGCAGGCCACCGACGATCGCACTGGGGATCGATGTCGCCCACGCGAACTGCGCATCGGCACGCATGATCAGTGACGCGAGGGTCCAGTGCCAGAGGATCGACCACGGCAGGTCGAACAGCCACGGGACGGCGAGGTAGGCGGAGACCTCGAGCGCGCGGGCGTTCGAGATCGTCGGGTTCGACCAGACCTCGCCGATCCGCTTGCCTGCCGTCATGTGCCCCTGGTACCAGCGACGACGCTGGATCACGAGCCGACGCAGACTCTCGACGCCCTGCTGGTCGAGCGAGGCGTCTGGGGTGGTCTCGAGCCGCCAGCCGTTGGCGATCAACGAGATCGCGAGGTCGAGGTCCTCGGTCAGGGAAGCCGACCACGGCTCGGAGCCGAGCTCGCGCAACGCGGTGAGCCGTGTGAACTGACCGTTGCCACCGAGGCTGACCGTCCCGGTCTTCCGCCGTCCGAACTGCGTGACCGCGGACATGGACCAGAACTGGAAGTCCTGGAAGCGTGTCAGGAAGTTCTCGTTCCGGTTGCGGATCCGGACCGCGAGCTGGGACCCGCCCACGCTCGGGTCCTCGAAGAGCGGGAGGATGTGCGACAGCGCGGCATCGGACAGTCGGCCGTCGGCGTCCATCACGCAGACGAGGACGCGCTCGGGGTCCTGGTCACGCTCGGCGACGTGGTCGAGGACGAGTCGGAACGCTGCGTTGAGCGCAGCGCCCTTGCCCTTCCGTGCGTCCGGCAGCGTGCGCTCGAGCACCATGACGTCCGGGCCGCCCTCGCGACGCGCGATCGCGGCGGTACCGTCCTCGGACCCGTCATCGATGACGATCGTGGTCGAGCGTCGTCCTCCGGCCAGTGCACGGACGGTCTGTCCGATCACGGCTTCCTCGTTCAGACAGGGAATGAGGAAGTACACGTCGAAGGTGCCGGGCTCATCCGCGAAGGGGTCGCGGTACACGGCGTCTCCCTGGGTCCTCAGCGCAGAGCCGACTCGGCGGAGCTCGTGGATCCCGGCGATCATCGCGCTGAGGAAGTAGACGAGGGACAGCGCGATCACCATGACGGACACGGTGTTCACGATCGCGACGAGGGTGGTCATGCGGGGAACTCCTCACGAGTCGGGATGTTGCGGGTGGACGCGCGGGAGCCGGGGCGGACGACCAGCACGAACACGACGAGCAGGGTCAGGGTCAGGCCCGCGAGCGAGACGACGCTCCCTGCGAAGGAGTGCGCCCACTCGAACGCGTTGATTCCGCCGTGAGCCAGCACGAGGGAGAGCATCACGATCCGCAGCTGGTTCACCGCCACGAGCAGGGACGCACCGACCCCGATCGCGAGCAGCACACGAACGAGGCTGAAGCGCGCAACCGACACCAGGGCGGCACCCATGACGAGGAGACCGGCGAGGAGGAAGGCGATCGCGCACTCGAGGGTGATCTCCAGCACGTTCCACTGCAGGTCGCCCGAGCGGAAGACGACCGCCGGCACGGTCGACGCATCGGCGGGGAGCACGTCCATCCCCGTGACGGTGCCGACCAACCAGGCGGCGGTGGACGCCTCGATTGCGCGGCCGACCCGCTCGCCGATGATCAGAGTGACCGCGAGCACGACGAGCAGCGCGGCGACGAGCACGCGGGCCGATCTCGCGCCGACCGATCTGCCGGTCACCACCTGTCGCTGCCCCGTCGTGCGCGACGAACCGCCGCGGCGCGAATGGCGATCGCGGTACCCGCTGCGACCACGAGCAAGCCCAGCCCGATGCCGATCGACAGCGGGTCCGCGACGATGAGCGTCGCGAGTGCTCCTGCGCCGAGCATGAGTGCCAGTCCGTTCCCGTACATGTGTCCTCCCGGTTCTCCGTAAGCATGTCATTTGAAATACATAACGTCAATACTTGCTGATCATAATTTGAATATGTAAGATACTGAGTATCCATAGAGGAGGACCCATGACCAGCAAGATCGCGAGAGCGACTCTGGTCGGGAGCGGTGCGGCACTCGCCCTGCTCTTGGCCGGGGCGCCGACCGCAGCGACAGCGGCCCCGAACCCGCCGGCTTCCACCAACGCCGTGCAGGGCGCACAGACGAAGATCCAGTTCCAACCGGGCATCCCCGGTCGTTCCGCATCCCTGATCGTCGATGCCCCCACCAACACGAGGCTGATCGGCGTCGACGACTCCACTTGCCGGACGAACGCCGAAGGCACACAGGTCACGTGCAACCGCGGTCAGTGGGTGAACCGACGGACGATCACCCTGGTCGTCGCGGAGAACGCCCCCCTCGGTGCAGACCTCACCGGCGGCCGCGTGCGTTTCGAGGACGGCGGGTCGGTCATCGCCGAGGCGCCCTTCGGTATCCACGTCGTCGCCAAGCAACTCCTCGCGAACGTCACCACCGACCCCGCAGCGCGGACCGCCACGGTGAGCGGAACCGGCCAGCCCGGCGCCGTGATCACCGTCGTCGGCGGCCCGACTCCGGTGAACGTGGAGGTCCCCGCCAGCGGTGTCTGGTCGCTCACGGTCGGTGACCTCCCGCCCGGGAGCACCGCCCTCACGGTGACCCAGAGCGCCGCCGGGGTACCGGACCAGGTGCTCGAACGCAGCGCGACGATCCCTGTCGTCGCCCCGACGGTGAATGCTTCCGGAGACCCGATCGCACGAACGGTCGCGGTGAGCGGCTCCGGCGAGCCCGGCGCGACCATCGAGGTGTCGGGCCCCACGGGGACGGAGACGACCGAAGTCCAGAGCGGCGGCGACTGGAGTCTCGAACTGACGGGGGTCCCGTGGGGCGAACACGAGATCACTGCCGAGCAGACGATCGGATCTGACAAGCAGTCCGCATCGACCACGGTCACGCTGAAGCCGCTCGAACTCCACGCCGAGGTGACCTCCACCGATCCGCAGACCGGATCAGCGGAACTCACGGGCCAGGGCCACCCCGGAGCCGCGATCGAGCTCGTCGGCCCGGGTGGCACGGTCACGACAGAGGTGCAGGGGAACGGTTCATGGACCGCGACGGTCCAGGGACTGAGCGCTGGCGAGAACGCGATCTCGATCACGCAGCGGGTGACCGGTGCGGAACCGTCCACGGTCGATCTCGACATCGTGATCGCTGACACGCCGATGCTGCACCCCGCAGCAGCCAGCGGGGCGGGCATCGCAGCGCTCGCGCTGATCGGAGCTGCACTGATGCGTCGCCGACACAGCGCGTCCTGATCGCGCCGGGAACGCGCCCGAACGTCGCCATGTCCACCGAGAGTGAACAAGGCGGCGTTCTCGGCGTCCGTCTCGTAGACTCGAAGTCGCCGGGCCGCAGCAAGCCCCGGGCTCCAAAATTCGCCGCTTCGAGCGGCCTCGCGCCGAGAGGCGCTTCTGCGGCCCGGTTTTCCTCTGCCCGGAAGGCGGCTCGCCCGCGCTGACCGCTTTCGGGCACTGCCGGCTGTCCGGTGGGCCGGTCATCGGCCTGGAGGCCCGGCGCGGCTCCGACGGAAGGGCGTCGCCGGGCGGTCGGTTCAGTCCAGGGCGTCGCGACGCCACAGCGCCGCCGCTGCGGTCAGGTCCTCGGCGAGTTCGGACAGCCGGAAGGCACGCACCGTCAGCACGCTTGCCCGCTCCTCGGCCGTGAGGTCGGAGTCGTCGGCGACGCTCGTGGCTCCTGCTGCGGCGAGGCGGCAGAACGCGGCGCCGCGATCGAGCGCCACTGCGAAGTCGCCCGTGTAGAGGCCGTGCAGGATGCTGTCCGCCAGGGTCAGGATCTCCGACGGCCCCGTCGGCTGTTCGGCCCCCGCGACCGCCTGGTCGATCGTGCCGATGCGCTCCGTCCCGCGCGTGAAGAGGAACGCGATCTCGTCCGGGTTCTGCCGGATCACCGTCCGCATGAGGTAGATCCGCCAGAGCGCGCCTGGCAGGGTGTGCGCCCCCACACGGGCCCAGAGCTCAGCCACGGCCTCGATGCCGTGCACGTCCGTGTAGGTCACGAGTCGCTCGACCACCTCGGGATCCGGGTCCTGCCGGACGCGGTGGAGCAGCGCGTTCGCGGTCTCGTGCGCGACACGGTTCACCAGCGCAGGGTCCTCGCCACCCTTGATGGCGGCGAACTCGGCGTCGGTGAAGTGGACGGGACGGTGGTGATCGCGAGGCACCGCAGCAGTGTAGGCGCCGCCGGTGACACGCCCGCCCTCCGTTCGCCCCGAACGGACAGCGGCGGTGACGGGTACCGTGCTCGTGCGTAAGGGAGGCACTCCTCCTGGACGTGGAAGAGAGGAACCCCGTGAACGCCCTGCTCATCATCCTGGCCGTGATCGCCGTCATCCTGCTGTTCGTCGGCGGATTCGCCGCGAGCCTGAAGTTCCTGCTGTGGGTCGGCGTCGTGCTGCTCGTCATCGCGATCATCGCCTGGCTGCTCCGGACCTTGACCGGCCGTCGGAGCTGACCTCGCCGGCGCCCGACGTGGTGCCGGCCCGAGAACGAACGAGTGCGCAGTAGCCGGGGGCTCCCATCGCGTGGAGGCCTCAGTACTGCGCACTCGTTCGTTGTCGGCGTGCTCGTCCCGGTAGCCTGGACGCCGAGGGCCTCTAGCTCAGTTGGTAGAGCACCGGACTTTTAATCCGAGGGTCGTGGGTTCGAGCCCCACGGGGCCCACCCCATTTCGCCCGGACGACAGGTGCGCTGCCGTCCGTCACCGAGAGCCTCCAGAACTCGCGGCGTCCGCAGCCGACGGTGCCAGCGGCTGCGTCGGCGCAGCAGTCGGAGTCCGCGTCGGCGTCGGCGTCGGCGTTGACGTTGAGGCGACGGGCGGAGTCGAGGTCGGGGCAGGAGCCTCCGCGGGTGACGGGCCTGAGGGGGCGACCGGCCCCGGGGAAGCGGTTGGCGGGGCCGCGGTCGGCGGGGAGGTGCTCGCTGCACTCGGGGTCGGTTTTGTCGAAGTCCACGTGCCAGATGCACTGTCCCAGTACTGGGTGCCGGCGGAGACAGCCCGGACGTCGATCACCTGATCACCCTCGAGCGGCGTGAGCAGCGACGTGTCGACCGGGATCGACGAGGAGACCGACACCTGCTGCGCCCCGGTTCGGGACACGAGCGGTGCGGATCGGGTCGACCTGGCCGTCACGATCCTGACGGGAGACGCGGCAGGCGAGTTGAGCCGAACCGCGGCTCCGGTGCCGGCAGGCTGCTTGAGGTCCCACACACGCAGGCTCGCGGGCGAGCGGAGCAGCGCCACCGCCTTCCCGCCGGAGTACCCACGGACCGCGATGTCGGTGGAGGTCCCGTCCCCGTCGGCGTCCGCGGACCAGAGCGATCCGGTCGACCGTGAGATCGACGAGAAGGTGGCGGCGCCGATCGAGTACCCCTTCGAGGACACCGGGAGCACCAGCACGTTGCCCGTCCGTGCCGCCGACGAGTCGGACGCGACGCTCATCGAGTCGATCCGCATCCCCGCCGAGGCGAGCTGGACGGAGTCGAAGTGCGGCGCGGGTACCGGACACCCGACCCCGGTCACGGTCAGGGTGCCGAGCGTGCGCGTGCCGAGCGCGAGGCCGGCCCCCGTCGTGTCCGTGATCTTCCCCGCGGTGTCCTTGCGGACGACGTTGCGGACGGTGATCGAGCCCGCGGTGACCGTCGGGGTCGTGGAGGACTGGACCACCCGAACGATCCCGTTCGTGGGGACCTTCGCAGTGGTCCACGTGACGTCACCGACCACGAGGTCCCCGACGATCGATGCGCCGACGTTCACCATCGCGGATGCTCCGGACGGTGTCGCGGTGACCCCGGTGATCGATCCGGAGAAGGACGTCGACCCGGCGTAGTCCACGACGTTGACGGGAGCACCACCGGAGCTGACCGTTCCGGAGATGCCGGTCGCCGTGAACCCGCTGACGTGTCGCTGGACCTCGCCCGCGCCGACCCCCGACGTGATCTTGAGGTGCGTGTGGCACCCGGACCCGCGCACGTTGCGGAGGACGACGTCCGTGATGTCGCCCTCGACGTCCCCGAGTCGGGAGCCGTCCCTGCTCTTGCCGTCGACCCCGGTGAACGCCACGAGGTCGTCACCGGAGTTCGAGCCCGTGATGTCCGAGATCCGAAGCGTCGACGCCGGGCCCTGGAAGTGGAGCCCGTCGGACGACGTGTCGGTGAAGGTGATCTTCGAGACGGTCACGTCGGACACGTCACCGAGGCTGATCGCGTACTGGCCGCCCATCTGCTTCGCGCCCTGGCCCTTCACCGTCAGGTCCGCGATGGTCACGCCGGAGGCACGGCGGATGAGGAACCCGTGCGAGGAGATCTTCTGCGACAGGGAGTTCTTGTTGCGGTTGATCCAGGTGCCGCCCTGGATCGTGATGGTGGTGTCGGCGACGGGGTAGACGTACGCCTGCGCGGTGAGGGTCGAGGTCGCCGGGACGTCGAGCGTCGCCTGCCCCGGCGACGTGACGGTGACCACGCGGCCGTAGAGCGAGGTCGGTGCGCCGGGCCGCCACGCACGAGAGCCGGCGTCGAGGACCTGGATGCGTCGCCCGACCATGTCGGCGGTGAACGCCCCGGCCGCGCTCGTGACGACCGGGGAGCCCGCGGTCACGGCCACGCTCGTCACGACCGTCGCGATCGACGCGGCGTTCCGGAGCACGTTGTCGGTCGGTGGCCCGGTGATCGTCGCACCGTGGGCGTCGAGCAGCGTGTTCGCCGGGACGACGAGCGGCTTCGTCAGGACGACCACGCCCGTGAGCCGACGGATGCGCGTCGAGTCCCGTGCGGCGAGCCACCGGTTGAGCTCGTCGGTGGTGGTCTTGGCCGTCGCGGTGAACCGTGCTCCCACTGCCGATGCGGCGGACGCGGCGGTCGCCTCGCCGAGGACGGCGCCGGCGAGGCCGATGCCAGCGAGACCGATCATCGTCCGACGGGTGTGGATGGCACGGGTCGTCATCAGGTCCTGGGCTCCTGCCGATCGTCGAGCAGGGAGCTCTTCAGGGTGACGAGATCGTACCCGGCGGAGGAGACGCCGGCACATCCCCCGTTCGAGCGACATGTGTTGCGAAGCTGCGATTGGGGTACACGCCGTCCCCAGCGAGCTCATGGCGTTCGCACTGCACAGTTCAGGTCTCGTTCAGCGGTCTGTTGGGATGACGCCGATAGTGTCGTTCCCGCATCCACTCCTCGTGGATCGCCAGCACCACCTGAAGCAGAACGAACGGGGTACACCGTGATCGAGCACATCGACGCCACGCAGTCCAGCACCAGCGGGGACGCGCGCCGCATCGTCGAGCTCGCAGCAGCGACCAACACCACGATGAGCGACCAGCTGCTGCTGGACACGCTCCGCCGGAACGCCCAGGTCACCACCCGGCACATCCGTAAGGACTTCGTCGAGGTGGCGACCGCCTCCAGCGTGCTCGGCTACGTGTGCCGGCAGCGCAAGCAGTTCATCGCCCTCCGCGGCGACGACCCCGCGTGGGCGCACGAGATCGGGCGCTACGGCACCGAATCGCTCGCGGTGGAAGCCCTGCGGATGCGCCGCGGCTGATCAGCCCGCGAGGGTCAGGACCAGACGCGGCGGATGCCCCAGGAACCGGTCCAGGTCTCGTCGGGTTCGAGCCATCGGAGCCCCTCGCCGGAGTTCAGGGCATCGGCGGGCGCGGTCATCGGCTCGACCGCGACGGCCAGGCCCTTGCCGTCACCACGCGGGAACTCCCGCGACGTGAACACCTGCACGTAGGGGAACGACTCGTCCTGCCAGAGCTGGACGCCGTCACCCTCTGGCCCGTGCATGGTCGTGCGCCGGACCCCGTCGGCGTCTGGCGTCACGTCGGTGTACGCGGTGTCGAGGTCCGAGTCACCCGCACGACGACCGACGCGGAGATCGACACCGGTGCCCGCCACGGGCTCGGTGCCGTTCGGGATGCGCTTGTCGTCGACGGTGAACGCCGTCGCGGCGTCGAGCGTGATGACGAGGTCCTCTGCCGGGGTGTCGCCGGCGCGCAGGTACGGGTGCGCCCCGACCGCGAACGGGGCACGCACGCCGGAGCGGTTCGTGATCTCGTGCGTGATGCGGATCCCGTCGTCCACCAGCTCGTGGTGCACCCGCGTCTCGAGGGTGAACGGCCAGCCGTGCTGCGGGTGGATCGTCGCCTCCTGCAGGACGCTGGTCTCCGTCTGCGACACCACGCGGTACGGCGAGAACCGGAGCAGCCCGTGCGAGGCGTTGCCGTACTTCGGCTCGGAGACGTCGAGCTGCTGGGCCGTGCCGTCCAGCTCCCACTTCCCGCCGGCGACGCGGTTCGGCCACGGGACGAGCACGATGCCGTTCGCACCGGCCGGCGCCTCCGACGCCGGGAAGGGCTCGGTCAGGTCGAACCCGGCGACCCGGAGTTCGCGGATACCGGCTGCGACCTCGGTGACGACCGCCTCGACGACCCCGTCCGGGCCGGCGTGACGGAGGTGGTACTGGCCCCCGGTGGGTGCTGCGGTCATGCGCTGTGGTTCCTTCCCGATGCGGTGGTGTCCGACTGTCCGCCGTCGGCCACGACGACCTCGACCCCGGCGGCACGCACCTGCTCGACGAGCTCCGGTGGCGCTTCCGCGGTCACGACGACGTCGATGTCCCCGAGGCCGCTGACGACCCCGACGTGGGCGCGCCCGAACTTCGAGCCGTCCGCCACCACGACCGTACGCCCGGCGTGGGCGGCGAGCATGCGCTTCGCCTCGGTCTCGGGCAGGTTCACGTTCGTCAGCCCGTGCTCGACGTCCACGCCCGTCCCGCCGAGGAACACCACGTCGGCGGCGATCATCGGCAACAGGGTGTTGTTGAAGGGTGCGACGAGTGAGTGCTGGAGCGGGCGGAGCGTCCCGCCGGTGACGATGACCGTGAACCGGGGGACGGCGCGTTCGAGTGCGAGGGCGGTCGTCAGCGAGTTCGTGACGACGGTGACGTCCACGAGGTCCTCGCGCGCGACCAGTGCCTCGGCCACGGCGGCCGGGGTGGTGCCGACGTCGAGCACGACGCACTGGCCGGACCGCACGAGCGCGGCCGCGGCGCGGCCGATGGCGGCCTTCGCGACCTGGTGCTCGACGGCGGTCTCCTCGAACGGCCGCTCGCCGGAACCGACCCCGAGGCGGAGCGCGCCGCCGTGCACCCGCTTGACCCGAGCCTCCCGGTCGAGGACCGCGAGGTCCTGGCGGACGGTTACCTCACTCGTGCCGAGCGCCGCGGCGAGCGCCGTCGTGCGCACCATGCCGGGTGCGCCGTCGACGATGGCGACGATGCGCTCCTGGCGCAGTGGGGCCGGCATCGTGCCGGCGAGGAAGAGGTCGTCGTCGCTCACAAGGGTAGTTTCGTCTGCTTCCGATCACTTTCGCAATCCTTCGTTCATGGAGTAGGCTCGTCCGGTGATCACCAAGCGCGCGACGAAGCTCGCGGACGGCCGCGACCTCATCTACTTCGACGATGCGGACACGACGCTGCCCGCCGAACGTCGCATCGACGAGCGGACCCTCGACCCACGTCCGGCGACCGCGCAGATGCGCCAGGACGTCCTCACGGGCGAGTGGGTCTCCATCGCCAGCAGCCGGCAGAACCGCGTGTTCCTGCCACCGGCCGACCAGGACCCCCTCGCGCCCCAGTCCGCGGCGAACCCGTCCGAGATCCCGAGCGTGTACGACGTCGCGGTGTTCGAGAACCGGTCGCCCTCGTTCGGTCCGGCACTGCAGGCCGACGACGCTCCGGGCTCGCTGGACTCGCTGACCGAGGTCGGCCTGAACCGGACGTTCCGGTCGGTCGGTCGGTGCGAGGTCGTGTGCTTCTCCCCCGAGACCGCCGGGTCGTTCGCGTCCATCTCGGAGTCACGGGCCCGCACCGTGGTCGAAGCGTGGGCCGACCGCACTGCTGCGCTCTCCGCGATGCCCGGCATCCAGCAGGTGTTCCCGTTCGAGAACCGGGGCGAAGCGATCGGGGTCACGCTGCACCACCCCCACGGGCAGATCTACGCGTACCCGTACGTGACGCCGCGCACGCAGCGGCTCCTCGACTCGATCGAGCGCTTCGGGCCGGACCTGTTCGAGCAGCACCTCGCGAACGAGCGCGACTCCGACCGGGTCGTCCTCGCCGGCGAGCACTTCACCGCCTTCGTGCCGTTCGCCGCTCGCTGGCCGCTCGAGATCCACATGCTCCCGCATCGCCACGTGCCGGACTTCGCCGGCCTGACCGATGCCGAGAAGGACGAGCTCGCGCACATGCACCTGCGGCTGACCCGCGGGATGGACGAGCTGTACGGCGACCCCACGCCGTACATCGCCGCGTGGCACCAGGCCCCGGTGCACACCGCGCGTGACACCGTGCGGCTGATGCTGCAGATCACGTCGCCGCGTCGGGCGGAGACGAAGTTGAAGTTCCTGGCCGGCAGCGAAGCCGCCATGGGGGCCTGGATCGGGGACGTCGTCCCCGAGCAGCAGGCCGAGTTCATCCGAGGAGGGATCGAACGAGCATGACGTTCCAGCAGGTGTTCGGGTACGAGCCGACGGTGCGGTACTCCGCCCCGGGGCGGGTCAACCTGATCGGTGAGCACACCGACTACAACGAGGGCTACGTCCTGCCGTTCGCGATCGACCGTCGCACGACGGCGTCCATCGCTCCGCGGGCCGACCGGGTGCTGCGTGTCGCCTCGGCCTTCGACCCGGAGTCCGTCGTCTCGCTCGCACTCGACGACCTCGAACCGGACGCGATGAGTGGCTGGTCGGCGTACGTGCTCGGCATCGCGTGGGCGCTCCGGGAGCAGGGCGCGGATCTGTCGGACAAGACCGGCTTCGACGTCTTCATCGAGTCCGACGTCCCCGTGGGTGCTGGCCTGTCGTCGAGCGCCGCGATCGAGTGCGGCGTCGCGCTGGCGTTCAACGACCTGTGGGAGCTCGGCCTCGACCGCAAGCAGCTCGCACGCGTCGGGCAGTACTCCGAGAACCACGCGGTCGGTGCACCGACCGGGATCATGGACCAGTCCGCGTCGCTCCTGGGCGAGCGCGACGCCGTCGTGTTCCTCGACTGCCGCACGCTCGACACCGCCGTGGTGGACATGGCCCTGTCGGCGAACGGACTTGAGGTGCTGGTGATCGACACTCGCGTCGAGCACGCCCACGCGACCGGCGGGTACAAGGCCCGTCGGGAGTCCTCCGAGCGAGGCGCCCAGGGGCTCGGCGTCGAGGCACTCCGTGACGTGACGGTGGACGACCTCCCCCGTGCCGCTGCGCTGCTGGACGACGAGACCTTCCGCCGTGTGCGCCACGTCGTCACCGAGGACCAGCGCGTCCTCGACACCGTCCGCACGCTCCGCGAGCACGGCCCGCGGGCGATCGGTGAGCTGCTCGTCGCATCGCACGCGTCGATGCGCGACGACTTCGAGATCTCGGTGCCCGAGCTCGACCTCGCCGTGGCCACCGCGATGGCGAACGGAGCCGTCGGGGCACGCATGACCGGCGGTGGGTTCGGGGGCGCGGCGATCGCGCTCGTCGATGCCGCACAGCGCGAGGCGATCGGTGCCGCGGTGACGGCCGCCTTCGCCGAGGCCGGGTACCGGGAGCCCTCGGTGTTCACCGTGCACGCGGACCAGGGCGCGCGCCGAGACGGCTGAGCGGCGCGTCAGCGGGTCATGTGCCCCACGGTGACGGTCGCGCCGCCCCACGGGAAGGACGTGACCGGCAGCGTCTGGCGCTGGACCTGGTCCAGCACGAACTCGGACTGCCAGAACGAGTACACCCCGACGCCGACGACGACGAGCACCGGGATCGCGACGAGGGCCACGACCCGGACGATCCGGCCGGCGCGGTCCCAGCCGTACCGGGCGAGCGTCGCCGGGAGCGTCACACCGACGACACCGGCGAGCACGATCAGCACGAGGACGAGCGGCGACGCGTGTCCGACCACCGACACCGATGGTGGGGCGGTCGGCACGACGGCACCCTGCGCATCGATCCAGTGCCCGTCTGCGTCGACGCCGCCGTAGTCCGCGCTGACGCTCCAGACCGAGACGGCGCGGAACACGAACACCGCGACGACGGCGACCGCCGCGACCATCCATCCGCGGATCCGGAACCGACGTCCCTCGACGGACATGACCGGCGCGGCCACCACTTGCTCCCCCATGGCGCGACGCTAACACGCTCGTGACCACGCGAGAGCGACAGTTCCCGGCCGGAATGCGGCGGGGAACTGTCGCTTTCGCGGGACGGACCCGGCGCGGAACCGAACACTGTCGCTTTCGCGGGACGGACCCGGCGCGGAAACGAACACTGTCGCTTTCGCGGGACGGACGCGGCGCGGAACCGAACACTGTCGCTTTCGCGGAACCAGACCCGTCGCGCCTCCGGACGGACCCGGCGCGCCTACTTCAGGTGGCGCTCCGCGGCCTCGACCACGTTCTTCATGAGCATCGCGCGGGTCATCGGCCCGACGCCACCCGGCGTCGGGGACAGGAACCCGGCGACTTCTGCGACCGCAGGGTCGACGTCGCCGCGCAGCTTCGCCTTGCCGGTCGACTGGTCGACCACGCGACTGATACCGACGTCGATCACAGCCGCGCCCGGCTTGACCCAGTCCGGCTGCACGAGGCCGGCGACACCGGCGGCCGCGACGATGATGTCGGCGCGACGGCACTCTGCGGCGACGTCCTCGGTCAGGGAGTGCGTCAGGGTGGCGGTGGCCTCGAGCCGGGTGAGCAGCAAGCCCAGCGGCCGGCCGACCGTCAGCCCCTGCCCGATGATCGTGACGTGCTGCCCGCGGATCGGGACGCCGTAGGCCTCGAGCATGGCGACGATGCCGCGCGGGGTGCACGGCAGCGGCGCATCGATCGTGCCGGCACCACCGGGGACGGCGAGCACGAGCTCGCCGAGGTTGGTCGGGTGCAGGCCGTCGGCGTCCTTCGCCGGGTTCATCAGCTCGAGCATCGGGATCGGGTCGATGCCCTGCGGCAGCGGGAGCTGCACGATGAACGCGGTGACCCGGGGGTCGTCGTTCATCTGCAGGATCGCCGCCCGGATGTCCGCCGGGCCCGCCGACGACGGGAGGTCGATGCGGACCGAGTCGAGCCCGATCTGTGCCGAGTCCTTGTGCTTCCCGGCCACGTAGGACACCGAGCCCGGGTTCTCGCCGACCATGATCGTGCCGAGCCCTGGTCGGAACCCGTGGTCGTGCAGCCGGTCGATCCGGACCTTCAGGTCGTCGAGCGTCCGGGCGGCGAGTGCGGTTCCGTCGATGCGGACGGCACTGCCCTCACCCGCCCAGAGCACCCGCGGCAGGTCGGTCACGGCGCCGCTCACGCGTAGAGCGGGAACGCGTCGGTCAGGGCCTTCACCCGCGCGGACAGCGCCTCGACGTCCGGGTTCGGCATGAGCGTCAGCGCGATGATGTCGGCGACCTCGGTGAACTCGGCGTCCCCGAAGCCGCGCGTCGCGAGCGCCGGGGTACCGATGCGGACTCCCGAGGTGACCATCGGCGGGCGCGGGTCGAACGGCACCGAGTTGCGGTTCACGGTGATGCCGACCTCGTGCAGCAGGTCTTCGGCTTGCTTGCCGTCGACCTCGGATTCGCGCAGGTCGACGAGCACCAGGTGCACGTCGGTGCCGCCGGTGAGCACGTCGATACCGGCCGCGCGCGCATCGGGCTGCGTGAGGCGCTCCGCAAGGATGCGGGCGCCCCGGAGCGTGCGCTCCTGGCGGTCCTTGAACTCCGGCTGACCGGCGAGCAGGAACGCGGTCGCCTTGGCGGCGATCACGTGCATGAGCGGGCCGCCCTGCTGGCCCGGGAACACCGCGGAGTTCAGCTTCTTGAAGAGCGACTCCTCGTTGGACAGGATGATGCCGGAGCGCGGACCGGCGAGCGTCTTGTGCACCGTCGACGACACGACGTGGGCGTGCGGCAGCGGCGAGGGGTGGAGGCCCGCGGCGACGAGCCCGGCGAAGTGCGCCATGTCCACCCAGAGGGTCGCGCCGACCTCGTCCGCGATCTCGCGGAACTTCGCGAAGTCGAGCTGGCGCGGGTACGCCGACCAGCCGGCGATGAGGACCTTCGGCTGGTGCTCGATCGCCTTCGCGCGGATGTCGTCGTAGTCGACCTCGAACGTCTCCGGGTCGACGCCGTAGGAAACGGCGTTGTAGATGCGGCCGGAGAAGTTGAGCTTCATGCCGTGGGTCAGGTGGCCGCCGTGGGCGAGCTCGAGGCCGAGGATCGTGTCGCCGGCGGAGGCGATGGCGTGCAGGACCGCGGCGTTCGCACTGGCGCCGGAGTGCGGCTGCACGTTCGCGTAGGCGGCACCGAACAGGGCCTTCGCCCGGTCGATGGCGAGCTGCTCGGCGACGTCGACGAACTCGCAGCCGCCGTAGTAGCGCTTGCCCGGGTAGCCCTCGGCGTACTTGTTCGTCAGGACGGAGCCCTGCGACTCGAGGACGGCGCGCGGGACGAAGTTCTCGGACGCGATCATCTCGAGGGTGTCGCGCTGGCGGCCGAGCTCGTTCTGCAGGACCGCGGCGATCTCGGGGTCGACCTCGGCGAGGGGGGCGTTGAAGGTGGACTGCGCGGTGTTCGACGGTGCGGACGGCGCGGGCAGATCGGTGATGGACACGGGACTCCTACGGTGTGCGGACGACCATGCGGTCGTGCTCGGACGGTCGGTGCGCGCTGCCCAGGCGTACGGCAGCGCACCGTGTCAGGTGTCGCTTCCCGATGGTGACCCATCCAACGCCAGTCGCGACGTGACGATCGTACCGAGCCGCCCAGCCTGTGTCACCCTGGAGACATGACCATGCTGTCGCCGGACGTGGACGAAGCCACGAGCACGCGCGCCGACGTGCCGTGGGTCACCGTGGTCTGGGACGACCCAGTGAACCTGATGTCCTACGTCACCTACGTCTTCCAGAGCTACTTCGGGTTCCCGGTGGCCAAGGCGGAGCGGCTGATGCACCAGGTCGACTCCGAGGGACGGGCGATCGTGGCGACCGGCCACCGCGAGGAGATGGAGCGGCACGTCGAGGCGATGCACGGCTACGGCCTCCAGGCCACCGTCGACCGGGCGCCCGAAGCGTGAACGGGTACCGCGCGTGATCCCGTTCGTGCGCCGAGGGGACGGCATCCACCTCGGCCTGGCCTCCGGCGAGCGCGACGTGCTGATGAGCCTCACCGAGCAGCTCCGGCAGATCCTCGACGGCGACATGGACTCCGACCCGGTGACGCTCCGGATGTTCCCGGACGCCTACCCGGGCGATCGGGCGGCGAGCGCCGAGTTCCGGCGGTACACGCAGAGCGACCTCCGGACGGCGAAGTCCGCGAACGCGCAGGTCGTCCACGACTGGCTCACGGGCGCGAAGGACGGCGCGCTCACCGCGGCCGACGAGCAGTCCTGGCTCCGGTGCCTGACCGATCTGCGGCTGACGATCGCGGACCGGCTGGGGATCGTCGACCAGGCGACGGAGGACGCGACGCGCACGTCGGCCGCCGCCGTCGGCCTCCGCGACGTCTACGACTGGCTCGGGTACGTCCAGGAACACCTGGTCACGACGATGACCGACAAGAGATGACAGGCCAGCGGTGACGCTCACCTTCCGCGCATCCACGGGATCCGACCTGGAGGCTCTGCTCGCCTTCTCGACGTCGGAACCGGTCGCGTGGACCGTGACGGACCGGTACCGGCAGGAGTCGGCTGCGCGGAACCACCGCCCGGAGTGGTCGTTCCTCGCAGAGCGCGACGGTCGCCCGGTCGGGCGGGCGATCTGGTGGGGCGGCGCCGACGCGGGAGCGCCGAGCACGCTCGACGACGTGATCGTGTCCGCGTCGGAGCACGGCGACCGCGTGGCGATCGCCGCCGGCCTGATCCGCACGGGCGCGCAGGCGTTCGGGGTGCTCCCGGAATGGATCGTCGACGTCGCGGTGGACTGGCACGACGACCCGTCCGCCGTCTCCGCGGTCTCGTGGCGGGCGGACGCAGCGCAGGCGGCAGGACTGGTCAGGACGACCGAGCGCGTGAGCGTCGCCTGGACGCCGTCGGCCGGGGTGCCGCCCACCGGCCCGTTCCGCTTCCGCGAGGGCGACGACGCCGAGTTCACGGACCTGTTCGCCCGGGTCACGGTCGGGTCGCTCGACGCGCACACCGTCGCCACCGTCGGACGGCTCGGCGCCAGGGGCACCGCCGCCGACGACCTCGACTTCTACCGGTCGCTGCCCGGCCGGCGCGAGGACTGGCGGATCGCGGTCGACACGGACGGCCTCACGGTCGGGTTCGTCCTGGCCACGCGGACGGCCTACGACGCCGCGATCAGCTCCATCGGCGTCCTGCCACAGCACCGGGGGCGCGGGGTGGTCGACGCGCTGCTCGGCGAGGGGCTCCGGGTCCACGCGGACGCTGGGGAGACCCGGGTGGTCGGCACCACGGACGCGGCGAACACCCCGATGCGCCGGGCGTTCGAGCGCGCCGGGTTCGTCGTCACGAAGCGCCGGATCGTCTTCGACACCTGAGTCGAAACAGGAAGGCAAACTTGCAAGTTCGCCTTCTGAAGCGTACCGTCGGCGACGTGAACAGCCGTGTGGAGACCGAGACCGACCTGGCTGACGAGATCCTCGCCATGCACGGTCGGATCCGCCGGACCCTCCTCGCCGGGAAGGCCGACGACGTCACCGCGTCACAGTCGGCAGCCCTCGGACGGCTCGTCCGCGACGGCGCCTCCACGACCGCGGCACTCGCCCGCGCCGAAGGGGTCCGCCCGCAGTCCATGGGCGCGACGGTCCAGGCGCTGGAGGACCTCGGGCTCGTCGAGCGCGTGCAGGACCCGACCGACGGCCGTCGCACGATCGTCAGCGCGACCGACGCCGGGCATGCTGCCCGCAGGGACTCCCAGCGTTCCCGCACCCGTCTGCTCGCCGAGCGCCTCGCCGCGCTCGACCCCGACGACCGCGCGACCGTCGCGCGGTCCCTCACCATCCTCGGAACCCTCGTCGAGCGGTGACCGCCCGCCAGGCGTGACGGGCGTCCCCGACGCACGCCGAGCCTCCAGGCCGCACCTCCCCGACCACGTCGAAAAGGCACCCCACCACGTCCACCGCAACCGCTCCCACCCCCGTCACCTCGGGGCACGAACCGAGGGGCTCCGGCTTCGGGCCGAAGCTCCTCGTCCCGATCCTCGTCGGGCCACTGCTCAACCCGATCAACACGACGATGGTCTCCGTCGCCCTCGCGCCGATCTCCCGCGACCTCGGGATCGGCGCGTCGCAGGCGATCTGGCTCGTCGCGGCGCTGTACCTGGCGAGCGCGATCGCCCAGCCGACGATGGGGAAGCTCGCAGACCGGTTCGGGCCGAAGAAGGTCTTCATGGCAGGACTCGTCGTCGTCGGGATCGCCGGCGTCGTGCCCGAGGTCCTGACGGGCTTCGGCGGCGCGGTGTTCGCGCGCGTGCTCATCGGCATCGGGACCTCGTCGGCGTACCCGGCGGCGCTCACCACGCTCCGGCAGCACTCCGCCCGGATCGGCAAGCCCACCCCACCACTCGTCCTCGGCGCGCTCTCGATCACCTCGCTGGTCTCCGCCGCGGCGGGGCCGCCCCTCGGTGGCGCGCTCATCGCGGCGTTCGGGTGGCACGCGATCTTCCTCGTGAACGTCCCGCTGGCGGCGTTCGGCCTCGTCGTCGCCGGGCTCTGGCTGCCGTCCGACCGGCTCCGACCCCGCTACGACGCCGACGTCCCGGTGCTGACGGCGCTCGACCCGTTCGGCATGGTCCTCATGACGGGCACGGTGTCGGCGCTCCTGGTGTTCCTGCTCGACATCTCGGCCGGGCTCTGGTGGCTGCTCGGTGTGGCGATCGTGCTGTTGGCGGCGCTGATCGTCTGGGAGCTCCGGGCAGCGAAGCCCTTCATCGACGTGCGGATGCTCGCGCGGAACGGCGCACTGTCCCGCACCTACGTCCGACTGTTCCTCGTCTACATGCTCGCGTACACGATGACGTACGGGTTCTCGCAGTGGGTGCAGGACGTCGCGGGGTACTCGAGCGACCAGGCCGGGTACATCCAGCTCCCCGCGGCGATCGTCGCCGGGATCGTGTCGTTCCTCGTCGCACGGAAGACGGCGGTCCGCGGTCCGCTCGTCGTCGCCGCGGTCGTGCCGATCGTCGGCGGGCTGCTCCTCCTCGGGCTGCACACCGGATCGCCCGTCGTGCTGCTCGCCCTGGCACCGGCGCTGTTCGGCATCCCCCAGGCACTCGCGTCGGTGTCGAACCAGGCGGCGCTGTACAAGATCGTCCCGCCCGAGTCGATCGGCACCGCTGCCGGGCTCTCGCGCACGAGCGTCTACATCGGGGCGATCGCTGCGTCGTCGCTCATCGGCGGGGTGTTCGGCCAGGGTCCGACCACGGCGGACCTGCACGTCCTCGGGTGGGTCATCGTGGGGATCGCGGTCCTGCTCACCGCGCTGACGGTCTCCGACCGCGCGCTGGGGTCCCGCGCCGCGCGCTGAGCGCGGGCGCCGCCGCGCGTGCGGCGCCGCGCGCGCCGCGGGCGCGCCGCCGCGCATCGAGGGAACAGAAATGGTCGAGTCGGCCCTCGGCACCCGACCATTTCTGTTCCCTCGATGGCGGGGGGGCGGGGCGCGCGCTGGGGGCGCGGGGGGGGGGGGCGCGGGCCTGGGGCGCCGGGCCGCAGCCCGCGCGCCGGACGTGCACCGAGCCTCCCGTCCGCACCGCGCAGCAGCCCCGCCCCGGTACCCTGAACCGGTGACCGACCCGACGCCCTCGAGCACCCCCACGCACTGGACCCTCACGCTGGTCTGCGACGACCAGCCCGGGATCGTGCACGCCGTCTCCGGGTCCGTCGTGCAGGCGCAGGGCAACATCACCGAGTCGCAGCAGTTCTCCAGCCACGACACGAACACGTTCTTCATGCGCCTGCAGGTGATGGCGCCCGTCGACCGCGCGACCTTCGAGCAGGCCCTCGCCCCGGTGGTCGAGCGCTACGGCATGCGCGTCCAGCTCGACGTCGTCGGCCGGCCGATGCGCACACTCGTCCTGGTGTCGAAGGCCGGACACTGCATGAACGACCTGCTCTACCGCCAGCGCGGCGGTCAGCTCCCGATCGACGTGCCGCTGGTGCTGTCGAACCACGCGGACCTGTCCGAGCTCGCGTCGTTCTACTCCGTCCCGTTCGAGCACCGTCCGGTCACCGACGCGGCCAGCAAGGAAGCGATGGAGCGCCGCGTCCTCGAGGCGGTGGAGGAACACGACATCGAGCTCGTCGTCCTCGCGCGCTACATGCAGATCCTGTCGCCGGAGCTCTGCGCCGCACTCCAGGGCCGCGCGGTCAACATCCACCACTCGTTCCTGCCCGGCTTCAAGGGTGCGAACCCGTACCGGCAGGCGCACGCCCGCGGCGTGAAGCTGATCGGTGCGACGGCGCACTTCGTCACGAGCGATCTCGACGAGGGGCCGATCATCGAGCAGAACGTCGTGCGCGTCGACCACACGAAGGACCCGTCCGAGCTGGTGTCGATCGGCCAGGACGAGGAGTCCAGGACCCTCACCCAGGCGGTGCGCTGGATCGCGGAGGACCGAGTCCTGCTCGACGGCGCCCGCACGATCATCTTCAAGTAGGCACCATGAGCAACGCACCGCGCTCCCCCATGGACTGGGGAGACACGCCTGACCCGTCCGCGATCGGCAAGCCCCGACGCGAGTTCGACGCCTGGAAGGTGCTGCGGGTGGTCGTCTGCACCTTCGGTCTGCTCTCCCTGGCGTACTGGGGCTACATCGCGTGGCCGTTCCCGATGCCCGGGATCCTGTTCATGATCGGCGCGCCCGTCTTCGCGATCGTCGTCTGGTACCTGTTCCGGTCGCCGCGGTCCCCGATCGAGACGGACGCGGTCGGCAAGACCATCGTCGAGGTGGCCCTGATCGTCGCGGCCGGGGGCTGCTGGATCTCGATCGGGCACCCGGTGGTGGGTCTGGTCTTCATCGTCGTGGCCGCGGTCTCCGGGATCGTCACGTTCCGGCGGGAGACGCGATGAGCGGCGGGTCCGGCGCGTCCGGTACGTCCGGTACGTCCGGTACGTCCGGTACGTCCGGCGCATCCGGCCTGGAGGCTCGGCGCACGCTGGTCCGCGCCCGTCACGTCGTCGACGTGTCCGGGTCCACCGCCGACGGCTGGGTCCTGATCACCGGTGACACCGTCAACGCGGTCGGCTCCGGTCCCGAAGCACCTGCCGCGGACGAGGTCGTCGAGCTCGGCGACGCGATCCTGACCCCCGGGTTCATCGACCTGCACGGGCACGGTGGGGCGACGGAGTCCTACGAGGACGACTCGTTCGCCGAGTCGCTCGCGATGCACCGGTCCCACGGCACGACCCGATCGGTGCTGTCACTCGTCGCGAACCCCGTCCCCGCCGTCGCCGATTCGCTCGCGCGGATCCGCACCGCGATGGACACCGACCCGCTCGTGCTCGGTGTGCACCTGGAGGGGCCGTTCCTCTCCCCGCACAACAAGGGCGCCCACAACGAGTCGTTCCTGATCGACCCGACGCCCGCTGCCGTCGACGAGCTGCTGTCGGCCGGCGACGGTGTCATCCGCCAGGTCACCATCGCACCCGAGCTGCCGCACGCACTCGACGCCGTCCGCGCCTTCGTGTCCGCTGGCGTGGTCGTCGCCGTGGGTCACACCGTCGGCACCCTCGACCAGGCTCGCGCCGCGTTCGACGCCGGCGCGACGGTGCTCACCCACGCGTGCAACGCGATGCCGGGCCTGCACCACCGCGCTCCGGGTCCGATCGGAGCCGCCTTGGCGGACGACCGTGTGACCCTCGAGCTCATCCTCGACGGCGTCCACGTGCACCCCGTCGTCGCGGAGACCCTGTTCCGCGCGGCCCCGGGGCGGGTCGCACTGATCACGGACGCGATGGGGGCCGCCGGCGCCGCGGACGGTTCCTACACGCTGGGCTCCCTCGACGTGACCGTGACGGACGGCGTCGCCCACGTCGCCGGGACGGAGACCATCGCGGGGTCGACGCTCACGCAGGACGTCGCGCTGCGGAACGCGGTCACCCTCGCCGGGCAGCCGCTCCCCGCTGCCGTCGCGGCGCTGACGAGCGTGCCCGCCCAGGCGCTCGGGCTCGGCGACCGCCTGGGCCGTCTCGCGCCGGGGTTCGCCGCGGACCTCGTGGCGCTGTCGCCGTCGTTCGAGGTGCAGCGGGTGTGGGCCGACGGGCGTCCCCTCGGCTGAACATCCCCGCCAGGAGGCAGCGGGTGTCAGTCCGACGTGCGGACGGGCTGCTCCGAACCGCTGTCCTGGTCGCTCGTGGCGCCGCCGTCGTGGCGCAGACGGACGACGCTCGCCAGCGTCGACGCGGCCATCGCCACCAGGATGACCACGAGCGACACCCACGTCGGGATCTCCGGCGCCCAGGCGAAGCCGTCCCCGCCGTTGAGGAAGGGCAGCTCGTTGCCGTGCAATGCGTGCAGCACGAGCTTCACGCCGATGAAGGCGAGGATGAACGCGATCCCGTACTTCAGGTAGACGAGCCGCTCGAGGAGTCCTCCGAGCAGGAAGTACAGCTGCCGCAGGCCCATCAGGGCGAACACGTTCGCGGTGAACACGATGAACGCGCTCTCGGTGATGCCGAAGATCGCGGGGATCGAGTCGAGCGCGAAGAGCAGATCGGTCGTGCCGATGGCGATCAGGACGACGAGCAGCGGCGTGAAGTGCCGGACGCCGTCCTTCGTGGTGCGGAACTTCATCCCGTCGAAGGTGTCGGTGAGGCGCACGCGTCGGCGCAGCAGCCGGATGATGAGGCCGTCCTTCTGATCATCGCCGTCCTCGTCCCGGAGCTGCTGGATCGCCGTCCAGATCAGCCAGGCGCCGAAGAGGTAGAAGATCCAGGAGAAGTCCTCGATCAGCTGGGCACCGACGAGGATGAAGACGCCCCGGAGCACCAGCGCGATGATGATCCCCAGCATGAGGACCTCCTGCTGGATCTGCTTCGGGACCGAGAACCGCGCCATGATGATGACGAAGACGAAGAGGTTGTCGATGCTGAGGCTGTACTCGGTCAGCCACCCGGCGACGAACTGCCCGGCGGGCTCCCCGCCCGCGAAGACGAACATCGCCACGGCGAACACCAGCGCGAGCCCGACGTAGAGCCCGACCCAGATCGCCGACTCCTTGAGCGTCGGCACGTGCGGACGACGGGCGACGATGAGCAGGTCAGCGAGCAGGATCGCGACGAGGGCGATCATCGAGCCGACTTCGAACACGACAGGAAGTTCCGGCATGCCTCCAGTCTGAGGCACCGCTCAGCACATCGCGACCACGGTGCGAGGATGAGTCCCATGAGCGTCATGGTCTCCGTGTTCGATGCCAGCCGGTCCCGCACGAGCGAGAAGTACACCGCCTACCCGCCGGACGTCCTGCCGATGTTCGTCGCGGAGATGGACAGCATGCTCGCCGAACCCGTGCGGGACGCCCTCGTGGCCGCCGTCACCGCCGGGGACACCGGGTACGTCGGGCACGGCAGGGCCCTGCCCGAGGCGTTCACGGACTTCGCGGGCGACCGGTGGGGGTGGAAGGTGGACCCCGACCTGGTCCGGACCACCACGGACGTGTCCGTCGCCGCGGTGGAGGTGCTCCGCCGGGTGATCGAGCCGGGCGACCAGGTCGTCATCATGCCGCCCGTGTACCCGCCGTTCTGGGAGTACGTCAGCGAAGCCGGCGGCTCCGTGACCGAGGTGCCGCTCATCGCGCCGGACGGCCCCGCGGACCCGTTCGACACCACGGCCGGGTGGCGGATGGACCTCGACGGCGTCCGTCGTGCGTTCGCCGACGGCGCCCGGACGGTCCTGCTCTGCAACCCGCACAACCCGCTCGGACTCGTCCACGACCGCGCGTCGCTCGTGGCACTCGCGCAGCTCGCCGCGGAGTGGGACGCCGTGGTCGTCTCCGACGAGATCCACGCCCCGCTCGTGCACGCCGACGCGACGTTCACCCCGTTCCTCGACTCCTGCCCGGAGGCAGCCGCGCTCGGCGTCGCGTTGACGAGCGCGAGCAAGGCGTGGAACCTCGCCGGCACCAAGTGCGCGCTGATGGTCGGCGCGTCGGACCGGGCACGCGGGTGGTTCGACGGGCTCCCGGGCGAGGTCGTCGAGCGCACGGGCATCCTCGGGTACACCGCGAGCGTCGCCGCCTTCCGCGAGGGCGGTCCGTGGCTCGCGTCGCTGCTCGCCGAACTCGCCGCGAACCGGCGGATCCTCGCCGAGGAGCTCGGGACCGCACTGCCGGGAGCCGTGCACCGGCAGCCGCAGGCGTCCTACCTGTCCTGGATCGACCTCGGGGCGCTGCCGTGGGGCGACGACCCCGCGGCGGTGCTCGTCGACGATGCGAAGGTGGCACTCGCCAGCGGACCGGCGTTCGGGCGGCAGGGGCGCGGCTTCGCCCGGCTCAACTTCGGGTGCTCGGCGGAGACGTTGCACGAGGGGCTCAGCCGACTGCACTCGGCCTACGCCGCCCGATCGGTGTGACGCCTACTCGAACAGCTGCCAGGACGGCTTGTTCGCGTACGTGTACTTGTAGTAGTCCGCGAGCTGCAGTCCGGCTGCTGCTTCCTCGTCGACCACGACGGTCGCGTGCTCGTGGAGCTGCAGCGCGCTACCCGGGACGAAGGAGCTGAGCGGCCCTTCCACCGCGGCGGCGATCGCGTCGGCCTTCGCCGACCCCTGCGCCACGAGCACCAGCTGCTGCGCTTCGAGGATCGTGCCGAGCCCCTGCGTCATGCAGTGCGTCGGCACCTGGTCCAAGGAGTCGAAGAAGCGGGCGTTCGCTTCGCGCGTGGACGGCGCCAACGTCTTGATGCGGGTCCGCGAGGCGAACGAGGACGTCGGCTCGTTGAAGCCGATGTGCCCGTTCGCGCCGATCCCGAGGATCTGCACGTCGATCCCGCCGGCGGCACGGATCGCGGCGTCGTACTCCTTGGCCGCGAACTCGATGTCGGCGGCACGCCCGTCGGGCACGCGGACACGCGACGGGTCGAAGCCCAGCGGCGCCACCACGTCGCGGGCGATCACGGACGCGTAGGACTCGGGGTGCTCCAGCGGGATCCCGACGTACTCGTCCAGGGCGAACCCGCGTGCTTCGGCGAAGGAGATCTCCCCCGCGTCGACGCGGCGCTGCAGGTCGGTGTAGATGCCCTGGGGGCTGGAACCGGTCGCGAGACCGATGACGGCTGACGGCTTCTTCGCCACGACCGAGGCGATCTTCGCCGCAGCGACGCGACCGACCTCAGCAGGCGTGGGCAGGATGATGATCTCCACGGGCACATCCTACTGGTCATGACCAGTCCGCGACAGGGCCGATCAGTCCTCCAGCGCCACGAGCTCCGGCGTCGACCCGAGCGCGCGGAGCGCACCGCGGAGCGACCACGCCGACACCGCCACGATCAGCACGGCGAGCACGAGCACGACGATCCCGGCCGACCCGGCGAACGCCTCGAGGGCAGCGAGCAGCACACCGACGCTGACCCCGAGCACGTGGACCAGGACGGTCGCGGGGAGCGCGGTCTGCTGCACCCGGGCGAACCGCACGAGTGCGCGGCGATCGGCGGGCTCGACCGACGACGCGTGCCCGTCGGCGATCGCCTGCTGCACCCGTCCGAGCCGTTCCGGGTCGACGTCGGTCGGAGCGACCCGACGACGATCCGCCATCGTCCAGACCACGAGCTCGACCGCGACGACGAGGTACGCCAGGAGCGCCGCGGTCCCGATCAGGACAGCGACCGAAGCCGGCGACGAGGACCCGCGGACGAGTCCGACGACGACCGCGACGACGAGCCCGACCACCACGACACCGAGCGAGACGAACAGCGCGAGTCGCCGACCCGGGGTCACGGCGCGCACCACCCCGGCGAGCGCGAGTCGCCATCCGGCGGCCAAGACCCCGTGGTCCGCCCGCACCTCGAGCGCCCTGCTTGCGCGTGCCATGGTCCGAGCGTATCGACGCATCGGTAGCGTGGCCGCATGCCGACGCCCGACTTCGTCCTGTCCCTGCGCGAGAAGATCGGGAACGCCCCGCTCTGGCTGACCGGCGTGACGGCCGTCGTCACCCGCGGCGAGGGGGACGACCGCGAACTGCTCGTGGTCCGGCGGGCGGACAACGGCGCCCTGACCCCGGTGACCGGCATCGTCGACCCCGGTGAGGAGCCCGCGGTCGCGGCCGAGCGCGAGGTCCTCGAGGAAGCGGGTGTCGTCGCGGTCGCCGAACGCCTGGTGTGGGTGCAGACCCTGCCGGAGACGACCTACGCGAACGGGGACCGTGCGCAGTACATGGACCTCGTCTTCGCGTGCCGGTGGTCGTCCGGTGAGCCGTACCCGGCCGACGGCGAGAACACCGAGGCGTTCTGGGCCCCGGTCTCCGCGCTGCCGGCGATGTCCGAGAACATGCGGGAGCGTGTGCAGGTCGCCCTGGCGGGCGAACCGGAGGCGCGCTTCCAGCGCTGACCGGCCCCGCCACCAAAGCCGCGAAAGCGACAGATCGTGCCCAGAATCCTCCGGCATTCTGTCGCTTTCGCGACCCTGGACCTGGCCCGGACCGCGGACAGAGCCGCGGAAGCGGGCTCTGCCGTCAGGCGATCGGTGCGATCGCGACGGGTGCGCCGAGGAGGCGCACGGCGACGGCGTCGCCGGTCGCGTGGCGGTCGCCGACCTCGTGCTGGACCGTGACGACCGTGTCGTCGTCGAGGCGGACGGTCGTCCGTCGGATCGATCCGAGGAAGCTCGACGAGACGACGGTGCCGGTGACGCCGTCCGACGCGAACGCGATGTCCTCCGGCCGGACGTAGGCGAGCACCGGGCCGTCGGCGGCCGACTGGTCGAGCGCCGGCACGCGGAACCCGTACACGAAGACGTCCCCGCCGCGGAGGTCCCCGCGGAGCCGGTTCGACTGCCCGACGAAGTCCGCGGTGAACGCCGACGACGGCGAGCGGTAGAGCGCTTCGGGCGTGCCGATCTGCTCGATGCCGCCCGCGTTCATCACGGCGATCCGGTCGGAGACGGCGAGCGCTTCCTCTTGGTCGTGGGTGACGAACACCGTCGTGATGCCGAGGTCGGTCTGGATGCGTCGGATCTCGTCGCGCAACGACACCCGGACCTTCGCGTCGAGGGCGGACAGCGGCTCGTCGAGGAGCAGCACCCGCGGCCGGGTGACGAGCGCACGCGCGAGAGCCACACGCTGCTGCTGCCCGCCGGAGAGCTGGTGCGGGAAGCGGTCCGCGAAGTCCGCGAGGTGCACCATGTCGAGCGCGTCGACCACACGGGTCTTCCGTTCGCCCGTCGGCACGCGGCGCATCTCGAGGCCGAAGGCGACGTTCTGGCGCACCGTCATGTGCGGGAACAGCGAGTACTGCTGGAAGACCATCCCCATGTCGCGCTTGTTCGCCGGGGTGCTCGCGACGTCGGCGCCGTCGATGCGGATCGCGCCGGCGTCGATGCCCTCGAGTCCGGCGAGCGCCCGGAGTGCCGTCGTCTTGCCGCAGCCCGACGGGCCGAGGAGCGACAGGAACTCCCCCGGCTCGATGCGGAGCGACAGCCCCGCGAGGGCGAGGTGGGTGCCGTAGCGCTTCTCGACCGCCTTGAGCTCGACGACGGCGCCGGTCGCTCGGAGGGACGCGGGTGCAGCGGGGGCGATGGAGGTCATGCGGACTCCTTGGAGGTGCGGCGCGTGCCGATCCGGCCGATGGCGACGAGCAGCACGAACCCGAACACCAGGGCGCCGAGCGAGAAGACCGCCGCGACGTACGGGTCGGTCTGCTGCACGAGCACGAGCCCCGTCTGGAACGTCGTGCGGGAGAGGAACGATGCGAGCGTGTACTCGCCGAGGACGACGGTGATCGTCAGGAAGCACGCCGCGAGGATGCCGCGTCGGAGGTTCGGCAGGAGGACCCGCCAGGTCACCGTCCACCACGAGGCGCCGAGCGAGCGTGCGGCCTCGGACAGGGTGGTCATGTCGGTCGCGGTGATGGCGGCGGCGATCGGGCGGAACGCGAACGGCAGCGCGATGATCCCCACCGCGAACGCCAGGGTCCACGCGCCGGAACCGAAGACCTGGGAGACGACCTGGTAGACGGGCACGAAGCCGACGACGAGGACCACCGCGGGGACCGTGATCGGCACGATGCAGACGAACTCCAGGATCCGGCGGAGCCTCGGGTACCGCAGCGCGGTGATGATCTGCGCGGGCAGGAGCACGAGCAGCACGATCGCCACGGTGATGAGCGCGATCACGAGCGAGGCGCCGAGGCCGTCGAACACCGGCTGGTAGGTCGCCCGGTTGACCGGGTCGGCGATGGCGGCGTAGTGCGCGCCGGTCAGGGCACCTGAGGTCCCCTGGCGGAAGGTGAACTGCACGAGCGCGGCGATCGGGACGGCGAAGACCACTCCGATCACGGCCAGGACGATCGCGGCGGTGACCCGGGACGGGGCGGCGCCGAAGCGTGCCGTGGTGCGCCGCGACCGGCGCTGGCCGGTCTGCGTGACGCGGGGCGAGCCTCCCGTCCTGGTCATCGCTGCCACCTCGATGCGCGACGCTGCAGGAGCGAGTACGCGCCCATCACGACCGCCATCACGACGACCATGCCGAACGCCAGCACGCCGGCGACGTTCTGCAGGCCGATGATCGTCTCGCTCGTGAGCTGGGCGCGGATCGTCAGCGGGACGATGCCGCCCTGCGAGATGAGCGCAGCGGCCGTGGCGAACGACGAGAAGCCGTTGGCGAAGAGCAGGAGCAGCGATCCCCAGAACGCCGGTGCGAGGACGGGGAGGGCGATCCGGCGCCAGTAGGTCCAGCGGCTCGCCCCGAGGGTCGCGGCGGCTTCGCCCCACTGGGTCTTCACGCCCTCGAACGCCGGCATGAAGGTGAGCACCATCAGCGGCACCTGGAAGTACACGTAGGGGAGCACGAGACCGGGGACCGTGTAGAGGAACGCACCGCCGGAGTTGATGTCCCAATGGAACGTCGACGCCAGCCACGCCGTCACGAGACCCTGGGCGCCGATCGTGGCGATGAACGCGAAGGCGAGCATCACGCCGCCGAACTGCGCGAGGACACTCGCGGCGGAGTCGATCATCGAGCGCACGATGCCGTCGGCGGCGAGCGACGACAGCGCCCAGCAGACGATCGCGCCGACGACCGCACCGACGATCGCGGACACCGCGGAGAGCCCGAACGATGCGCCGAACGCCCGGAGCACGCTCGGGTCCGCGAACGCGGCGAGGTTCGCCAGCGTCGGGCGTCCGGTCGCGTCGAAGAACCCACTGCCGACCGCGATCACCGCGGGGACGGCGAGGAAGAGCAACACGTAGGCGGCGAACGGGGTGAGTCCGAGCCACGCGACGCCGCTGCGGCGCCGGACACGGGGTCCGGCACCGCGGCGGGTGGTGGCATCGGCGTGCTCGCTCGTGACGAGTGTCGCTGCGGGCGTGATGCTCGCTGCGGCTGGCGCGCCTGGTGCCGATGCGGTGGTCATGCTGGTCAGGAGCCCATCGTGGCGGACCACTTGGCGGCGAGGACCTTCGATGCCGCTGCGACCTGGTCGTCGGTCAGCTCGACGTAGTCCTTCGGCGCGCCACCGGCGGCGTCGAGGGCGTCCTGGTCGACCTTTCCGGACTTCTCGAGTGCGGCGAGCGTCGACGGGAAGGCACCGGCCTGCAGGTAGAGGTTCTGTACGTCGGCGCTGGCGATCCACTCCTGCCACAGGCGGGCCGCCGCGGGGTGGGGGGCGTCCTTGTTGATGGCCTGCGAGTAGTACGAGCCGAGCGCCTGACCCTTCGGGACGACGGTCTTCCAGTTCTTGTTCCCACTCGTCCCCGCAGCAGGGCCCCACGCCAGGTTGTTGTACGACCACTGGACCACGACGGGGGTCTCCCCAGAGGCGACCGTGGCCTGCGTCGGCAGCACGTTCTGGAAGTTGCCGGCCTGCTTGAGCTTGCCGAAGTACTCGACGCCCTTGGTGATGTCGTCGGCCGAGCCGCCGTTCTCGAGCGCCGCCAGGTACACGGCGGACGCTGCCTGGTTCGCCTGCGTCGGGTCGCCCGAGATCGAGACCTTGCCCTTGTACTCGGAGCCGAGCAGGTCGTCCAGGTCCTTCGGGGCCGACTTGATCTTCGAGGAGTCGTAGCCGATCGACATGAGGCCCGTGTAGTCACGCGTCCACTTGCCGTCCGCGTCCTTCAGGTTCGTCGGGATGTCGCTCCAGTTCGCGACCTTGTAGTCCGTGAGCAGGTCGAGGTTCTGCTGCATGACGGCGTTGCCGAGGTCGAGCACGTCCGGTGCCGTCGACTGGCCCTTCTGCGACTTCACGGCGGCGACCTCGTCGGCGCTCGACCCGTTCGGGTTCGCGGAGTTGACCGTGATGCCGTACTTCTTGGTGAAGCCGTCGATGATCTTGCCGTAGTTCGCCCACGACGGCGGCAGCGCGATGACGTTGAGCTGCCCCTCCGCCTTCGCTGCCTTGACGAGGGCGTCCATGCCGCCGGCGCTCTCGGCGCTCGTGGCGGTCTTCCAGTCGGCGTCGCCGCCGCTGCCGGTGGACGCGGAGCTCGTCGCGGAGCAGCCGGCGAGGGTGACGACTGCGGCTGCGGCCAGGGCGAGGCCGGCCAGGGTGCGCTTGTACTGCACGGGGAGGTGCCTTTCGGGTGGCGTTCGGTGTGACGTCCTGTGGTGCGCCGCCGTCGCGTTCGGTGCTGCGGCCGGCGCCTTGTCCGGTGTTGCGTTCGGGATGATCGTGGACGCGGCCGGTTTCGCGTTCGTGCTGCGACGGTGAACGGTGGCGGAACGTCGGGGAGCGGTTGTACGTTCGGCCTGTGGAGTTCACGACGACGGTGCTGCAGGCACGAAAGACGGCGACGGGCCTGCCCGTGCCGGCCGAGGTCATCGACGCGCTCGGGTCGGGGAAGCGCCCGCCGGTGGTGGTCACCCTGAACGGCGGGTACACCTACCGGTCGACGGTGGGCGTGATGAACGAGCAGTTCCTCGTCCCGCTCTCGGCCGAACACCGTGCGGCGTCAGGCCTCGCCGCGGGCGACACCGTCACCGTCTCGCTCGTGGTCGATGCACAACCCCGGACCGTGGACCTGCCGGAGGACCTGGCGGCAGCGCTGACCGAGGCGGGCGTCCGTGCGGCGTTCGACACGCTGTCGAACTCCCGGCAGCGGGCGCTCGTCGACCCGGTGGTACAGGCCAAGGCACCGGAGACCCGACTCCGTCGTATCGAGAAGGCCGTGGAGTCACTGCGCACCTGAGTGGGGCGTGCCGCGGGGGTGGATCAAATCGCGCGTAGGGGGCCGAATCGCGCGTAGGAGGCCCGATGTTTCGGCTCTCTACGCGCTATTCGGCTTTCTCCTACACGCGCGATGGGTTCGGTCGCGCGCCCGGGAACCTGTCGGATCGTTCGGGGAGAGTCCTGCTCCCGCCGATCACTCGCGAAGGACCCCGTGACCGACACGCTCGAGCAAACCCCCGCCCGCCCGACCCCCAGCACAGTCGAACGCCCCACGCGCCCCGCCGCACGCGCGATCGGTTCGTTGATCTTCCTGTCCCGATGGCTGCAGGCGCCGCTCTACCTCGGGCTCATCGTGGCGCAGATCGTCTACGTCGTCGTCTTCATGGTCGAGCTCTGGCACCTCGCCGAGACGGTCATCGCCGACCCGTCGCACATCGACGAGGCGACCATCATGCTCTCGGTGCTCGGGCTGATCGATGTCGTGATGATCGCGAACCTGCTCATCATGGTGATCATCGGCGGCTACGAGACGTTCGTGTCCCGCGTCAACGTCGACGGGCACCCGGACCAGCCCGAGTGGCTCTCGCATGTGAACGCGAACGTCCTCAAGGTGAAGCTCGCGATGGCGATCATCGGCATCTCGTCGATCCACCTGCTCAAGACGTTCATCGCGGTCGGCGACCTCGGCCGCGCGGGCGGCGGAGCGCTCGCCGGCGAGAGCTACACGTCAGAGGGCGTGCTGTGGCAGGTCGTCATCCACATGGTGTTCATCGTCTCCGCGGTCGCCCTGGCGTTCATCGACCGGATCTCCCGCCGGAAGGCCCACTGACCCGGCCCGACGACGCACCAATCCGACCCGACGGCGCCGGAGTCGGAGTCGGCGTGCGTCCGGCGACATCGCGAGCACTGTGAACGGGTCGCGCCGGGCAGGGCAGGCCGGCCGCACGAAGCCGACCGGTCAGCGCGTCGAGATCGAACAGATCGCGCCATTCGAGCCGGACCACCGTGCGCACCCCTGGCACCGTCAAGAGGTCTTCGTGACGCCGCTTCTCGTCGATGAAGACCTGATCCGGTGTCCGGCCGTTGCGGAAGGCGGCATCCGTGTACTTGGCGCGACCGTCGATCTCGATGACGACGCCCTGTTCGGGGAACCAGAAGTCGACGGCGTAGCGATGCCCGCGCACCACGAACTCCTGTTGGAGGACCGGGGAGGGCAGGTTGAGCTCACGGAACACGACCCGTGCCAGCGATTCAGCCGGCGATCCCGATCGCCCGTCGGCGAGTTCGATCGACAGGCTTGCGGCGAGACGCCCACGGTGGTGTGGCAGGCCGTTCAAGGACCGCGTCAGTTGTCGTTTCGTGACGCCTCGCCGAAGGGCTGCGTCCGCCACCATCACGGTCTGGCGGATGTCTCCGGTGAGGGCGATGTCCGCGACGGTCCGCGACAGACTCGTCACCGAGAGCCCCTCGTGCCGAACGACATCGTCGGATGTGATCGGCCGTGTGTGGAGCGCGAGTGACACGGTTCTGGCCCGGTACTGGCTCTTCGGCACCGTCAGGTGCACGTCCTCTGGCCACGGACCGAGCCAAGGGAGCCCGTGGATGGCGGCCGCGGACGCGTGCGACGCCACCGCCGCTGCACTTCGCCGCCCGAGTCTGGCGTAGACCCGCGTGACGTACCGCCGACGTGCTCCGGCCGCATCCCACTCGGCACCGCGCACGAACGCGTTCGGACCGACGCGAACGAGGCGGTCGGGCCCGTCGCCCGCGGCTCGTCGGCGCATGGCGGAACCCGATCGTCCGGGTTCGCGCATCTCGTTCGCACGGAAGATTGCGAGTGGTCGTTCCATGCCCCCACGATCGCGGCCGGACACGAGGCGGACCGCACAGAACGCGGCAACTGTGGACGAGCCTCCAGGCTGCCGCCTCTGTGCAGGGATGACGTTCCTGCCCATCGCCCGGGCGATGGAAAGCACTTTCGCGCGTAGGAGGTCGGAACAACCGACCTCCTACGCGCGTTTCGGCCTCCCACGCGCGAAACAGCTGCCTACGCGCGAAACGCCCCCACGCACGCGGAGCTGCCACCCCGCGCGACACGACGCCGGACGAGCGCACCCGTGCCCGTCCGGCGTCGCGGTCCCTACGCCCGCTGCACCCGCAGCGTGACGATCTCGAACGGCCGCAGCGTCAGCGACACGGGCGAGCCCGCGTCCCACGACGCGCCGAGCGGCCGCTCGAGCAGGTCCACCTGCGCCACCGAGGCGACGTCGAACCCGAAGTCCACGCCGACGTCCGTGGCACGACCGCCGAGTCCCTCGTAGAGCCGCACGATGACGTCCCCCGACCGGTCCTCGGCGAGCTTCACGGCCTCGACGAACACCTGCGGCGACGACACGACGACGAGCGGTGCCACCGAAGCCGAACCGGCGACGGTGCGCACCGGCAGGTTGAGCCGGTACCCGGAGTCGGCGGCGTCCAGCACCGACTCACCGACGCGCAGCACCGTGCGGAACACGTGGTGCCCCTGGTCGGCGTGGGGGTCGGGGAACGTCGGGCCGCGGAGGAGCGACTCGCGGACGAGCGTCGTCGTCCCGCCGTCGGCACGCGTCGACCGGGTGATGTCGTGCCCGTAGGTCGAGTCGTTCGCGACGGCGACACCGAACCCGGGCTCGGCGACGTGCACCCACCGGTGCGCCGAGGTCTCGAACCGGGCGAAGTCCCACGAGGTGTTCTGGTGGGTCGGCCGGTCGATGTGCCCGAACTGGATCTCGCTCGAGGCGACGCTGGCCCGCACGTCGAGCGGGAACGCCAGCTTCAGGAGCTTCTGCTGCTCGTGCCAGTCGACCTCGGTCTCGATGGTGAGCTCCGGTTGTCCGGCGACGGCCGAGTAGCGCGTGGTCACGGTCGACGAGCCGACCGGACGGACCACGACGAGCGAGTCCCCCTCGACCGACACCGACGTGGCCGACAGGGCGTTCCCGTTGCGCTGGTACGCGCGGTCGATGTCCCACGCCTCCCACTGGTTCGGGGTGTCGCGGAACACGGTGTACTCCGCGGCGACCGTCCCGGGCGCGATGGCGTCGCGTCCGGTCGCGTGCTCGACGAACGACACGACGTGGCCGGCCGCGTCGACGGTCGCGACGACCGCACCGGTGTCGAACACGAAGTGGTCGCCGGAGCGGACGGGAGGCACGTCTTCCGGCTCCGAGCCGAGGGAACCACCCAGGGCGGTTGCGTCCCCCGCACTGACGGGCGACGCATTGAACCGCACGACGGTCCCGTCGGTCGAGCCGCCCGCGAGCGCGGTCGTCGCGGTGCCGATCAGCCCCTCGAGCGTCTCGGCGACGAGCCGGTAGTTCTCCTCGGCGTTCTCGTAGACCCACGCGATCGAGGAGCCGGGCAGGATGTCGTGGAACTGCTGCAGCAGGACGGTGTGCCATGCCTCTTCGAGCTGCTCGTAGGGGTAGTCGAGCCCGAGGCGCACGGCAGCGGTCGCCGCCCAGAGTTCGGCCTCGCGGAGCAGGTGCTCGGAGCGTCGGTTGCCCTGCTTCGTGCGGATCTGCGACGTGTAGGTCCCGCGGTGGAACTCGAGGTACATCTCGCCGGACCAGACGCCGGGGACCGGGAGCTCCTGCTCGAGCTGCTCGAACACCTGCGCCGGCGTCCCGAGGTCGACGCGGGGCGAGCCGTCCAGGTCGTGCTGACGGTGGGCTGCTGCGACCATCTCGCGCGTGGGACCACCGCCGCCGTCGCCGAAGCCGTAGAGCAGCATCGACGTGTTCGCCGTGCCGCGCTCCTTGTTCTGCCGCTCCCCGCGGTGCAGGTCGGCGGGCGAGACGTCGGAGTTGTACGTGTCCGCCGGGGGCAGGTGTGTCAGGATGCGGGAGCCGTCGATCCCCTCCCAGTGGAACGAGGTGTGCGGGATGACGTTCGTCTCGTTCCACGAGGGCTTCTGCGTGACGAACCACTTCGACCCGGCTGCCCGGACGATCTGCGGCAGCGCCCCGGTGTACCCGAACGAGTCCGGGAGCCATGCCTCCGGGGTGTCGATGCCGAACTCCTCGAGGAAGAACCGCTTGCCCGCGACGAACTGCCGGGCGAGCGCCTCACCGCCGGGCAGGTTCGTGTCCGACTCGACCCACATGCCGCCGACCGGGATCCACCGTCCTTCGGCGACCCGCTGCTTGATGCGCGCGAAGATCGACGGGTACTCGTCCCGGATCCACGCGTACTGCTGGGCTGAAGAACACGCGAAGGTGAAGTCGGGATCGCGGTCCATCAGGTCGAGCACGTTCGAGAACGTCCTGGCGCACTTGCGCTTCGTCTCGCGCACCGGCCAGAGCCAGGCGGAGTCGATGTGGGCGTGCCCGACGGCGATCGCCCGGTGCGCCGCTCCACTCGCGGGGACCGACAGCACCGGTGCCAGGACGGCTCGGGTGGCTGCGGCCGTCCCGGCGACGTCGTCCGGGTCGAGCGCATCGGCGGCACGCTCGAGCGCCCGGAGGATGTCCGCGCCACGGGTGCCGTCGGTCGGCAGCTCCGCCATGAGCCCGCGGAGCACCCAGAAGTCCTGCTGGAGCTCCCACACCGTGTCGTCGCGCTCGACGACCTCGAGCGCGCGGAGCCGGTAGATCGGCTTGTCGCCGGCGGTCGTCCGGGAGCCGAGCGGCGTCGCACCCTGGAAGGAGTCGCCGCCGATGTCCGGGTTCGCCCCGGCCTCGACGTAGAGCTCGAACGACTCACCTGGTCCGACGGCGAGCGGCACGGCGTTGTTCCGCGGCTCGATGGCCTTGATCGTGGTGCCGTCCGGCCGGTACGCGAGTCCCTCGGCCTGGAACCCGGGGTGGCGCTTCGTGAACCCGAGGTCGACGAGCAGCTCGGCGGTGGTGCCGTCAGCGGTGCCGAAGCCCTCGGGCACCGTACCCGTCACCTTGAACCACGTCGTGCCCCACGGCCGTCCGCCCCACGCCGAGCCCACCGTGAACGGCGTGAACTCCTGCGTGACGGCGTCGGCGAACGGCACGGGTTCGTCGGGCACCTCCCACGCCGTCACCGTCACGGGTGCCGACCGGCGGTGGACCGCCGGGTCGATCCGGTCGCGGACGAGGCGGGCGATGCGGGCCTCGACGAGCGGTTCGTCCTTGTGCATGGAGTTGCTTCCTTTCGCAGGGAGTTCGATCAGCCCTTGATGCCGCCGGCGAGGGCGTTGCCGCCGCCGAGGCCTCGAGAGACGACCACGTAGAGCGCGATCACGGGCACGGAGTAGAGGATCGAGAACGCCGCGAGCTGCCCGTACGCCACGGCGCCGTACTGCCCGAAGAAGTTGAAGATGCTCACCGCGGCGGGCACCTTGTCGGGCGACAGGAGCAGGACGAAGGGGACGAAGAAGTTCCCCCACGCCTGGATGAACACGAAGATGAACACCACGGCGATCCCGGGGCGCATGAGCGGCACGACGATGCGCGTCAGCGTCGTCATCATCGAGGCGCCGTCGGTCCACGCCGCCTCCTCGAGCGAGATCGGCACGGAGTCCATGAAGTTCTTCGCCATCCAGATCGCCATCGGCAGGCTGGACGCGGCGAGGAAGAAGATGCAGCCCCACACGTTGTCGATCAGGTTGAGCGACACGAACAGGCTGTAGACGGGCACCATCATCGCCGTGATCGGCAGGCAGGTGCCGAACAGGATCCCGTAGAGGAACGGCTTGTTCACCCGCATCTTGTACCGGGACAGCGGGTACGCCGCCAGCAGCGCGACGACCACCGTGATGAGCGCGCACCCGCCGGAGAGCAGCAGGCTGTTCGCGAGCGGGATGAACGACAGCTCCGGTGTGAGCACCTTCGTGAAGTTGTCGAGCGTGAGCTGCGACGGCACCTTCACCGACAGTGAGGCGTTCGCGTCGACCGATGCGAGCACGAGCCACAGCAGCGGCACCGCGAAGCAGATCGCCACGATGAGCAGCACGATGTTCGACACCCAGCGCATGGTCCGCCCGCGGGGCGAGGTCATGTGCAGCGCACCGGGAGCGGTCACGGATCGGGTGGTCGTGTCGGGACGAGCAGCGGTGATCGCCATCAGTCCACCTCCGGCTTCAGCGCCCGGATGTAGACGATCGAGAAGAGCGCCCCCACCACGAGCAGGATGGTCGCGATCGCGGTCCCGAAGCCGAGCTGCGAGAACTTGAACGCCTCCTGGTACGCCAGGATCGGCAGGGTCGACGAGTCCGTTCCCGGACCGCCGGCGGTCATCACGTAGATGAGGGTGAACACCGACAGCGTCTGCAGCGTCGTCAGCATGAGGTTGGTGGAGATGGACCGCCGGATGACCGGGAGCGTGATGTAGACGAGGCGCTGCCAGCCGGTGGCGCCGTCGACCTCGGCCGACTCGGTGATCTCCTCGGGGACCTCCTGGACGGCGGCGGAGTACACGAGCATCGAGAACGCGGTGCCGCGCCAGATGTTCGCCAGGATGATGCTGAGCATCGGGAGCGCGTACAGCCAGTTCGGCCCGGTGATCCCGATCAGCCCGAGGAACGAGTTGAGCGTGCCCTTGTCGTTGAAGAACGCGTACGCGGCGAACGCGGCGACGATCTCCGGCAGGACCCAGGCGGCGACGACGAAGGTGCCGACGAGCCCGCGGATGACCTTGTTGGCGTTCCGCATGAGGAGCGCGAGCCCGAGGCCGACGACGTTCTGGCCGACGACGGCCGAGGCGATGAGGAAGACCAGCGTCAGGACGACCGACTTCGGGAAGTCCTTGTCCTGGAACAGGTCGATGTAGTTCTTGAAGCCGATGAACTGCTGGTTCGCGGCGCCGGCGCCGGTCAGTGCGGAGTTCGTGAACGACCCGTAGAACGACGAGATCACGGGGCCGAGCAGGAAGATGACGAGGAGGACCACCGCGGGGAGGAGCGGGACCGCTCGTCCCACGTTCCGCAGTGGGCGCCGCTTGCGCGGCACGGGTGGGTCGGTGCGCTTCGGCGAACCGGGCGCCGACAGCGTCGGCGCGATCGGGGTGCTGGTCATGCGGGTGCCGCCTTCATGGGGTGCTGACGGAGCTCAAAAGGGGAGAGACGGACTGGAGGCTCGGGGCACGTGGCGAGCCGTGCCTCCAGTCCGTCATGTGGTCACGTCAGCCGACGTCGACCGTCTTGTCCTTGCCGACCACGCCGATCAGGGACTGGTCGTACGTCGCAGCCGCCTGTTTCGGCGTCTGCTGGCCGGTCATCACCGATTCCATGGCGACCTGGATGGCGTTCGAGATCTGCGAGTAGTCACTCGTCGCCGGGCGGAAGTTCGTGTGTTCCACGAGCCCGGAGAAGAACTTGAACGTCGGGTTGGATGCGTCGTACTTCGGGTCCTCGGAGACGTCCTTGCGAACAGCGATCTGCGAGTTCTCGATGTCGTACTTCATCGAGCCGTCCTTGTTGAGGAACGTCGAGATGAAGTCGAACGCGGCCTGCGGGTTCTTCGAGTTCTTGCCCACCGCGAGCGTCCAGCCACCGGACATGCTGTTGTAGCCGGGAGCCTGCCCGTTCTGCGTCGGCATCGGCGCCTGGCCCATCACCGTCGACCAGTCGGCCCACGGAGCGGTGCCGGACTTCAGCCACGTGCCGGACTGCCACGACCCGTCGAGGTCGATCGCGAGCTGGCCCTTGGGGAGCCAGGTCTGCGCGATCGTGGTGCCGACGTTGGTGTCGAGCGCCTGCTGCGGTGTCGGGCCGAGGCCGCCCTGGTAGACGTCCTTGATGAACTGCAGGGAGTCCTCGAACTGCTTCGAGCCGGTGACCCACTTGCCGTTCTTGTAGAGCGTGTTGCCCTTGCCGTCGGCACCGTACAGGAGCATCTCGAAGCCCTGCATCGTCGACGCCTCACCCTGCGGCTTGCCGGAGTAGACGTTGAACGGGATGACGTCGGGCTTCTTCTCCTTGATGGTCTTCGCCGCCGCGAGCACGTCGTCCCAGGTCTTGGGCTGCCACGGGACGGGGAGGCCGACCTCCTTGAAGATGTCCTTGTTGTACCAGAGCGCACGGGTGTCGGTACCCATCGGGACGCCGTAGATCTTGCCGTCGTCGCCCTGACCCGCCTGCTTGGCGTTGTCGTAGAACTGGTCCCACTCCTTCCACTTCGCCGTGTACTTGTCGAGTGGCAGGAGGTAGCCGGCCTCGGCGTCGGCCTTCACGAGGAAGGTGTCTTCGTACATGACGTCGGGAGCGGTGGCCGGGGCCTTGTTCATCAGCGCGAGCTTCGTGTAGTAGTCGTTCTCCTGCGCCTGGATCGGCACGAGGGTGACCTTGACGCCAGGGTGCTCCTTCTCGTAGGTCTTCTTGACGACCTTCATCTGGGCGTCGAGCTGTTGGAAGGAACCGAACTTCTGGTACGCGATCTTGATCGTGTCACTCGAGGCGGACCCCGAGCTCGAGCAGCCCGCCAGGCCGAGCGCGGCGACTGCCACGGCTGCGAGTCCGGCGATGATTCGGGTGCGTTTCATCGGTGCTCCTTTGCACAGGTGATGTGTGCGCGGGCCCCATCGCTCGCGTACAGGGGTTACTCCAGCGTATGGACTTATTGCTTGTCAAGGGGTCCCCGGAGATTGACGCACGGTTCGTGACCGAGGGTGCGCTGTCTCGCGCGGGGCCGGAGGGCCGAATCGCGGGGGGCCGGAGGGTCGAATCGCGCGTAGGAGGTCGAAACGCGCGTAGGAGGTCGGTTTTTCGGACCTCCTATGCGCGACCTGGCTTCGTATCGCAGGCGTTGTGGGCGAGTTCGTGCGTCAGATCGGGGTCGCGCCGCCCCGGACGGTGATGCCGCCGGACGCGGGGACGTCCACGTGCAGGATGCTCGGGCGACCGACGTGGCGGCCCTGCCGGATCACGACGTGGTCCCCAGCGCCGGCCTTGCCGATCGCGCGGAGGTAGGCGCCCGTCGACGCCGCGGCGGATCCTGTTGCGGGGTCCTCGGTGATGCGGCCGACCGGGAAGAGGTTCCGCGCCTCGTACTCCCCCGGGCCAGTCGGGTGCAGCACGGTGACCGTGCCCGCCCAGCCGCGCTCGCGCTTGAGGTCGGCGAGCGCCGCCGGGTCGAAGCGGAACTGGTGGAAGCGCTCCGCGTCGTCGAGCACCACGACGGGGTGCCAGTTGCCGGCGTAGGACTCGAGCAGCGGGTACCCGTCGGCGATGTCGTCCGCGGTCAGGCCGAGCAGCTCGAGGAGCGCAGCGGGATCGAAGTCCCGGGTGGCCGGTTCGACGCTCGTCATCGCGACCTGGACCGCTCCGTGCTCGTCCCGCGTCGCGTCGAGTGCGATGTCGCCGGCGATGGTGGTGAACGTCCGCGGGCCGGTACCGTGCCGTTCCGCGAGGGCGACCGCGAGCGCGACGGTCGCGTGGCCGCAGAACGGGACCTCGGCGCCAGGCGAGAAGTACCGCACGCGGAGGCTGTGTGCGGTCTCGCCCGTGACGAACGCGGTCTCGGGGTACCCGACCTCGGCAGCGATCGCGAGCATCTCCTCGGCGGACAACGCGCTGGCGTCGAGGACCAGTCCGGCGGGGTTGCCGCCCCCTGGTTCGGAAGCGAACGCGGTGTAGCGGAGGACGTCTGGCTGCATGCTCCCAGCGTGCCACGGACCGGACGCTCGGGCTGGCTGGCCGAATTGCGCGTGCGAGGCGGAAACGCGCGTAGGTGGCTCGAACTTCCGACCTCCTACGCGCGTTTCGACTTGCCAGCGCGAGTGCCATGGGTCGAAACGCGCGTCCGCAGGACTGGAGGCACGGTGCCAGCTGGCACCGTGCCTCCAGTCCGCTGTCTGGCTACGCGACGCTGGCGCGGCGACGGCGCACGACCAGCACGCCGGCACCAGCGGCGAGCAGCAGCAGCGCTGCGGCGATCCCACCCGTGAGGTCGGCACCCGTGAACGCCAGCGCACCCGTGACCGGATCGATTGTGATCGTCGTCCACCCGATCAGCGTCCCGTCAGCAGCCGTCACCACGATCCGGTGCGGCCCCGCCGGAGCATCCGCCGGGATCGTCACCCGCACGCTCCCGTCAGCCGCGACCGTCACCGTGCCGAGCAACGTCGGCGTGGAGAACATCCACACGTGCACCCGCTGCCCCGCGTACTGCGCCCCCACACCGATCGTGATCGTCTCACCCGGACGCGCCGACGACGGCGCCGTGACCGTGCCACGGTTCGCATCCGTCAGGGACGACTCCGACGGAGCAACCGGCGCCGAACCAGCACCAGGAGTCGGAGCGGGGGTCGAGCCACCACCGGTGCCACCACCACCAGGCGTCGTGCCCGGGCCGGTCGGGTCCGTGCCGGGGTCGGTCGGCGGCGTGCCACCGTCGTCGGTGCCCGGGTAGGTGCCCGTCCGCAGCGAGAAGCCGTCGGTGTCGTTGTCGTCCGCGTAGAACGTCCGACGGACCCCGTCAGTGCTGCCGTCCGTGATCGCGAAGCCCTCGTTGGCGAGCGCGCGGTCGGCGTTCGCCGGCGCCTCGTACACGGTGTCGAGCGTGAAGACGCCGTCCTGGAGGGTGTAGAGCGCGGTCCGGCCGGCGCAGGCGTCGTCACAGACCACCCAGAGCGCGTCGAGCGTCGGGTCGAACTGCACGTCGGCGACGACCGCGAACGGCGAGGCGATCGTGGCGACCCGCTGGAACGAGCCGTCGTCCATCAGGGCGTAGGCGTAGGTGCTCGCGGTCCCCTCGACGCCGACGAAGAAGAGCCCGGCACCGTGCCCGGCGTAGGTCGACGGCGAGTACGCCGCTCCGGTGTGCTCGTCCCTGAAGCCGTGCGCGGTGAGCCAGGCGTCGGGGATCCAGGTGACGCCCTCGAGGCCGGAGTTCGCACCGAGGCCGGGGAAGTCGGCCGCGAGGTTCCACTCGTCCGTGGCGTTGAGCGCCCGCTCGGAGCCGTCGGACGTGGCGAAGCGCAGGACCGCCGGACGACTCGTCGAGGACACGTCGTTGTTGCGCTCCGTCGAGACGTAGACGGCGCCGGGGTCGTCAGACGTCACCGTGACCCCCTCGGCGTCTGGCGTCCCGGAGCCGTCGGCGTAGTGCAGCGTGGTGCCCGCCGCGTTCGACGGTGCCCAGCCCCCCGCGCCGTCGGAGACCATGCGGTAGAGCAGGCCGTCGCCGTTCTGGACACCCCAGAGCACCCCGCCGTCCTTCGCGGTCGCAGAGGGCTGCCAGTCGAGGCCGCTCAGGTCGCCGGAGAAGGTGTCCTCGTCGTCGAGTACCGTCTCGTCCGGGCTCCCGGGCCAGGCCTTCGCCGTGATGACGCCGGCGAACTCGTTCGCGGCGCCCTTCGTCGGCGAAGCGGTCACGGCGAAGTCGCCCGTGCCGTCCGGGTTCCGGCCGAAGGTCGTGGCGGCGTGCGCGGTCCACGAGTACGAGTCGACGAGCTCACCGGTCGGGCTGAACAGCCGCGCGGAGTCGGCCTTGCCGAGCCCGAAGCCGAAGTCGGCCTCGTCGAGGACGGTGAACCCGCCGGCGGCGATGGTCATGCCGACCGGGATCGGGTAGCCGTGGGTGTCGTCGTCGTCCTTGAAGACGTACCCGCTGAGGTCAACCGAGGTCGTGCCCGTGTTCGTCAGCTCCACCCAGTCACCCGGGACACCGTCCTGCGACTCGACCTCGTTGATGCGCACGGGCGACGAGCAGTCGTTCGCCGCACCCTTGGTCGACTTCGTGGTGTCGACGAGGGCGCCGGTGCCGTCCGGGCAGCGGCCGTACGTGACCTTCGCGTGCTGCTGGTACGCGAAGTCGAGGACGAGCGCGCCCGTGGTGTCGAAGATCCGGACCTCGTCCGGGTTCCCGAGCCCGAAGTCGAAGCCGTCCGCGGTGGTCGACTTCCCGTTCAGCACGAAGTACCCGCCGGGTGCGACGACCGATCCCGCGGGGAGCACGTAGGGGGTGTGCGCGTCGCTGTCGTCGAGCATCGAGTACCCACTGATGTCGATCGCTGCGGACGAGGTGTTCTTCAGCTCCACCCAGTCGACGTCGTCGCCGTTGGACTCGACCTCGTTGATGACGAGGCCGTCGGGTGCGGCGGCGGTCGGCGTCGCGGCGGTGGCAGTCGGCGTCGCGGCGACCGCCGGTGCGCTGGCGAGGACGCCGGCGACGAGCACGGCACAGGTCGCGGCTGCTGCGCCGAGGCGGAGGACAGGGGTGGGCATGCAGGATCCTTCGAGCGGGACGGCGGGGACCTGCACGACTGTTCAGCACCCGGGCGTCCGGCCGGTGTCGCGGCGGTGAACGACAGGTGTCGCCACGAACGCCTCGGCAACAGACGTACCGGGCGCCCGCCCGACAGCGCCGGAAGGACCAGGCCCCCGTCAGCGCCGGATGAGCAACGCGCTCGCCCGCGGCGACAACGCGGCGTCGAGTACCAGGCAAGCGGCACCCACCGCGGCGACGTCCGCCCCACGGTCGCTCTCCACGACGGTGACCGGGTGCTTCGGGACGAGGAGCGGCGACCCCGTGATCGCCGCACGGGCAGCGGGCAGCGCAGCAGCCGAGATGCGGGACCAGAACGGGCCGCCGAACACGACGCGGTCGATGTCGAGCAGGTTCACGATGAGCACGGCAGCGCGCCCCATGACGGTGCCGGCGTCGGCAGCGAGCTCGAGCGCCGTCTCGTCCCCGTCGTCGATGGCCGCCGCCAGCGCGTCCCACGCTCGGTCGACCGCCTCGACGTCCGACGGTGCGACGACCCCGAGGTCGAGCCCCCGCGATGCGGCGATGCCGACGAGACGCTCTGGCGCGACGGCGGATCCCACCTCACCCCGGTCGGCAGCGCTGTCCGGCGTCCCGCTGAGGACACCGAGCTCGACCATCAGGTGTCCGGCGTCTCCCGCGTTCGCGCCGGTCCCGCGCACGGGTTCGTGGTCGATGACGAGCCCGACGCCGAACCCGGTCCCGAAGTACACGAACGCGAAGTTCCTGGCCGACGACTCCCCTGCCAGGAACATCTCGCCGACCGCGGCCGCGGTGACGTCCTTCTCGAGGAGCACGGGGTGTCCGGTGGCCTCGGCGAGGGCGTCCCGCAGGGGCACGTCCCGCCACCGGGGCAGGAACGGCGGGTCGACGACGATGCCGGCGTCGATGTCGATCGGACCAGGACTGGCGATGCCGACACCGAGCACGGAGTCGCGATCCACCTCGGCGTCCGCGATGAGGCGGTCGACCGCCGAGGCCATCGTCCGCACCACCTGCTCGGGGTCGTCGGCGGTCGGGGTGGAGGTGGTGGTCGACCCGACGACGGTGCCGGCGAGGTCGAGCAGCACGTAGGTGACGACGGCCGGGTCGACGTGCACACCGACCGCGAACCGGCTGCCCGCTTCGAGCCGGAGGATGGTCCGGGGCTTGCCGCGCCCGGACACGATCGTGCCCGACTCGACGATCATCCCCGCGTCGATGAGGAACCGGGTGACGTTCGACACCGTCTGCGCGCTGAGCCCGGTGCGACCGGCGAGCTCCACGCGGCTCAGCCCGTCGGGCGACCGTCGGACCGCGTCGAGCACGACGGTGCGGTTGAACCCGCCGATCGACGGCAGGTTCGCGCCGCGCCGGTGTTCCGCCATGTCTGGACCATATCGTGCCGACTCCGCCGTGCGACCCACCGTGTCGCCGACCCTCTCCGCCTCACCCGGGACGGGCGACCCACTGGCCCCCGCACGGGTACCACCGTTAGCCTGACCGCATGACGGACCTCCGCCTCGAAGAACTCTCCGCAGCGACCGCCGCCGCGGCCAACTCCCTGACGCTCAAGCCGGGGCAGGAGCAGTTCGTGCAGCCCACGACCTACGGCGTCGCCGAGTCCGACGTCAAGCCGAGCGCGTCGTGGCCCCGTGTCGTGCTCGACGGCGACGAGGTCGTCGGACTGATCATCGGCAGCTTCGACGCCGAGAACCCGCAGGAGGAACTGCAGGCGTGCATCTGGCGTGTCAACGTGTCCGCCACCGCACAGGGCAGGGGCATCGGGCGTTTCGCGGTGCACGGTCTCGCGGACGAGGCCCGCAGCCGCGGCTTCGAACGCCTCACCGTCGTGTACGAGCCCGGCGAGGGCAGCCCCGAGGACTTCTTCCGCGCGGTCGGCTTCGACGTCGTCCGCGAGACCCAGTACGGCGACCACTTCGCGGTGCTCTCGCTGTAGTGGAACCGGCAGCACCGCTGGAACCGGCAGCACCGATCGACGACTTCGGCATCGCCGTGGCCGAGGTGGTGCGCACGATCCCACCGGGTCGCGTGATGACCTACGGCGACGTCGCCGCAGCCCTCGGTTCGAAGGCGTCCCGCGCCGTCGGCAAGGTGATGGCGCACGAGGGCGCAGACCTGCCGTGGTGGCGCGTGGTGCGGTCCGGCGGGCTCCCGCCCGTCCACCACGAGGCGCGCGCGCTCGAGCAGTACCGGGTCGAGGGCACGCCGCTCACGTGGCGCGACACGACCTGGAGGCTCGACATGCGTCGGGCGCGCTGGTCACCCGACGCGGGTGGTCCGGACCACACCGGTCACGACGAGCGCGACCCGAACTTCCCCCGCGACCCGTTCTAGAGGTCGAAGCGGGTGCCCTTCGGGTTCGACGGCAGCAGGAACATCACGAAGAGGACGAGCGACCCGATGCCGGGGAGCACGTGCAGGAACTGCCAGAAGCCGGAACGGTTCGCGTCGTGGAGCCGGCGGGCGCCCAGCGCGAGCGAACCGACGAGCGTCGCGAGCGCCCAGAGCACGAACAGGTACGAACCGACCGGGTTCTCGAGCATCGCGGTGTCCGGCGTGAAGATCTGCGGCACGAGCTGCAGCACGAGGCCGATGGCCAACGAGGTGATCCACCACCACCAGAACTCCGCGCGTGACGCCCGCCCGGTGAACACGGTGTACTTCCGCCAGAAGCGCCGGACGGCCTCGGCGAAGGGCGCTCCGTAGAAGGGGTCGCGCAGGGCCACGCCGCCGGGCTGCGGACTGTCGTTGGTCATCCCCCAAGCCAACCACGTCCTCCAGCCCGGCAGCGCGCTACACCAGCGAGTCGCGCCAGGCCGCGTGCAGCTGGGCGAAGCGCCCGGTGCCCGCGATCAGGTCGTCCGGCGTGCCGTCCTCGACGATCTTGCCGTACTCCATCACGAGCACCCGGTGGGCGATCGCCACGGTCGACAACCGGTGCGCGATGATCACCGCGGTCCGGTCGGCGAGCAGCGTCTCGAGGCCCTCCTGCACGAGTCGCTCGGACGGGATGTCGAGCGACGCCGTGGCCTCGTCGAGGATGAGCACCTTCGGGTCCGCGATGAACGCCCGGGCGAACGAGAGCAGCTGCCGCTGGCCCGCCGAGACACGACCGCCGCGCTTGTTCACGTCGGTGTCGTACCCGTCTGGGAGCGCCATGATGAACTCGTGCGCGCCGACGGCCTTCGCCGCGGCCTCGATCTCGTGGCGCTCCGCCCCCGGCTTGCCGAGCGCGATGTTGTCCGCCACGGTCCCGGAGAACAGGTACGCCTCTTGCGTCACCATGACGATCGCACGGCGCATGTCCCGCGAGTCGAGGTCGCGGAGGTCGACGCCGTCGAGCTTCACGGACCCCTGCGACGGGTCGTAGAAGCGCGCCATCAGCTTCGCGAGCGTCGACTTCCCCGCACCGGTGGACCCGACGAGCGCGATGGTCTGCCCTGCCGGGATGTGCAGGTCGAACTCCGGGAGCACGACCTTGCCCTTGTTGTAGGCGAACACGACGTCGTCGAAGTCCATCTTGCCGTGGGCGTCGGCGAGCTTCGTCGGCTTCACGGGCTCCGGCACGCTCGGCCGTTCCTCGAGGACGCCGGAGATCTTCTCCATCGCCGCCGATGCCGACTGGTACCCGTTGTAGAACATCGCGAGTTCCTGCGCCGGGTCGAAGAAGCGCTTGGCGTACAGCGCCACCGCGAGCAGCGCACCGACCTCGAGCGTCCCGCCGACGACCCGGAAGCCACCGACGATGACCACGGCGGCGAGCGTCGCGTTGCCGATGAGCACGAGCACCGGGTCGAACGTCCCGAACAGGTTGAACACCTTCGTGTTCGCCACCCGGTAGTCCTCGACGTAGCCGCCGTACTCGTCCCGGTTGCGCGACTCCTTGCGGAACGCCTGCACCGCCCTGATGCCGGTCATCGTCTCGACGAAGTGCACGATCACCCGTGCCGACGTGACACGGGTCGCCCGGAACAGCGTCTGCGAGTTCGTCTGGAACCAGCGGATCAGGAACCAGAGCGGGACGAGCGACACCGCGAGCACCAGCCCGGACGTCGGGTCGAGCGAGACGAGGGCCACCGCGGTGAACCCCATGTACAGCACGCCCTGGATGAGCTGGTTCAGCCCGGAGTCGAGCAGCTCGCGGATGGAGTCCAGGTCGCTCGTCTGGCGGGAGATGATCCGGCCGGACGTGTACGTCTCGTGGAACTCGAGCGACAGCCGCTGCGTGTGCAGGAACACCCGCTTGCGGAGGTCGAACAGGATCGCCTGGCTGATGCGCGCCGCGAGCACGGTGTACCACGCGGTGAGCACCGCACCGGCGACCGCCACAACGATGTAGGTCGCGACGACGCCGAACGCCGGCACCCAGTCGTTCTGGTCGAGCACCGCCGGCAGAGCGTTGTCGATGCCCCACGCGATGAGTGCCGGGCCGGCGACCTGCCCGCCCGTCGACACCACCACGACGATGCCGAGCAGGACGAGCCGGAGCTTCAGCGGAGCCGCGAGCGACCCGAGCAGGGCGAGGGAGCGGCGCCGCAGGCGCTTGCTCTCCGCCTTGGTGAAGTCCTCGCGCTCCTCGCCGCGCACGCCCAGGGTGGTGATGGATGCGGTGATCGGCGCGGCAGTCTGCGTGTCCGCAGCGTCGTCGGTGACCGGTGCCGAGCCTCCAAGCCGGTCGGTCGTGCCGACGGGACGGTTGTCGTGCTGGCTCATGCCATCGCCTCCTCTCGGGTGTTCGCGTCGTCGTCGTCGAGCGACGAGATGACGTAGCGGTAGTGCTCGTTGGTGGCCATCAGCTCCGAGTGGGTGCCGACGGCGGTGATGACGCCGTTCTCCATGAGCGCCACGCGGTCGGCGAGCGTCACGGTGGACGGACGGTGCGCGACGATGAGCGACGTGGTCTCGGCGAGGACCCGGCGGAGTCCTGCCTCGACCCTGGCCTCGGTGTCGACGTCGAGCGCCGACAAAGGGTCGTCGAGGACCAGCACCGACGGTCGCGCGGCGATCGCGCGGGCCAGTGCCAGACGCTGCCGCTGCCCTCCGGACAGCGAGAGCCCCTCTTCCCCGACGCGGGTGTCGACGCCGTCGGGCAGGTCGTCCACGAAGGACGCCTGCGCGATGTCGAGCGCCTCGCGCATCAGGGCCTCTGCTTCCTCACCCTCGACGTCGGGGCGACCGAGCAGCACGTTCTGCCGCACCGTCGTCGAGAACAGGGTGGCGTCCTCGAACGCGACACCGACGTGGCGACGGAGTTCCTCGCGGGTCAGGTCGCGGATGTCGACGCCGTCGATCGTCACCGACCCACCCGTCACGTCGTAGAGCCGCGGCACGAGCGACAGGAGCGTCGTCTTGCCGCACCCGGTCAACCCGACGAGCGCCATCGTCTCGCCGGGCTGCAGCTGCAGCTCGACGCCGTTGATCAGGTCCGCGTACTGCGGCGGCGAGTCCTGGTACCGGAAGTGCACCGCGTTGAACGACAGCGCCCCGTGCGGCTCGGCGATCGTCTTCGGTTCCTGCGGGTCCGTGATCGTGTTCTCGGAGTCCATGACCTCGAAGAAGCGGTCGACCGCCGTGCGGGTGTCGAACGTCATCGAGAGCAGGAAGCCGATCGACTCGATCGGGAACCGCAGCACCGTCGCCGTCGCGAAGAACGCGAACAGCTGCCCGACGCTGAGCTGCCCCTGGCTCGCCAGGTAGATGCCGGCGAGGAGGCACAGCGCGAACGCGACGTCCGGCACGAGCAGCAGCCACAGCCAGATGCTCGCGATGGCCTTCGCCTTCTTGATCTCCGTGCCGCGGAGCGCCTCGGCCTGCTCGCTGAACTCCTCGAGCTTGTAGCCGCCGCGACCGAACGCCTTGAGCACGCGGATGCCGTGCACCGACTGCTCGACACTGGTCGCGAGGTCGCCGACCTGGTCCTGGCTGCGGCGCGCGACGACGGAGTACCGGCGCTCGAACAACAGCCCGTTGATCCAGAGCGGGATCGAGGCGATGAGGAAGATCAGCCCGAGCAGCCACCCGAAGGTGAACAGCACGACGAAGCCGACGACGATCGTGACGATGTTCACCACGAGCAGCACGACGCCGAACGCCAGCCACCGTCGGATCAGTGACAGGTCGGACACGGACCGGGACAGCAGCTGCCCGGACTCCCAGCGGTCGTGGAACGCCACGGGCAGGTCCTGCAGCTTGGCGTACAGCGCGTTCCGCATGCTGGTCTCGATGCGGGTCGACGGGCGCATCACCATCCGGCGGCGCGAGGCGATGAAGAACGCCTCGAGCACGCCGAGGGCGAGCACACCGAGGCCGGCCGGCCAGATCTGGGCGGAGTCCTTGGAGGACAGCGGCCCGTCGACGAGCCACTGCAGGACGTAGGGGATTGCGAGCGCCACCAGGGAGGCACCCATCGCCGCGGCCATGCCGGCGATGAGGCGGCCCTGGTAGGGCTTCACGTAGGGGTAGATCCGCGCGATGGCACGGAAGGTGGACGGGCGCGCCGTGGTGGGCGACTTGGACATGCGTTGCGTCCTCATGCGTCTGCCGAGACAGGCAGGTCGGTCCGTCGGTTGCTCGGATCCGGCCTGGAGGCTCGGTGTGCGTTGCGTGGTCATCATCAGCCGGGCGCGTGGTCGCGCGCCACCGCCGTCGCTTCCGTGACGTCGGTCGGGCCGGTAGGCGCCGAGGGACACTCGTCCCCCGGGTTCTCAGCGGGGTGGTTCGCGGTCGCCGAGCTGCTGTCGTGTGCAGGTGCGGCGCCGCGAGGCCGTGGGAACGGCCTGGCTAGGCGGCGGCCGCGGCCCGTCGGGGTCGCGGAGCGGGAGTGGTCCCCACGAGGGACACGAGACCTGCCCGGGCAGCCGTCGCCACTGTTCCGGTCGTCGTGTTCATCGTCACTCCAGTCGTCGTCTTCGTCACCGTTGTGTCCGCGGTGCCGCCGGCTCCTGGGAGTCGTCGGCGTGCCTGTCGCGGAGCCTTACAGACTATTCGCAGCGACTCTCAGCGCGCAATAGGCTTCGTGCGCTTTTGCCAAATCCGTGGACGAAACCCCGCCCTGCCCGCCCTGCCGGTACGGCCCCGCCGAGGTTCCGCGCTGCCCCGAAGGCCTGACCGGTCACAACACCCCGCTCAGCTCTGCGGAGTGGTCAAGATCCGTCGCTAACACGCCGCGCGCGCGACGATCCACGACCACTCGACGACACACACGCGGGGTGTCGTGACCAGTCGGCCTCAGTGGAAGAAGTGACGCTCGCCCGTGAAGTACATCGTCACGCCGGCTGCCTTCGCCGCGGCGATGACCGCCTCGTCGCGGACGCTACCCCCGGGCTGCGCCACCGCACGGACACCGGCGTCGAGCAGCACCTGGAGCCCGTCGGCGAACGGGAAGAAGGCGTCGGACGCGGCGACCGACCCGGCAGCGCGGTCCCCGGCACGGTTCACGGCGAGGTGGCACGAGTCGACCCGGTTGACCTGCCCCATGCCGACACCGACGGACGCGCCGGCGTTCGCGAGCAGGATCGCGTTCGACTTCACCGCGCGCGAGGCCTTCCACGCGAACGCCAGGTCCGCCAGGGTGGCGTCGTCCGCGGGCTCGCCCGAGACGAGGTTCCAGGTGGACTGGTCGAACGTCGTGAAGCGGTCGGCATCCTGCACGAGGAACCCACCGGAGATCTGCTTGACCTCCCGCGGGGCGAGCGCGAAGTCCGCGGGCAGCGTGAGCAGGCGGATGTTCTTCTTCCGCGACAGGATCTCGAGCGCCTCGGGGTCGAACCCGGGTGCGACGACGACCTCGGTGAAGATGTCCTTGACGGTCTCGGCCATCGCGACGGTGACAGGACGGTTCGCCGCGATCACCCCACCGAACGCCGACAGCGGGTCGCAGGCGTGCGCGGCGGCGTGGGCGGCGGCGATGGGGTCCGCCGCGTCGACGGGTGCGATCGCGATGCCGCAGGGGTTGGCGTGTTTGATGATCGCCACGGCTGGTGTGTCGAAGTCGAACGCCGCACGGACGGCCGCGTCGGCGTCGACGTAGTTGTTGTAGGACATCTCCTTGCCGTGCAGCTGCGTCGCCTGCGCGATGCCCGTGCCGCCGTCGGAGGTGTACAGCGCCGCCGCCTGGTGCGCGTTCTCGCCGTAGCGGAGGGTGGCGTGCAGCGAACCGCCGAGCGACAGCGTCTCGTCGAACGCTCCGGGGGTCTCGATGTCGTGACCGGCGGCTGCGACCACGTCGGACGCGAAGTAGGACGCCACCGCGGTGTCGTACGCCGCCGTGTGCGCGAACGCCTGCGCGGCGAGGCGCTTCCGGAGCTCGAGCGAGGTCCCGCCGGCACGGACGGCCTCGACGACCTCGGCGTAGGAGGACGGCGACACGACGATCGCCACGTTCGGGTGGTTCTTCGCCGAGGCGCGGACCATCGCGGGGCCGCCGATGTCGACGTTCTCGACGACGGTCGCGGTGTCGGCACCGGACGCGACGGTCTCGACGAACGGGTACAGGTTCACGACGACGAGCTGGAACGGCTCGATGCCGAGCTCACCGAGCTGCTGCTCGTGCGACTCGAGGCGCAGGTCGGCGAGGAGCCCCGCGTGCACCGACGGGTGCAGGGTCTTCACCCGACCGTCGAGCGACTCGGGGAAGCCCGTCACGCTCGCGACGTCGGTCACGGCGTAGCCCGCGTCACGGATCGTCTGCGCGGTGGACCCCGTCGACACGATCTCGACACCGGAGTCGGCGAGGGCTCCGGCGAGCTCGAGCAGGCCGGACTTGTCGCTCACCGAGATGAGCGCGCGACGCACGGGCACGACGTCCCGGTCGCGGTACAGGCTGGGGTCGGCTGCGTGCACGCTCATGCGCTCGTTGTGCCCTTCAGGTCGGTGGTGCCGTTGGCGATGTCGAGGATGGTCTGGATGAGCAGGCGCCGCTCGACCGGTTTGATGCGATCGTGCAGCGTCGACTCGGAGTCGCCGGGGAGCACGGGGACGCGCTCCTGGGCGAGGATCGGGCCGCTGTCGACGCCGTCGTCGACCTTGATGACGCTCGCGCCGGTCTGCCCGACCCCGGCCGCCAACGCGTCACGCACGCCGTGGGCACCGGGGAACTCCGGCAGGTACGCGGGGTGCGTGTTGATGATCGCGGGACCGAACTCGGACACGACGGCCGGCGGCAGCAGGCGCATCAGCCCGGAGAGGACGAGGAGGTCTGGCGACCAGGGCCGGATCTGCTCGGCGAGCGCCTGGCCCCACTCGGCACGGGTCTCGTACCGGGAGAACGGCACCGTGAAGGTCGGGATCGAGTACTCCTCGCCGAGACCGAGTCCCTCGGCGTCACGGTCGGCCCCGATGGCGACGACCCGCGCGGGGTACTCCGCATCGCGGGTCGCTTCGAGCAGGGCCCGGAGGTTCGATCCGGCACCGGAGATCAGGACCACCAGTTCGAGCACGGGGACAAGCCTACCGGCGGTGGTGCGCTGCTACGCCCGGTCGTCCTTGGGTCGGCGCCACCACGGCAGCTCGTCGTCGGCGATCTGGTCGGTGGCGTCCCACCGCGGCTGCTGGGTGGGCGCCGGTGCTGCCGACTGCTCGTCGACGTCGTCGCGCCCTGCCACGAACTCCTCGGTGCTCCAGGGGAACGCCGGCTGTTCGTCGCGAGCGCCCGCGACCTCCGGCCGCTCGGGACGGTGCCGGTCCGGACGGTCGTCCGGTGCGCTGTCCGGCCGCTCGGCATCCGCACCGGTCACCCGGTCGCGCAGGTCTCCGGCTCGGTCGCGGATCCCGCTGGCCCGCTCACGCAGGTCGTCGGCACGGCCACGGACGCCGTCGGCAGCGCCGCGCAGACGGTCGCGGATGCTGCCGCCTCGGCGGAGCGGCTCGGACGACGCCGGTGCGGTCGTCGGCGACACGACGGCACCGGTGCGCGCCCACTCGGGGATCTCCACATCGGCGTCCGCGTCACGGTCCGGGGCCGACGCCGGACGGGAGGCCCGTGGTGCGTCCGCCTGGCCCCGCACGTCGTCCTCGATGGTCTCGGTCACGGCATCGCCCGGCTCCGGCGCTCCGGCTCGCGACGGCACGTCCGCGCGGCGCGCACCGTCGTGCGCTTCCTCGACCGCGAACCGGTGCACGTCGGTCGTCCGCCCGGCACCCGCACGATCGAGCGCGTCGAGCAGCGAGCCCTCGGCCTGCACCGACGCAGCGTCCTGGTCGTCCTCGGTCTCGTGCCAGCGCTCCCGGGTCCAGGTGCGCTCGGGCATCCGCACGAGGTCCTGCCCGACGGCGAGGGCCACGATCGCCGGCACGCCGACCTCGAGCGCGGCGAGCGAGCCGACGACCAGCGCGTGCGGTCCGACGTCGGCCAGACGCCCCGGCCCGAACGACCCGGACGACAACCAGGCGACGAGACCGGTGAGCACACCGGCGACGATCCCGGTCGCGAGGCCGCCGGCAGCGCGGTGCAACGCGCTGTCCTCGGACCCGAGTGCGCGGACCAGGCGCGGTCGCAGCAACCCACCGACCGCGAACCCGGCGAGGACGGGGACGAGCACCCACAGCAGACCGAACGTGTGTCCGGACGACGGCAGCGCACCGAAGACCGGGATGCTCGGGATCGGCCCGAGGGTGGTGCCGATCGGCGAGACGCTCGAGCCGGTGCCGATCGCGAACCCGGGGCCGACGAGCCACGAGGTCGCCCAGCCGACGAAGTCCGGCAGGAACGCCAGCTGCCCGATCGTCAGCGAGATCCCGCCGACGACCCCGGCGTGCGAGCGCTCGTACAGGGTGATGACCTCGGCGAAGGAGCCGAAGAGCAGGAAGCCGACGACGACCGCCGCTGCGGCGACGACCATCGCGCTCGCAGCGGTACCGGCTCGCAGTCCGAAGCCCGCGACCGAACGCCACACCGCCGGCACGCGGTCGAGCTGCCCGATGACCCACGCGGTGACCGGATCGGCCGGCATGGAGCGACGACGACGGCAGACCTCTGCCGCGACGAGCGCCGGGATCCCGAACCACAGCGCCGGGAACACCACGGCCTGCCACACGGTCGGCTGCGTCGCCGCGGACGTGGAGGACAGCGCGAGGCCGAGCCCGAGGGCGGCGACCACCCCGGTGCCGACGAGCACGCCCGTGACGCGGTGCTCCGTCTCGGCGAACCGTCGTCCGGCTCGCCCGCCGAGCCATGCCGTGACGAGTGCGAACCCGAGCGCGGCGAGCGTCACCGAGATCGGGTCGGCGGCACCGCTGACCCCGGAGGCCTTCGCGGTGGCGGCCCCGAGCACGAACGTCACGTCGACGCCGTGCCCGACCAGCCAGACGCTGCCCGCTGCCTTCCAGAACACGTCCCAGTCGATCTGCAGGCCGTACTCGAAGCCCCAGAGGAGCGTCAGCGGCACGAGCGCGATCCCGATGCCCACGCCGACCGTCACGATCGCCTCGACGGCGGCAAGCAGTGCGGTTCCCAGGCGGTTCATCGCAGCGAGGATACGGGGCGATCCGTGCCCGGCGGGTGAGCCGCGCGGCTCCTGTGGAGAGTCGGCAGCGTGCGGGCCCCTGTGGATCGTCAGCGGGAACGACGGGAGGCCCGGTGCGAACCCGCACCGAGCCTCCCGGCAGTCCTGACGTGGACGCGACCCGCTAGCGGGCGGCGACCACCTCGCGCAGCAGCGCAGCGGTCTCGGACGGCGTCTTGCCGACCTTGACACCGGCTGCCTCGAGCGCCTGCTTCTTCGCCTCGGCCGTGCCGGCCGAGCCGGACACGATCGCGCCGGCGTGACCCATCGTCTTGCCCTCTGGCGCGGTGAAGCCCGCGACGTAGCCGACGACCGGCTTCGTGACGTGTGCCTTGATGTAGTCGGCCGCACGCTCCTCGGCGTCGCCACCGATCTCGCCGATCATGACGATCGCCTCGGTCTCGGGGTCGGCCTCGAACGCGGCGAGCGCGTCGATGTGCGTGGTGCCGATGACCGGGTCGCCGCCGATGCCGATGGCGGTCGAGAAGCCGAGGTCACGGAGCTCGTACATCATCTGGTAGGTCAGGGTGCCCGACTTCGAGACGAGGCCGATCGGGCCCTTGCCGGTGATCGTCGCCGGGGTGATGCCGACGAGCGACTCCCCCGGGGTGATGATGCCGGGGCAGTTCGGGCCGATGATGCGGGTCGTCCCGCCCTTCGCCTTGGCGTGCGCCCAGAACTCCGCCGAGTCCTGCACGGGGATGCCCTCGGTGATCACGACGACGAGCGGGATCTCCGCGTCGATCGCTTCGAGCACGGCGTCCTTCGCGAACGCCGGCGGGACGAAGACGATCGAGACGTCGGCACCCGTGGTGTCGATGGCCTCGCGCACCGAGCCGAACACCGGCAGGGTGACGTCGCCGTGGGTGACGGTCGTGCCGGCCTTGCGCGCGTTCACACCACCGACGACCTGGGTGCCGGCCTTGAGCATGAGGGCGGTGTGCTTCGTGCCCTCGCCGCCGGTGATGCCCTGGACGATGACCTTGGAGTCCTTGTTGAGGAAGATCGACATGGTCAGTCCCTTCAGGCCGCTGCTGCAGCGAGTTCGGCGGCCTGCTCGGCCGCATCGTCCATGGTCGCGGCGACGGTGACGAGCGGGTGCGCCGCCTCCGCCAGGATCCGGCGACCCTCTTCCACGTTGTTGCCGTCGAGGCGCACGACGAGCGGCTTGGTGGCCGCGTCGCCGAGGATGCCGAGCGCGGCGACGATGCCGTTCGCGACGGCGTCGCAGGCGGTGATGCCGCCGAAGACGTTCACGAAGACGCTCTTCACCTGCGGGTCGCCGAGGATCACGTCGAGGCCGTTCGCCATGACCTCCGCCGAGGCACCGCCGCCGATGTCGAGGAAGTTGGCGGGCTTCACACCGCCGTGACGTTCCCCGGCGTAGGCGACGACGTCGAGCGTCGACATGACGAGCCCCGCGCCGTTGCCGATGACGCCGACCTGGCCGTCGAGCTTCACGTAGTTGAGGCCGTGGGCCTTCGCCTTGGCCTCGAGCGGGTCCTCGCTCGCGGTGTCCTCGAGCGCCTTGTGGGCGTCGTGGCGGAAGTCCGCGTTCTCGTCGAGGGAGACCTTGCCGTCGAGCGCCAGGATCTGGCCGTCGCCGGTGCGGACGAGGGGGTTCACCTCGACCAGGGTGGCGTCCTCGCCCTTGTAGACGTCGTAGAGCTTCACGAACACGTCGGCGACCTGGTCGCGGAGCGCCTCGGGGAAGTTCGCCTGCGTCGCGATGTCGAGCGCAGCCGCCTTGTCGATCCCGGTCAGCGGGTCGACCTCGACGCGTGCGAGCGCCTCGGGCTTCTCGACCGCGAGCTGCTCGATCTCCATGCCGCCCTCGACGCTGACGAGCGACAGGTAGGAGCGGTTGGCGCGGTCGAGGAGCACCGAGAAGTAGAACTCCTCGGCGATGTCCGCACCCTGCGCGATCATGACGCGCTTGACGGTGTGGCCCTTGATGTCGAGGCCGAGGATGGCCTGGGCGTGCTCGAACGCCTCGTCCGGGGTCTTCGCGACCTTCACGCCGCCCGCCTTGCCGCGGCCGCCGACCTTCACCTGGGCCTTCACGACGACGACGCCGCCGATCTTCTCGGCCGCTGCCCTCGCCTCCTCTGGGGTGTCGGCGATGATCCCCTGCAGAACGGGGACGCCGTAGGACTCGAAGAGGTCCCTGGCCTGATACTCGAAAAGATCCACGCTGTTCTTCTTCCCGCACTCGTCGTGCGATCGGCATCGGTTTCGCAGGTCGCAGCGCTCAGCATCGAGGGTCGCTCGATGTCGAGACAACGGCCGTGACAGAGCCTAGCGCCGCCACATGGACACCCGGTCCGCGTGCCCCGGATCCTGGGCGACCCGCCAGGGGCCCGGCGTACACCAGGAGGCCCGACGGAAGGAGCGCCATGACGGCGGAACAGAACCAGCAGGCACAGGAACGACTCGGCGAGATCCTCGAGGCGCGCGCCTTCGACCGGTTCAGCGAGGTCTGGGCCGAGGACGTCGTCGACCACGACCCGGCGCCGGACCAGGCACCTGGGCTCGCGGGCATCGTGGACTTCTGGACCGAGTTCACGACGGCGTTCCCCGACCTCTCGCTCGAACCAGACCCGCTCGTCGTGACCGACGACTACATCACCGCCGTCTTCACGATCCGCGGGACCCACACCGGCCCGTTCCAGGGCCACGAGCCCACCGGCCGCGACTTCACCGTGCGCGGCATCCAGGTGTCGAAGTTCCGCGACGGCAAGATCGTCGAGCGCTGGGGCTCCACCGACGAGAAGGGCCTCGCGGAGCAGCTGCGCCTCGGCGAGCACGACACCAAGTTCGTCAGCGCCTGACCCCGGCACGACCCGACCACGAAGGAGCAGCACCATGACCGATCCCGGCATCAGCCCGATCGACGACTTCGACGCAGAGGAGCGCCGCGACGACGACGTCGACCGCGAGCACGTCGGCCCGTACGAGGTCGACGAGACCGACGAGTCCCTCGAGACGGTGACGAACGACGCCGTGGCCGGCGAGACCGTCGAACCGCAGCCGGGTGACGGCACCGACGACGGCCCCACCGGCGGAGCGCCCCGCGAGGGCTCGCCGGACCTGTGGGAGCACGACGGCGACTCCGAGCTGCCCGACCTGGGCAACGACCTCGGCACGAAGCCGCTGTAGCCAGCACCGCCCAGCACCACATCGACCACGGAGCACGGCTCGGTACCATCGAGCCGTGCTCCGTCGTGTCCAGGCCAGTGTCCACGGCATGCCAGCGGTCGCACGGCTGCTGGCGATCGCGTCACTGCTGCTCGTGGCCGCCTCGGCGCACACGGGTGTCCGCTCGGGTGTGACCGCGTGCGGCCCGTCGACCTACGGCCCCTCCTGCGGCACGAACCTCCTCTGGTTGCCCCTGCTGATCGGCGGCGTGCTCGTCGCCGTGGTCGCCGCGACGCCGTCGCACTGCTGGCCGCTCCCTGCGATCTGGCTCGTCGCGACGCTCGTCGCGATGAGCACCGGCCCGGTCGGCAGCGTCGCCTTCGTCGTCACCGCGCTCGTCGGCGGCGCAGCCGCCCTGGCCGGCGCCGTCGCGATCGACGTGGTGCCGCGCCGACGCGAGCGGGGCACGAGACGGTGACCAGCGGACGGACGGGAGGCTCGGTGCCGGACGTGCGCCGTGCCTCCAGTCCGCCCCGTGGTCGGGACCGGGTGCTCGACCGGTTCCTGGCGGACAGCACCCCCGTCGTCGCCGGCGGGCGTGCGATCCTGCTGCAGATCGCCGATCCGGTGGTCGCGGCCGGCGTCCACCGGCACTCGGACTTCGCGCGACGGCCGCAGCAGCGGCTCGCCCACACGCTCATGTACGTCTACGCCGTGATGCTCGGCTCGCCCTCGGACGCGGCGATCGCGACGTCGTTCGTGCACCGCGCGCACGCACCGGTCACGGGCGCGGACGACGCCGACCGGCAGCTCTGGGTGGCGGCGACGCTGTACGACTCGGCGCTCCGGGCGCACGAGGCGTTCGGTGACCCGGTGCCGCCGGAACTCGCCCAGCGCGTGCTGGCGGCCTACGAACCGCTCGGGGTGGCGCTCCGAGTGCCGGCGGGACGGTGGCCCGACTCCGTCGCCGCCTTCGAGGAGTACTGGGCCGGCAGGCTCGCCGGGCTGCACGTCACCGACGACGCGAGGGCCGTGGTTCGCGACCTGCTGCACCCGCGGTTCGCGCCGTTCTGGGTCCGTGCTGCGATGCCGCTCGTGCGGATCGTGACCGTCGGCATGCTCCCCGATGCGGTCCGCGAGCAGTACGGCTTCGCGTGGGGCCCGCGCGAGCGACGGCGGTACGCACGGGTGACCGCGGGGCTCCGGCGCGTCCGGGCCCTCGTGCCGGGACCACTGCTCCGCCTCCCCGGCCCGCTGCTGCTCCGGCAGATGCGACGGATCGCGAAGCAGTACTTGTCACACTGACAATTACCGTGCTACGGTCGGGTCATGGCAGTCGAACTCACCACCCGGAACGCTTCCGGAACCAGCGTGACCCCGACGTTCTCCACCATGCGGTTCCCCGCTGGCGAAGCACACGTCAAGGTCGCGAACGACGACGCCGACACGGGGGAGACCACCGAGATCGCGACCCTGCGGGGCGCGAGCGGCGACGACCTCCTCATGCTCGGCATGTGGGCGGACGCCGTGCGACAGCGCGGCTCGAAGTCGGTCGCACTCATCCCGTACCTCCCAGGCGCTCGGCAGGACCGCGGACTCCCCTTCGGGGCGAAGGTCTACGCGGACGTCATCAACGGCTTCGGCATCGACCAGGTCATCGCCTTCGACCCGCACTCGCCGGTCATCGTCGGGCTGGTCGACAACCTGACGGTCGTCACGAGCGAACGGGTCGTCCGTGACGCCGTGGTCGCCGGTTCCGACTACGTCGGCATCATCGCCCCGGACAAGGGCGCCGTCGCACGGGCCACCGCGGTCGCCGACGCCTGCGGCCTGCCGGTCTACCGGGCCGAGAAGCACCGCAACCCCGACACCGGCAAGCTCGACGGGTTCACGTGCGAGCCCCTCCCCGAGTCCGGACGGCTGCTCGTGGTCGACGACATCTGCGACGGCGGCGGAACGTTCATGGGCCTCGCCGGTGCGACCGGCCTGCCGAAGGAACGCCTCGGCCTCTGGGTCTCGCACGGCGTCTTCTCCGGCCGGGCACCGGCGCTCGCCGAGCACTTCGGCGAGATCGTCACCACCGACTCCTACCCGGCGCAGACCGACGTGCCCGGGCTCACGACCGTTCCCCTGACCCCCTTCCTGACGGAGCAGATCCGATGACCACCACCGACACCACCGCGACCGGCACCACGACCACCGCCGGCATCGAGCCCCGCATCACCGGCCCGAGCCCCATCGCGCCGCTCCTCGCCGTCGACGGGTACAAGCACTCGCACCGGCAGGTGTACCCGCAGGGGACCACGCGGATCCTCATCAACTGGACGAACCGCTCGAACGCACACATGCCAGAGTCCACGCACGCCGTGGTGTTCGGCCTGCAGGCGTTCATCCAGCGCTCCCTGGTCGAGGCATGGGCGCCGTTCTTCGCGGCGGACGAGGACCTCGTCGCCGACCTGTTCCAGCAGGCGCTCGAGGGCTACTTCGGCCCGAACCACATCGGCGTCGACCACGTCCGCGCCCTGCACCGCCTCGGGTACCTCCCGCTGACGATCAAGGCCCTGCCCGAGGGGACCCTCGCGCCGATCGGTGTCGCCACGCTCACGGTCGAGAACACCGTCGACGAGTTCTTCTGGCTGCCGAACTACATCGAGACCGCCCTGTCCGCGTCGATCTGGCACCCCTCGACCGTCGCCACGAAGGCTCTGGAGTACCGGGACCTGATGGAGGACTGGGCAGCGCGCACCGGTGCCGTCCCGGAGAGCATCGACTTCGCCGCGCACGACTTCTCGTTCCGCGGGCAGTCCAGCATCGAGTCCGCAGCGGCCGGTGGCGCCGGACACCTGCTCTCGTTCCTCGGCACCGACTCGATGCCGTCGCTCGACTTCATCGACCGGTACTACCCGGGCGACAACGGACTCGTGGCGGCGAGCGTCCCGGCGACCGAGCACAGCGTGATGTGCGTCCGCGGGGCCGACGGGGAGCTCGAGACGTTCGAGCAGATCCTCGACGTCTACCCGACGGGCATCGTGTCGGCGGTCAGCGACGGCTTCGACCTGTTCAAGGTCATCACCGAGACGCTCCCGCAGCTCAAGGACCGGATCACCGGGCGCGACGGCAAGCTCGTGATCCGCCCGGACTCGGGTGACCCGGTCGACATCGTCACCGGCACCGTGCACGGGGTGGGTGCCGACGCACTCGCCGACCCGGCCCGCAGCCACGAGGAGAAGGGCGTCGTCGAGCTCCTCGACGAGATCTTCGGCCACACCGTCAACGACGCCGGGTACAAGGTCCTCGACCAGCACATCGGCGTGATCTACGGCGACAGCATCACCCTCGACCGCGCTCGTCGCATCTACGAGCGCCTCGAGGCCAAGGGCTACTCGAGCGACAACATCGTGCTCGGCATCGGCTCGTACACCTACCAGTACATGACCCGCGACAACCTCGGCAGCGCCGTGAAGGCGACGTGGGCGCTGGTGGACGGCGAGCCCGTCGACATCCAGAAGGACCCGAAGACGGGCAGCGGCAAGAAGAGCGCGAAGGGCCGCATCGCCCTGCACCGTGACGAGACCGGCGAGATCCGGCAGAGCGACCAGGCGAGCGCGGCGGACGAGGCGACGAGCCTGCTCCAGCCGGTCTGGACCGACGGCCGGTTCCTCGTGCACCAGTCCTTCGCCGACGTGCGTGCGACGCTCCGCCGCGAACGCGCCGACCGTGCCGCACGCCGGGCGGCATCGGCGTGACCGACGGCGCCGTGGCGGCCCGCGACCAGCCGCTCATCGCGATCGACGTCGTCCCGATGTCGTTCACGGCGGGCGACGGGCTGCTGGTCGCCACCGCGCGCCGGCCGTACGACCCGTACGCCGGACAGGAGGCGCTCCCCGGCGTGCTCCTGGACGGGACGGAACTGCTCACCGACGGGGCGCGGCGCGCGCTCCGCACCAAGACCGGGATCGACGACGCGTCGATCCGGCACCTCGCGCAGATCGGCGCGTTCGACGGACCGGAGCGGGACCCGCGGTCGACGGCGATCAGCATCGCGTTCGTCGCGGTGGTGGCGGGGTCCGATCGCGGCGCCGAGTCGTCGGCCGGGGCCGGCGGGGGCCCTGGAGTCGCGCCGTCGGCGGTCTGGCGCGAGCCCGCCCAGGCCGAGCCGGGCCTCCCGTTCGACCACGACCGCATCATCCAGGCCGCACTCGACCACGTCCGCACCCGGCTGTGGCGGGACCTGCCGCTCACCCGCGCCCTCCTCGGAACGCGGTTCACGACGGCGGACGCGAGCCGGCTGCAGACCGCGGTGACCGGCGTCGCCCCCGATCCCGGCAACCTGAACCGGGCGCTGCGGACCAACCCGGCGCTCGTCCGGGCGGCGGCGACCACGACGTCGGGCCAGCGCGGCGGACGTCCCCCGGTCTCCTGGACGTGGGCGGACTGACCGGGGTTGGCTGAGGGGATGCCAACCGCACCCCTCTCCGGCGACCCGTCGTTCGCGTTCCCCGAGTTCACCGATCCGCCCGCCACGCCGATGGCCGCCGCGCGGGCCTGGCTGGCCACGGCCGACGACGTCTCCGAACCGCTGTCGATGACGCTCGCGACCGCGGCGGACGGGGTCGTCAGCGCCAGGACCGTCGACGTCAAGCGGCTCGACGACGAGGGGCTCGTGTTCGGGTCGTCCGCCGAGAGCCCGAAGGGACGGCAGCTCGCAGCCAACCCGGCGGCCGCGCTGCAGGTGTACTGGCGCGAGACCATGCAGCAGATGCGGTTCGAGGGGGTCGTCGTGGTGCTCTCCGACGACGAGTCCGACGCCCTCTTCGCCGACCGGTCGCCGAAGTCCCGGGCAGCGACGGCCGCCGCACACCAGTCCGAGCCGCTCGACGGCACGTTCGACGACCTGCTGTCCGCTGCCGGGGCCCTCGGTGACGATGCCTCCCGTCCGGCGTCGTGGGTCGCCTACCGGCTCGAACCGGTCGTCGTGGAGTTCTGGCACGGCAGCCGCGACCGCATACACCGACGCCTGCAGTACCGCCGGTCGGATGACGGGTGGACGACACGCGTGTTGCAACCGTGAGTCATCTTCGGACAAGGCGCGCGGTGCTCCCGCACAACCGGGAGCAACTCGCGCCACCGGATTCGGTGGCGCGAGTTGCTCCCGGTTGGTCGAACGCGGACCCGGCCGGCGAGCCCGCCGCCCGCCCTACGCCCGCGCGACCGGGTTCGGCATCGACCCGGCGCGGATGAGCGACGACGACTGGTCCGCCAGGTCGACCATCGACAGGGTGTTCCGCAGCTGCAGCCGGTTCAGGCAGGAGTGCTCGAACGTCGGCGCACGCAGGTCGAGCGGGCGGCGCCGGTCCGGATGGGCCGCAGCGTGCCGGTCGATGCACGCGCCGACGAGCTCCCAGAAGCGGGACTCCGGCAGGACTCCGTCGTCGTCGAGGATCGCCGCGACGAACCGCAGCACCCCGTCGAACACGTCCGTGAACACGGCGAGGGCCGCCTCGTCGTCGTCGACCGGGTGCACGATGCGCTCGATCCCGGCCGGCACGGCGACCGGAGCGAGCACCGCGACCTCTTCCCCGATGTCCTTCATGACCGCGCGGACCACGACACCGTCGCGGAGCACCAGCACGAGGTTCTCCCCGTGCGGCATGAACGCCAGGTCGTGCACGGTCAGGCAGTGCACCACAGGGAGCAGGTACGCGTCGAGGTACCGCCGCACCCACTCGTCCGCCGGCAGCCCCGACCGGGCGACCAGCGCCGAGGCCACCGCCGCACCGGAGGCATCGCGGTGCAGCAGCGCCGCCATCGTCATGAGCTGCTCGCCGTCCGACAGCCGCGGCACCGGGCTCTCCCGCCAGAGCGCCGCGAGCATCTTCCGCTGCGGCGACGACACGTCCACCCGGTGGTACGCGTCGCCCGTGTACCCGATCGCCGCATGCTCCCGCAGCACCTCGAAGCCGGCTGACCGCAGCGTCGGGTCGGCCGAGACGATCCCGGCGACCCAGTCGTTCACCGCAGGGGTGTTCCGCATGTACGCCGGCGACATCCCACGGAGGAACCCCATGTTCTGCACCGCCAACGCCGTCTTGACGTACGACCGCGTCGGGTCCGTCCGGTCGAACGCCGTCCGGATCGACTGCTGCGGCTGGTACTCGTCCGGCCCCTCCCCGAGGTCGACGAGGTCCTGGCGTCCGAGGTCCGGCGCGAACGTCACGGCGATCCGGTGTTGCCACTGCCACGGGTGCACCGGCAGCCACACGTAGTCGTCCGGGTCGAGCCCGCGGCGCTCCAGCGTCTGCCGGAACCCGTGCACGGTCGCCGCGGGCAGCTCGGCCGCCCAGTGGGCGTCCTCGGTCCGGTCCGCGGCGAGCGCCAGGTGCGTGTGCTCCCGGCGTGCCGCGAGCCACCGGTACCGGAACGTCCGCCCGGACTCCGGCGCGTAGGCCCGGTACTCGTCGAGTCCGAACCCGATGCGGCCGTTCGACGCCACGAACGCCGGGTGCCCCTCGGTCATCGCCGCCTCGGTCGCCTGGAACGCCGCGACCGCATCCGCTCGTCCCCGCGCGAGCTGGGCAGCCGATGGCCCGCCCCGTCGGTGCTTGGCGGCGGCACTGGCGAGGGTCGAGGCGATCTCCTCGAGGTACGTGCCGAGCAGCTCGTCGGGGATGCCGAGGAGGTCGCGGAGCTCGAGCACGAGGTCCTGCGCACCGAGCGGCACGGCGTCGCCGTCACGGGTCCGGGTCAGCGAGGCCTCGTCGATCGACCAGTGCTCGAGCGCGTGCAGCCGTGCCCGGAACCGGTAGGTCGACGGCCCTGCGGCAAGGCGCCAGCCGTCGCCGTCGGCCACCGGTGCGATGAGCCGCTCGTGGGTGAACTCGGCGATCGCCTTCGCCACGACGTGCCGCTCCGCGACGTCGAGGTGCTCCGGCCGCAGGTGCGCAGCAGGGCCGTCGTCGTCCGGCACCCCGATCCGGTCGGTGTCGAGCACCGAGAGCAGCGCGCGCTTGCCGTCGACGTCGACCTCGCGGAGCACCCGGAACCCGACTTCCGCGTTCTTCGCGTGCACCGCGGTGTTCCGGACGTCGGGCTCGACCACGACACGACGTGCGCCGAGAGCGTCCCGACAGTGCTCCACCACGGTCCGCATCACCGCGCTCGTGAGTCCGTGCACCCGCCCGTCGGCAGGCGGCGGTGCGACGAGCAGGTGCATGCCGACGTCGCCCGGTTCGGCGGGCCAGACGTCGGTCAGCAACACGGCACCCGGGTCGTAGGTCTCGGCGAGGAAGCACGGCTCGCCGTCGTGGCGCCCCAACCACGCGGCCTGCGCCGGGTCCGCCTGCACGCCGGCCAGGTACGCGCGCACGGCGTCGACGTCGAGGTGGCCCATCTCCCACCAGCTCGACGCCGGGTGGGCGAGCCACGCCTGCACGACGGCGGCGTCGCGATCCGGGTCCACGGGTTCGACGGACAGGAGGCTCGGGGTCGCGCCCGCCTCGCGGGGCACGTCGATCAGGACGGTTCCGTTCTCGGTCATGCGCGCACCTCCGCGCGCTCGGCGCCGCGCCGCTCCGGCGCGGCGCCCGGGGCCCCGGCCTGCCGTGCGGCGGGCAGGCCGAACTCCTGGAAGGCGATCCGGTCCTCCAGTCCGTGGACGGGGCGACCCGTGACGGACCGGATGATCGACGCATTCCGCCACGCACCCATGCCGAGGTCGGGGGCGGTCAGCCCGTGCGTGTGCTCCTCGGCGTTCTGCACCCAGATCCGACCACCGATGGTGTCCACGTGGTGGTCGCGCGCAACGGCGAACCGACCACGGGAGTCCCGCGCGACGAGGTGCTCGACCGGGTCGAGGAACCGCGTCGGGCGCGGGGCGTACCCGGTCGCGAGGACGAGCCGCTCCACCTCGTGCTCGTACGTCTCGCCGAGCTGCTCGTGCCGGAGGGTCAGTCGGTACGTGCGCCGGTCGGCGAGCCAGGACGCGTCCACGACGCTCGTCTCGGTCCGCAGCGACGTCGGGATCGGGCCGCTCGCGCTGATCCGGTACAGCGCGTCGTAGAGGTCGTCGACCAGGTCGGCGCTGATGCCCTTGTACAGCCCGCGCTGTTCGCGTCCCAGGCGGTCGCGGAGGTCCTCGGGCAGCCCGTGGAAGTGGTCCGTGTACTCGGGGCTCGTCATCTCGAGCGTGAGCTTGGTGTCCTCCATCGGGAAGAACCGCGGCGACCGGGTGATCCAGTCGAGCGCGTAGTCGTGCGCGCGGATGTCCTCGAGCAGGTCGCGGTAGACCTCGGCGGCGGACTGCCCGCTGCCGATCACCGCGATGCTGCCGGCGCTCCGGAGGGCGTCGCGGTTCGGCACGTACTCGGCGGAGTGGATCACCGGGCCCGGCAGGTCGCGGAGCGCCGACGGGACGGACGGCGCCGAGCCGACGCCGATGACGACGTGGCGGGCTCGGTACGTCTCCGGGCCGTGGTCGGTGTCGGCGTGCACGGTGAACAGGTCCGTCGCCTCGTCGTGCTCGACCGCCGTGACCGTCCGGCCCCAGCGCAGGGTGTCGAGGCGCTCGGCGGCCCAGCGGCAGTACGCGTCGTACTCGCTGCGGAGGGGGTGGAAGTCCTCGCGGATGTAGAAGGGGTAGAGCCGGTTCGTCTCCTTGAGCCACGCCAGGAACGAGAACGGGGACGTCGGGTCGGCCATCGTGACGAGGTCCGCCATGAAGGGCACCTGGATCGTGGCGTCGTCGAGCATCATGCCGTGGTGCCAGGCGAAGCCGTCTGCGGCGTCGAGGAACACCGCGTCGAGGTCGTCGAGCGGGTCGGTCAGGCAGGCGAGGCCGAGGTTGAACGGGCCGATGCCGATGGCGACGAGGTCGAGGGGGTCGTTCGTGGTCGTGGTCGTGGTCATCGTGCTGCTCCTGCTGTTGCGGCTGTCTTGGCTGCGGCGGCCGCTGCGGCCGTTCTGGCCACGTGGTCGAGGGATGCCCGCATCTGGTCCGGGGTGGTCTCCGGGTTCAGGAGCGTGAGCTTGTTGCACGGCCGCCCGTCGATCACCGTCTTGGCGACGAGGACCCGCCCCTCGGCGAGGAGCGCCGCCCGGAGCGGTGCCACCAGGGCATCGGCCTCGGCGTCGGACATCCCCGCCGGCTGCCAGCGGAACAGCACCGTGCTGAGCTGCGTCGGCGCGACGAGGTGCAGGTCCGGGTGCTCGGCGACGATGGCGTGGGTGGCCTCGGCGAGGTCGATGACCGCGTCGAACGCTCGACCGATCGCGTCCGCGCCGGTCGCTCGGAGCGTCGCCCAGAGCTTCAACGCGTCGAAGCGCCTCGTCGTCTGCAGGGACTTGTCCACCTGGTTCGGTTCCGCCGCGTCCTCGGGGTTCAGGTAGTCGGCGTGCCAGGCGATCCTGCGGAGGTCGGCGGGGTCACGGACCAGCAGGGCACTCGAGGAGACCGGCTGGAAGAACGACTTGTGCAGGTCGGTGGTCACGCTGTCGGCCCGCTCGATGCCGTCCAGCAGGTGTCGTCGGGTGGGCGAGACGAGCAGGCCGCAGCCGTACGCGGCGTCGACGTGCAGCCAGACGTCCTCGAGGTCGCAGACGTCGGCGACGGGTTCGAGCGGGTCGATCACACCGCGGTCGGTCGTGCCGGCCGTGGCGACGACGGCCATCGGGGTGCGGCCTGCGGCGCGGGTCTCCGCGATGGCCTCGGCCAGGACTGCGGGGACCATGCGGCCGGCGGCATCGGTGGGGACGATGCGCACCTGGCCGATCCCCAGCAGGCGTGCGGACTTCGCGATGCTGAAGTGGGTCTCGGCGGTGGTGAAGACGGTGTGCGGCCCGCGCGGTGCTCGCTGCTCGACTCGCTCCCGCTGCTCGACTCGCTCCCGCGCGATGAGGAGCGCCTGCAGGTTCGACTGCGAGCCGCCCGACGTGAAGATGCCGTCGCCCGCCGCGAAGCCGATCCGGCGTGCCAGCCAGTCGACGACGTGTCGCTCGATCTCGGTGCCGATCCGCGACTGGTCCCAGGTGTCGACGGACGGGTTCACCGCCGCGAGCACGGCCTCGGCAGCGACAGCGGGCAGGGCCACCGGACAGTTCAGGTGTGCGAGGGAACCGGGATGGTGGAACCACACGGCCTCCCGGACGAACAGCTCGTCGAGCTCCGCGAGCGCCCGATCCGTCCCGAGCGGTACGCCGTCGAGATCGATCCCGGCCACCCGGTCCCGGAGTTCGGCGGCGGAGGTGCTCGTCGTCGGCGTCGTCACCCCGGCGACGCGGTCGGCGAGCCGGTCCACGGTCGACCCGACGAGGTCGCGGTAGCGGGTGGCGGTGGCGTTGGTCAGCATTTCGATCACAGGTGTCACGTTAGGTAAGGCTAACCTCACCTCCTCGTCTGTGTCACCCGGACAGGGGGCCGGGCGTGGCGTCGCCTTCCGTGCCACTCGACCGGTGCGCCATCATCGTTGGATGAACGACCCCGTGGTTCGCCCGGCGAACGTCTCGGATGCCGACCGCATCGCCCGCGTGCACGTGCAGGCCTGGCAGGAGACCTACGCGCACCTGCTGCCCGCGTCGTTCCTGGCGGCACTCGACGTCGATGCGCGCGCCGAACGGTGGCGGACGATCATCACCGACCCGCAGACCGACGTGCTCCTCGCCACGATCGACGACGTCGTCGTGGGGTGGGCGTCAGCGGGACCGGGACGCGAGCCCGGGGCTCCACGCGACCGGGAGCTCGAGGGCATCTACGTCTTGGCGTCGACGTACGGCTCCGGTGCCGGGCAGGCGTTGCTCGACGGGGCCGTCGGCGACGCGCCCGCGTACCTGTGGATGGCGGACGACAACCCGCGCGCCGAGGCGTTCTACCGGCGCAACGGGTTCCACCGGGACGGCGCGGCGAAGCGCGAGCACCTCGGTCCACACCCGCTCGATGCCGTGCGGTTGGTGCGCTGAGCGGGCGCGTCCTCCCGTTGTGAACACCCGTCCGTCACGGCCGGGCGCGAAAGTCAACTGGTCAGCTCCGGCGCCCCAGCTCCCGTTGAATCCCGGGGTCCCGTGAAGTCACGATTGTGTTCGCGATGTCGGACACGGTCGAAGCAACGGCGACGAGATTCCTGACGAGGAACGATGCGTCGTCGCGCTGACCATCTGTGAGCGCGAGGTATCGGACGACAAGCCCGTTGAGCAGAAGCGTGTAGTCGAGCAGATTGAGCAAGTCTGGGGTGACATACCGTGGCGCCTCCCTCGAGCTGACAAGGTAGCGAAGGGTCTCGCTTCCTGGTCGGCGGATCGATGCGGCTTGGAGCGGCAGCCCGCGGGCCTCGATCGTCCGGAGTTCCGTTGCCCAGTCACGAATGTCGTAGATGACACTTTTCCAGCTGCCGCTCGTGGAGACATCACTCAGGTATCGAGAACGTTGCCGACGCTCAACACGTTGGTCCGAACGCGCTTGCCAGAGAGCTCCTGCCGCCACCCCGGCGATGGTGATGAGGAACGTCACCAACGTCTGCCAGAGCCAGTCCACTACAGCTTCTCGATGGGGGCGATCTTGATCAGGAGCTTCTTGCGCCCGGCCGAGTCGAACGCGATCTCGGCGATGCGCTTGGCTCCCTGACCGGTCACCGCGGACACCGTACCCTCGCCGAAGTCGACGTGCTTGATGCGGTCGCCGGACGCGAGCTCCATGTCGCCGTTGTCACGGACCTGCCCGGAGACGCGGTTTGCCCACTCCGTCTTCGGCCGGGTCTTCGCCGCCGCCGCAGCTCGGTCGTAGGAGCCGCCGCCCCAACCGCCACCGCCGCGGTAGCCACCACCGCCGCCGCCTCCGCCGAAGCCGCCGTCACGCTTGGCGTTGAGCGCACGCGGCTGCGTCCCACCACGGCTGTTCGCCATGCCGGGTGACTGCTTCCACTCGATGAGCCCCTCGGGGATCTCCTGCAGGAAGCGGGACGGCATCGCCACGTTGACGTCGCCGAACTGCGCACGGGTCATCGCCAGCGACAGGAACAACGACTTCTTGGCACGGGTGATGCCGACGTAGAACAACCGGCGTTCCTCCGACGGTCCGCCTGGTTCGTTCGCCGACATCCGGTGCGGCAGCAGGTCTTCCTCGACGCCGGTCAAGAACACCGCGTCGTACTCGAGGCCCTTCGCCGTGTGCAGCGTCATGAGCGACACCGTTCCGGAGGAGTCGTCGAGCTCGTCCGCCGCGGCGACCAGGGAGACCTCGGTCAGGAAGTCACTCAGTGTGCCGTCTGGATTGTTCTTCTGGAACTCCCGCGTCACCGCGACGAGCTCGTCGATGTTGTCGGCGCGCGCCGAGTCCTGCGCGTCCGGGGACTTCCGGAGCTGCTCGAGCAGTCCGGAGCCGTCCAGGAGCTGCGTGAGCGTGTCGACGACGGGCTGGTCCTGCGCCTTGGCGGACACCTCGTCGAGCAGCGCCGCGAAGGCCGTGATCGCGTTCCGGACCTTCGGCCCGAACCCGAGCTCGTCCGCGTGCCGCAGCGACTCGCGCATGGTGACGTCGTGCTCGTCGGCGTAGCGCTGCAACGTCGTCTCGGTCACCGCGCCGATGCCCCGCTTCGGGACGTTGAGCACACGGCGGAGCGCCATCGGGTCCGCAGGGTTCGCGACGGTGATCAGGTACGCCATCGCGTCCTTGATCTCGGCACGTTCGTAGAACTTCGTGCCGCCGAGCACCCGGTACGGGATCGCCGCGCGGATGAAGATCTCCTCGAGTGCACGCGTCTGCGAGTTCGTCCGGTAGAACACCGCCATGTCGCGGTAGTCCGTGCCGTCCTCGTGCAGGCGCTGGATCTCGTCCGCGACGAACTGGGCTTCGTCGTGTCCGGTGTAGCCCGTGAAGCCGACGATCTTGTCGCCGGCGCCGACCTCGGTGAACAGGTTCTTCACCTGGCGGTCGAAGTTGTTCGCGATGACGGCGTTCGCCGCGTCGAGGATGTTCTGCGTCGAGCGGTAGTTCTGTTCGAGCAGGATCACCTTGGAGTTCGGGAAGTCCCGTTCGAACTCGACGATGTTGCGGATGTCGGCGCCGCGGAAGGCGTAGATCGACTGGTCGGAGTCGCCGACGACGGTCAGCGACGCACCGGCGATCGAGCCGTCCGCCTCGCGCATCCTGGCGACGTGCTGGCCTTCGTCCTCGAGCCGGTCGACCTGCTCCACCGGGACCGGACGCGTCAGCTCGCGGATGAGCGAGTACTGCGCGTGGTTCGTGTCCTGGTACTCGTCGACGAGGATGAACCGGAAGCGCCGCTGGTAGAGCGCAGCGACCTCGGGGAACGCGCGGAACAGGAACACCGTCTGGCCGATGAGGTCGTCGAAGTCGAACGCGTTGGCGCGACGGAGGTCGTTCGTGTACCGCCGGAACACCTCGGTGAACATGACTTCCTGCGGGTCGTTCGCGTTGATGTTCCGCGCGTACGAGTCGATGTCCTGCAGTTCGTTCTTGAGCTTCGAGATCTTCGACGCCGCCGCACCGACCGTCAGACCGAGCGAGTCCGCTTCGAGGTCCTTGATGATCCGCTTGAGCAGCGCCCGCGAGTCGGCGGAGTCGTAGATGGTGAACGACTGCGGGAACCCGAAGCGCTCGGCTTCACGACGCAGGATCCGCACGCATGCCGAGTGGAACGTCGAGATCCACATGCCCTCTGACGCCTGGCCGACGAGGGCACGGACGCGCTCGCGCATCTCGGCGGCCGCCTTGTTCGTGAACGTGATCGCGAGGATCTGCGACGGCCATGCTTCACGGTTCGCGAGCAGCAGGGCGATGCGACGCGTGAGGACGCTGGTCTTGCCGGAACCGGCGCCGGCCACGATGAGCAGGGACTCGCCGCGGTACTCGACGGCTTCCTTCTGCTGGGGGTTCAGACCGGCGGTGAACGGGTCGTCGTACGGGCGGGCCCCGGCACCCGGCTCGGGCGTCGAGTCGAATGGGTCGAGCACGATCGTCATGTCCGGGACAGTCTAGGCCGGACCCCCGACACCGGCACCCCGCTCCTCGACCAGCGAACGCGCCCGGACCGCGAGGTCGGTGTGGTCCGCGAAGACCCCGTCGACCCCCGTCCGCACCACCGAGGTGAACCACCGCTCCCAGTCGCCGTGCGCCGCGACGTCCCCGCCACGCCGGAGCGGCGCGGGCAGGAACCGGTTCTCCGGCCGGAGGGTCCACGTGAAGACCGCGAGCCCGACCGCCTGCGCACGCTCGACGACGTCGGACCGCACCGGTCGGGGGTCGTCGAGCGCCACCGGATCAGTGCCGGCCATCAGCGTCTTCAGGTCGACGCTGATCCCGTCGAACTCCTCGGCCAGCCGCGCGAGCGCGCCGTCCGTGCGCTCGTCCGCATAGGTCGGAGCCGCACGTCCGTGGGACGCGACCTCGTCCGCGGCGCTGCCCCGGGCCTCCTGGAGGTACACCAGCCGACCACCGGTGCCACGCGAGCCGATGTCGCGGAGGACGCCCTTCTCGAAGCACTCGACCGTCAGTCGTTCGTCACCACGCCACCCGGCTCCCCCGATGACGCCGTCGACCAGCTCCCCCATCGGCAGCCCGATCGAGTCGAAGTACGTCGCGTGCTTGACCTCGGCGACGAGCGCGACTGGGCGGGGTGCCGCGTCGAGGATGGCGAGCAGGTCCTCGAGCCGCAGGACCGGGTCCTCGCCGTCGTGCTCCGCGGACCGCGGACGCAGTGCTGGAAGCCGCTCGCGCGTGCGGAGCGCGGTGAGTTCGTCCCACGTGAAGTCCTCGGTGAACCAGCCGCTGAGCCGCTTCCCGTCGACGACCTTCGTGGTGCGCCTCGCCGCGAACTCGGGGCGGTCGGCGACGTCCGTCGTGCCCGAGATCTCGTTCTCGTGCCGGAGGACGAGCACGCCGTCCTTCGTGGGGACGAGGTCCGGTTCGATCGCGTCGGCACCGAGGTCGATCGCGAGCTCGTAGGCGCTGCGGGAGTGCTCCGGGCGGTACCCGGAGGCACCGCGGTGGGCGATCACGAGGGTCATGCGGCCGACCCTACTGGGCGGGAGTTGCCGGTCCGTGGGCATCGTGCGCACCGCAGGACGCCCGCACCACGAGCTCGGCCGGGAACTCCCGGTGTTCGGTCTCCGGCTCACCGAGCAGTCGCCCGACGGCAGCAGCAGCCATCGGCACGACCGGCTGCCGGACGGTGGTGAGCGGGGGCCACGTGTACTCGGCTTCCCACGATCCGTCGAACGCGACGACCGCGACGTCGTCGGGGACCCGGACGCCGCACTCGTGGAACGCACGGAGGACTCCGACCGCGGTGCGGTCCGAGGCGGCGAACACCGCATCGGGACGATCGTCCTCGTCCGCGATCTGCAATCCGGACACGTAACCACCTTCGCGCGTGTACCCGCCGTCGTAGACCCGGCCTGGAGGCACGCCCCACCGCTCGCAGGCAGCCCGCCATCCACGATGGCGGGGTTCTCGGGCATTCGGCTCGCCGACGAACGCCACCTGCTGGGCACCGTGGCCGAGCAGGTGCGCCGTCGCCTGCTCGGCACCGGCCTGCAGGTCGGTGCCGACGCTCGCGACACCCGCTCGCGCCGATGAGACGTTCAGTTCGACCCACGGCAGGCCGACCGGGTCAATGGCACCCGGGTCGGCCGCCCCACTGGAGAGCACGAGCACGCCGTCGACCATGCGCGCCGCGAACTCCTCGAAACGTGCGCGGAGTCGGTCTGGCTCGAAGCTCGTCGCCGTCGTGTAGAGCGCGTACCCGCGCTCCCACGCGGCGGATTCGATCGCCGCCGCGTACTCGGCGAAGAACGGGTTCGCGAACACGGGGTCCTCGCGATCCGGCACGGCGAGCACGAGCGTGCGGGCAGATCCGGATCGGAGGGCCCGCGCTGCCTGGTTCGGCCGGTACCCGAGCTCGGCGACGGCCGCGAGGATCCGCCGCCGGGTCCCGGGGGCGACCGGCGCTCCGCCGTTCAGCGCGTAGCTCACGAGCGCATCCGAGACCCCGGCGAGCCGGGCGACGTCCCGCCGCGTTGGCTTCCGGGGTCGCTCGTCGCTCGTTCCGTTGGTCACCGGTCGATCATGACACCCGATCGGCAACGGGCAGCGCCTCACCGACGGCGACGGGAGCGTCACCCTGGTCCGGGACCGGCAGCCGTTCCCCGTCCCGCCGGGCGGACTCGAGTGCGATGAGCCCGGGCAACGTGTACCGCGCTGCCTGCCACGCGTTCACCGGAGGAAGCACCCCCTTGTCGACCGCACGGACGAAGTCGTCGACCAGCAGGTGGTGCGACCCTTCGTGCCCGTTCGGTGCGAACGCGAACTCCTCGGGCAACCGGTCCGTCAGCGCGTCGTGCACGGGCGCGTGTCCGGAGATGAACGAACTGCGGAGCGCCGGGGAGACGTCCGCCAGGCGCGGGTCGTCCTCGGACATGGTCGGACGCGTCGCGATCTGGTCGGAGACATCGGTGACCCCGTCACGGTCCTGCCAGACGGAGTTCGTCACGAGCTGCTCGAAGCTGCCGTCGGTGCCGAACCACCGGAATCGGCTCTCGCGGATGTACGACGGGAAGCCGACGCGACGGAACTCGTTGATGCGCATCGAGCCGCCGCCGTCGAGTTCGAACAGTGCCGTCATGTTGGAGTAGTCGTTGTCGAACATGCTGACCTCGGTGTCGAAGACCCCGTCGCCGCGGTCGTCGTGCACCCCGATGCAGCTGACACTGACCGCGTGCCGCGGCATCGCACCGAGGACACCGCCGATCGCGTGGGTCGGGTACCACATGGGCGGGTAGCTCGCCGTGGCCTTCCACCCGTCGCCGCCGCTGTACTTGTACGCGTCGTAGAAGCCGAGGTCCATGTCGTGGACGTAGTCGCCCTCGGCGTAGAACACCCGGCCGAACGCGCCTTGCTCTGCCTTCTGCCGCGCGAACACCGTCGCCGGGTTGTACTGACTGGTCTCGCCCATCATGTAGGTCAGCCCGGTCTCCTGCACCGCGGCGATGATCGACTCGATCTCGGTCACCGCGGTCGCCATCGGGACGGCCGAGTACACGTGCTTGCCCGCGCGCAGTGCCTGCAGCACGAGCGGTCCGTGCGTCCAGCGCTGGGTGAAGATCGCGACGGCGTCAACGTCCGGGCTCGCGAGCATCGCCTCGAAGCTCGGGAAGGTCCCGGCGAGGGCGAGCTCGTCGACGAGGTGCTCGGCGCGCTCCGGGATGACGTCCGTGGCGTAGACGTCGGAGATGCCGGGGTGCTTGTCGAACAGGGTCGCGAAGTGGCTGGCGAACTGGCCGGCTCCGACCATGCCGAGGGTGAACGTCATGCTGGCTCCTTGGGTGGGTGTGCGTCGTTGCTCGACCATTGTGGCCATGCGGGTTTACTCGTGTCAACGGCTTCCCCTCGATGTGCAGGGCCGTGTACCCACGGGCACATGTGGAGGAGCGGACACCCCGGGTCCCAGCCAGCGGCGCGACCATCCCGCCATGGCCGATCGATCCCTGTCCACCGCCGTCGAGTCCCGCATCGACCGCGCCGCCCGCCGTGTGCTCGACGCCGGACGGCAGCCCCGGACGCCGATCCGCGAGTTCGTCACCGAGTTCCTGGTCTTCGGCGCGAAGCAGGCGTGGGCGTGCACGTTCGGGGCGCTGCTGCTCGGCGTGATCGCGCTCGCACGCATCGCCTGGCCCGATGACGCCCCGGTCGCCAGGAACGACGCCCTGACCATCGCCGCGATCACCATCCAGGTCGCGATGCTCGTGTTCGGACTCGAGGCCGTGCGCGAGCTCCGTGTCGTGCTGCTCTTCCACGTCGTCGGCACGGTCATGGAGGTCTTCAAGACCGACTTCGGCTCGTGGGCTTACGACAGCGGTGGCCTACTGCACGTCGCCGGCGTCCCGCTGTTCTCCGGCTTCATGTACGGCGCGGTCGGTTCGTACATGGTCCGCGTGTACCGCCTCTTCGACCTCCGGTTCTCGCGCTACCCGAAGCAGTGGCACACCGCAGTGGTCGCCGCAGGCATCTACGCGAACTTCTTCGCACACCACTTCGTCTGGGACGCGAGGTACGTGCTGCTCGCGCTCGTGGTGGTGTTGTTCGCCAGGACGACTATGCACGTGCGCGTCTACCGTGCGACGATCCGGATGCCGATCCTCGTGGCGATGGGGCTGGTCGCGGTGTTCATCTGGATCGCCGAGAACGTCGCGACCTGGGCTGGGGCGTGGTCCTACCCGGCACAGGTGGCCGCCTGGCACCCCGTCGCACCGACGAAGATCGTGGCGTGGCTGCTGCTCATGACGATCTCGGTCGCACTCGTCACGTGGCTCTCCCCACCGCGCCCGTTCTCGGCCCGCTCGGTGAACTCCCGACCCGCACCGACCCATCCCGCAGCCCGCGCCCGTAGAGTGCATGCACGGATGCCAGCACCGGCGTCCGCTCGCCGCGAATCCTCAGCCTTTCGGCGCGACGCACACCTAGGCTGAGAGGACGCGAAGGAACGGTCCATCGTTCCCGCTCGACGACCCGAATCCAGAGGAATCACGAGGACACCATGGCTTTCAAGCCCGGTTTCGACCAGTCCCCCGCCTTCAACGACGCGGGCCGGAACGCGTGGGGCGCCGGCGCCAACTCGCAGCAGGCCGGATGGGGCCAGACCCCGCAGCAGTCGGCGGGCATGACGCCCGAGCAGCTGCAGCACATGTACGACCGTCCGTCGGCGAGCACGGTCGACACCGACCGCATGTCGTACGAAGACACCATCGTCAAGACGCTCATGGCGTTCGGTGTGCTCATCGTCGGCGCGGTCGCCGGGTGGAACCTCCCCCCGATCGTCTGGATCGCGGGCGCGATCATCGGGTTCGTCTTGGCGCTCGTCAACACCTTCAAGAAGAAGCCGTCCGGTGGCCTCGTGCTCGCGTACGCCTTCTTCGAGGGGCTCTTCGTCGGTGGCATCTCCGGCGCCTACAACTCCATGTGGGACGGCATCGTCACGCAGGCGGTCTTCGGCACCCTCGGCGTGTTCTTCGTCACGCTGCTGCTGTTCCGTTCGGGCAAGGTCCGTGCGACCCCGAAGATGACGCGGTTCTTCCTCGTCGCGATGGTCGGGTACATGGCGTTCTCGCTCGTCAACCTGGTCCTGATGTGGACCGGCGTCACCGACACGGCGTTCGGGCTTCTCGGCACGAAGGTGTTCGGTATCCCCCTCGGCGTCCTGATCGGCATCTTCGTTGTCCTGATGGCCGCGTACTCGCTCGTCCTCGACTTCGACCAGATCAAGACCGGTGTCGAGCGCGGTGCCCCGCGCATCTACGGCTGGACCGCGGCGTTCGGCCTCATCGTGACGCTCGTCTGGCTGTACCTCGAGATCCTGCGCATCCTCGCCATCGTCGCGAGCAGCTCCCGCAACTAGCGGCAGCGCACACACGAAGGGCCCCGGCACTCGCCGGGGCCCTTCGTCGTGGTGGTCCTCCGCCCGTCGCCCGCCGCCCGCGCCCGCCGCGCGACGCCCGACGCGCGACGCCCGACGCGCGACGCCCGACGCGCGCTGCCCGACCGGTCACAACTCCCCGCTCAGGTTCGCCGAGCGGTCACGAAACGTCGTTCGTAGCGCCGACGACCGACGGTCTGTGACCACTCCACGAACGTGAGCGGGGTGTTGCGACCACCCGGCACGGGGCACCCGGCACGGGGCACGGGGCACCCGGCACGGGGCACGGGGCACGGCACAGGCACGGCGGCATCGGGGTACAGGGGCACCCACACCCGCGGCGCGCCCCACGCACGACGAAGGCCCGCCGAGCACTGCTCGACGGGCCTCCGGCGTCAGGGGAGCATCACTCCCACTCGATCGTCCCCGGCGGCTTCGACGTGACATCGAGCACGACCCGGTTGACGTCGCGCACCTCGTTCGTGATGCGGTTCGAGATCTTCGCGAGCACGTCGTACGGCAGACGCGTCCAGTCGGCGGTCATCGCGTCCTCGGACGAAACCGGGCGGAGCACGATCGGGTGCCCGTACGTGCGCCCGTCGCCCTGGACGCCCACGGAGCGGACGTCGGCGAGGAGCACGACCGGGCATTGCCAGATCTCGTCGTCCAACCCCGCCGCGGTCAGTTCTTCACGCGCGATCTTGTCGGCCGCGCGCAGGATCTCCAACCGCTCCTTGTCGACGGACCCGACGATGCGGATGCCGAGACCGGGGCCGGGGAAGGGCTGGCGGCCGACGATGACCTCGGGGAGCCCGAGCTCGCGGCCGACGGCACGGACCTCGTCCTTGAACAGCGCACGGAGGGGCTCGACGAGCTCGAACGTCATGTCCTCGGGCAGACCACCGACGTTGTGGTGCGACTTGATGTTCGCGGTACCGGAGCCACCACCGGACTCGACGACGTCCGGGTACAACGTGCCCTGCACGAGGAACTTGACCTCGGCGTCGCCGTCGGACGCGCGGGCCTCGAGCACGAGTGCCTCGGCGGCTGCCTCGAAGGTGCGGATGAACTCGCGCCCGATGATCTTGCGCTTCTGCTCCGGGTCGCTCACGCCGGCGAGGGCGTCGAGGAACTGCTGCTCGGCGTCGACCGTGATCAGGCGGACGCCGGTCGAGGCGACGTAGTCCTCTTCCACCTGCTTGCGCTCGTCGGCACGGAGGAGCCCGTGGTCGACGAAGACGCAGGTCAGCTGGTCCCCGACGGCCTTGTGGACGATCGCTGCGGCGACGGCGGAGTCGACCCCACCGGACAGCCCGGCGATGACGCGGGAGGACCCGACCTGCGCGCGGATGCGGGCGACCTGCTCCTCGATCACGTTGGACGAGTTCCAGTCGCCGGGGAGCCCGGCGGCCTTGTGCAGGAAGTTCTCGATGATCTCCTGGCCGTGCTCCGAGTGCTTCACCTCGGGGTGCCACTGCACGCCGTAGAGCTTGCGCTCGTCGGACGCGAAGGCCGCGACGGGAGTGGACGCACTCGACGCGAGCACGTCGAAGCCCGCAGGCGCCGCCGACACGGAATCGCCGTGCGACATCCAGGTCGTCTGGGCCGCCGGCTGTCCACCGAGCAGGACGGAATCGGTCCCGCTCACCTCGACGGAAGTGGCGCCGTACTCACGGAGACCGGTGTTCGCCACCGTCCCACCGAGCGCCGATGCCATGGCCTGGAATCCGTAGCAGATGCCGAGGACCGGGACGCCGAGCTCGAGGATGTCACCGTCGAGCGACGGTGCGCCTTCCTCGTACACGGACGACGGTCCGCCGGACAGCACGATCGCTGCCGGGGCCTTCGCACGGACCTCGTCCGCGGTGATGGAGTGCGGGACGATCTCGCTGTAGACGTTCGCTTCCCGCACGCGGCGAGCGATGAGCTGCGCGTACTGGGCTCCGAAGTCGACGACGAGGACGGGACGCTGTTCGGTCTCGCTCACCGAGCGGCCTCCTTCTCACGCGCCTGTTGCGCGGTCAGCTCGTGGTAGGTGTCCATGGCGATCTTCTGCATGCGGTGCTCGACCACGAACGACATGAACGGGATGATGCCCCCGAGGGCGATGAGCAGGAACCGGATCGGCTTCCAGCGCATGATGCTCCACAGACGGAAGTCCGTGAACAGGTACAGCACGTACAGCCAACCGTGGGCGATGAGGATGCCGATCGACAGGTTGAAGGTGCCGGGATCCTTGCCCGCAGTGCCCTCCGGCACGAAGAACGCCCCGCCGCCGAGCTGCATCTCGAGGTGCAGCGGCGTGTACTTGATGACCATCTCGACCACCAGGGCGAGCAGCAGCACACCGGTGATGTACGCCGAGACGCGGTACCACTTCACCGCTCCCGGGATCTTCGGGATGTCGCGGGTTCGGACGGTCAGAGCCATATCGGCCATCCTACCGTCGTGCGAGCATGACCTCTTCGTCCTCGTTCTCGCGCTCCCAGGCGTCCTTCACGAAGCGCCACCAGAGGAACACGGCGAACCCGGCGAAGACGACCCACTCGACCGCGTAGAACAGGTTCAGCCAGTCGAACTGGACGTCGCGGGTCGGTGCGCGGTCGGCCACGGTGGACAGGTCCGCTGCCTTCGCCGTGGTGCCGTCCGCAACGACGTAGCCGCCGTACATGCGGTCGTCGAACGCCTTCCACGTGTTCACGAACCGCGCGGGTGCGACGGCCGAGTACTCGTTCTGCTGGAAGGAGTCCTGGTCTGGGGACTCGGACGGGTAGTACCGCCCCTGCACCGTGACGGTCGCGCCGTCCGCCAGGCGGTCACCGCCGGCGACGGCGGCTGCCTTCTGGTCGGACCAGCCGATGACGACCGGGAGGCTCGCCCCAGTGGTCGTGTCGACCATGTGTCCGACGGTCTGGTACTTCCCACCCCCGCTGCGCCCGGTCAGGACCGTCGTGTCGCCTTCCACGAAGCGGCCGGTGACGGTCACCTTCTGACCGGCGAGGCTGTCGCCCACCCCGCGCTCGGGCTTCGACACGTCCGACAACACGTGGCGCGTCTCGGTGGTGGCCGGGAGCGGCTTGCCGTTCTCGATGCTGCGCTCGAGTTGCCACTTGCCGAGGAATGCGAACACCGCTGCGAGGACCAGCGCGAGCAGCAGCAGCGCGATCCATCTCGGTCGTCGGGCTACGGCCCACATGCGTATCAGTACTCCGGATCGCGCTGGCGTGCCGGGCGTTCGGGGCGCTCGGCGGGGATCTCGACCGACGACGTCCCCGTGCTCACCGTCTCCGGTTCACGCTCGGATGTCGTCTCCGGTCGACCATTCTCGCGCTCTTCGCTGCCAGCAGCCTCCACGAGGGCGATCTCCTCGGCGAACCGGGCATCGCGTTCGGCCTTGCGCGCAGACGCCGCCTCGGCGGCGGCGCGCTCGCGCCCGCGCAGCTTGCGCACCCGGGCAGGACGGACCACGAGGCGGCCGATCCGGTCCGAGTTCGAGGCGAGCAACGGCCCGAGGATCGCCATGATGAGGACGTACAGGCCCGCGAACGCGGTGATCCGTGCCTCCAGTCCGGCGGCAGCCGAGAGCGTCGCGAGGATCAGCGCGAACTCGCCACGGTTCACCAGGATCACCGCGGTGTTGATGCCCTGCTGGACAGAGAAGCCGTTCATCCGGGCAACGAGCTGCCCTGCGACGGCGTTCAGCACGACCGTCATGCCGACCGCCGCGAGGACCGGCCAGAACACCTCGCCGAACGTGGCGATGTCGAGACCGAGGCCGAAGTTGACGAAGAAGAACGCCGCGAAGACGTCACGCATCGGGAGCGCCAGCTGCTCGATGCGGTCGCGGTAGCGCGTCGCGCCGCAGAGCAGGCCGATCACGAACGCGCCGATCGCGTCGGTCACGCCGAGGAGCTCCCCGATGCCACCGAACATCACGGCGAGGCCGAAGAACAGGATCGTGAAGAGCTCGTCGTCGCGCGTCGCGAAGATCCGCGAGACCTGTTTGCCGCCCCACCGCGCCAGGCTGAACATCACGATGAGGAACCCGAACGCCAGCCCGAGCTTGCCGATCACGCCCCACACGTTCGTGTCGCCGGACAGCACGACGGAGACGATCGCGAGGTAGATCGCGATGAAGACGTCCTCGATCACGGTGACGCCGAGGATCATCGGGGTCTCGTCGTTGGCCAGACGGCGGAGTTCGATCAGCAGCTTCGTGACGATCGCACTGGATGACGTCGCCGTCATCCCGGCGATGATCAGGGCTTCCCGGGTGCCCCAGCCCAGGGAGAACCCGAAGGCGAACCCGACGCCCATGTTGATCGCGACGTACGTGCCGCCGGACACCAAGAGTTTGCCGGCGTTGCCGTAGAACTCTTCCTGGTCGAACTCGAGCCCCAGGTTGAACAGCAGCAGGATCAGGCCGAAGGTGGCGATGAGCTCGATCGTGTGCGATTCGACGCTCAGCCCGATCCACGGCGTGTGCGGGCTCGCGATGAGCCCGACGATCATGTAGATCGGGATGGCGGGCAGGCCGATCAGCTTGCCGAGGCGTCCGAGGACGTAGGCGATGAGGAACAGGCCGCCGATGGTGAGCAGCTCACCACCCAGGTGCATCCGCGCTACCTTCCGGGCGGGGCCTCGGCAGCTGCTGCCGCCGCGAGCTCACCGCTGCGGTAGAACGAGAAGGCCTTCGCGACCTTCTCGGGAGCGCCGGCGACGACGATCGTGTCACCCGGGAAGACGACGAAGTCGGGTGACGGCGCCGGGTTGGCGCTGTCGCCACGGACGACGGCCACGACGGTCAGGCCGATGAAGCCCGAGTCGTGCAGGTCGCCGAGCGGCTTGCCGGCGATCGCGTCGTCGTAGTCGACCGAGAACCAGTCGATCGACAGCCCGGGGATCTCGTCGAGCTTGTCGAGCCCCTCGGTGATGCGGGTGCCGCCGAGCAGCTCGGCGAGGGTGTGCGCTTCGTCCTCACTGAGGCGCAGCGACACCTTCTCCGACTTGTCGGCGCCGTCGGAGACGTCCGCGAAGGAGATGAGGTCGGAGTGTCCCGACCGGTGCGTGATGACACCACACTTGCCACCGTCGTCGGTGTAGAAGCTGTGCAGCACGCCGACTCCGGGGAGTTTGACGCGGTGAACGTCGACCATGATGGCTCCCTTTTCGAGTACGCCCATGCTAACCACCGCGAGTGTCCGCGCATTCCACCTGTGGAAAGTCCGTCAGCGCAGGATGCCGAGGCTGCGGGCTGTGGAGACCAGGGCGCATGCGTTCCATCAGGCGCCCGGCGATCGCCGGCGCGAGTGCGCTCTCCCCTGCTGCGGATGACCGCGGGTGACCGCGGATGACCGCGGACAACCCAGACGACCGCGGGCGAGCGGTCAGGCGATCCCGGCTCCGGCACCGCGAGCCGCCGTCAGGAGCGTTCCGTCGACGACGAGCTCGACCGCCGCGGCGATCTCCGGCGCCAACCACCGATCGTCGCCAGGACCGGCCACGCGCTGCCGGAGCGCGGCCCGGACCGCGCCGGTCACGGGTGCCGACGATTCCCCGCGGAAGTCCGCCGCCCGAGCCGCGGTCATGATCTCGATCGCGAGCACACGCCCGAGTCCGTCGACCGCGCGACGGAGCTTCCGCGCGGCGCTCCAGCCCATCGACACGTGGTCCTCCTGCATCGCGGACGTCGGGATCGAGTCCACCGACGCGGGCACCGCGAGCCGCTTCAGCTCGGAGACGATCCCGGCCTGGGTGTACTGCGCGATCATGTGCCCGGAGTCCACGCCGGGGTCGTTCGCCAGGAACGGCGGCAGCCCTCCCGACCGGCTCGCGTCCAGGAACCGGTCCGTCCGTCGCTCCGACATGCTCGCGACGTCAGCCACCGCAATCGCGACGAAGTCCAGCACGTAGCCGATCGGCGCCCCGTGGAAGTTGCCGTTCGACTCCACACGCCCGTCGATCGTCACGACGGGGTTGTCGACCGCCGACGCGAGCTCACGCGAGGCGACGAGCGCCGCGTGGTCGAGGGTGTCGCGCGCCGCACCGTGCACCTGGGGTGCGCACCGCAGCGAGTAGGCGTCCTGCACCCGGGTGAAGCCGGACGAGCGATGTGCGGCGATGACGGGTGACCCGTCGAGGGCGGCCCGCATGTTCGCTGCCGACCGCGCCTGCCCCGGGTGCGGCCGGAGCGCCTGCAGATCGGCGGCGAACACCGTGTCCGTCCCGGCGAGCCCCTCGACGCTCATGGCAGCGGCGAGGTCGGCGGTGGCGACGAGGTCCCGCAGGTCTGCCAGCGCGAGGAGGAGCATCCCGAGCATGCCGTCGGTGCCGTTGATGAGCGCGAGCCCCTCCTTCTCTCGGAGGACGAGTGGCTCGATGCCTGCAGCGGCGAGCGCGTCGGCGGCCGGCATCGGGACGCCGTCGACCCGCACCTCGCCCTCGCCCATCGCGGCGAGCGCACAGTGCGCCAGCGGTGCGAGGTCGCCGGAGCAGCCCAGGCTGCCGTACTCGCCGATCACGGGCGTGATCCTGGCGTTCAGCAGCGACGCGTACGTCAGCGCGACGTCCGGCCGGACCCCGGTGCGACCGGTCGCCAGGGTGGAGAGCCGCAGGAGCATGAGCGCACGGACGACCTCGTCCTCGATCGCCGGACCGCTCGACGCAGCGTGGCTCCGGACGAGGGACGCTTGCAGCTGCTTCCGTCGGTCGAACGGGATCTGCTTCGTCGCGAGTGCGCCGAACCCCGTCGAGACCCCGTAGTGCGGCGCGGTGTCGTCGGCCAGCGCCTCGATCACCGCGCGGCTGTCGGCCATCGCGACGAGGGACTCCGGGCTGAGCTCGACGAGGGCACCGTGCCGTGCCACGGCGACGACGTCAGCCGGGTCGAGGGCGCCGGTGTCGACGGAGACGGGACGAGACGCGATGACGGTCATGATGCTCCTTTGCTGTACCGGCTACCCGGTACAGCAATTGAAGCACCCGATCGTCTCCGCGACTACTTCGGCTCGGTGGTCTTCTCGCCGACGACCTGCTCGTCGCTTGCCGTCGCACCGTCGGCGCCCTCGCTCCGACCTCCGCCGACGACGACGTCGTCCTCCTCGAACCCGAACGCGATGTCCGGCGCCTCGAGACGCACACGGTCAGCAGACGCGTCGTCCGGTTCCAGCTGCGAGGCCCGTTCGGCGGCGACGCGCTTCAGGTAGTTCGACACCTCGGCCTCGGTCTGCTCCTGGTCCCAGCCGAGCACACCGGCCATGAGCTTCGCCGCCACGGGAGCCGCCGACTCGCCACGGTCCCACGCCTCGATGGAGATGCGGGTCCGACGGGCGAGGACGTCCTCCAGGTGGAGTGCTCCCTCGTGCGAGGCCGCGTACACGACCTCCGCACCGATGTAGTCGTCCGCCCCCGGGAGCGCCTCGGCGAGCGCGGGGTCCTCCTTCACGAGCTGGAGCACCTCGCTGGTGAGCGTGCCGTACCGGTTGAGCAGGTGCTCGACGCGGACCTTGTGCAGCCCGAACGTGCGGGCGGTGCGTCCGCGCTTGTTCCACGCCGCCGGGTACCCCTCGGCACCGAGCAGCGGGATGTCCTCGGTGGTCGACGCCGGGATCTTGCCGTCCATCGCAGCCACCGCCTCGTCGATGGCGTCCTTGCCCATCACCCGGTAGGTGGTCCACTTGCCACCCGCGACGACCACGAGTCCCGGCACCGTGTGCGCGACGACGTGTTCGCGGCTGAGCTTCGACGTCTGGTCCGACTCCCCCGCGAGCAGCGGCCGGAGTCCGGCGTAGACGCCCTCGACGTCCTCGCGGGTGAGCGGGACGCGGAGCACCTTGTTGACGTGTTCGAGGATGTAGTCGATGTCCGCCGCGGTGGCTGCCGGGTGCGCCTTGTCGAGGTACCAGTCGGTGTCGGTGGTCCCGACGAGCCAGTGCCGTCCCCACGGGATGACGAACAGCACGCTCTTCTCGGTGCGGAGGATCATGCCCATGTTCGACTGGAAGCGGTCGCGTGGGATGACGAGGTGCACGCCCTTCGACGCCCGCACCTTGAACTGCCCCCGCGTGCCCACCATCGCCTGGGTGTCGTCCGTCCAGACACCCGTCGCGTTGACGACCTGCTTGGCCTTGATGTCGAACTTCTCGCCGGTCTGGATGTCGTGCGCGTGTGCGCCGACGACTCGTTCGCCGACCTTGATGAACCCCTCGATGCGGATGCGGGACGCGGCGTGGGCGCCGTAGGACGCAGCCGTCCGGACGAGTGAGGACACGTAGCGGGCGTCGTCCACCTGGGCGTCGTAGTAGGTCATCCCCCCGACGAAGGCGTCCTTCTTCAGGGACGGCATCGAGCGGAGCACCTGCGTGCGGCTGAGGTGTCGGTGGTGTGGGACACCGGGCGGGCGCCCACCCGACCAGCTGAACGCGTCGTACATCGCCATGCCGATGCCGATGTAGAAGCGCTCCCAGACGCGGTGGTTCAGCGGGTACAGGAACCGGACCGGCTTCACGAGGTGCGGCGCGATGCGCTGGAGCAGCAGGCCGCGCTCGATGAGGGCTTCTCGGACGAGCCCGAAGTTCAGCTGCTCGAGGTAGCGGATGCCGCCGTGGACGAGCTTCGACGAGCGACTCGACGTACCGGATCCCCAGTCACGGGCCTCGACGATGCCGACGCTCAGTCCCCGGGTCACCGCATCGAGCGCGCTCCCACCGCCGACGATCCCGCCGCCGACGACCAGGACGTCCAGCTCCTTGGCCTTCAGCACCTCGATCGCCGCCGCGCGTTCGTCCGGTCCGAGCTTCGCCCGGGGGTCGAACCCCGCCGTGCCGAATGCTCCGGTCGGTGCCTTCTTGCCCGAGACCGTCGTTGCCATCATCGCCTCCGCGCTGCCGTTGCGAGCGGCGCCGGAGCGTCACCCGCGCTGCACGGGTGCCACCGTCACTGCTGGTGGTACGGCGCCACGACCACTTCTACTCGCTGGAACTCCTTGGCGTCGGAGTAACCGGTCGTCGCCATCGAGCGACGCAGCGCGCCGACGATGTTCGCGCGGCCGTCCCACGTCGGGGTCGGGCCGTTCAGGATGTTCTCGAGCGGGGCGATCGTCCCGACCTCGACACGGCGGCCGCGCGGCAGCTCCGGGTGGTGCGCCTCGGCCCCCCAGTGGAACCCACCGCCGGGGGCTTCGGTCGCACGGGCGAGTGCCGTGCCGAGCATCACGGCGTCGGCACCCATCGCGATCGCCTTGACGACGTCGCCGGCGGTGTCGAGACCGCCGTCCGCGATGACGTGCACGTAGCGGCCACCCGACTCGTCCATGTAGTCACGGCGGGCGCCGGCGATGTCGGCGACCGCGGTGGCCATCGGCGCGTGGATGCCCAGCGCGGCACGGGTGGTGGAGGCAGCGCCGCCGCCGAACCCGACGAGCACACCGGCGGCACCGGTCCGCATGAGGTGCAGGGCGGCCGTGTAGGTCGAGGCACCGCCGACGATCACGGGGACGTCGAGCTCGTAGATGAACTTCTTGAGGTTGAGGGGCTCGGTGCTCTGCGACACGTGCTCCGCGGAGACGGTGGTGCCGCGGATGACGAACAGGTCGACACCGGCGTCGACGACGGTCTGCGAGAACTCCTGCGTGCGCTGCGGGCTGAGCGACCCGGCGACCGGGACCCCGGCGGCGCGGATCTCCGCGAGCCGCGCGGTGATGAGCTCGGCCTTGACCGGCTCCGCGTAGATCTCCTGCATGCGCTTCGTGACGTTGCCGTCGGTGAGCGCCCGGATCTCGGCGTAGTAGGGCTCCGGGTCTTCGTACCGGGTCCAGAGCCCCTCGAGGTCCAGGACACCGAGGATCCCGGCCTTGCCCATCTGGATGACCGTCGCCGGCGAGGCGACGGAGTCCATCGGCGCGGCGAGGATCGGCGCTTCGAAGGTGAAGGCGTCGATCGACCACTGCACGTTCACGTCACGCGGGTCACGCGTGCGCCGCGAGGGGACCACCGCGATGTCGTCGAACGCGTACGCCCGACGTCCGCGCTTGCCTGCACCGATCTCGACTTCACTCACCCGGCAAGCCTACCGGTGGCCTACCGCGCGCGTCGTCGGCGGAGCATGCGGAGCGTCAGGCCGAGTGCGAGCGCCAGCACGATGAGCACGACGAGCAGCGCCGCCGCGACCTTCACGAGCAGTGCGGCACCGACGAAGAGCACGGCGAAGACGACCCAGACCAGGATGTCCATCGCGATGCTCGAGACGCGTTCCACCTGCGGAACGCTACCCGCATGGCGGAGTCGAGCCGAGCCTCCAGGCTGGGAGAGGGGCCGTGCGGCGCGAAAGCGACTTCGCACGACCCCTCTCGGTTGCCGGTACCGCCCCCACAGCGGCACCGGCATGCCGACCCCGGCTCGCGCTAGCGAGCGGCGTCGACGTCCTTCGCGAGCGTCCCCAGGTAGAGCTCGATGACCTTCGGGTCGTCGGCGAGCTCACGCCCGGTGCCCGAGTACGCGTTCTTCCCCTGGTCGAGCACGTACCCACGATCGCAGATCTGCAGACAGCGTCGCGCGTTCTGCTCCACCATGATGATCGACACACCGGCCTTGTTGATCCGGCGTGTGCGGATGAACGTCTCGTCCTGGCGCACCGGGGACAGCCCGGCGGACGGCTCGTCGAGCAGCAGCACCTTCGGGTCCATCATCAGCGCCCTGGCCATCGCGACCGACTGCCGCTCGCCGCCGGAGAGCGATCCTGCACGCTGGCCGCGGCGCTGGCCGAGCACCGGGAACAGGTCGTAGATGACCTCGAGCCGCTCGGCGAACTTCCGTGGCCGCAGGTACAGCCCCATCTGCAGGTTCTCCTCGATGGAGAGCGACGGGAACACGTTGTTCGTCTGCGGCACGAACCCGACGCCCGCCTGCACGAGCTTGTTCGCCTTCATGTTGGTGATGTCCTCGCCCTGCAGCGTCACCGAGCCGTCCCGCACGGAGACCAGCCCGAACAGCGCCTTGAGGAGCGTCGACTTGCCTGCTCCGTTCGGGCCGATGATGCCGATGAGCTCACCCGGGTAGCAGTCCAGGTCGCAACCGTTCAGGATGTTCACCCCCGGCAGGTACCCGGCGACCAGGCCGCTGGCACGCATCACCGGTTCCAGCGTGGCCGTCCCGGTTCCGCCGGTCTGTGCTCCGCCGGTCGGACTGGAGGCACGGGTCGGTTCCGCCCCGTTCGTCGCGTCGGTCATCGGGTCGCCTTCCCGTCGTCGGCGGGGTCCGCCGTGCTGTCTGCTGTCGTGTCCGTCGCAGGTGCCGCAGTCGCGTCCGTCACGGGTGCCGTGTCGGCAGCGCCCTCGGCGTCTTCCTCGGCGACCTCTTCGGCGAGTTCCTCGTAGGTCTCCTCGGTGAGGAGCGAGTCGTCACCGAGGTCGGTGTCGTGGTGCGCCCCGAGGTACGCGTCGATGACCGCCTGGTCGTCCATCACCGTGCCGGCCGGCCCCTCGGCGACGACGCGCCCCTCGGCCATGACGACCACCCAGTCTGAGATGTGCCGGACCATGTGCATGTCGTGCTCGACGAAGAGCACGGTCATGCCGTCGTCACGGAGGGACTGGATGTGCCCGAGCAGCGACTGGGTGAGCGCCGGGTTCACGCCGGCCATCGGCTCGTCGAGCATGATCATCGTCGGGTCGGACATCAGTGCCCTGGCCATCTCGAGGAGCTTCCGCTGGCCGCCCGAGAGCGAGCCCGCGTAGTCGTCCTTCTTCTCGAGCAGCTTGAACCGGGCGAGGAGTTCCTCGGCCTTGGCGGTGATCTCCCGCTCACGGCGGCGCCAGACCGGCGCGATCAGCGCGGCGAAGAAGTTCTCGCCGGGTTGGTCCTTCGCGCCGAGCAGCATGTTCTGCATCACCGTGAGCCGCGACAGCGCCTTGGTGAGCTGGAAGGTGCGGACCATGCCGGCGCGGGCCACCTTGGCGGCGCCGGTGTTGCCGAGGGTCTTGCCGTTGAAGACCCAGCTCGCGTCCTTGCCGCTCGACGGCTTGTCGAACCCGGTGAGGAGGTTGAAGAACGTCGTCTTGCCGGCACCGTTCGGCCCGATCAACGCGGTGATCGAGCCGCGCTGGACCTCGAGGTGGTCGACGTCGACGGCGGTCATGCCGCCGAACTTCCTGGTGATGTTGTCGACGGTGAGGATGGCGTCGGGCTTCGCAGCGCCCGGCGTGTGCGCGACGGTGCTCGTGGAGGTCTCAGACACTGAACGTCAGCTCCTTCTTGTTCCCGAGGAGTCCCTGTGGACGGAAGACGATGAGCAGCATGAGCGCGACGCCGACGAGCACGTAGGAGAACTGCTCCGCCTGCTGCGCGTTCATGATCGAGTTGGGGATGAAGTCGCTCGCGAGCGTCCTGATCGCGAGCCGGACGACGAAGAACAGCACCGAGCCGAGCACCGGCCCGAAGACCGTCGCCGCGCCGCCGAGGATGAGCGCGGTCCAGATGAAGAACGTCATCGAGCGACCCATCGCGTCCGGTTGCACCGAACTCGGCAGGACGTAGATGACCCCGGCGAGCGCTCCGAGCGCACCACCGAAGACGAGCGCCTGCATCTTGTACGAGTACACGCTCTTGCCGAGGGAGCGCACCGCGTCCTCGTCCTCGCGGATGGCCTTCACCACGCGCCCCCACGGACTGCGCATGAGCAGGAAGAGCACGAGCGTGAAGAGGGCGACGAGTCCCCACCCGACGATGCGGATCCACCAGCCGTTCACGCCGTTGTTCGAGTACGTGAACCACAGGATCGTGGTCGTGCCGTCCGGCAGGAAGCTCAGCGCGTTGAACGGGTCGCGGTAGGCCGATCCGGCGATGCCGTTCGAGCCGCCCGTCGTCGTCGTGAGGAGACTCGACCTGCCGACCATGCGGATGATCTCCGCGCCGGAGATCGTCACGATCGCCAGGTAGTCGCCCCGCAACCGGAGCGTCGGGATGCCGAGGATGATCGCGAAGACGATCGCGACGAGCAGTGCGACGAGGACCGCCATCCCGAACGGCAGCCCGTTCGTGATCGAGATCGCGAAGCCGTAGGCGCCGAGCAGCAGGAACGCCGCCTGCCCCATGTTGACGAGCCCGGTGAGCCCGAAGTGCACGTTCAGCCCGATCGCGGCGAGCGCGAACGCTGCCGTGGTGGGCGCGAGTGCCTCCTGCGTCAGTGCGCTGAGGAGGTTGACGATGTAGTCCATGACGGCGCTCCCTTAACCGATCCGCTCGGCGCGACCGAAGATGCCCTGCGGCCGGAACAGCAGGATGAGGATGAGGATGACGAGTGCCGTGGCGTACTTGAAGTCACCGGGCAGCACCAGGTTCGTGAGCTCGACGACGACGCCGATGATCATCGACCCGACGAGCGCGCCGTAGGCCGTCCCGAGACCACCGAGGGTCACCGCGGCGAACATGAGCAGGAGCAGCTGCAGGCCGGTCTGCCAGTTCACGCCGTTGAGCACGAGGCCGAGCATCACGCCGGACAGTCCGGCGAGCCCGGCGGCGAGCGTCCACACGAACCGGATGACCCGGTCGACGTCGATGCCGGACGCCGACGCGAGCGCCGGGTTGTCGGACACCGCTCGGGTGGCACGGCCGAACCGCGTCTTCGCGAGGAACAACCCGGTCGCGACGAGCACGACGAGCGCGATGCCCATCGCCACGTAGGACTGCACCGTCAGCGTCACGCCGGCGAACGTCACCGTCGCGGGGTTGCTCTGCTGGATGCGGACCGTCGAGGCCCCGAAGAAGTACTGGAACGCGTACTGCGCCGCGATCGACAGACCGATCGTGACGATCATCAGCTGCGTCAGGCTGATCCGTCGGCGGCGCAACGGTTTCCAGATGATCATGTCCTGGAAGTACCCCGTCGCCGCGCAGAGGGCCACGACGATGACGCCTGCGACCCAGACGTTCATGCCGAGCTGGTTCGCGAACACGTAGGCGAGGAGCCCACCGAGGGTCACCTGCTCACCGTGCGAGAAGCTCGAGAGGCCCGTCGTGCCGTAGATCAGCGAGAGACCGATCGACGCGAGCGCGAGGAGCAGCCCGAGCCGGATGCCGGAGACGAACTGCTGCCAGGCCCGCGCCGGTGTGACGCTCGTCGAGGCATCGCTCGTCGTCGCACCCTGCTGGTCGGACAGCTGGAAGATCTGCCCGGCGTTGGCGTTGAGGTTCGCCTGCACGGTGCGCTTCGCGTCGGCCGCGTTCGTCAGGAACTGTCCCTTCGGCAGCGTGTCCTGGTCGACGGTCACCGAGTACTGCCCGGCGGCCGGGACGCTGACGGACCAGCGGCCGGCGTCGGTCGTCGTCGACGTCGCGGTGAAGCCGCTCGGGCCGGCCACGTCGACGTCAACGCCCTCGGCCGGCTTCCGCTCGGAGTCGAGGATGGTGCCCTGGATGCAGCCGTTGGTCGGGCTGACGGTGCAGGGCTGGGTGCTCGAGGGCGCGGTGCTGGCGGATGCGCTGGGAGTCGCGCTCGCCGTGGCCGCGGTCGTGGCTCCCTGAGCAGGGAGGGTCACGGCCCAGTCGACGAAGAAGGTCGCCAGGAAGGCCGCGACGAGCACGACGACGAGCACCAGTCGGCGACGACCTGGCGCACCGGGGCGGAATCGGCGCAGCAGCGCAGATCCCGCAGGAGTGATGGATCCCACGGAAGAGCCTCTCGTTCGGATGCCGAGGAACCTATGGGGATTTTGTGTCACCCGTGTTTCCATCTCGTTCCCTGTGGAATTCGTGCCAGAACTGTGATGCTGTGCAGGGAGCTCCGAGGCGGGCCCGCACCGAGCCTCCAGGCCCGTGCCCATCCGGAATGCGCGGTCCGTCGCGCGCGTTAGCATGGTCTATCCGGAACCCACAGCTGCGTTCCCGGTGTCTGAAACCACTTCACTCGCCCACGAAGGGGACCCATGGACCAGCCGGATCCGTTCGGATTCATCGGACTCACGTACGACGACGTCATGCTCCTGCCGGGGTACACCGACGTCATCCCGAGCGAGGCGTCGACCGCGTCCCGGCTCACCAAGCGGATCACGGTCAACGTCCCGCTGCTCTCCGCGGCGATGGACACCGTCACCGAGGCACGCATGGCGATCGCCATGGCGCGCCAGGGCGGCATCGGCATCCTGCACCGCAACATGTCGATCGCCGACCAGGCCGCTGCGGTCGACAAGGTCAAGCGCTCCGAGTCGGGCATGATCACCAACCCGGTGACCACCAACCCGGACGCCACCGTCGCCGAGGTCGATGCGCTCTGTGGACAGTTCCGCGTCTCCGGCCTCCCCGTGGTGGAGGGCGACGGCACCCTCGTCGGGATCATCACCAACCGTGACATGCGGTTCGTGGCACCGTTCGAGCAGCAGACCACACTCGTGCGCGACGTCATGACCAAGGCACCGCTCATCACCGCGCAGGTCGGCATCGACCCGGACGACGCCGTCGCGATCTTCGCCCAGCACAAGATCGAGAAGCTCCCGCTCGTCGACGCCGACGGCAAGCTCCGCGGGCTCATCACCGTCAAGGACTTCGACAAGAGCGAGAAGTACCCGGACGCCACGAAGGACGACGCCGGACGGCTGCGCGTCGGTGCGGCGATCGGCTTCTTCGGTGACGCCTGGGAGCGCGCGACCGCCCTGCTCGAAGCGGGCGTGGACGTGCTCGTCGTCGACACCGCCAACGGCCACAGCGCCGGCGTGCTCGACATGGTCCGTCGTCTGAAGGCCGACCCCGCGTTCGACGGTGTGGACGTCATCGGCGGCCAGGCAGCCACGCGTGAAGGAGCGCAGGCGCTCATCGACGCCGGTGTGGATGCCGTCAAGGTCGGTGTCGGCCCCGGCTCGATCTGCACCACCCGCGTCGTCGCCGGCGTCGGTGTGCCGCAGGTCACCGCGGTGTACGAGGCGTCCCTCGCCGCACGCGAAGCCGGCGTGCCGGTCATCGCCGACGGCGGGCTGCAGTACTCGGGCGACATCGCGAAGGCCCTCGTGGCGGGCGCCGACACCGTGATGCTCGGCTCGCTCCTCGCCGGCACCGACGAGTCCCCCGGCGACCTGGTGTTCGTCGGCGGCAAGCAGTTCAAGGCGTACCGCGGGATGGGCTCCCTCGGCGCGCTGCAGACCCGCGGCAAGAAGACTTCGTACTCGAAGGACCGGTACTTCCAGGCCGACGTCCCCTCCGACGACAAGCTCGTGCCGGAAGGGATCGAGGGCCAGGTGCCGTACCGCGGCTCGGTCGCGAACGTCGTGTACCAGCTCGTCGGCGGGCTCCGGCAGTCGATGTTCTACGTCGGCGGCCGCACGGTCCCCGAGCTCAAGGCTCGCGGCAAGTTCGTCCGCATCACGCCGGCCGGGCTCAAGGAGTCGCACCCGCACGACGTCCAGATGGTCGTCGAGGCGCCGAACTACCGCAGCTGACGCGCTCCGGCGCTCGAGACGCCCCCGTTCCCTCGACACGCCGCCGAATCCGGCGGCGTCTCAGGCGGACGGGGGCGTCTCGCGTTTCCGAGGGTGCGCCGGCAGGCGTGCCGGAGTCCTCCACACGGGTCCCCAGGGGCGCACGGTCCACTGACGGCGTCGGCGGCTGGATGCGCGGGGCGCGGATCCCGGACGCTGAGGGGATGGACGTGCCGATCATCCGACTCCCGTCGTCGCTCAGCGACCCCGTCCGGCTGTTCCACGGCGCCGCGATCGAGCGTCGGGAGTGGGACGGACTCGACCACCTGGAGCGACGACGGCTCCTCGTGCGCGCTCGGTACGCCGCACTCACCGCGCCGGGGATCGTGTCCCACCGCTCCGCCGCCGCGCTGTGGGGAATGCCCGACGTCGACCCGCCCGACGTCCGGCTGCACGTGATCGCCCCGGGCGCGAAGCGGACGCACAGTGGTCGCGGTGTCGTCCGACACATCGACGCACGCGGCGACCTCACCGCGACGAGCATCGACGGGGTGCCCGTGACGACCGTCGTCCAGACCGCCGTCGACCTCGCTCGGACCGGCACCTCGACGCAGGCCGTCGTGGTGTTCGACCACGTCCTCCGCCGGGGAGACTGTTCCCGCGACGACCTCGGACGCGCGCTCGACCCGCTCGACGGACTGCGCGGGATCCGGCAGGCCCGGGATGCCCTCGCGTTCGCCGATCCCGGGAGCGACTCACCCGGCGAATCGATCAGCCGTGTGACGCTGCGGAGCCTCCGGGTACCCACACCGGTGCTCCAGCAGGAGTTCACCACCGATGCCGGACGGTTCCGCGTGGACTTCTGGTGGCCCGAGCACGGGGTGGTCGGCGAGTTCGACGGTCGCGTGAAGTACGACGACCACGAGGTGGTCTGGCGCGAGAAGCTCCGAGAAGACGCGCTCCGTCGCCTGCCCCAGGTGCACGGGTTCGCACGGTGGACGATGCGCGAAGCACGCTCCCAGGCGGCTCTGGCCCGTGTCGTGCTCGCCGCCGGATTGCCGGTACCGCGAGCGGGCGTCATGCGTCACTGAGGCGTCGACGACGCGAGCCGGTACGCTCCGGTCATGGTCAGCGCCGTCTCGCACACCTCCATCGACTGCCGTGACGCGTACACGCTCTCCGAGTGGTGGCGGCAGGTGCTCGGCTACATCGACGTCGCCGACGACCCGAACGAGCCGGGCCACGAGGAGTGCATGGTCCTCTCCCCCGACGGCTCCCACCACGTGCTGTTCATCCAGGTCCCCGAGGCGAAGTCCGTGAAGAACCGGATCCACTTCGACCTCCGCCCGACCGACCGCACCCGGGACGCGGAGGTCGAACGGCTGATCGGCATCGGCGCCGTCCAGCTCGCCGACCGCCGCACGCCGAGCGGCGGGTGGGTGACGCTCGCCGACCCCGAGGGGAACGAGTTCTGTGTCCTCCGCTCCCAGTCCGAGCTCGACTGACACCTCCGCCCGCCCGAAACACCTCCATCTGCCCGAAGCGCCGCCGAATTGCGCGGCGTCTCGGAACAATGGCGGCGTCTCGGAACATTGGCGGCGTCTCGCAGCAGCAGCAACAACAACAGGAGCAGCAGCCGCCGCGAACCCGTGGAGACGCTCAGCTTCTGTCACGGCTCGGTAACGAAACAGTTTGCGTACCGCCCCGTCACACGGGCGAAACACCCGGACCCTACTTTTGCTCGCATCCCCACACGGAGGCGTCGCACTCGACCCGATGCGGCTCAGCCTCCGTGCCGAGAAAGGGTTCCACGGATGATCAGAACCACCCGCGTCACCACGGCGCTGGCACTGGCGGGAGCGGCAGCGGTGCTGCTCGCGGCGTGCTCCACGGCCGGCAGCGCCGACCCGTCGTCGTCTGCTTCGGCTGCGAAGAAGGACCCGGCGTCGAGCTGCAAGGCACCGTCGTCACCAGGCACCGACGCGCTGAAGATCGGCACGATCCTGCCGCTCACCGGCTCGCTGGCGTACCTCAACCCGCCCGCCGAGTCCGGTGTCGGCCTCGCGGTCGAGGACATCAACTCCGCCGGCGGCGTGCTCGACAAGGACGTCACGATCGAGCCGCAGACGGACTCGGGTGACAGCACCGACATGACCGTCTCGAGCTCCGCTGCGACGAAGCTCGTCAACGCGAAGGTCCCGGTCGCGATCGGCGCCGAGTCGTCCTCGGTGACGCTCAACGTGATCGACCAGCTCACGAGCAACTGCATCGTGGAGATCTCGCCGGCCAACACGGCGACCGACCTCTCGGGCTACTCGTCGTACTACTACCGGACAGCTCCGCCGGACTCGGTGCAGGGTTCGGCGCTCGGCCAGCTCATCACGGGCGACGGCAACGCCAAGGTCGCGTTCCTGGTCTTCAACGACACGTACGGCACGGGCCTCCGCAACTCGGTCCAGAAGGCCGTCGAGGCCTCTGGTGGCCAGGTCGTCTACGGCGGCAAGGGCAAGGGCCAGGAGTTCCCGCCCGGACAGACCACGTTCTCGTCCGAGGTGACGGCCGCACTCGCGACCAAGCCCGACGCGATCGTCGTCCTCGCGTTCGACGAGACGAAGTCGATCATCCCCGAGCTGAAGTCGCAGAACGCCGACATGGCGAAGATCTACATGTCGGACGGCAACACGGCGGACTACTCGAAGGACTTCGACCCGGGCACGCTCGAGGGAGCGCAGGGCACGATCCCCGGTGCTTCGCCGAAGGACGAGCTGAAGCAGCGCCTCGTCGACTACTACAAGACGTCGTCGGGCAAGGACCTCACCGACTACTCGTACGCAGCCGAGTCCTACGACGCCACCACCCTCGCCGCCCTCGCAGCGGTGAAGGGCAAGGGCACCGACTCCGGCACGATCCAGGCCAACATGGCTGCGGTCTCCGGCGCGGACGGCGGCACCGAGTGCTCGACGTTCAAGGACTGCAAGGCACTCCTCGACGACGGCAAGGACATCCACTACACGGGCCCGTCCGGCATCGGCCCGTTCGACAAGAACAACGACCCGTCGACCGCCTACATCGGCATCTACAAGTTCGACGGTGACAACAAGCCGCAGTACCAGAGCGCGATCCAGGGCTCGGTCGCGAAGTAACCGCACCGCACCCGCGAAAGCGACAGTCCCCGGCAGGGTTCCTGCCGGGGACTGTCGCTTTCACGGAACGACGGCACGCGGCACGCGGCACGCGGCACGCGGCACGCGGCACGACAGGACAGGGTCGGCAGCCGGACGGGAGGCTCGGGGCGCGTCCGTCAGGCGGGTGCGGCCGGCAGGACGGTACGTCGGGCGCGGCGCGCGGCGGTGAACGAGTCCACGGACAGGATCACGAGGGCGCACCACACGATCCCGAAGCCGATCCACCGCGAGGTGCTCATCGCCTCGTGCTGGATCGTCACGCCCACGACGAGCTGCATCACGGGCGTCAGGTACTGCGTCAGCCCGAGCGTCGAGAGCGACAGCCGCCTGGCCGACGACGCGAAGAGCAGCAGCGGCACCGCCGTCGCCGGGCCCGCCCCGATCATGATCAGCGCGTGCACCCAGCCCTCGCTGCCGAACGTGATGCCGCCGCCGATCCCGGTGACGCCGAGCACGACCAACGCGCCGACCGCGAGCGGTGTGAGCCACATCGTCTCGATCGTCAGGCCGGAGAGCGCGTCCACGGTGCCGCCGACGCGCTTCTTCACCAGGCCGTACAGCCCGAAGGAGAACGCCAGCGCGAGCGAGATCCACGGCATCTGGCCGTACCCGACGGCGATGACGACGACGGCCACGACGCTGATGCCGACCGCGGTCCACTGCGCCGGACGGAGGCGTTCCCGGAGCAGCACGACGCCGAGCGCGATCGTCACGAGCGGGTTGATGAAGTAGCCGAGCGCGGCCTCGACCGTGTGGCCCGTCGTCGTCGCGATGACGTACACGGTCCAGTTCACGACGATGAGCACCGCGGCGATCGCCATGACGCCCATCACCCGACGCTGGACGAGCAGGGACCGCGTCCGGAGCCACGACCGGGTGACGGCGATCGCGATCACGCAGAACCCCAGGCCGAAGACGACCCGCCAGGCCACGATCTCGAAGGCGCCGGCTGGGGCCATCGCCGCGAAGAGCAGCGGCATGAGTCCCCAGAGCCCGTAGGCGACGATCGCCTGCACGACCCCGACGGATGCTTCGCTCCTGGCCACGCGCTCGGTCACGGACCAATGGTACGGACGTGCGCCGACACGACGGACGTGCCCCGGGCCTCCAGGCCGGAACGGCGAACGCCCCGTCAGCCGGGAGCTGACGGGGCGTTCGTTCGTGGAGCGGGGTTCAGTGCTCGATGACCGCGAGGACGTCGCGAGCCGAGAGGACCAGGAGGTCCTCGCCCGAGTACTTGACCTCGGTGCCGCCGTACTTCGAGTAGATGACCTTGTCGCCGACGGCGACGTCGAGCGGGACGCGGTTGCCGTTGTCGTCGATGCGACCCGGACCCACGGCCACGACCTCGCCCTCCTGCGGCTTCTCCTTCGCGGTGTCCGGGATGACGAGACCGGAAGCAGTGGTCTGCTCCGCCTCGACCTGACGGATGACGATGCGATCTTCGAGCGGCTTGATGGTGACGGCCACGGTGACCTCTTCTTTCTCGGTACTGACTCGGTACAGATGAAAACCGGTTGGCACTACGCACACGAGAGTGCCAGGTCCAACTGTAGGGGGCCGCTGGCACTCGGTCAATCCGAGTGCCAGCGCATCCGTTGATGACAGGATCGTCTCATGGACGCCGCCGATCTCGCCCAGCTGTTGACCCCGGACGGGATGGCGCTGCTCGACCGTACGCCGAGCGTCTCCGACGACGGTGAGATCGTCCGCGTCGTCTCCCGGCTGCGGGCGGAGGGGCACGATCCCGGGCTCGTCGCCGCCGTGCTGACCCAGGCGAAGCTCCGGCAGAAGGCCAGGGGGAAGTTCGGCGACTTCGCGTCGCGGATGCTCTTCACCGAAGCCGGGCTCGAGCAGGCCACCCGGCTGTCCGTCGCTGCCCAGCACGCCGGACGCTTCGCCGCGGCGGGGCTCCGTCGGGTGGCGGACCTCGGCTGCGGCATCGGCGGGGACGCGATGGCGATGGCGGCGCTCGACCTCGACGTGACGGCGGTCGACCGCGACGAGGTCACGGCGGCGGTCGCCACGTACAACCTCTCGCCGTGGTCCGACGCCCGCGTGGAGCTCGGGGACGCGGCCTCGTTCGACCTGTCGCGCGTCGACGGCGTCTGGATGGACCCCGCACGACGGACGGCCGGCCACGCGAACACGCGACGCCTCGCCGACCCCGACGACTGGTCGCCGTCGCTGGACACCGTGTTCGCGGCGGCGACGACCACGCCGACCGGGGTGAAGCTCGGCCCCGGGATCGACCGCGACCTCGTCCCGGACACCGCGGAAGCGCAGTGGACGTCCGTCGACCGCGAGGTCGTCGAGCTCGCACTCTGGTTCGGGCCGCTCGCACGCCCTGGCATCCGGCGCGCGGCCACCGTCATCGGGCCGCACGGCATCGCGGAGCTGACCGGAGCGGACGACTCCGAGGACGAGCCGGTCGGGCCGATCGGCGAGTACCTCTACGAGCCGGACGGGGCCGTCATCCGGGCGCGGCTGATCGGTGACCTGGCGCGGTCGATCGACGGGCACATGCTGTCCGACGGGATCGCGTACGTGACGTCCTCACGTGCGGTGACCACGCCGTTCGCGCAGGGCTTCCGGGTGCTGGACACGATGCCCCTCGACGTCAAGCAGCTCGCGGCACGGCTCGCCGCGGACGGGATCGGCACGGTGGAGATCAAGAAGCGCGGCGTGGACGTCGACCCCGCCCAGTTCCGGAAGCGACTGCGACTGCGCGGCGGGTCCGGCCGGGTGACCCTGGTGCTCACCCGGCTCGAGGGCCGCCACACGGCGATCCTCTGCGAGCGCCTCACGTAGGGCGGGCGCACCCGACCTGTGCCACTCTGTCCCTCGAAAGCGACAGTTTCCGCCCGGGTCCCTGGCGGAAACTGTCGCTTTGGCGGATGGTGGAGTGGGATGCGTCCCCGCCTCAGCTGATGAACGCGCCGGTCGAGCCGTAGTCGTAGTTGTCGTCGTAGTACCCGCCGCCGGAGTGCCCGATCGCGAAGACGACGACCACGATCCAGAGGATCCACACGCCGGTCATCACCCACCCGGCGATGATGCCGGTCAGTGCGAGGCCGCGGCCCTGCTCGCCGTTCTGCTTGATCTTGCCGAGCGCCACGTGTCCGAGGATCGCACCGGCGGGGCCGAGGAGGATCGCGATGAAGAAGAACGGGATCGCGCCGAGACCGAACACGATCGACAGGATCGCGAGGATGCTCGTCTTCGGGCGCTGCGCGTAGGGCTGGTACCCGGCGTTGGAGTACGCGCCGGCGGGGGCGTAGGGGTTCGCGTAGGGCGCGGAACCGGGAGCACCCTGCCCGGCGTACGGCGCCGAACCAGGAGCCGACGCGGCGTAGGGGTTCTGCGGGGCGCCGTACTGCGGCTGCTGCGGGGCAGCGTACGGGTTCTGCTGCTGCGGAGCGCCGTACTGCGGCTGCTGGGGAGCGGCGTACGGGTTCTGCTGCGGAGCACCGTACTGCGGCTGCTCCGGCGCACCGTACTGCGGCTGCTGCGGTGCGTACGGGTTCGGCTGCTGTGCCGGGTCCTGCGGTGCGTACGGGTTCGGCTGCTGCGTGTCCTGGCCGCACCCGTTCGGCTCCGCCGCCGACCCGGGGGCCGGTGCCGATGCGGTCGGGTCCTGCGACGCCGGCTGCTGCCCGTCCGGCTGCTGTTCGCCCGGCTTCGGCCACTGGTTCTGATCGGACACGTTGCACCCCTCCCGACGACCCGTGCGGCCGTCGCTCCCGATCCTCCCACAAGCGCGGGGGTCGGGCTCAGACCTGGACGGTCGTCACCGGCAGCGTCGAGTCCGCGGCGATGCCGAGGTCGCTCGGCGCGTGCCCCTCCGCGACGAGTCGCGCACCGATGGCCGCGATCATCGCCCCGTTGTCGGTGCAGAGGTCGAGCGGGGGGATGCGGAGCTCGACCCCGGCTGCGGCGCAGCGGTCGATCGCGACCGCGCGGAGGCGCGCGTTCGCCACGACGCCGCCGCCGAGCAACAGCCGGTCCACCCCGGTGTCACGGCAGGCGTTGAGGGCCTTGGAGACGAGCACGTCGACGACGGCCTCGCGGAACGAGGCGGCGACGTCGGCCACGGGGACCTCGCGCCCCTCGTCACGGCAGCGCTCGACCCACCGCGCGACGGCGGTCTTCAGCCCCGAGAACGAGAAGTCGTACCGGTGCGCTGCCATGTCCTTCGGCAGGGTCAGCCCCCGCGGGAACCGGATCGCCTTCGGGTCGCCGTCCGCCGCCGCCCGGTCGATCTGCGGCCCGCCCGGGTACGGCAGGCCGAGGAGCCTCGCGACCTTGTCGAACGCCTCTCCCGCGGCGTCGTCGATGGTCTCACCGAGGAGCTCGACGTCACCGACGAGGTCGCGCACGAGCAGCAGCGACGTGTGCCCACCGGACACCAGGAGCGCCACGGTCGGCAGCTCGATCGCGCTGCCGTCGGCGCGCAGGACGTCCGCCCCGACGTGCCCGACCAGGTGGTTCACGCCGTAGAGCGGCTTGCCGGTGGCCACGGCGAGCGCCTTCGCCGCACCGACCCCGACCATGAGCGCGCCGGCGAGCCCCGGCCCCGCGGTGACCGCGACGGCGTCGAGCTCGTCGAGCGTGACACCAGCCTGCGACAGCGCCTGCTCCAGCGTCGGGGTCATCGCCTCGAGGTGCGCGCGAGCGGCGACCTCGGGCACGACGCCGCCGTAGCGCGCGTGCTCCTCCATGCTCGACGCGATGACGTTGGCGAGCAGGGTGCTGCCCCGGACGATTCCCACGCCCGTCTCGTCACAGCTCGTCTCGATGCCGAGCACCAGCGGTTCACGCATCGAGCGTCTCCTGTCCGATCGGGCCGGGCCCCTGCCTCGTGGGCGCGAGCGTCGCCCGCATCACCCACGCGTCGACGCCGTCCGGCTGGTAGTACCGCGGGCGGGTGGCGATGTGCTCGAACCCGAACGCGGTGTACATCGCCTGCGCGACGGGGTTGTCGGCGCGGACCTCGAGGAAGACCTCCTCCACCGCGCGACGACGAGCCTCGTCGAGGAGTTCGGTGAAGAGTGCCCGGCCGATGCCCCTGCCGCGGTGCTCGGCCGACACGGCGATGGTCTGCACGTCGGCGACCGGGTTGCCCGCGAGCGACGACAGTCCCGCGTACCCGACGACCGTCGGAGCGCCGTCGTCGGTGGTCTCGACGACGACGTAGTACCCGTGCGGCGAGTACAGCTCGCCGGACATCTGCGACGCCGACCACGCGTCCGTCGGGAACGAGGCGTGCTCGAGCCACATCACGTCGTCGAGGTCCTGCGGGTGGGCGCGCCGCAGGCGCAGCCCGTCGGGCAGGCGCCCGCCGGACTCACTCACTGCTTCACCCGCTTGGGCGCACCCGGCATGGTGACGTCGGGGTCACGGAGGTAGAGGGGCGCGTCCTCGGCGAAGGAACCGCCGGAGGCGAGCCGGTCCGCGGCGAGCGAGCCGAGCCTCCCGGCCGGGATCGTGACGGCGGTGACCCGCCGGAACCGACTGGAGGCTCCCAGCACGTCGTCCAGGTCCGCCGGCTTGGCGAGTCCGGGACCTGCAGTGCGCGCGCCGGTCTGGTCGTGGACGCTCCAGTAGACCTCGCGTCGGCGGGCGTCCGTCAGGACGACCAGCGGGCCGTCGTGCTCGGCGGCGACGGCGTCGTGGCTGACGAGCGGCAGGAACGGGACGCCGCGTGCCGCGGCGAACGTCCGTGCGGCCGCGATGCCGACACGCAGACCGGTGAACGGACCTGGCCCCATCCCCGCGACGACGCCCGTGACGTCGGCGGCGGTGATCCCCGCGTCGTCGAGCACCCCCTGCAGGAAGGGGCCGATGACCTCGGCGTGCCGACGGGTGTCCTCCGTCGAACGCTCGGCGAGCACCTGTCGTGTCTCCGGATCGACGACGGCGACGCTCGTTCCGGCGGACGTGTCGATGGCGAGCAGCACCCGTCCATCGTAGGCGTCCGGCCCGGGGAACGAGAGCGGGGCTGCTCGACACGACGGGCGTCGCGTCGGGCAGCCCCGCTCGGGACCGTCCGGGTCAGCGCGGCAGGATCGCCGGGCTCGTCCCCGCTGCGAGGCCGACGCCGAACGCCGTTGCAGCGTTCGTGTTCGTCACCGTCCAGAGGTCACTCGAGTTCGTCTGGACCGCGATGACGTACCCGCTTCCCACCGCCGCGATGGACGGGCTCGAGTCCGTCGCCATGCCGATGGAGAAGTGCGTCGCGGCGTTCGTGTTCGTGACGCTCCACAGGTCGCCGTTGTTCGCCTCCGCCGCGACGACGTACCCGCCCGAGGTCGCGAGGATCGCCGGGCTCGTGCCGCCTTCCATCCCGATGTGGAACGCCGTGGCGGCCTTCGTGTTCGTGATCGTCCACAGCACGTGCGTGTTCGTCTGCACGGCCACGGTGTAGCCACCGGACGTCGCTGCGATGGACGGGCTCGTCCCAGCGGCCATCCCGACGTCGAACGCCGTGGCGGCCTTCGTGTTCGTGACGGTCCAGAGCTTGCCCGTGTTGGTCTGCACCGCGACCGTGTACCCGCCGGACGTGGCCACGATGGACGGGCTCGTCCCAGCGGCCATCCCGACGTCGAAGGCGGTCGCCGCCTTCGTGTTCGTGATCGTCCACAGGTCGCCGGAGTTCGTCTGCACGGCGATGACGTACCCGCCGCCGGAGGTCGCGATGATCGACGGGCTGGTCCCGGCCTTCATGCCGACCGGGAAGTGCGTCGCCGCACCGCCCGACGTGATCGACCAGAGGTCACCGCCGGTCGCCTGGAACGCGATGACGTACCCGCTCCCCTGGGCCGCGATCGCCGGGCTGGTACCGGAGGCCACTCCGACCGGGAACGACGTCGCGGCCTTGCTCGCGGTGACGCTCCACAGCCCCGTCGACTTCACGTGCGCCGCGGTGACGTAGGACGCGGACGGCGTCGGCGCGTTCGGGATGCCGGGCCCTGACGTCACGCCGGGCTGCGACGAGTTGTGCGTCCCTGCCGGAGCGGCACCCCGAGGCGTCCACTGGCCGGGATCGGCGATGAACGCCGGCGCCACGGACTGCACGTACGCCGTGTACGACTCGTTCGTGTAGGTGGTCCAGGGCGAGAAGCTCTCCCCCGCGGCGACGTACTTCGCGAACGCGGCCTCGGCGTTGTTCCACGGGTCGAGCATCTGGAAGTCCTGGCCGTACTGCGGCACGGAGTCCCCGCAGGTGATCTGCCAGAGCCCCCATCCGGCACGGTCGCTGCCGGCACCGCAGTAGCCGACCCCCTGCTGGATCGCCCCCGGGTTGCCGCCGCTCTCGGCGATCGCGATGGCCGCTGCGGTCTTCGCCGATGCCGCCGTGCCGCCGGCGTCGATCCAGAACCCCTCGATCGCCGCGTACGACAGCGCGCCGCTGCCACCCGACGCCGCCGAGGCCGATGTGGTGGTGGTCACGGCAACCCCTGCCATGACCAGTGCTCCGACGGCGACGCCGCCCATGAGCCTGAAGAACGAGAACCGCTTGCGTCGTGGAACCGACGCCTCCCCTGGTGTCATGGGTTCAGGCTGGCCCCGGGATGCGTCATGAGCAGGGCGCGAAGCTGGGAAGACGGTGTCGAGACTGAGAGTCCCGCAAGGACGACCCCTCGCTCTGGGGACAACGCGACGCTGTCGGATCGACTCCGGCGGCCGACAGGGGTCGATGCGGGCCGTCCGGGTCGGCCCGCATCCACAGGGAGCGCCAGCGCATGCAGCAACGCACCATCAGAGCCGTGCTCGCGGCCGTCGTCCTCACCGCTGGACTCGTCGCGGTGCCGATCGGCAGCGACTCGATCGCACACGCCGAGGTACCCATCGGGAACATCGGCAAGTTCAAGCAGACCTTCCGCGAGAGCTTCAGCACGAAGGCCTCCGCCAGGGGACAGTTCGCGAAGACCTACGCGAAGTCGTGGCAGCCGTACCCGGACGGGATGGGCGACGGCAAGTACTGGTCCGGCACGCAGATCAGCGCGCACGGCGGGATCATGGACGTCACCCTCGACGGGAAGCACGGGGCCGCGGGGACGTTCGGGACACCGACCGGGGCGTGGTCGCACATCGGCGGGAAGTTCACCGTCCGCGCCAAGGCGAGCGGCGCGACCGGCAACGGCGCGGCGTTCATGCTCTGGCCGACGTCGAACGTCTGGTCGGAGGGCGAGATCGACTACCCGGAAGGCAACTTCGAGGCCGCACCGGTCTCCTACCAGCACTCGATGACGGCCGGGGCGGAGTTCAACGCCACCAGTGCATCCGCCCGGGTGTCCTGGCGCGACTGGCACACCTACTCGATCGAGTGGATCCCGAACAAGTCCGTCACCTACTTCGTCGACAACCGTGTCGTCCAGACCGTCACCAAGGACGTCCCGAAGACCGCGCACCGGTACATGTTCCAGACCGGCAACTGGGGCGCGACCGGGCACCTCAACATCGACTGGGTCACGACGTACGACTACAAGCCCTGACGGGTCAGAGTTCGACGCCGGCCTTCCGCAGGTCCTTCCCGATCGCCGCGGCCAGGACCCGCTGCCCGGCGACCGTCGGGTGTTCGCTGTCCGACTGCAGCAGACCGTGCCCGCCCGCGATCGGCTGCCCGATGTCGACGTACTGGCCGTGCACGGCGGTCACCGCGGCCTCGAGCGCGTCGGAGCTCACCGAGACCTCGTCCGGGATGCTCCCCGGCTGGTCCCACAGGGTGCTCAGTCCGACGATCTCGGCGTGCGGGAGCGCCGAGTGGATGTCCTCGATCGTCTCGGAGGTCGCCCGCTGGATGTCCGCGGCGTTCTCGCCCATGTCGTTGTCCGACGACTGCACGATGACGAGCGTCGGCTTCGCGGCGACCGCCTGGGACACGAGTCCGTCGTAGTGGGTGTTGCAGGCGTCGCCGTCGTTGATGAAGCCGGCTCCGCTGCACGCGACGTTCGTGAGGGCGAAGTGCTCCTTCGCGGCGAGCACCGCGGGCCACGCCAGGTCCTCGCTGTCCAGGCCGTACCCGGCCATGATCGAGTCGCCGATGGTGGCGACGCGCTGCGCTGATGCGGTCGGCGATGCGGTGCCGGAACCGGAGGCCTCTGAACGGATCGAGTGCGCCGCCCCGAGCGCGACCACGACGACCGCGACCCCGGCGGCGACGACGAGGACCCGGCGCATCTGCATGCGTCCACGGTAGCCACCGTCATCGGATCGCGATCGCCCGGCACCGGAACACGCAGGACCTTCATCAGGTCGCTGATCAGAGCGTGACGCCCGCCCAGCGTGGACCGGTGGCCGTGACGACGACACGGCGGGGCTCGTCGGGGACGTCGTCGGGGTCGAGGTCAGGATCGAGCGTCGCAGCACCGGTCGCGCGGACGATCTCGACGTCGAGCACGCTGTCGCTGATGCCGTCGACGAACCCACGTCCCCACTCGACGACGACGATCGCACCGTCCCAGTCGAGGTCGAGGTCGTCGAGCTCGAGGGGGTCCGAGAGCCGGTAGGCATCGACGTGCACCAGGTCGGGGCCGGCCGTCGTGGGGTGCGTCCGTGCGAGGACGAAGGTCGGACTCGACACCTGGCCCCGCGCGCCGAGCGCCGCACCGAGTCCGCGGGTGAGCGTCGTCTTGCCGGCGCCGAGCGGCCCGGTCAGCACGACGAGGTCGCCGGCGCGCAGGACCGCGGCGATCCGGGCGCCGAGTGCGCCCATGTCGTCGGTCCCCGCGACGATGGTGTCGAGCAGGACGGTCACGCCGGCTCGCCCCGCAGGTACTCGCCCACGCGCCCCTCGACGGAGTGCCCGGAGTAGACGCGCGGCACGCGGGAGCCGATGCGGCAGACGATCTCCTCGCCGATGGTGCCGAGCGCCGCACCCCACTCGAGCACGGTCGACTCGTCGCGCTCGCCCGTGCCGAAGAGCACCACGGTGTCCCCGGTCCGGACGTCGTCGTCCCCGACGTCGACGAGGAACTGGTCCATCGCGACCCGACCGGCGATCGGGTACCGCTTGCCGGCGATCGTCACCTCGAGGCGCCCCTGCGCCAGCCGCGGCACACCGTCCGCGTAGCCGACCGGCACCAGCGCGAGGGTCGTCTCCGTCGTCGTGCGGTACGTGTAGTCGTAGGACACACCGGTGTCGACCGGCACGCGCTTGGTCTTCGCGACCGACGCGGTGAGCGTCATCACGGGCTCGAGCCCGAGGTCCGCCGCCGAGACGCCGTCGGCCCCGGGGATGCCGAACAGGTTCGCCCCCATCCGGACCATGTCCTTGCGGAACTCCTTGCGCTCGAGTCCGGCGAGCGATGCGGCGACGTGCTCGATCGGGATGTCGAGCCCGAGGTCCTCGGCGCGTTCGACCGCGTCCTCGAAGAGCCCGACGGCGGCGCTGTCGTCGTCCTCGGATGACTCGGCCAGGTGCGTGTACGCGGCGACGACCTCGATGCGCCCGGCGCGCTGGGCGTCCCGTGCGGCCTCGACCAGGGCGGGCCAGTCGTCGACGGACGAACCGTCGCGGTGGAGCCCCGTGTCGAGTCCGAGGTGCACGCGGGCCGGACGCTGGTCGACGGCGTCCACGACGCGCTGCAGCTCGGGGACGTTCGAGACGCCGAGGTCCACGGCGGAGTCGATCGCGTCGCGGAAGTCGAGCGCCGGGTCGTGCTGCCAGGTGAAGAGGTGGACGTCCTCGCCGACGCCGATCGACCGGAGCCGGAGCGCGGCCGGGACGGTGAGGACACCGATCCAGCGGATGCCGGCGTCGACGGCGGCGAGCGCGATCGGTTCGAGGCCGTGCCCGTACGCGTCGGCCTTCATGATCGCCATGACCTCGACGGGGTCCATCCACTCGCGGACCAGGTCGAGGTTGGCGCGGTAGGCGTCGAGGTCGATCTCCGCCTGGCGCAGGGGTGCGCTCACGTCGTCCTCCGTTCGATGCTCCGGCCGAGCCGGGCGACCACCTCGTAGTTGATGGTGCCGACGGCCGCCGCCCAGTCCTCCACAGCGGGATCGCCGTTCGCCGGGTCGCCCCAGAGCACGACCTCGTCCCCCACGGCGACGTCGGCGTCCCCGATGTCGATGTGCATGGCGTTCATCGCGACGCGGCCGACCACGGGGAACGTCCTGTTGCCGATGCGGACCACGACGTGGTTGCCGAAGGCGCGGTCGAAGCCGTCGGCGTAGCCGAGGCCGATCACCGCGAGGCGGGTGTCCGACTCGGCGCGCCAGGTGTAGCCGTAGCTGACACCGTCGCCGGCCGGCACGACGACCGTGCGCAGCACCGACGCGGTCAGGCGCATCGCGGGTCGGAGCCCGAGGTCGGCCGAGGTGCGGTCGGCGAACGGGCTCAGGCCGTAGAGCGCGATCCCGACACGGGCGAGGTCACGACGGGTCTCGGGCACGGCCAGGCTCGCGGCGCTCGCGGCGAGGTGCACCATCGGCGGCACGATGCCGACCGCGCCGAGGCCGTCGAGCGCGCGCTGCAGGGCGGCGTCCTGGTCGAGGTCGTCGGTACGGGAGGCGTTCGACAGGTGGGACATCAGCCCCTCGACCCGGGTCCTCGCGCCGTTCCGTGCGAGTCGCCCCGCGGTCTCGAAGAGCTCGGGCCACTCGGACTCGACGGCGCCGTTCCGGCTGAGCCCGGTGTCGACGCAGATGTGCACCGCGGGCACCTCGGAGTCGGCCGCCGCAGCGAGCTGGGACACGCTCGACACCGCGGGGGTGATGCCGTACTGGGCGGCGCGGCGGAAGTCCTCGTCCGGCGCGTGCAACCAGGCGAGGATCCGGACGCCCTCGTCGATGCCGGCCTGCCGGAGCGCGATGCCCTCGTCGATGTCGGCGACGCCGAGCCACTCCGCGCCGGCGTCCACGAACGCCCGGGCGGCGTCAGCCGCGCCGTGCCCGTAGGCGTTCGCCTTGACGACCGCGATGACGCCGGACGGGGCCACCTGTTCGGCGACCGTCGCGTAGTTGGCGATCAGTGCCTCCCGGTCGACCGTGATCCCGGTGAACGCACTCATCGCAGCCACCCCGCGATCAGCGGCTGCGCCATCAACGGGCGGTCGACGGTGAACGCACTCACTGAACAGTCCCCTCCAACACCACGAACGCCGTGGCGATCCCTCCATCATGGGACAGCGACAGGTGCACGCTCGTGACCCCACGCGCATCGGCCACCTGCCGCGCCTGCTGGTGCAGCGTCAGCGACGGGTTCCGCTGGTCGTCGGAGACGACCTCGAGGTCCTGCCAACTCAGTCCTGCGCTCGAGCCGAACGCCTTGATCAGGGCCTCCTTCGCGGCGAACCGCGCCGCGAGCGAGGCGATCGGGCGTGGTTCGCCGTCCCGGAGCAGCTCCCGCGACGTGAACAGGCGCGTGCGCATCGCGGGCGTGCGTTCCAGCACCTGCCCGAACCGCGAGAGGTCGACGACGTCGACCCCGATCCCGATGATCACCGTCCGACTACTCGACGGTGACCGACTTCGCGAGGTTGCGCGGCTGGTCGACGTCGAGGCCCTTGGCCGCGGCGAGTTCCATGCCGAACATGTGCAGCGGCGCGACCGCGAGCAGCGGCTCGAACAGCGGGGTCGCGAGCGGGATGCGGAGGACCTCGTCGGCGAACGGCAGCACCGCGGCGTCGCCCTCTTCGGCGATCGCGATCACCCGGGCGCCGCGCGCGCGGATCTCCTGGATGTTCGACACCACCTTCGGGTGCAGCGAGCGGGCGTCACGGGGCGACGGCACGATGACGAAGACGATCTGGCCGGGTTCGATGAGGGCGATCGGACCGTGCTTCAGCTCACCGGCGGCGAAGCCCTCGGCGTGGATGTAGGCGAGTTCCTTGAGCTTGAGCGCGCCTTCGAGGGCGATCGGGTACCCGACGTGGCGACCCAGGAACAGCACGCTGCGGGTGTCGGCCATCCACTTCGCGAGCTCGGCGACCCCGGAGGCGTCCTCGATGGTCTGCTGCAGCTTCGGCGCGAGGGACTCGAGTTCCGCGACCTGCTCGGCGATCTGCTCGGTCGTCAGCGTGCCGCGGAGCGTCGCGAGGTGCAGCCCGAGCAGGTACAGCGCGACGCCCTGCGCGAGGAACGCCTTCGTCGACGCGACGGCGACCTCCGGACCGGCGTGCGTGTAGATCACGGCGTCGGACTCGCGCGGGATCGTGGCGCCCTGGGTGTTGCAGATCGAGAGGACCTGCGCGCCCTGCTCTCGCGCGTACTTCACGGCCATGAGCGTGTCCATCGTCTCGCCGGACTGGCTGATCGAGACGACGAGCGTGCGGTCGTTCAGCACCGGGTCGCGGTAGCGGAACTCGTGCGCGAGCTCGACCTCCACCGGGATGCGGGCCCACTGCTCGATGGCGTACTTGCCGAGGATCCCGGCGTACGCGGCGGTGCCGCAGGCGATGACGATGACGCGGTCGACCTGCTGCAGGCGTTCCGCGATCGGGTCGAGGTCGGTGAGCGTGACGGCGCCGTCGTGCACACGGCCGAGGATGGTCTTGGCGACCGCCTCCGGCTCCTCGCTGATCTCCTTCGCCATGAAGGACGACCAGCCGCCCTTGTCCGCGGCCGACGCGTCCCAGTTCACCTCGAACTCGTTGCGGTCGGCAGGAGTGCCGTCGAAGTGGACGACGTCGACGCCGTCGGGGCGGATCGTGGCGATCTCGTCCTGCCCGATCGACAGCGCGCGCTGCGTGTACGCGACGAACGCGGCGACGTCGGAGCCCATGAAGTTCTCGCCGTCGCCGAGCCCGACCACCAGGGGCGAGTTCCGGCGGGCGCCGACGACGACACCGGGCTGGTCGGCGTGCACGACGAGGAGCGTGAAGGCGCCCTCGAGCCGCTGCACGGTCTGCTGCATGGCGCTCGTCAGGTCGCCGGTCTCGCGGAAGGCCTTCGCGACGAGGTGCGCCGCGACCTCGGAGTCGGTCTCGCTGAGGAACTCGACGCCCTCGGCCGCGAGTTCGTCGCGGAGCGCGGAGAAGTTCTCGATGATGCCGTTGTGGATGAGCGCGAGCTTGCCGCCGTCGGCGAGGTGCGGGTGCGCGTTCTCGTCCGTGGGGCCGCCGTGGGTCGCCCAGCGGGTGTGCCCGATGCCCGTCCCGCCGTCGGCGATGGGGTGCTCGTCGAGCTCGTCGACGAGGGCCTGCAGCTTGCCGGCCTTCTTCGCCGAGGACAGGTCGCCTGCCGGGTCGATGACCGCGATGCCGGCCGAGTCGTACCCGCGGTACTCGAGCCGACGGAGTCCACCGAGGAGCACGTCCGTGCTGCTGTTGGTGCCGACGTAGCCCACGATTCCACACATGGGACCGATCCTACGATGCGGCTCAGCCCGCTCCCTGCGAGGCCGCGGATCGTGCGGGATACCGTGATCATCATGGGACGTTTCGACGCAATCGACATCACGACGCTGCACGGTGAGCACACCACCTTCGGCGCCTACGCGGACAAGGCGGTGCTGGTGGTGAACGTGGCGTCGCGCTGCGGCCTCGCACCGCAGTACGAGCAGCTCGAGGAGTTGCAGAAGACCTACGGCCCGCGGGGCTTCACGGTGCTCGGGTTCCCGAGCAACCAGTTCCTGCAGGAGCTCGGCTCGTCCGAGGCGATCGACGAGTACTGCTCCACCACGTGGGGCGTGACGTTCCCGATGTCCGAGAAGGTCAAGGTGAACGGCGGTGGCGCGCATCCGCTCTACAAGGAGCTCAAGCAGACACCGGACGCCGCAGGCAAGGCCGGCCGCGTGATCTGGAACTTCGAGAAGTTCCTGGTGGCTCCGGACGGCACCGTCACCCGGTTCCGCCCGACGACGAAACCGGACGCGCCAGAGGTGATCGCGGCCATCGAGGCGGCCCTACCCGCCTGAGCGGGCTCCGGACTGGAGGCTCGGTGAAGGTCCGCCGCGTCGCCCACCCGCACCGCGCCTCCCGTCTACGCTCGTTCCCATGCCGATCCCGGAGACCACCGTCGCGCACCCCACCCCGTTCGTGGAGATCCCCCGCGGGGAGTGGTCGCAGCTCGCCCCCAAGGAGCACCTCTCCCTGACCGAGACGGAGATCGTGCAGCTGCGCGGCCTCGGTGACCGCCTCGACATGCAGGAGGTGCAGGAGGTCTACCTCCCCCTCTCCCGCCTGCTCACGCTCTACGCCGCCGGCGCGCGGAACCTGCACGCGGAGACGAGCCGCTTCCTCGGGGAGCGGGCCGGGCGGACGCCCTTCGTCATCGGCGTCGCGGGCTCGGTCGCCGTCGGCAAGTCGACCGTCGCACGGCTGCTGCGCGAACTCACGAAGCGCTGGCCGGACACCCCGCGCGTGGAGCTCGTCACGACCGACGGGTTCCTCTACCCGAACGCCGAGCTCGAGCGCCGCGGGATCATGGACCGGAAGGGCTTCCCGGAGTCCTACGACCGCCGTTCCCTGCTGCGCTTCGTCAGCCAGGTGAAGAGCGGGGCGACCGAGGTCCGGGCGCCGTACTACTCGCACCTCGTCTACGACATCGTGCCGAACGCCGAGATCGTCGTGCGGCAGCCGGACATCCTCATCGTGGAGGGGCTCAACGTGCTCGCGCCGCCGGTGCACGGGCGGCTGGCACTGTCCGACCTGTTCGACTTCACGATCTACGTCGACGCGAAGACCAAGGACATCGAGTCCTGGTACGTCGACCGGTTCCTGGCCCTGCAAGAGGAAGCGTTCTCGAGCCCCGACTCGTTCTTCCACCGGTTCGCGTCCCTGTCCCGGTCGGACGCTGTGGAGACCGCGACCCAGGTCTGGCGCGCGATCAACGAGCCGAACCTCGTCGAGAACGTGCTTCCCACGCGCTCGCGGGCGACGCTCGTGCTGAAGAAGGCCGCCGACCACAAGGTCTCGTCGGTCCTGCTCCGCAAGATCTGACGCGGCGGGGCGGCGCCGGGGCCGCGGGGCCGCGCCGGGCTGAGTTGCGCCCAGCCACGAACATCGCGCCCCGTCCTGACGGGGCGCGATGTTCGTGATGGGGTGCGAAATGGACCGGGCCGTGCCCAATCCCTACGCGGCGTCGAGCGCCAGGCGGTCGGACACGACCGCGGCGAGCTCCTCGGCGATGCGCTGGGCGTCGTCCTGGGAAGCGGCCTCGACCATGACGCGGACGACGGGCTCGGTGCCGGACGGACGGAGCAGCACGCGGCCGGTGTCGCCGAGCGAATCGGTGGCCGATGCCACGGCGTCCTGCACGCCCTGGTCCGCCAGGCCGTGCCGGTCGACGCCCTTCACGTTGAGCAACACCTGCGGGAACACCGTCATGCACGAGGCGAGTTCGCCGAGCGTCTTGCCGGTCCGCGCGATCTCGGCGACGAGGTGCAGCCCCGTGAGGATGCCGTCACCCGTCGTGGCGTACTCCTGGAAGATGATGTGCCCGGACTGCTCGCCACCGAGCGAGAAACCGCCGGCGTTCATCTTCTCGAGCACGTAGCGGTCGCCCACACCGGCTTCGATCACGGTGATGCCCGCGTCCGCCATGGCGCGCTTGAGTCCGAGGTTCGACATCACCGTCGCGACGAGCGTGTCGTCCTTCAGGTGTCCGCGCTCCTGCAACGACAGCGCGAGGATCGCCATGATCTGGTCGCCGTCGATCGCGTTGCCGTCGGCGTCCACAGCGAGGCAGCGGTCCGCATCGCCGTCGTGGGCGATCCCGACGTCGGCGCCGTGCTCGAGCACCGCACGCGCGAGGTTGTCGATGTGCGTGGACCCGACGCCGTCGTTGATGTTGATGCCGTCGGGGTCGGCGCCGATCAGCGTGACCTCGGCACCCGCGTTGACGAAGACCTCTGGCGAGACGCCGGCAGCGGCACCGTTCGCACAGTCGAGCACGACGTGCAGCCCGTCGAGACGGTGCGGCAGCGTGCCGAGCAGGTGCACGACGTAGCGGTCCTCGGCATCGGCGAACCGGGTGATGCGGCCGACGTCGGCGCCGGTGGGGGTCGGCGCCGAGTGGTCGTGCATCGCCGCTTCGATGCGGTCCTCGACCTCGTCGGGGAGCTTCCGGCCGCCTGCGGCGAAGAACTTGATCCCGTTGTCCGGCGCCGGGTTGTGCGACGCGGAGATCATCACGCCGAAGTCGGCGTCGATGTCCGCGACGAGGAACGCGGCAGCAGGGGTGGGGATGACCCCGGCGTCGAGCACGTCGACGCCGGCGGAGGCGAGCCCGGCCGCGACAGCGGCACCGAGGAACTCGCCGGAGACGCGCGGGTCGCGCGCCAGGACCGCGCGGGGGCGCGGTCGACCGGACGCCCGGCGGGCGTCGGCATGGTGTCCGTGTGTGAGAACGGCCGCGCTCGCCTGGGCAAGACCCAGTGCGAGCGCGGCCGTCAGCTCGCCGTTGGCGAGACCACGAACCCCGTCGGTACCGAACAGACGCGGCATTGCGATCTTCAGCCGGTGACGACTAGCGCTTCGAGAACTGCGAAGCCTTGCGGGCCTTCTTGAGACCGGCCTTCTTGCGCTCGATGACGCGGGCGTCACGGGTGAGGAAGCCGGCCTTCTTGAGGGTGGCGCGGTTGTTCTCGCGGTCGATCTCGTTCAGCGTGCGTGCGATCGCGAGGCGGAGGGCACCGGCCTGACCCGAGGGGCCACCACCCGTGATGCGGGCGGTCACGTCGTAGGCGCCGAGGAGCTCGAGCACCTTGAACGGGTCGTTGATGAGCTGCTGGTGCAGCTTGTTCGGGAAGTAGTCCTCCAGCGAACGGCCGTTCACCGTGAACGAGCCGGAGCCCGGAACGAGGCGAACGCGCGCGATGGCCTCCTTGCGGCGCCCGACAGCACCGCCGGAGACGTTGAGGATCTGACGGGGAGCGGCCTCGGCAGCGGCGGGTGCGCTCTCCGTGGTGAAGCTCTCCGGGGTCTGGTCGAGGGAATCAGCGATCTGAGCCATGAGTTTCTCTATGTCCTTGAAGTCGTCGTGGCCGGAACTACTGTGCGACCTGGTCGAAGGTGTACGCCTTGGGCTGCTGCGCGGAGTGCGGGTGCTCCGCGCCGGCGTAGACCTTCAGCTTCTTGAGCTGCTCGCGACCGAGGGTGTTCTTCGGCAGCATGCCGCGGATCGCCTTCTCGACGGCGCGGGTGGGGTGCTTCTCGAGCATCTCCGGGTAGGAGGTCGCCGTGAGGCCGCCCGGGTAGCCCGAGTGGCGGTAGTAGACCTTCTTCGCGAGCTTGGAGCCGGTGAGGGCGACCTTGTCCGCGTTCACGATGATGACGTAGTCACCCATGTCCATGTGCTGGGCGAAGGTGGCCTTGTGCTTGCCGCGCAGGAGCGCCGCGGCGTGGGTGGCGAGACGGCCGAGGACGACGTCGGTCGCGTCGATGACGATCCAGTCGTGCTGGACGTCTGCCGGCTTCGGTGAGAACGTGCGAGTCACAGGAGTGCTGCTTTCGTGTCGAGGTGAGGAGTCCGTGAATCCCGCTCCGGTCGGGGTTCCCCGCGGCAGAAGCCGGTGGAACGCCCGGGTGGAGGGCTCATCTGACTGTCCGGCGCACATGGCGCGCAGACCAAGGTGAGAGCCTACCGGACCGGCCTCCCGCTGGTCAAACGCGACCGGATCGGTCCGGGCGGCCGAATCGCGCGTAGGAGGTCGAAACGCGCGTAGGTGGCCCGAACTTCCGACCACCTACGCGCGTTTCCGCTTTCCACCGCGCACGCCATGGGTTGCAACGCGCGCACACGGCGGACGGGAGGCGCGGTGCCAGCTGGCACCGAGCCTCCCGTCCGGCATCTGGTCACGCCCAGGGCGAGACTCGCGCCCGGCGACAGTCCTCGCGGCCCACACCGCGAGAACCGTCGCTCACCCCGAGACTCGGCCCCCCACCCCACGACGACGCGCCACCAGCACACCGGCACCAGCCGCGAGGAGCAGCAGCGCCGCAGCGATGCCACCCGTCAAGTCGGCACCCGTGAACGCCAGCGCACCCGTGACCGGGTCGATCGTGATCATCGTCCACCCGATCACCGACCCGTCAGCCGCCGTCACCACGATCCGGTGCGACCCCGCCGGAGCATCCGCCGGGATCGTCACCCGCACGCTCCCGTCAGCCGCGACCGTCACCGTCCCGAGCAACGTGGGCGTGGAGAACATCCACACGCTCACCCGCTGCCCCGCGTACTGCACCCCCACACCGATCGTGATCGTCTCACCCGGACGCGCCGACGACGGCGCCGTGACCGTGCCACGGTTCGCATCCGTCAGCGACGACTCCGACGGAGCAACCGGCGCCGAACCAGCACCAGGAGTCGGAGCCGGCGTCTGACCGGCACCCGGAACCGTGCCAGGGTCCGACGGGCCGGTCGGATCGGTGCCCGGGTCCGTGGGGTCCGTGCCCGGGTCCGTCGGGGTGGTGTCGCCGGTCAGGTCGAAGCCGACCAGGATCGGGTCGTGGTCGCTCGCCCGGTACACGTCGTCCGTGTACAGGTTCGTCGCGTTGTAGTTGTAGCGGCTGTACTCCAGCGCCACCGACTCGACCGAGTTGATGTTCCAGATGTCCACACCCGTCACCGTCGCGAGTGCCGCTGGCGAGGCGAGCACGTGGTCGAGCGACCCGCTCAGGCCGCTGTACACGTACGACCACTCCGCCGAGTCGAGCGCCGGCCCGAGGTCCGTGTAGCCGGCATCGTCGAGGACGACCATCGGGTCCTCCTGGCTGTAGGCGTTGAAGTCGCCGAGCATGAACACCTTGTCGGTGCCGTACTGCGTCTGCATCTTCGTGGAGAACGCGGCGAGCGCCGTCGCCTGCTTCACGCGGTCGGCGTTCGACGCCCCCTGGCCGTCACCCTGGTCGGCGTTCTCGCCGGTGCCGGACCCCTTCGACTTGAAGTGGTTCGCGATCACGAGGAACTCGTCGTCCGCCGTGCCCCCGACCGGACGGAACGCGTCCGCGACGGGCTGACGGGCGTTCGTGAACGCCGGATCGATGAGGATCGTCGACTCTCCCGTGGGTGCGACCCGGTCCTTCTTGTAGATCAGTGCCAGGCGGATGACGTCCTCGCTCGCGGGGAGCGTCTTCGGGGACTTGACGCACGCCCAGGTGTCGGCACCGGTCGCGGCGTTGAGCGCGCCGACGAGGGTGGCCACGGCGGCGTCGCGGTCCTGGCCGAACTCGGCGGAGTTCTCGATCTCCTCGAGCGAGACGACGTCGGCGCCGAGACCGTTGATCGCCTTGACGATCTTGACCTGCTGGCGCTCGAAGTCCTCCTGCTCGGCGGCGCCGCGGGCATCGCAGCCGGAGTTCACCGTGACGGGGTCGCCGTCGCGGTCCGTGTAGTACGAGCAGCCGGTGAGCTGGTCGCCGGTCGTCGGGAAGTAGTTGAGGACGTTGAAGCCGGCGAGCTTGAGGTCGCCGCCGACGTCCTGGGGCTTCGCCGTGCGGACGTTCGAGAAGGTCGCGGGCAGATCGGTCTTCGCGGTCGCGCCGGTGATCGGCGACGTGGGCTGGAACTTCCACGAGTCGTTGCGGTAGTCGAGGACGACGGGCTTCGTGAAGGTCGCCGCTGCTCCGACGGTCACGGGCCCCTGCGTCAGCCAGGACACCGGGATCGACTTGTTCGCCTGGGTCAGGAAGTTCGTGCTGCCGCCGTCGTCGAGCGTGACCTTGCGGGCGGCGTTGTCGGCCTCGACCGCCTTGGCCGCTGCACTGCCCGGACGGGCGACCTCGGTGGGCTGGATCAGCCGCTTCGTGCCCGACGCCAGGACGATCTCGCCGTACTGGTTCGTCGTGTAGTTGTCGGCGACGGTGTAGTCGCCCTGCGGTGCGACGAGCATGCTCTCGAGCGACTCGCGCTGTGCGTCCGAGGACGGGAACGCGACGGTGGCGGCCTGCGGAGCCGGCACGGTCTCGGTGAGCTTCGTCATGCCGCTCGCGGCGACGTTCAGCTCGGTGAGGCCGTAGTACTCGCTCACCGAGCCGGTGAGTTCGACGTAGTCGCCCGCTGCGACCCGGGACGCGGTGGCCGAGGAGAACACGAAGACCCCGTCGGACGCGGTGTGCGTGCCGAGGTCGATCGCACCGCCGGTGCCCGGGGTCTGCACGGTGTAGCCGTTGAACCCGCCGGTGGCGTACACGGCGGTGACGACGCCCTTCGTGACGACGGTCTTGCCGACGTACGGCGAGGTGTCCGTCGTGCCCTGCAGCTGCGCGATGGTGACGGCCTCGGCAGGAGCACCGGGGTCTGTCGGCTCAGTCGGCTCCGTCGGGTCCGTCGGCGTCGTCGGCGCGGTCTCACCGGCTGCGTTCGTCGGCGTGAGCGTCGTCGTGACGGAGAAGTCCGCGGCGTTGTCGTCGCTGTCGACCGTGCCCTGGCGGACCAGGCCGTTCGGGACGGTGTTCCCACCGTCGACGGTGCGCACGTGCCCCTCGAAGGTGTTCGACGCACCGTAGCCGAGGAGGTCCACGACCCCGGCGGTGCCCGCCGCGATCGCGCCGGTCGGCAGGGTGAGCGCCTGGGACTGGTCGGACAGGACCAGCGTGCCCGTGGTGCCCGAGGTGTTCAGGGTCGCGGTGTCGTCCGCGGCGGGCAGCTCCGCACCCGTCGCGCCGTTGCCCGCCATCGTGACGAGGAACGTCCCGTTCGCGGGGACGGTGCCCGCGAGGCCGCTGGTGCTGAACGCGGCCGAGCCGGTCGCCGAGCGGTACTGCAGCGACCAGCCGTCGAGCGAGACCGGGACGTCGGTCGGGTTCGCGATCTCGACGAACTTCTTGTTGAAGGCGGCGTTCGCGCTGCCGCCCTTCAGGTAGGCCTCGGCGATGACGAGGCCCGTGCCTGCGGTGTTCGCACTGGCGACTGAGACGGAGGCGAGTGGCGCTGCGAGGAGTGTCGCGGCCACCGTGGCGCACAGCAGAGTGCGGCCGACGATCTTGGGCATGCTGACCTTCTGGTCGGAGACGTGGATGGTCAGACCGTACCGACCTGCAGAGTCCCTCAGGTTGCGCCCAGGTAAATGATTGCGATCGACAACATCACGACCCGACGGGTACCCACTCCCGCCCGACCCGGTGCACCGCCGGCCCGTGCCCCGGCAGCACGATCTCCGGGATCGGCAGCGCCCGGGCGGACTCGAGCGCCACTGCCTGGTCCGCCGTGAAGAACGGCGTGATCATCCGCGGCCTGGGCGTCCACGACGCCGGCTGCGTGTCGTGCCGCGAGACGACGGCGTCCCCGGTGACGATCGCGTCCGCGGCCGGCAGGAGGTACGCGGTGGACCCGTCGGTGTGCCCGGTCGCCGGGAACGGCGTGATCGCCCGGCCCTCGAAGTCCGCTCCGGTGAAGGCCCGGACGCTCGGCACCGTGGTCGGCCGGAGCGCGTCGGACCGGATCGCGCGGGCGAGCCACCGGAGCACCCGCGCCGACGCCAGCCGGCCGCCGATCTCCGCCGGCGTGACCTGCTGCCGCGAGGGTCCTCGGACGTTCGACAGCTCGTCCGCGTGCGCCAGGACCTCGACGTGCGGGTGCTGTTCGAGGATCCCGGGGATGCCACCGACGTGGTCGACGTGCCCGTGCGTGACGTAGATGCGGCGGAGGTCGTCGAGATCGTGTCCGGCGTAGCGCACGGTGTCCAGCACCAGGTCGGTGTCAGCGGGGTAGCCGGCGTCGATGAGGGCGACGCCGTCTTCTTCCGCGAGGACGACCCAGTTCGAGACGGGCCCCTCGACGAAGACCACCCCTGGTGCCACGGAGACGACGGACCGGGGTTCGCGGGAGCTCATCCCCCGACGCTATCCGAGCCGGACGGTGCGGAGCGCCGCGCCCGCGTCTGCGATGCCCGCGCGGCGAGCTCGTCGTCGGCCGGGTAGCCGACCTCGGTCAGGGTGAGACCGCGCGCCGGCGCGACCTTGAAGGCGCTGGTCCGCTCCCCCGCGACGCGCAACTCCTCGAGACGGTCCGGTCCGAAGCGCCCCTCGCCGACGGCGATGGTCGCCCCCACCATGGCGCGCACCATGGAGTGGCAGAAGGCATCGGCCTGGAGGCTCGCCACCAGCACGCCGTCCGGCTCACGGTCCCAGCGGAACTCCTGCAGCGTCCTGATGGTCGTCGCGCCGTCGCGCGGCTTGCAGAACGCCGCGAAGTCGTGCAGCCCGAGCAGGGTCAGCGCACCGCGCTCCATCGCTCCCGGGTCGAGATGCCCCGGGTACCAGGTCGTGTGCCCCCGACGGAGTGGATCGCGGGGGGCGTCGAGGTCCGCGACGCGGTACGTGTAGCGGCGCCAGAGCGGGGAGAACCGGGCGTCGAACCCGTCGGGCGCGACCGAGACCCGGCTGACGACGACGTCCCCGAGCGGCCCCGCGAGCCCGTTCAGGCGCTTGACGAGCCCGTCCAGCGGCGAGCGCCCCGATCCCCGCTTCGTGCTGAGCGCACCCCACTGCTCGGCGGACAGGTCGAGGTGCGCGACCTGCCCGGTGGCGTGCACTCCGGCGTCGGTGCGTCCGGCGACGGTCAGCTGCGGCGCGCTGCCCCAGCGGCTGAAGACGGTGGCGAGCGCGTCCTCGAGCGCGCCCTGCACCGTCCGCAGTCCCGGTTGCTTGGCCCACCCGGAGAACGCGGCGCCGTCGTACGCGACGTCGAGCCGCAGCCGCACCCCGCTCTGCAGCCCGTCGCTCTCGCTCACACCCCAACGGTACCGATGTCAGCGCCGCGTCAGTGCCGTGTGAGCGCCCGGCGGCAGCATCGTCCTCGACATCGACGAAAGGAACTGCGATGACGACGACACCACTCGCGGTGGAGGCCACCGGCCTCGTCAAGACCTTCGGGCAGAACCGCGCCGTGGACGGAGTCGACCTCCGCGTCGAGGCCGGCACCGTGTACGGCGTGCTCGGCCCGAACGGCGCCGGCAAGACGACCACGATCAGCATGCTCGCGACCCTGCTCAAGGCGGACGCCGGCGAGGCCAGGATCTTCGGCCACGACGTCCGGCGGGAGCCCCAGGAGGTCCGCCGGCTCATCGGCGTGACCGGCCAGTACGCCAGCGTCGACGAGACGCTGAGCGCGACCGAGAACCTGGTCGTGTTCTCGCGGCTGCTCGGGCTGTCCCGGGCCGAGTCGAAGCGGAAGTCCGCCGAGCTCCTCGAGCGCTTCGGCCTGACCGAGGCGGCGAAGCGCCCGCTGAAGAACTTCTCCGGCGGCATGCGTCGTCGGCTCGACCTGGCGGCGAGCCTCATCGCGCAGCCGCCGCTCATCTTCCTCGACGAGCCGACGACGGGCCTCGACCCGCGGACCCGTGCGCAGATGTGGGACACGATCCGGGAGCTCGTCGCGACCGGCTCGACCGTGCTCCTGACGACGCAGTACCTCGACGAGGCCGACCAGCTCGCCGACCGCATCGCCGTGATCGACCACGGCAGGGTCGTCGCAGAGGGCACCGGCGACGAGCTCAAGGCGTCGATCGGCACCGCGTCGCTGCAGCTCCGGCTCGCCGATGCGCTCCGACTCGACGCGGCGAGGACCATCGTGCGCCAGACGCTCGGCGTCGACGCCGTCGCGAGTCCGGAGGGGTCCCGGCTGACCGCGCCGATGGCCGAGCCGGACCGTGTCACCGACCTGCTCGTGTCGTTCCGCGACGCGGGCATCTCCCTCGCCGAGATGAGCGTGCAGAAGCCGACGCTCGACGAGGTCTTCCTGACCATCACGGGCAAGCCGACCGCCGACGCGGCGGACGAGGACGCCCAGCGCGAGCTCGAAGGGAGCATCGCATGACCACGCTCACCCCGCAGGCTCCGACCACCCCACGCATCACCCCGCGACCCGGGGTCGGCGGCACGGGCATCGGTGCCACGATCCGGCAGTCCTTCACGATGGCGTACCGCGGCCTGATCAAGGTCCGTCGCACCCCGGAGCAGCTCTTCGACGTGACGCTGATGCCGATCGTCTTCACCGTGATGTTCACGTACATCTTCGGTGGCGCGATCTCCGGCAACGTGGCGTCCTACCTGCCGATCATCATCCCGGGTATCCTCGTGCAGACGAACATCACGTCGTCGATCGTCACCGGCGTCCAGCTCCGCGAGGACATGGACAAGGGCGTGTTCGACCGCTTCAAGTCGCTGCCGATCGCCCGCATCGCCCCGCTCGCCGGAGCGCTGCTCGCCGACACCGTCCGCTACGCCATCGCGACGACGATCACGTTCATCACCGGCTTCGCGATGGGACTCCGACCAGAGGGCGGCTTCGGCGCGGTGGTCCTCGCCGGTCTGCTGGTCATCGTCGTCGCGTGGGCGATCAGCTGGATCTTCGCCTACTTCGGCGTCGTCGCCCGCACCGCGTCGAGCGTCTCGGGCATCTCGAACCTCGTGCTGTTCCCGCTGACGTTCCTGTCGAACGCGTTCGTCCCCGCCGACACACTGCCGGACTGGCTGCGTTGGTTCTCCGAGGTCAACCCGATCTCGCACCTCATCACCGCGGTCCGTGAGCTCGTGAACCACGGAGCCGTCGGCGGCGACCTGGTGTTCTCGCTCGTCGGCGCAGCGGTCGTCGTCGCGGTGTTCGCCCCGCTGACGGTCCGCGCCTACATGCGGAAGGCGTGACGATCAGGCGCTGAAGCGCAGCTCCTCGAGCAGCACGCGCGCCCGCGAGACGGCCTCGGCCCGGTCCCATCCGGCCGAGGCCGTCTCGGCGTCCGCGAGGGGTCCGGCACCGACGACGGCGCCGAGGACCCCGCGCAACCGGTCGTGGGCGAGGACCGCGAAGTCCTGTCGCGAACCGAGCCGTCGTGCGAGGCCCCAGCACCGGGCCGCGTGGTCCGCCGCACCCTGCCGTGCGGCGGCGACCGCCAGCCCGAGCAGCGTGGTCCCGATGACGGGCAGGTCGATCCACCACGGGTGCAGTCGGAGCATCACGAGCGCGCCGACACGCAGGCGACGCGGCACGTCCGATCCGGACGGGAGGCCCGGTTCGGCTCCTGCGGGTCGGCTCGCCGCCGCCTCGTCCTCTGCCGCGATGCGTGCCGCGCCCGCCATCAGAGTCCAGTTCGGCGTCTGCTTGCGATGCGCGGTCACGGCGTCCCAGGCCCGCGCGTACTCGGCCGCCCCTGAGGCCACGTCGCCGTCGCTCCGTGCGCACTCGGCGGCGATCGCGATCGCGAGGACGGCCATCTGCACGGCTTCCCCGTCGGGACCACCGCGGTTCGCCACCGGCTGGTTCGCGAGGTCCGCTGCGACCTGCCGCGCGCGGACGACGTCGCCCGTCGCCGCCGCGCACAGCCCGACGGTCCACCCGATCTCGTAGAGGTCGTCCTCGGCGCCGAACACCTCGAGGCGGGTGCGCGCGACGTCGGCGACGACGAGCGCGTCCGCGTGCCGTCCGGTCTGCGCGAGCAGCTGGGTCATCGTGACCGCACCCGACCCCAGCGCCCATGCGTCGTCGGTCCTGGTGGCGAGTGCCTCGGCGCGCTGGGCGTAGCGGAGCGCGTCGTCGAACTCCCCGTCGTTCTCCGCCAGCGGGGCGCTCAGCATGCACGCCAGGCAGGCCACGCCGTCGTCCGGGTCGTCACGGAGCGCGGCGAGCAGCCGCAGCCCGTCGTCCGGGCGGCCGAGCGTGAGCAGCAGTGCCGCCTGCGCGTCGAGGACCGGGAAGCCGGTGGTCCCCTGCCGGACGACCCGGCGGAGCATCGCGATCGCGCGCACGGAGGTCCGGCGGTCCGAGAACGCCGCGGAACCGCCGATCAGGACGAGACCCAGCGTCGTGGCGGCTCGATCGCCGGGGGGCGGCTGAGCGGTCCTGAGCAGCGCGACGACCTCGGCGGCGACCGCGACGACCTCGCCGTGGGCACCGCGCAGGGTCCAGTACCCGCCGAGGGCCGCGAACACCTGCGCGAGCGCCGACCGGTCCTCGGCGACGAGGCTCCAGCGCAGCAGCGTCACGAGGTTGTCCGCCTCGCGGCCGATCTCGCGAAACCACCGTCGCTGCGGTTCCCCGGTCGCGGTGAAGACGTTGCGGGTGGCGGCGAAGTCCCGCCCCCAGCGGATCATCGCTGCGCGGACCTCGTCGGTGCGCCCGCGTTCGTCGAGGCGGGCGGCACCGAACTCGCGGACGGTCTCGAGCAGCCGGTACCTGATGTCGGCACCCTCGTGCTCGACGAGCTGGACGAGGGACTGCTCGACGAGCTCGGCGAGGGCGTCCAGTGCGTCGTCCCGCTGCTCGGGTGCCGCGACGGCCTCGACCGCGTCGACCGCGAGGCCGTCCGGGAAGAGTGCCAGCCGGGTCAGCAGGTCCTGGGCACCGTCGTCGAGGAGCCGCCAGCTCCACTCGATGACGGCGAGCAGGGTGCGGTGCCGCTCGGGTGCGCTCCGGTCGCCGCCGCGGAGCAACGCGAAGCGGTCGTCGAGCCGCCGTTCGATCTCCTCGACGCCCATCCCGCGGATCCGCGCGGCGGCGAGCTCGATCGCGAGCGGCGACCCGTCGAGCCGTGTGCAGATGCGCCGCACGGTGTCGAAGGGCAGGACGGCACCGGGGCGGGCGGCTCGTGCGCGGTCGGTGAACAGCCGGACCGCCGCGCCGTCCGCGTCGACGGGCAGCGGTGCGAGGGGCGCGACGACCTCGCCGGCGATGGCGAGCGGTGCACGCGACGTCGTGAGGATGCGGAGGGACGGGAGCTGGGCGAGCAGGTCGGCGGCGAACGCGGCGACGTCCTCGACGAGGTGCTCGCAGTTGTCGAGCACGAGCACGGTGGGTTCCTCACCGAGCGCACGGAACACGCGGCCCCGCAGGTCGGCGACGACGGCGTCCCGCAGCGCCCGGGCGGACCGTACCTCGGCGATCCCGAGCAGCGCGCCGAGGGCGGGGACGACGTCCTCGCCGGCGGCCAGTGGTGCGAGCTCGAGCACCACGACGCTGCGGTCGGCCGGGAGCGCCGCCGCGACCGCCTGCGCGAGCCGGGTCTTCCCGAGCCCACCGGCACCGAGGACGGTCACCAGCCGTTCGCGGGACAGGAGGTCCATGACGGCGGCGAGGTCGGCCTCCCGTCCGACCAACGCGTTCGGCGCGGCACGCAGGCCGATCCGTCGGACGCTCCCGGAAGCGGACGCCGTCCGGCGGAGCAGGTCGGCGTTCAGCCGCACCAGGTCGGCGGACGGGTCGGCACCGAGCCCGTCAGCCAGCCGCTCCCGGTGGGCCGCGAAGACCGCGAGCGCTTCGCTGGTCCGGCCGGCGGCGGCGAGCGCGCGCATCGATCCCGAGACCGCGACCTCGTCGAACGGGTCGGAGGCCGCTTCTTCGTGCCACAGCCCGACGGCCGCGTCGGCGTCACCGGCGTCGAGCATCGCCGTGCCGAGCGCCCGGCGGAGCGCACGTCGCGCCACCTCGGCTCGTTCGGCGAGCGCCGTCCCGAGGTCGCCGTCGACATCGGCGCCCGGATCTCCCCGCCACAGGGCGAGCGCCGCCCGACTCGTGTCGTCGGACGTGTGCCGGGCCTCGGCGACGTGTTCGGCACGGACGAGGTCGACGTCGTCCGGTCGGACGTCGAGCGCGTACCCGGTGCTCGTCGACACCACGAGCCCCTCGGCCGTGCTCCGCCGGAGCCGGGACACCAGGGTCTGCAGGGCCGCCCGCGCGCCCCTCGGCGGTGCGTCGGCCCAGAGCTCGTCGATGAGCGCGTCCGTCGTCATCGCATGACCGCGGGCGAGCACGAGCGCGGTCAGGAACGCCCGCGGGAGCGCCCCGGGGACGGGCACCGCCGCGCCGGACGGGTCCTCGACGAGGACCGGTCCGAGGACGGCGATGCGGGGCTGCTGCGGCACGGAGCGAGTCTACGGACGGTGTTGTGCGATCGTGATGCGGGCACCGATCGGCGGGTACCACGGCGTCCTAGCCTGAGCGTATGCGCATCTTCACGAGGGGGGTCGTGGCCGTGGCGCTCGCGACCACGGCGATCGTCACCGTCGCCAGTTGTTCCACCGCGTCGTCCGCAGGGCCGACACCGGCACCGTCGCGCAGCGCCGCACCGTCGGCCACGCCGACCGAGACGGCCTCCGGCGTCGACTTCGGTCCGTCGCCGGAGTCCGACGGCGTGCCGACCTGTGCGCAGCTGCTGCCGTCGGACCTCGTCACCCGAGCGGTCCCCGGCACCACCGTGCTCGACCCGATGACGACGCAGGACCACGTCCTCGGCGCCTGGACGACCGCGACGACCAGTGGCGGTACCGACTGCTGGAGCACCAACGGTGTCTCGCTCCTCGACGACGTCAGCCCCGGCGGGCAGGGCGATCCGATGTACGAGGGCGTCGGGCTCTCGGTGCTGCCGGACGCGGCCCCCGAGCACGCCGATGCCACCGAGCACGTCGATCCGTCGACGGACCCCGCGTCGGTGTACTGCGGGGCCTCCGACGCCGCCCGCGTGAGCTGCAACGGGCGTGCGCTCGCCGGGAACGCTTGGATCGACCTCTCCCTGACCCGCCTGCAGACCACGGCCGACGCCACCCCGGAGCAGGTGCAGCCCGCGTTCCAGGCGCTGCTCGACCACGTCGAGGAGACCGTCGCCGCGGCACCGGTCGCGGGGGTGCAGACCGAACACGATGCAGCGTCCTGGAAGCCGAGCACCTGCACGGCCGACCGGGTGAACGCCGACACCGCCGTCGCACTGGTCGACCCGTGGTCGCTCGGCTCCGACGTCGGCGCCGAGCCGACCTACTACGCGCTGAACCGTCTGGGTGCCGCGGCGTGCTCGTTCGGTCCTGCCGAGCAGCCGTTCTCACGAACCGGAGCCTCGTACTCCTCGATGCCCGACTCGGGATGGGTCGTCAGCGCTCGCCTCGGCGACGGACTCATCGACCGACGCGACCGGCTCGAGCTCGACGGTCTCGCCGAGGACGCCGCCGCCTGGCGCACGTGCGACGAGGCCGCGTGCTCCGTCGACGTCGTGCAGGACGGCACCTGGACGCACTACGTCCTGTTCTCCTGGGCCGCTCCGAACGCGAGCTCGGCGATCGAGCGCTGGGCGGAGTCGTCCCTCACCGCCTGACGTCGCGCCGGTGACCGAACGCGGACGGCCCCGTCGACGTGTCGAGGTCCTCCGTCGCCCGCCGCTCGGACTCCACGATCCCCCGGAGCGACACCAGCGCAGCCGACGTCACCGCGACGTGCGACGGGTCCTCCTTGCTCGCATCGAGGGCCCGCTCGACCTCGGCGATCGCGTCGTCCCCTGCACTCTCCGGGCACTCGCCGCGGATCATGCACGCGAGTTCGCGGAACGCCTTCGCGAGCGGTTCGGCGAACGCCGGGTCCGGGCGGCCGAGTCCGTCGGACACCGGACCCGAGCGGGCGACGAGCTCGGTGAGGTCCGTCGTGTACCAGGCGGCCCGCTCGAGCGCCCGGAACCGCGCGCCGTCCTGCTGCAGCCGAGCCCGTGACCCGCGGAGCGCCCCGCGGGGGTTCAGCTTCCGGCTCTCGTGCGCGATCGAGACCCGGGACCGGACGTCGGCGATGGCCCGGTCGAGCCGGTCCTGCTGCCTGTCCCATGCCTTCTCGTCACGCTCGTCGGCCTCGAGCACCGCGGCGAGGCCGTCGAGGTGGTCGGCGAGCACCTCGTTGACCGCGTCGATCCGGTGTTCGGCGTCCCAGAAGCGCAGCGGCGGGAAGACCAGGAAGTTGACGAGCAGGCCGACCGCGACGCCGACGGCCATCTGCACGAGGTACCCGAGCGAGTACCCCTCCGCGTGCGCACCGCCGACGAGCAGGACGAACAGCGCCGCGGTGGACACCCACGAGCTGCCCTCGCCGAGGATGCGGAATCCGCCGACGAGCACTCCGATCCCCACGGCGAGGGCGATCGCGATGAACCCGGGGTCGCCGATCCACATCGTGAACCCGGCGATCACGATCCCGAGGCCGATGCCCACGAGGGTCTGGATCCCGCTCCTGAGCCCCGCGAACACCGTCGTCTGCATCGCGACCACGGCCCCGAGCGGCGCGTAGTACGGGTAGTCCGACGCGACCCCTGGCACGTGTCGAGCGATGAACCAGGCGAGACACGCGGCGAACGCGGCCTTCCCGGCGTGCAGCAGGCGCGGCTGTGTGCCCGAGGTCCGGCTCCAGCGCCAGACCCTCGTTCCCACCCCCGCGACGTGTTCGAATCCCATGGGTCCTCCGGTGTCGGCCCGCACCCGATGGGCCGACGGGTCACCCTACGATGCTGTGGCTGGGAACGACACGGCCCCCACAGCGTGCGCTGCGGGGGCCGTGTCGTGTGGTGCTGGGGTTACTTGTCGTCCGACTTCTCGTCCGACTTGCCCTCGGCGTCTGCCTCGACCTCGGCGGCAGCCTCGGTCTCGGTCTCTTCCGCGACGGGAGCCGACTCCTCGGTGGTCTCGGTCGACTCGACCGGGGCCTCCTCGGTCGTCTCGTCGGCCGCCGACTCCTCGGCTGCGGGCTCCTCGACCGGCGCGGCGGCGGCCGGAGCCGACTTACGCGAGACGGGGGCCGGCGTGCCCGAGACGGGCTCGAGGACGAGCTCGATCGACGCGAGGGGAGCGTTGTCGCCCTTGCGGAAGCCGAGCTTGGTGATGCGGGTGTAGCCACCCTGGCGGTCCTCGACCTGCGGGGCGATCTCGGTGAACAGCGTGTGCACGACGGTCTTGTCGCGCAGGATGCTGATCACGCGACGACGCGCGTGCAGGTCGCCACGCTTCGCGAACGTGATGAGACGCTCGGCGACCGGGCGGAGGCGCTTGGCCTTCGTCTCGGTGGTCGTGATGCGACCGTGCGTGAAGAGGGCGTTGGCGAGGTTGCTCAGGAGCAGGCGCTCGTGGGCGGGGCCGCCACCGAGGCGGGGGCCCTTGGTGGGCTTCGGCATGTCAGTTCTCCAGTGGTGAAAGTGGTGCGCGCTGCGTCAGCGGCACGCGTGCGCGTGAGCGCGAGGTCAGTTGTTGGACTCGTCCTCGTCGTACCCGCTGTAGAAGTGGGCGCCGTCGAATCCGGGGACGGTGTCCTTGAGGGACAGGCCGAGCTCGGTGAGCTTGTCCTTGACCTCGTCCACCGACTTCTGACCGAAGTTGCGGATGTTCATGAGCTGCGTCTCCGACAGGGCGACGAGCTCGGACACCGTGTTGATGCCCTCCCGCTTGAGGCAGTTGTAGCTGCGGACCGACAGGTCGAGGTCCTCGATCGGGGTCTGCAGCTCGTTCGAGAGCACTGCATCGACCGGCGCGGGGCCGATCTCGATGCCCTCTGCCGCCGTGTTGAGCTCACGGGCGAGACCGAAGAGCTCGACGAGCGTCCGACCGGCCGACGCGATGGCGTCGCGCGGCGTGATGGCCGGCTTCGACTCGACGTCGACGACCAGACGGTCGAAGTCCGTGCGCTCACCGGCACGCGTCGCCTCGACGCGGTAGGTGACCTTCAGGACGGGCGAGTAGATCGAGTCGATCGGGATCTGACCGGCCTCGCTGAACTCCGAGCGGTTCTGCGTCGCCGAGACGTAGCCGCGGCCACGCTCGATGGTGAGCTCGAGCTCGAAGCGCGCGGTGTCGTTCAGGGTCGCGATGACGAGGTCCGGGTTGTGGATCTCGACGCCGGCCGGCGCGGAGATGTCCGCAGCGGTGACCTGACCGGCACCCTGCTTGCGCAGGTACGCCGTGATGGGCTCGTCGTGCTCGCTGGAGACGACCAGGCTCTTGATGTTGAGGATGATCTCCGTGACGTCTTCCTTCACACCGGGAACGGTGCTGAATTCGTGGAGGACGCCGTCGATACGGATGCTCGTGACCGCAGCACCGGGGATCGAGGAGAGGAGCGTGCGGCGCAGCGAGTTCCCGAGGGTGTAGCCGAAGCCAGGCTCGAGCGGCTCGATGACGAAGCGCGAGCGGTGCTCGGAGATCGACTCCTCGGTGAGGGTGGGGCGCTGTGCAATGAGCACTGTGGGATTCCTTTCGGCGAAGTGTCCGCTATATGACACTTGGCGGTACGACGGGGCCGGCGAGGCCCCGACGGGTCTGTTGAGTTGTGATCACGCGCACCAGAGTGCGCGATCGAACGACCAGGAATGGCCGTCCCCGCTCGTTCCCGTCAGACGGGTCTTCCCCGTCAGGGACCGAGCAGGGGACGGCCGGTTGCTCCTCGCGTCAGACGCGACGGCGCTTGGGCGGGCGGCACCCGTTGTGCGCCTGCGGCGTGACGTCGTTGATCGAACCGACCTCGAGGCCGGCGGCCTGGAGGGAGCGGATCGCGGTCTCGCGGCCCGAACCCGGACCCTTCACGAAGACGTCGACCTTCTTGACGCCGTGCTCCTGCGCCTGACGCGCAGCGGACTCGGCGGCGAGCTGCGCCGCGAACGGCGTCGACTTGCGCGAACCCTTGAAGCCGACGGCTCCGGAGGACGCCCAGCTGAGGACGGCACCCGACGGGTCGGTGATGCTGACGATCGTGTTGTTGAACGTGCTCTTGATGTGGGCCTGGCCCACTGCGACGTTCTTCTTCTCCTTGCGGCGCGGCTTGCGCGCGGCAGTCTTGGGGGTAGCCATCGGGGTCTCCTATCGAGCCTTCTTCTTGCCTGCCACGGTGCGCTTCGGGCCCTTGCGGGTACGAGCGTTGGTCTTGGTGCGCTGACCGCGCACCGGGAGACCACGACGGTGGCGAAGACCCTCGTAGCTACCGATCTCGACCTTGCGGCGGATGTCGGCGGCCACCTCGCGGCGGAGGTCACCCTCCACCTTGAAGTTGCCCTCGATGTAGTCGCGGAGGGCGACGAGCTGGTCGTCGGTGAGGTCCTTGACGCGGATGTCACCGGAGATACCGGTGTCCGCGAGCGTCTTGACCGCGCGAGTGCGGCCGACGCCGTAGATGTACGTGAGTGCGATCTCCACGCGCTTCTCGCGCGGGATGTCGACGCCTGCTAGACGTGCCATGTGCTGGCTGCTCCTGTTGTCGATGGAGGTGTGGCGCAGTGCCGGTGCTCGGGCCTCCGACCCGAGGTGTCCCCCCGGGCGCGGCCGGAGCCGGACCAGGGTTCTGGTACTGCGTTTGCGGTGTTCAGTTGTGGATCCTGCGCAGGCCGCCTGTCGGCGTCCGGTCAGGCAGTTCCGGGGACTAGCCCTGGCGCTGCTTGTGACGCGGGTTGCTCTTGCAGATCACCATGACGCGGCCCTTGCGGCGAATCACACGGCAGTGCTCGCAGATGGGCTTGACGCTGGGGTTGACCTTCATTGCTGTTTCCTCGTGCTCGCTGGCTTCGTGCCCGGCAGGCTTGCCGAGTCGTTCCTTTCCAGCTCGCGGATCACTTGTAGCGGTAGACGATCCGGCCGCGGGTCAGGTCGTACGGGCTCAGCTCCACGATCACGCGGTCCTCAGGGAGGATGCGGATGTAGTGCTGGCGCATCTTCCCGGAGATGTGCGCGAGGACCTTGTGCCCATTGGTCAGCTCAACGCGGAACATCGCGTTGGGCAGAGCTTCGAGCACCGAGCCTTCGATCTCGATGACGCCGTCTTTCTTGGCCATAGCCTCACTGTCGCTTGGTTGGATTACCGGTGTGATCCCCGAGCCGGTCTGCGGGTCGGTCGCCACGCCGAGAGGGCATGACACACCAAAGATCGATCTTATGGGAAAGTGGTCCGATTGCCAAGTGCAGCCGGCGCGCCCCCAGAGCTGGGGTGTTCCTGAGGGACGGGCCAGCGTTCCACAGTGGTTCCACGGCGCGTTCGAGGGGATGGACATGGGTCCAGCCCTACGGTGACGATGCAGCCACCCGAACGGAGACCACGTGCCCGACGCCTCTCGGCCCTTCGCTCGTCACGGACGACTCCCGCGACGACGAGCCTGGACGACCCTCCTGTCGATCGTCGCCTCCACCCTCGCGGTGGTGCTCGTCAGCGGGACGAGCGTCGCGGCCATCGCCGGCGCGCAGCTCGCCGGCGCGCCGACGTCCGTGAAGCTCAGCACCGACGACCAGAGCGCCGCGAAGACCGCCGACATCACGGCCATCAAGGGCGGCGCGAACATCCTGCTCATCGGCAGTGACACCCGCGTCGGGCAGTTCGACGCGAACGAGGACGTCGAGGGCGCACGCAACGACGTGACGATGCTCATCCACGTCTCGCAGGACCACACCCAGCTGACCGCGGTGAGCTTCCCCCGCGACCTCATGGTGCCGATCCCCGCGTGCACCAACCCGGAGACGGGCACGAGCTACCCCGCAGCGACCTCGGCGCAGTTCAACACCGCACTCGGCAACGGCGGCGTCTCCTGCGTGGTGGACACCGTCGAGAACCTCACGGGATTGAGCATCCCGTACGCGGGCCTCATCACCTTCGACGGCGTGATCGAGATGTCGAACGCGCTCGGCGGCGTCGACGTCTGCGTGGCGAAGGACATCGACGACACCTACACGGGGCTGCACCTCACCGCGGGGTCACACTCGCTCGAGGGCTCCGACGCGCTCGCCTTCCTGCGGACCCGACACGGCGTCGGCGACGGCAGCGACCTCGCCCGCATCAGCTCGCAGCAGGTCTTCCTCTCGGCGCTGCTCCGCAAGGTCACCTCGGACGGCACCCTCTCGAACCCCATCACGCTCTACAAGCTCGCCGGCGCGGCCCTGAACAACATGGTCCTGTCCGACGGGCTGAACCAGCCGAAGACGCTGGTCGGCCTCGCGAGCATGCTCCGCGGGATGAGCACGTCGAGCATGCTGTTCGTCCAGTACCCCGTCGCCGACGACCCCGACGACAGCGCACGCGTCATCGTGGACCAGACGACCGCCCACACGCTCAACGTCGCACTGCAGACCGACGAGAAGACGACGCTGAGCGACTCGTCGACCGGTCGCGCATCAGAGGACCAGAGCGGATCCTCCGGCACCGCCCCGTCGTCGGCTGCGACGCCGTCGAGCGAACCGACCGGCACGAGCACCAGTACGAGCGCAGCGAGTCCGTCGTCGACGCCGTTGCCGTCGTCGATCACCGGACAGAGCGCGGCGGAGGAGACCTGCTCCGTCGGCAACTGACGCCGACGGGGCGGGGCCGAGCCGAGCCTCCAGGCCCTGGAGGCTCGGCTTACGGGATCGGGACCGGCGTCACTCCCAGCGGGGCCAGGGCAGCCGCCCCACCGTCGCTGGCCGTGAGGACCCAGATGCCGTCCGCGTGGACCGCGACGCTGTGCTCCCAGTGCGCCGCGTCGGCGCCGTCCAGGGTCCGGACCGTCCACTCGTCGTCGTCCGTCGTGCTGTCGATCGTGCCGGCGGTGACCATCGGCTCGATCGCGACCACCAGCCCGGGACGGACAGCGGGGCCCGCGCCACGGACGCGGTAGTTGAAGACCGGGGGTTCCTCGTGCATCGACCGGCCGATGCCGTGTCCGGTGTAGTCCTCGACGATGCCCCAGGCGCCGGTCTCGTCGATGGCGTCCTCCACCGCGTCGCCGACCTCGTTGAGGTGCTTGGCGTGCGCCAGCGCGGCGATGCCGTGCCAGAGCGACCGTTCGGTCGTGTCGCAGAGCGTCTGGCGCGCCGCGGTCACACCGGCGTCGCCACCGGGCACCACCGTGGTGAAGGCGCTGTCGCCGTTCCAGCCCTCGACCTCGGCGCCCGCGTCCACGGACACGATGTCGCCCGGTTGCAGGACACGGTCACCGGGGATGCCGTGCACGATCTCGTCGTTCACGGACACGCACAGGGTGTGGCGGTACCCGGGCACCAGCTGGAAGTTCGGGATGCCGCCGCCGTCACGGATCGTCCGTTCGGCGATGGCGTCGAGCTCGCCCGTGGTGGCCCCCGGTCGGATCGCCGAACGGACCGCGTCCAGCGCCGCCTCGGTGAGGAGTCCAGGGCGCACCATGGCGCGGAGTTCCTCGGGCGTCTTGTAGATCGAGGGCTTGCGGAAACGGACCACGCCGGGGTCAGACGCCGGCGGTGAGCCCGCGCGACGCGAGCGCTGCCTGGATGCGGTCGCCGACCTCGTCGATGGCGCCGAGGCCGTCGACCTCGACCACGAGACCGCGCTGCTGGTACGCCGCGACGATCGGGGCGGTCTGCTCGACGTAGACCTGCTGGCGACGACGGATCGTCTCCTCGTTGTCGTCGCTGCGGCCCTGGTCCTCGGCACGCTTCAGGAGGCGCCCGACGAGCTCGTCCTGGTCGGCGACGAGCTGCACGACGGCGTCGAGGCCGGTGCCCTGCTCGGCGAGCAGCGCGTCGAGGTACTCGACCTGCCCGACGGTGCGCGGGTAGCCGTCGAGCAGGAAGCCGCTCTCGGCGTCGGTCTCGCCGAGGCGGGACTTCACGAGCTCGTTCGTCAGCGAGTCCGGGACGTAGTCGCCCGCGTCCATGATCGCCTTCGCCTGGACCCCGAGCGGCGTGCCTTCCGAGACGTTCTTCCGGAAGATGTCACCGGTGGAGACGGCGGGGATCCCGAAGGACTCGGCGATGCGGCCGGCCTGGGTTCCCTTTCCCGCTCCGGGAGGTCCGACGATGATGAGACGTGCGCTCAACGGAGAAGCCCTTCGTAGTGACGTTGCTGCAGCTGCGAGTCGATCTGCTTCACGGTCTCGAGACCGACACCCACGATGATGAGGATGCTCGCGCCACCGAACGGGAAGTTCTGGTTCGCGCCGAACAGCGCCAGTGCTGCCAGCGGGATGAGCGCGATGAGACCGAGGTAGAGCGAGCCGGGCAACGTCACCCGGGTCAGGACGTAGTCGAGGTACTCGGCGGTGGGACGACCGGCACGGATGCCGGGGATGAACCCGCCGTACTTCTTCATGTTGTCGGCGACCTCTTCGGGGTTGAAGGTGATCGCGACGTAGAAGTAGGTGAACCCGACGATGAGCAGGAAGTACAGGACCATGTAGAACCAGTTGTCACCCGAGGTCAGGTTGTTCTGGATCCAGGTCACCCACGCGGCCGGCTCCGAGCCGTCGGAGGGCTGGTTGAACTGCGCGATCAGGGCCGGCAGGTAGAGCAGCGACGAGGCGAAGATGACGGGCACGACGCCGGCCATGTTCACCTTGATCGGGATGTACGTGTTGTTGCCGCCGTAGGTGCGACGCCCGACCATGCGCTTGGCGTACTGCACCGGGATCCGCCGCTGCGACTGCTCGACGAACACGACGGCCATCATGATCACCAGGCCGACCAGGATGACGAACAGGAACAGCTCGAACGACTGCGACTGCTCGATCGCCCAGAGCGCCGACGGGAACTGCGCTGCGATGGACGTGAAGATGAGGAGCGACATGCCGTTGCCGATGCCGCGCTCGGTGACGAGCTCGCCCATCCACATGATGAGGCCGGTACCGGCGGTCAGGGTGACGACCATGAGCATGATCGCGTACCAGCTGTCGTTCGAGATGATCGACGAGCAGGAGGCGCTGGCGTTCGTGCCGAAGAGCTGGCCGGAACGGGCCACCGTGATCAGCGTGGTGGACTGCAGCACACCGAGCGCGATCGTGAGGTAGCGCGTGTACTGCGTCAGCTTCGCCTGGCCGGTCTGGCCCTCCTTGTAGAGGGCGTCGAAGTGCGGGATCACGACGCGCAGGAGCTGCACGATGATCGACGACGTGATGTACGGCATGATGCCGAGCGCGAAGACCGAGAGCTTCAGCAGCGCGCCACCGGAGAACAGGTTGATCAGGTCGTAGAGACCGCCGGAGGACGATGCGCTCGCGAGGCAGGTCTGGACGGCTGCGTAGTCCACGTACGGGGCCGGGATGTACGACCCGAGCCGGAACAGCGCGATGATCGCCAGGGTGAAGCCGATCTTCTTGCGAAGATCGGGGGTGCGCATGATGCGCGCGACCGCTCTGAACACGAGAACTCTCCGAACTACTGGGACCGGTCTTGCCGATCGAGCCGGGCGAGGCCGCCCGTGGCCGGGACGCCGACCGCGCGACCCGGGACCGTCGGCACGTGGCCGACCAGCTCCGGGTCTGTCATCAAGGAAACCGTAACGGCGGCCCGTGCGCAAACGCACGGGCCGCCGACGGGACTACTGGGAGACGGTGCCGCCCGCAGCCACGATCTTGTCCTGGGCGGAGCCCGAGACCTTGTCGACCGTGACGGTGAGCTTCACGCTGATGTCACCCTGACCGAGAACCTTGACCTTCTCGTTCTTGCGGACGGCGCCCTTGGCGACCAGGTCCGCAACGGTGACGTCGCCACCGTTCGGGTAGAGCTCCGCGAGCTTGTCCAGGTTCACGACCTGGTACTCGACGCGGAACGGGTTCTTGAACCCGCGGAGCTTCGGGGTGCGCATGTGCAGCGGCATCTGCCCACCCTCGAAGCCGACGCGGACCTGGTAACGGGCCTTCGTGCCCTTGGTACCACGGCCCGCGGTCTTGCCCTTCGAGCCCTCACCGCGACCGACACGGGTGCGGTCCTTCTTCGAGCCAGCGGCCGGACGAAGGTGGTGCACCTTCAGGATCTGGACGCGCTCGTTCTTCTCGTCGCTCATGCGTCGACCTCCTCGACCTTCACGAGGTGCGCCACCGTCGCGATGTACCCGCGGTTCTGGGAGTTGTCCTCGCGCAGGACCGTACGGCCGATGCGCTTGAGACCCAGGCTGCGGAGCGTGTCGCGCTGGTACTGCTTCTCGCTGATGACGGACTTCGTCTGCGTGATCTTCAGCATGGCCATCAGGCACCTGCCTTCTCGGTCGCTGCGGCACGTGCTGCCGCCTCGGCCTTCAGGAGGCGAGCCGGCACGACGTGGTCCACGTCGAGGCCACGACGTGCGGCGACGGCGCGGGGTTCCTCGAGCTGCTTGAGGGCCTCGACCGTGGCGTGCACGATGTTGATGGTGTTCGACGAACCGAGCGACTTGCTCAGGACGTCGTGGATGCCGGCGCACTCGAGCACGGCGCGGACCGGACCACCGGCGATGACACCGGTACCGGCAGCGGCCGGGCGCAGGAGGACGACGCCAGCGGCGGCCTCACCCTGCACCGGGTGCGGGATCGTGTTGCCGACGCGCGGGACGCGGAAGAAGTTCTTCTTCGCCTCTTCGACGCCCTTGGAGATCGCCGTGGGGACCTCCTTGGCCTTGCCGTAGCCGACGCCCACGAGGCCGTTGCCGTCACCCACGACGACGAGCGCCGTGAAGCTGAAGCGACGACCACCCTTGACGACCTTCGAGACGCGGTTGATGGTCACCACGCGCTCGAGGAACTGGCTGTCGCCACCGCGGTTGTTGCGGTCGCGGCCCTGCTGACGGTCACGACCGCCACCACGACGGCCACGGTTGTCGGCCGAGTCGCGGTTGTTGGACGCGGAGCCGGCAGCGGTCTCGACCGGACGCTCGGCGACGGGGGCAGCAGCCTCCGCCTTGGCGTCGGTGGACTTGGTCTCCTCGGCGCTGGTGGCCTCGGTGGTCTCCTCAGCGCTGGTGGCCTCGGTCGTCTCCTCGACGGCCGGGGTCTCCTCGGCGTTGCTGTTGTTCGCGATGTCGCTCACAGGTTCAGCCCTCCTTCACGGGCACCATCGGCGATCGCGGCGACGCGACCGGCGTACTTGCTACCACCGCGGTCGAACACGACGGCTTCGACACCGGCGGTCTTCGCACGCTCGGCGAGGAGCTCGCCGACGCGACGCGCCTTGGCGGTCTTGTCGCCGTCGAACGAGCGGAGGTCGGCCTCCATCGTCGACGCGCTGGCAAGGGTGTGACCCTTGGAGTCGTCGATGACCTGCACGAACACGTGACGTGCCGAGCGGGTGACGGCGAGACGCGGACGTGCCTCGGTGCCGGTGATCTTCTTGCGGAGGCGGTTGTGGCGACGGGCCTTGGCAGCCGCCTTGCTCTTGCCTCGGGTACGAGTTCCGATAGCCATGATCACTTACCTGACTTTCCGGCCTTGCGGCGCACGTTCTCGCCCGCGTAACGGACACCCTTGCCCTTGTAGGGCTCGGGCTTCCGCAGCTTGCGGATGTTCGCAGCGACCTCGCCGACGGCCTGCTTGTCGATGCCGTTGACGGTGACCTTGTTGTTGCCCTCGACGGCGAAGCTGATGCCCGCCGGCGGCTCGACCGTGATCGAGTGGGAGTAGCCGAGCGCGAACTCGAGGTTCGAGCCCTTCGCCTGGACGCGGTAACCGGTGCCGACGACCTCGAGGCCCTTGGAGTAGCCCTGGGTGACGCCGATGATCTGGTTCGCGATGAGCGTGCGGGTCAGGCCGTGGAGCGACCGGGACTCACGCTCGTCGTCCGGGCGGGTGACGAGGACCTGGTTCTCCTCGACGTTCGCCTGGATGGGCTCCGCGACGACGAGCGCGAGCTCGCCCTTCGGGCCCTTGACCGCGACGTTCTGACCGTCGATGGAGACGGTCACGCCAGCGGGGATGTCAATGGGAAGACGTCCGATTCGTGACATGTTCGATCACCAAACGTAGGCGAGGACTTCCCCACCCACGCCCTTCTGCTCGGCTTCGCGGTCGGTCAGGAGACCCGACGAGGTGGACAGGATCGCCACGCCGAGGCCACCGAGGACCTGCGGGATCTCCGTCGACTTCGCGTAGACCCGGAGGCCGGGCTTCGACACGCGCTTGATGCCGGCGATCGAACGCTCGCGCTCGGGGCCGTACTTGAGCTCGATGGTGAGGGTCTTGCCCACGCGGGCGTCCTCGACCTTCCACTCGGTGATGTAACCCTCGCGCTTGAGGATGTCAGCGATGGTGGTCTTGAGCTTGCTGCTCGGAAGCGAGACGGCGTCGTGGTGCGCCGAGTTCGCGTTCCGCAATCTGGTCAGCATGTCTGCGACCGGATCGGTCATCGTCATGATGTGATTCCGTTTCTCGCCTGGTTTCGACACCCGTTCCACGAATGCCGACCTGAGCGATCGAGTGACTCCAGGGCGATTCCCCGGAGTCTGTGTTCGTGCGTGCGGGCCGGAGGACTCGAGAGTCCTTCGGCCCGCAGCGCCCGAAGTAGTTTAGACCGTCTGCTCGGCAGAGCGGAACGGGAAGCCGAGCTGCTTGAGCAGGGCGCGTCCCTCGTCGTCCGTCTTCGCGGTGGTCACGACGGTGATGTCGAAGCCGCGGACACGGTCGATGCGGTCCTGGTCGATCTCGTGGAACATGCTCTGCTCCGTGAGACCGAAGGTGTAGTTGCCGTTGCCGTCGAACTGGCGGTCGCTGAGACCACGGAAGTCGCGGATACGGGGAAGCGCCAGCGAGAGCAGGCGGTCCAGGAACTCCCACGCGCGGTCGCCACGGAGGGTGACGTGCGCGCCGATGGCCTGGCCCTCACGCAGCTTGAACTGCGCGATGGACTTGCGGGCCATCGTGACCTGCGGCTTCTGACCGGTGATCGCCGTGAGGTCCTTGATGGCCCCCTCGATGATCTTCGAGTCGCGAGCTGCCTCGCCGACACCGGTGTTCACGACGACCTTGACCAGGCCGGGGACCTGGTGGACGTTCGCGTAGCCGAACTGCTCGGTCAGCGCCGCCTTGATCTCGTTCTTGTACTTCTGCTTCAGGCGCGGCTGGACCTTGTCAGCCGTCGCGGCAGTCGTGTCAGTCATCAGAGCTTCTCACCAGACTTCTTGGCGTAGCGGACTCGGACGGTCTTCTTGACACCGTCCTTCTCCACCTCTTCGGTGCGGAAACCGACGCGGGTCGGCTTCTTCGTCTTGGGGTCGACGATCGCGACGTTCGACACGTGGATCGGGGCCTCGTGCTGCTCGATGCCGCCGGTCTTGGAGCCGCGCTGCGTCTGGCCGACGCGGACGTGCTTCGTGACGAAGTTCACGCCCTCGACGACGACGCGGTTCTTGTCCGTGAGGACCTCGATGACCTTGCCCTGCTTGCCACGGTCGCCGCCACGCTCCTGCGTCGCGCCCGTGATGACCTGGACCAGGTCACCCTTCTTGATGTTCGCCATGGCTTACAGCACCTCCGGCGCGAGCGAGATGATCTTCATGAACTTCTTGTCACGAAGCTCGCGACCGACCGGACCGAAGATGCGCGTGCCGCGCGGGTCGCCGTCAGCCTTGAGGATCACTGCCGCGTTCTCGTCGAACTTGATGTAGGAGCCGTCGTTGCGACGGGTCTCCTTCTTGGTGCGAACGATGACCGCCTTGACGACGTCACCCTTCTTCACGTTGCCGCCGGGGATGGCGTCCTTCACCGTGGCGACGATGACGTCACCGAGACCGGCGTAGCGACGACCCGAGCCACCGAGCACGCGGATGGTCAAGATCTCCTTGGCACCCGTGTTGTCGGCGACCTTCAGGCGGGATTCCTGCTGAATCACTGCTGTCTCCTATTTCCGCAAGCGGGCCGCGAGGCCTACTTGGCCTTCTCGAGGATCTCGACCAGGCGCCAGCGCTTGGAGGCGCTGAGGGGACGGGTCTCGCTGATCACGACGAGGTCGCCGACACCGGCCGAGCCGGCCTCGTCGTGTGCCTTCACCTTGGAGGTGCGGCGGATGACCTTGCCGTAGAGGGCGTGCTTCACGCGGTCCTCGACCTCGACGACGATGGTCTTGTCCATCTTGTCGCTGGTCACGTAACCACGGCGCGTCTTGCGGTAGCCGCGGGTGAGGGCGGCGGAGTCCTTCTCTTCGTTCGCCATCAGTTCTCCTCGGCGGTCTCGGCCTCGGTCGACTCGACCGGCTTGTCAGCCTTCTTCGTCGACTTCTTGGCCTTGGTTGCGGTCTCGACGGGCGCGGGGGTGGCACGGATGCCGAGCTCGCGCTCGCGGAGGACGGTGTAGATCCGGGCGATGTCGCGCTTGACGGCACGAAGACGACCGTGGCTCTCCAGCTGGCCGGTGGCCGACTGGAAGCGGAGGTTGAAGAGCTCCTCCTTGGCCTTCTTCAGCTCGTCAGCAAGACGCTCGTTCTCGAACGTGTCGAGCTCCGTCGGACGGAGCTCCTTGGAACCGATCGCCATTATGCGTCGCCCTCCTCGCGCTTGATGATGCGTGCCTTGAGGGGCAGCTTGTGAATTGCACGGGTCAACGCCTCGCGGGCGATGTCCTCGCTGACGCCGGAGAGCTCGAAGAGCACGCGGCCCGGCTTGACGTTCGCGATCCACCACTCGGGGGAACCCTTACCGGAACCCATGCGGGTCTCGGCAGGCTTCTTCGTGAGCGGACGGTCCGGGTAGATGTTGATCCACACCTTGCCGCCACGCTTGATGTGACGCGTCATGGCGATACGAGCGGACTCGATCTGACGGTTGGTCACGTAAGCGGGGGTCAGGGCCTGGATGCCGTAGTCACCGAAGGAGACCTTGGTGCCACCGGTCGCCTGACCCGAACGCTTCGGGTGGTGCTGCTTGCGGTGCTTGACTCGACGGGGGATAAGCATGGTTACGCCTCAACTCCTGCGCCGGCCGGCGCGTCCTGCGGGGCCTGCTGCTCGCGGCCGCCACGGTCGCCGCGGTCGCCGCCACGACGGTCACCGCGGTCGTTGCGGTCGCCACGCGGGCCTCCACGACGCTCGGGGCGCGACGAACGCTGGTTCGCCTGCTCGCGAGCGAGCTCCTTGTTCGTGATGTCGCCCTTGTAGATCCACACCTTCACGCCGATGCGACCGAACGTCGTCCGGGCCTCGTAGAAGCCGTAGTCGATGTTGGCGCGGAGCGTGTGCAGGGGCACGCGGCCCTCGCGGTAGAACTCCGAGCGCGACATCTCGGCGCCGCCGAGACGGCCGGCGACCTGGATGCGGACACCCTTGGCACCGGCGCGCTGTGCACCCTGGAGGCCCTTGCGCATGGCGCGACGGAACGCGACACGAGCGGAGAGCTGCTCCGCGATGCCCTGCGCGACGAGCTGGGCCTCGGTTTCGGGGTTCTTGACCTCGAGGATGTTGAGCTGGATCTGCTTCTTGGTGAGCTTCTCGAGCTCGCCACGGATGCGCTCCGCCTCGGCGCCGCGGCGACCGATGACGATGCCAGGACGCGCCGTGTGGATGTCCACGCGGACACGGTCACGGGTGCGCTCGAGCTCGATGCGGGCGACGCCGGCACGGTCGAGGGTCTTCTTCAGGTACTGACGCACCTTGATGTCCTCGGCGACGTAGTCGGCGTAGCGCTGACCCGGCTTCGTGCTGTCGGTGAACCAGTGCGAGACGTGGTCCGTCGTGATCCCGAGGCGGAAGCCGTACGGGTTGACCTTCTGGCCCATTACTTGCTCGCCTTCTTGCTCGTCGCGGCAGCAGCCTCGGCCTCGTCAGGGGTCGCGAGGACCACCGTGATGTGGCTGGTGCGCTTGTTGATCCGGAAGGCCCGGCCCTGAGCACGCGGCTGGAACCGCTTGAGGGTCGTGCCTTCGTCGACGAAGACGCGGCTCACGTAGAGGTCGCGCTCGTCGAGGAAGCTGTTCGTCGAGTCCGCCTTGACACGTGCGTTGGCGATCGCCGAGGCGACCAGCTTGTACACGGGCTCCGAAGCGCCCTGGGGGGCGAACTTCAGGATGGCGAGCGCCTCGTGGGCCTGCTTGCCGCGGATCAGCTCGATGACGCGACGGGCCTTCTGAGGCGTGACGCGGATGTGTCGCACGCGTGCGATCGACTCCACCATTTCGTTCCTCCTCTGCGTCGCCGCCTTAGCGGCGACGGCCCTTCTTGTCGTCCTTCACGTGACCGCGGAAGGTACGGGTCGGCGCGAACTCGCCGAGCTTGTGACCGACCATCGATTCGGTGACGAACACCGGGATGTGCTTGCGTCCGTCGTGCACCGCGATGGTGTGCCCGAGCATGTTCGGGACGATCATCGAGCGGCGCGACCACGTCCGGATCACGTTCTTCGTGTTGGCCTCGTTCTGCGTGACGACCTTGCGAAGCAGGTGCTCGTCGACGAAGGGGCCCTTCTTCAGACTGCGTGGCATCTTCTGAACTCCTACTTGCGCTTCTTGCCGGCGTTACGGCGACGGACGATGAGCTTGTCGCTCGGCTTGTTCGGCTTGCGCGTGCGACCCTCGGCCTGGCCCCAGGGGCTGACCGGGTGACGACCACCGGACGTCTTGCCCTCACCACCACCGTGCGGGTGGTCGATCGGGTTCATCGCGACACCACGCACGGTCGGGCGGACGCCCTTCCAGCGCATGCGGCCGGCCTTGCCCCAGTTGATGTTCGACTGCTCGGCGTTGCCGACCTCGCCGATGGTGGCGCGGCAGCGGGCGTCGACGTTGCGGACCTCGCCCGACGGCAGACGGAGCTGCGCGTAGGGGCCGTCCTTGGCGACGAGACGCACCGAGGCGCCGGCCGAACGCGCGAGCTTGGCGCCGCCACCGGGGCGGAGCTCGATCGCGTGGATGACCGTACCCACGGGGATGTTGCGCAGCGGCAGGTTGTTGCCGGGCTTGATGTCAGCACCGGGGCCCTGCTCGACGACGTCGCCCTGCTTGAGCTTGTTCGGCGCGAGGATGTAGCGCTTGGTGCCGTCCACGAAGTGCAGGAGCGCGATGCGCGCCGTGCGGTTCGGGTCGTACTCGATGTGCGCGACCTTGGCGTCGACGCCGTCCTTGTCGTGACGACGGAAGTCGATCACGCGGTACTGGCGCTTGTGGCCACCACCGATGTGACGGGTCGTGATGCGGCCCGAGCTGTTCCGGCCACCGGTCTTCGGCAGCGGACGAAGCAGGGACTTCTCCGGCGTCGAACGGGTGATCTCGGCGAAGTCGGCGACCGACGAGCCGCGACGACCCGGGGTCGTCGGCTTGTAGTTACGAATAGCCATGATGTTTTCCCTCTGGTCCTCAGCCGACAGCCGTGAAGATGTCGATCGAACCGGACTTGAGCGTCACGATGGCGCGCTTGGTGTCCTTGCGCTTGCCGATGCCGAAACGCGTGCGACGGGTCTTGCCAGGACGGTTCAGCGTGTTGATGCCGGCGACCTTGACGTCGAAGATCTTCTCGATGGCGAGCTTGATCTCGGTCTTGTTCGCGCGGGGGTCCACGAGGAACGTGTACTTGCCCTGGTCGATGAGGCCGTAGCTCTTCTCCGACACGACGGGCGCGATGATGATGTCGCGCGGGTCCTTGTTGAAGCCGCTCATGCGGAGATCTCCTTCGCGGTCTTCGACGCGATGAAGGCGTCGAGGGCGCTCTTGCTGAAGACGATGGCGTCCGAGACGAGGACGTCGTATGCGTTCAGCTGGCCGTACGAGAGCGCGTGGACGTTCGGCAGGTTGCGGATCGACTTGAGCGTGAGCTCGTCGTCCGACTCGAGCACGACGAGCACGTTCTTGACGGGCGCGACCTTCTCGAGGAGCGTGCGGGCGGTCTTGGTCGACGGCACCTCGGCCGCGACGAAGCCCTCCACAGCGGAGATACGGCCACCGCGGGCACGGTCCGAGAGCGAGCCGAGCAGCGCAGCGGCGATCATCTTCTTCGGGGTGCGCTGCGAGTAGTCGCGCGGGGTCGGTCCGTGGACGACGCCACCGCCGGTGTGCTCGGGAGCACGCACCGAACCCTGACGGGCGCGGCCGGTGCCCTTCTGCTTGAACGGCTTGCGACCAGCACCGCGGACCTCGCCGCGGTTCTTGGTCTTGTGGGTGCCCTGACGCGACGCGGCGCGCTGCGCGGTGACGACCTGGTGGATCAGCGGGACGTTGGTCTCGACGTCGAAGAGCTCGGCGGGGAGCTCGACGGAGCCGGACTTGACGCCAGAGACGTCGAGGACGTCGATCGTGGTTGCAGTCGTGGTGGCCATGATCACTTACCCTTCACGGCGGTGCGGACGAAGACGGAGCGACCGCGAGCACCGGGGACGGCGCCCTTGACGAGCAGCAGACCCTTCTCGGCGTCGACGGCGTGCACCGTGAGGTTGAGGACGGTCACGCGCTCTCCACCCATGCGACCGGCCATGCGCATGCCCTTGAAGACACGCGACGGGGTCGAGGAAGCACCGATCGAGCCGGGCTTGCGGTGGTTGCGGTGGGCACCGTGCGATGCGGAGACGCCGGCGAAGCCGTGGCGCTTCATGACACCCGCGAAGCCCTTGCCCTTGCTCGTGCCGACGACGTCGACCTTCGCGCCGGCTTCGAACGTGGCGTCGACGGTGAGCTCCTGGCCCAGCGTGTACTCGCCCGCGTCCGACGTGCGGATCTCGGTGAGGGTGCGGCGCGGGGTGACCCCGGCGGCCTCGAAGTGGCCAGCGGCCGGCTTGTTCACCTTGCGGGGGTCGATCTGGCCAGCGGCGATCTGGATCGCCTCGTAGCCGTCGCGCTCCACGTTGCGGATCTGGGTGACCACGTTCGGGCCGACCTCGATCACGGTGACGGGGATGAACTTGTTGTTCTCGTCCCACACCTGGGTCATCCCGAGCTTCTTGCCGAGGAGGCCCTTGACGGTCTTGGTTGTGTTCGCCATCAGTTCAGCCCCCTTACAGCTTGATCTCGATGTTGACGTCGGCCGGGAGGTCGAGACGCATGAGCGAGTCGACGGCCTTCGGCGTCGGGTCGACGATGTCGATGACCCGCTTGTGCGTGCGCTTCTCGAAGTGCTCGCGCGAGTCCTTGTACTTGTGGGGAGAACGGATCACTGCGATCACGTTCTTCTCGGTGGGGAGCGGCACCGGGCCGACCACGGTCGCACCGGCACGGGTCACCGTGTCGACGATCTTCCGGGCCGACGTGTCGATGACCTCGTGGTCGTACGACTTGAGCCGGATGCGGATCTTCTGTCCCGCCATGTGTTCTCTGTCCTCTCTGCGCCGCGCACCCTCGGGCCGCCTGACGCCGCCGGGTTCCGCCCTGTGCGGACCTGGCTGTTTGCGTGAATCACCGGACGCATCCGCTGGGGATGACCGCTGTTCTCCTGTCAACCGCGCGGACGGTCATGCCGTGTTGCACACGACGGCCCGCGTGGACGTATCGCCACCCCTGCTGAAGGACACGGGTGTCCGTCACGTTGTGGGGCTTCGATGTGTTCTGCTGCCTGCGGCCCAACCCAGCCCTGCTGGACAGGGGGGTTGTGCACTGCCAGTGCAGTGATCCTTCGGGGCGCGAACGCCCCGGGAATTTCGGAACCGGACAAGTCTCCCATAGCCCGGGGTTCCGTGCAACCCGGGCGTGTCGCGTTTCCCCGGGCGTGTCGAGACCAGCGTACTTCCCCGGTCTGCCGCGGATCCACCGGCCTGGAGGCCCGGCTCGCGTCCGCCCCGCAGCGCACGTCCCGAGACGCATCGGACGACCCCGCCGACATGCGTCGCGCCCCCTCCCGGACATCGCGCCCCGGTGTGGCGGGGTGCGGTGTTCGTGAGGGGGCGCGATGGGCAGCCGGGGTGCTCGGGTCAGTCCTCGTCGGGGACGACCGGCGGCACGAACCACGGCGGGAAGACCGCGACGCGCGGGACGTGCCCGCCGTGCTCGGACAGGATGTCCTTCACGGCGTGGCGTGCACGGTCGTTCGGCACGCCGATGACCGCGACCGACGAGAACGGCACGCTCGGCCCGGCGAGGACCTCCACGCCGTGCATCTCCGGGTCGGTGAGGTCCGTGCGGCGCAGCAGGTTCGCGGCTGCCTCCGGACCGACGGCGAACCGGACGTCCTCGGCGTCGGCGTCCGTGTCCGCCAGGATCACCGATGCACCGAAGGCGGCGGTGGGGACGACGAGCACGACGTAGTCGACGCCACGGGCGTGCCGGGCGGCGTCGGACCAGCGCTCGGTGTCGTGCGCCCCGCGTCGGACCTCGTCCCAGCGCGCGCCGTCGGGCGAGAGCGAGAACGGGACGTGGCTGGCGACGCTCGACCCGTCGGGAGCGGTCGCCGCCGCGCGGGCCGCGCGGGCAGCAGGGGCGCTGATGTCGTAGGACGGTGTGACCGCGTCGGACGCGAGGATCGCCCCGTCCGCGACGATCCCGTCGAAGTTGTCGATGTGGGTCACGTGGTGTGCGCGCAGGGCGCCGAAGACCCGGGCGGCCGGCATGTCCGGCTCAGCGGTGCGCAGCGCGGTCGCCTTCGCGCGGGCGGGCGAACCGCCGGGGGTCGACCGCAGCGAGGTGCTGACGCGGGTGCGCCGCGGCGCAGGGGCCTTGGGGACGTCCGGCACCTCGCGCTGTCGAGGCGCGCAGATGTCGCAGAGTTCGGTGGGGAATCCGTGGATGCACTCGTCGGTCACGACTGATGTGGGTCCTTCCGTGCCGCGTGGGGGTGGGACGGCACGAGGGTCAACGCTACGTCATCCCGGACGCGTCGCGGCACCGATGCAGGTCATTGGCGGTAGAGCAGCGCCCGGACCTCGGACTCCGCGGCGTGCTCGCGCTTCGGATCGATGGTCTCGCCGTGCTCGTACGCGTCGAGCAGGCGGGGGTCGACGTAGCTCTGCCTGGCCACCGTCGGGGTGTTGCCGAGGACCTCGCTCGCCGCCTTGACCGCGTGCGACACCGCACGCTTCCGCTTCGTCTCGCTGGACTGCGGCCCGGTCTCCGCCAGGTCGATCGCCGCCGCGACCGTGCCGTGCAGCGTGCGGAAGTCCTTCGCGGTGAACTCGTCGCCTGCACGCTCCTTGACGTAGGCGTTGATGTCCTCGGCCGACAGCGGCTCCCAGTCGGCTCCCCTGGTCGGACGGAAGGACAGCAGCCGCGCCGTTGGTCCGCGTCGCTTCATCCCGGCGATCACGCTCGACAGGTCGGCGTCGTGGATGGACGACGACCACTCCTGCCCGCTCTTGCCGGGGAAGGAGAGCTCGATGTCGTCACCGGACACGTGCGCGTGCGCACAGAGCAACGTGGAGAGACCACGGCTGCCGTGCTCGGACGCGTACCGTTCCGACCCCACCCGCAGCGATCCCTGGTCGAGCATCCGGAACGCCGCAGCGAGCGCGCGTCGCCGATCCGGCTCGGGGCGTCGCAGGTCGAGGGTGACACCGCGGCGTGCGCTCGGGAGCGACTCCGCCAGGGCGAGCGCCCGGTCGTACTTGATGCGGTCCATCCGCTCGCGCCAGGACGGGTGGTACATGTACTGCCGCCGTCCGACCGCGTCGATGCCGGTGGCGAGGACGTGGCCGTTGTCGTACGGCGAGATCCAGACGTCCTCCCACGCCGGCGGCACGACGAGGTCCTCGAGGCGCTGCCGGACACCGGGGTCCGTCACGGTCTGCCCGTCGGGGTCGCGGTACGAGAAGCCCTTGCCCGAGCGGACGCGGTGGTAGCCACGACCGTTGGTCGCGGATCTGCGGAGGCGTGTCACCCCTCCGAGCAAACACGACCCGCCTCAGCAGGGCAGCAGGAAGCGACGGATCGCGCACCGCGACCCGGCGGATCCCACCGGCAGACGAGGTGGTGGCGACCGACGACGGACGGGAGGACCGGTGCGGGCGTGCACCGGTCCTCCCGTCCGTCAGGCGGTCGCCGCCCGCCGCTCGGTCACCGCCCGCCGCTCGGTCACCGTGCGTCGCGTCGGCGGCGGATCAGGAGCAGCAGCAGGCCGACCGTGAGCGCGAGCAACGCGAGCGCTCCACCGAGTCCCAGGCCCGCCGCACCGGTGAACGCGAGCGCACCGGGCTGCGGGTCGGCGCGGACCGGAGCCGGGTCGCTCGCGCGGAGCGGATCCGTCGCGACCGCACCGGTCACCTGCGTCGTCGCGGACCGGACGGTCGCGACGTTGGTGATGCGGTCGGGGGCGTCCGCGGCGACCCGGACGGTCAGCTGGATCGCGATCCGGTCACCGCTGGCGAGCGGCTCGTCGAGCGTGCAGGACACCGTCGAGCCCGTCGTGCAGGTGACGGCGCGGTCGTCGACGCTCACGAAGGACAGTCCCGTCGGCAGTGGGTCGGTGACCACGACGGGACCGGGGTCCTCGGTGGGCCCGGCGTTCCTGACCGTGATCGTGTACCCGACCGTGCTCCCGCGGACCAGCTCGGCGGTGTGCGTCTTCGTCACGGAGAGGCTCGAGAGCGGCTGGACCGCGAGCTCGTCGTCGGCGTCGTTGTCCGCCAGCGTCGTCTCGGTGGTCGTCGTCGCGACCGTCGCCGTCGGCGTGACGCCGGGGTAGGCAGCAGCGGTCGGCGTCTGGTGCACCGTGATCGCCGGCGCCAGCGTGCCGGCCGGCAGCGTGCCGCTCAGCGCGAACGACACCGTCGTGCTGCCGTCGGCGTTCGTGACGACCCCGGTGACCGTCCAGGCCGGATCCGCCTCGGTCGAGACGTACGTCAGGCCCTTCGGCAACGTGTAGGTCGCGGTGACGGCCGCCGCGTCGGAGAGCCCGGCGTTCCGGACCTGCACCGTCTCGGGCAGGTCCTTCCCGATCACGGCCTTCCCGCTGTGCCCGATGCTGATCTGGACGTTCGCCACGGCGGCGACGGGCAGCGGGGCCACCGCGGTCCCACCGTTCGTCCCGATCGGCTCCGGCGTGCCCTGCGCGGTGATCGCCGCGCGGTTCTCGATCGCACCGGCCGTGTAGCCAGACGCGATCGCCGTGGTCAGCCAGAGTCCCGGCGCGTCGGTACCCGCCACGACGGTCGACCCCAGCGTGCACGTCACGACGGTGGTGTCCGTGGTGCCGTCACACGTCCAGACCGCACCGTCGGACTCCGCGGCCACGAACCGCATGCCCTCCGGCAGCTGGTCGGTGACGACGGTGTCCGGCTGCTCGTCGGACGGTCCCTCGTTGCGCACCTGCAGGTACCAGACCTGCTGGCCGCCGGCGGTGGTCGTCTTGGAACGGTCCGTCGACCCGGTCCGGTCGACCGGCGTCTTCGACAGCGTCAGCGCGGCGTGCGTGGTCACGTCGACGTCGGCCCCCGCGGTGTCGTCCGAGGGGTCGGGGTCGTCCGTCCCCGACGAGACCGTCGCCGTGTTCCGGAGCGTGCCGGCAGGCGTCCCCGAGGCGATCGCCGCCGTCACGTGGAACGTGGCGGACGCACCGGATGCGAGCGTGCCGGTGGACCAGGTGGTCGGGTCGACGCCCTGTTCCCACGCGTCGTCGTCCGTGGTGACCGCGGTCACGGTCATCCCGGCCGGAACCGTGTCGGTCCACGTGACGCGCTGGGCGTCCGAGGGGCCGGCGTTCGTCACGGTCACGTCGTAGGTCACGTCCGTGCCGGCGTCGGCCGTGGCCGCGCTGGTCCTGGTCTTCGTGATCGACAGGTCCGCGGAGGTGGTGACGTCGACGGTCGCGTCGTCGTGCGCGGTCTCCCCCTTCGCGGTGACCGGCGCGGCGGTGGCGGTGTTCACGATGGACGAGCCACGGAACGAGGCGGGGACGTGCACCACGACGCCGATGGTGTCCGGATCGGTCGCACCAGCGGCGATGCCGTCGGTGCTCACGAGGGTCAGGACGCCGTCGACGTTCGACTCCACGGTCCAGTGCGCGGCGGTCCCGTCGGTCAGCCCGACGTACTCGACGCCGACCGGCAGCGTGTCCTGCACGCGGACGCTCGGGGTGGTCGCGTCGCCCGCCGGCAGGTCCGACGGCCCGTCCGGGTTCGCGACCTGGATCGTGTAGGTGACGTCCTCACCGGCGTCGACCGACTGGACGTCCGCGGTCTTCGTGACCCGCAGTCCGACCGTCTGCGTCGCGGCGCTCGAGGTGCTCGCGGTCTGTGTGGCCGCGTTGTCCGAGCGCACCACGGCCGTGTTCGCGAGGGTGCCGGAGAGGTCGGCAGGCGTCGTCACCGTGATGGTGAACGACGACGTCGTCCCGGCACGCAGGGTGCCGTCGAGCACGCAGGAGACCGTGTCGTCCGACGTGCACGTCCAGTCGCCGTCGGTCTGGGACCCGCCCTGGAGGCTCGTCCCCGACTCGAGCGCGTCGGTCACGACGACCTTCCGCGCGTCTGCCGTGCCGGTGTTCCGGACCGTGATGGTCCAGTCCGCCGGCTCGCCCGCCACGAGGCGGTCGCTCGAGAACGCCTTCGCGATCGTCAGCGAGGTGGTGTCGTCGACCGGGGTACTCGTGTTGCTGACGTCGTTCGACGCCTTCGGGTCGGTCGTCGACGGGTCGACGGCGACGCGGGCGGTGTTCGCGATCGTCTGCGACGCCGTCGTGTCCGGCTGCACCGTCGCCGTGACGGTGATCGGCGGTGCGGTCGTCCCGTTCGCCAGGCCGTCACGGGTGCAGGTCAGGGTGTTGCCGTCGGTGTCGCACGTCCACCCGCTGTCGTCCGCGACGGTCGCCTGCTCGAGCCGCACGGTGCTCGGCAGCGTGTCGGTCACGGTGACGGTGCCGCGGGCGTCGGAGACGCTCTGCTCGGCCGGGTCACGGACGTTCTGCACCGAGAGGGTCCACGTCGCGGTCCCACCGGCGGTGAACCGATCGGCTGCTGCCGTCTTCGTGATCGCGAGGTCCGCGATCGCGACCGGGGTGGTGCTCGCCGAGTCGGAGTCGTTCGCGTCGTTCGGGTCGAAGGTCTGGCCGGTGCCCTGGTGGATCGTCGCGCTGTTGCGGATCGCGGTGAGCGGGGCGTCGGCGGGCAGCGTCAGTGCGACGTCGAGCTCCGGGAACGCCGAGCCCGACGCGACCACGGCGCCGTTGACGCAGGTCTGCTCGTCCGTGCCGGTCGTCGTGCACGTCCAGCCCGACCCGGAGAACCGAAGCGTGGCACCGTCCGGGAGCCCGGCGACGGTGTCCACCACGGTCGTGCCGTGAGCGGCGTCCCCGCCGGTGTTCGTGACCACGATCGTCCAGGCCTTCGCCGTGGTCGCGCCGGCCACGACGTCCGCGGTCGTCGCCTTCTTGGCGATCGACAGGTCGGCCGCGGCGATCGAGGCGGTCGCGGTCGCGTCGGTCCCCTTCGTGCCGTCCTGCTGCTTCGGGTAGGTGGTGAACGAGCCGGCGCCGCCGTCGTACCCGGTGCCGCCGGAGGCGTCCGTGATCGTCGCGGTGACGTGGTTCGTGTGCTTCGTGGCCGTGCCCGCCGCGGTCGCGGCGGCCGTCGTCGGGGTCGCGCGGTAGTGCAGGGTCAGGGTCTCGTTCGTCCCGAGTGCCCCGAGGTCCGCCCAGGTGAGCGTGGTCCCGGCCACCGACGGGTCGGGAGCTGCCGTGCTGGCGCCTCCGTTCCTGGCGGTCGTCGAGCTGCCGGCGTCGTAGGTCCACCCGTCGGGCAGGACGTCTCGCGCGGCGACGGAGGTCGCGGCACTGCCGGTGTTCGTGAACGTCACCGTGAAGTCCGACGGGACGCCGATGTAGGACAGGCCGCCGGCGGTGTCGTTCGACTTCGCCACGGCGACGGACGGGAACGACGGGGTCACCGACGCGCTCGCGGTGGTGGGGCCGTACGAGCCGCCGTCACCGTCCGAGAGCGAGGTGTAGGTGCCCGTCGAGGCGGTGTTCACCAGGGCGTTGCCGGTCAGCTCCGCGTCCTCGGCGAGCACGGCGTGGTACGTGTACGTGGTCCTGGAACCGGTGCCGAAGGTCGTGCTGGGCCAGGTGATGACACCGCCGCCGCACTTCGCATCGGTACTGAGCATGCCGCCGCCGGAGATCCGTGCGGGGTCGACCACGATGCCGTCCGGCACGCAGTCGGTGACGCTCGTGCCGTACGCGGGCGAACCGGAGCTCGAGACCGTCACCGCGTAGGTGATGTCCTGGCCCGGCTCGGCCTTCGCGGTGGTCGTGGTCTGCCCGGCCACCGTCGCCGACTTCGCGATCGCGAGGGACGGGGTCACCGCGGTCGCGTTCGCCTGGTTCGACGTCGTCGATGCGTCGGTCGGCTCGGCACCCTTCGCCGTCCGGTCGTAGGCGAGCTTCGCCGTGTTCGAGTAGGCGGTGCCAGACGACTGACCGGCACCGACCCGCACCCGGACGTCGACCGTGATCGTCAGCGGTGCGCCGAGCCCCGACGCGATGTCGGAGATCCGCACCGTGACGGTCCCGGACGCGACCGATGGGGTGACGGTGACCGAGGAGTCGCTCGCGGTCGCGATCGGGGTCCCGACCGCCGTCATGCCCTTCGGCAGGGTGTCCGTGATCCGGCCGTCGTACATCGCGACGTTCGCCGGGACGGTCGCGGTGATGCGGTAGGTCGCGGTGTCGCCCGCGCGGATCGGGAGCGCGTTCTTGTTCGCGGGGTTCGTCGTCGCGGTCCCCGTGCCGGCCCCGGTCGTGGCGTTCCACGTCGGCGCGGTGAGCGTCTTCGCGATGGACGGTCCGGACACGGTCACGGTGTTCGTCGTGGTCGCGACCTGGACGAACGACGTGTTCGCCGTGGCGTAGTCGGTGTCGAGGCTGGACGCGAGGACCCTGGCGGTGTTCACGTACTGCCGTCCGGCGGGGGCGGCCGTCCCCACCGTCGCGGTGACGGTGATCGTCGCGGAGCCGCCGGCGGCGGCCAGGGTGCCCACCGACCACGTGTGCAGCGTGGTGCCGGTCGGACAGGAGCCCAGTGCGCTCCGCTGCGCGCTCGTCGGCGTGCTCTCCGCACGCGAGCTGCTCGTGAGGGTGAGGTCGTCGGGGAAGCAGTCCGCGATCACGGTCGACCGCGCGTCCGCGGTGGACGCGGTGTTCTTCGCCGTCAGCGTCCACGTCACGGTGTCCCGACCGGCGACCGTCCGGCCGCCCAGGTTGTTGGTCTTCGTGATGCCGACCTGCGGGGGCTGGACCGCGATCGTCCTCGCGGCGGTGCTCGTCGACGGGGTACCGTCGGCCGGCTTCGACGAGAACGTCGCCGTGTTCGTGACCGTGCCGGGGGCGGTACCGGACGCGTCGTACTTCCCGACCCCCTTCGTCACCACGAGCCCGGATGCGGTCACGGAGAAGATCGCGTTCGAGTCCTCGGCGTTGTCGAAGGTCTCGGGGAAGACGACGGCACCGGCGCCGAGCGCGTTCCCCGTCCCGGTCAGCGTGTAGGTCTGCCCGGCGTAGGTCCCGTCGACGTCGGTGGACTGCGCCGAAGCCGGCACGGTGATCGTGCCGCCGTCCGGGAAGGTCAGGGTCCAGCTGCTCGCGGACGTCGTCGAGACGTCGGGCGGCAACGGGTCGCTGAGCGCGCCGTTGCCGACGCTGGTGTGCGCCGGGACGGTGGCGGAGTAGGTGTACGTCACGCCCTGGCCGGGCGCCGCGGTGTCACCGGAGAGGTTCGTCGTGGAGTCGGCGACCGCGCCGCCGCGCTTCTCGACCGCCACGGCCGGGATCGACACGGCTCGCGAGGCATCGGCGTTCGGCGCAGTCCCCTGCCCTGCCGCCGGCGTCGCGGTGAAGGTGCTCCCAGCGGTCTTCTCCGGGATCCAGGTGGTCGTCGTGTCCGCGTTCGTCGTGGTCGTGAAGCTCGTGACCGATGCCGTGTTGGCGTACGCCGTGCCGACGTACCCCGGGGTCGGCACGGTCAGGTCGTACGTCAGCGCCTTCGTGGCAGCGGCGTCGATCGAGGAGATCGTCCAGCGGAGGTAGCGCGAGGACGCGTACTGCGACGCGGCGCCGGTCGGAGCCGGACCGCAGGCTCCGTCGTCCGAGATCGCCGCGACGGCAGCACACTCGACGCCGGCCGGGAGCGCGTCCCACACGGTGACGTCGCCGATGGCCGCGCTGGTGCCCGTCGCGGGCTCGTTGCCGACGGTCAGGCGGTAGTGCAGCGTCGCGCCCTCGGTCGTCGTCGACGGGTTCGTGACCGCACCGCTGGCGTCGACGATGTCCTTCGCGAGGGTCGCGGTGGGCGTCCCGGCCACGGCGTAGCCGACCGAGGTGCGGAGACTCGTCACGGCGCCGGCGGTGTTCTGCTGGGCGACCTTCATGAGGTTGTCGGCGAGGTCGACCTTCGTCGCGCTCGAGCCCTGCGAGGTGATGCGCGCGGCGACGTAGAGCACGACCCGTGCACCGTCGGTGTCACCGTCCACGTACGTGCCGCTCGCGCCGGAGACCGTGTGCCCGATCGCGAACGCGCCCATCGTCGACGACGAGGACTTCAGGGCGACGTCCGACTCCGGGACCGTGCTCTCCGTCCCGTAGGACCAGTCGGTGTCCTCGGCCCAGCTGCTGCCGGCCGTGGTGTGCACGGGGAGCATGTCGGTGATCGTCGCGTTGCGGCTCTGCACGCCGGCCGGGAAGTCCACCTGCAGCTTGAAGCAGACCAGGTCCCCGAGCTGGAAGGCGTCGCTCGGGGTGGCAGTCACATAGGAGCCGGGCCGGCCGTCGGCGGTGCAGTCGGCGGAGCTCGTCACGCCGTCGCTCGCGCTCCGCGGCAGGACGGACTTCGAGATCACCGGCGCCTTCGACGTGATGGACGCACGGGAGTCGTCGACCACCTTCGTGTCGCCGCTGTCGCCGTGGACACCGGTGGAGGTGCCCGTCATCGCGACCGTGTTGTCGAACGAGTCACCGGCGGACGTCGGCCCGCCGGAGCCCGTGACCGAGTAGGTGGTCCGCATGAGCGCCTGGTAGCGGACGGTCGTCACGCCGTCTGCCGCCATGTCCGCGATGTGGAACGAGATCGTGAACTTCCCCGTGGCCGAGTCGTACGCGACACGGTCGACGGTGGCGTTCGTCATCTGCTGGTTCAGCGACGCGTTCATCGAGAGCGTGCAGTCCGCGGGGAAGGTCCCCGTGGTGGGCGTACCAGTCGGGAACGCGGGGCAGAGTCCGTCGCCGAGCGTGTCGGTGAACGTGATGCCCGCCGACGACTCGTACTCGCTCGCCCGCACGTCCAGCGAGTAGGTCGCGAACTTGCCGGCCGCGAAGGAGCCATCGGCCGGCGTGGTGACCGACTTCGCCACGGCGAGGTCCATCGCCTCGACGGTGAGTGCGGCGCTCGCGGACTGTGCCGAGGTCGCCGTCCCGCCGACCTTGCCCGTGTAGGTCCCGGCGGCGACGACGGTGTTCTCCTGCCCGCGGCCGTTCGACGTGGTGTCTGCGGTGTCCTGACGGGTCGAGGGGCCGTTGTTGTTGTCGAGGTTCGCCTCGTCGTGCAGGTCGGTGGCGGCCGGTGCCGACACGGCCCCGGCGGGCTTGCCCGTGCCCTGCCCGCTGAACGACATGGTGTTCTCGAACAGCGGCACGGCGGCGAGGTACTTGATGGTGACGGGGGTGTTCGTCAGCGTCGGGATCGACCAGACGACCTTCGTGAAGACCTTGCCGTTCTGTCCCGCGACGTCGTCCACCGTGGTCACGCTCTGCGGCGTCAGGCAGGCGCTCTGGTCCCACTCGCCCGTGGCGCCGGCCGCCGTGGCGGACTGCAGCGACGGCGCACCCTCGTACTCGGGCCCCGAGGTCGTGTTGTCGATCGTGCCGCAGCCGAGGAACTCCAGCCCCGCCGGCAGGAGGTCCGTCACCGTGACGTCCGTGCTCGGAGCCGTCGCGGTGTTCTGCACGGTGAGCGTGTACACCGTCGGGTGGTCGTGGACGCCGCGGACGAGCTCGTTCTCGGGGCTGCCCTCCGCCTTCGTGATGCGGATCGCGGAGATCGACGTCGGGTTCGAGGTCGCCGTCGCCGAGTTCGACGTGTTCGTCGCCGGAGCCCCGGTGGCGTCGAACGTCGGGATGTTGCGTGCGTCGCTGTTGACGGCGATCTGCGCCGTGCCGGTGAACGACGTGCCCACCGGGAAGACCGTGTCGGACGCGGTGACCTGGAACGCGATCGACTTCTGGTCGCCCGAGACCAGGTCGGACACGTTCGAGAAGACGAGGAGCGTTCCGCCGTCGGCGAGGGTCGTCGTGCTCGGATCCGGGAGCGCCGTGCCGTCCGCCGTCGCCTTGCCCGCGACGTAGGTCACGCCGGCCGGCAGCGTGTACGAGTACCCGAGGTTGTAGAGGTCCGTCCCCCCGGAGGCGTCGGCGGTGTTCTTCGCCGTGAGCGTCACCGTCGCCGGCGCCCCGCTCAGGACCGAGTCGTCGGCCTTCGCGGTCACGGTGACCGTCGAGGCCGCCGATGCGGGCTGCGCGATCGCGAACACCGCGAGGAGCCCGGTCACCAGGGCGATCACCACCGCCATCGCCACGGATCGGGGGCGTGCGGGCAGGAGGGACAGTCGCATCGGAGAGTGCTCCCGAGTCGTCGTCGGATGACGCGAGGCACAGCAGACCGCGCCGTCGACCGGGCAGGGCCGAGCAGCGTGAAGGGGGTGTTCGGGTCACCGCGGCACCCAGGGCGGTCCCGCGACTCCACGGTATCGAGCATGCAGACGGACCGATGCACCCAGATCGGGGTACACCGTTGTCCGCCGTCCGAGGGACGCGAACACCCGCCCGGCGAGAGCCGGACGGGTGTGGGGTCGCAGGAGTCGGCGCGGGGCTACTCGTTGCCGACGTGCTTGTCGACGTTCGCGGCGGCGTCGTCGATCTTGTCGTCGAACTTCCCGCCGGTGACCTTCTTCAGGCCGTCCGCGAGCCCGTGGATGATCTTGTCCGAGACCTCTTCCACCTTCTCGCTCCTGACGGCCTCCTCGATCTTGTCCTTGTTCTCGTCGACGAAGGCCTTCGCCTTGTCGGTGACCTCCTGCGCCCTCGCGGAGACGTTCTTCTGGATGTCGTCGAAGCCGGCCATGGTGCCTCCCTGTCGGCCGGGGTCCCGGCCATCCGATGGCCGGGTGGTCCGGCCGCTTGCGAGACATGTTGCCCGACCGTGCGCGATCTGTCCGCAGCACGCAGCACCGTCCCGGCAACGACGAAAGCGGGGCCGGACCCGAAGGTCCGACCCCGCTGACGCAAGGAACGAGCGTTACTTGATGATCTTCTCGACCGTGCCGGCGCCGACCGTACGACCACCCTCACGGATGGCGAACCGGAGGCCCTCTTCCATGGCGATCGGCTGGATCAGCTCGACCGTCATCGCGACGGTGTCGCCGGGCATGACCATCTCGGTGCCCTCGGGCAGCGTGATGACGCCGGTGACGTCCGTGGTGCGGAAGTAGAACTGCGGACGGTAGTTCGCGTAGAACGGGTTGTGACGACCGCCCTCTTCCTTGTTCAGGATGTACGCGTTCGCGGTGAACTCGGTGTGCGGCGTGACCGAACCCGGCTTCACGACGACCTGGCCGCGCTCCACGTCCTCACGCTTGAGGCCACGGATGAGCAGACCGGTGTTGTCACCGGCGACTGCCTTGTCGAGCAGCTTGCGGAACATCTCGATGCCCGTGACCGTGGTCTTCTGGGTCGGCTTGATGCCGACGATCTCGACCTCGGAGTTGAGGTCCAGCTCGCCGCGCTCGACGCGACCGGTGACGACGGTGCCACGACCGGTGATCGTGAAGACGTCCTCGATCGGCATGAGGAAGGGCTGGTCGGTGGCGCGCACCGGGTCCGGCACGTGCTCGTCGACCTGGGCCATGAGGTCCTGGACGGACTTGACCCACTTCTCGTCGCCCTCGAGCGCCTTGAGCGCCGAGACCTGCACGACGGGTGCGTCCTCGTCGAACTCCTGCGAGCCGAGGAGCTCACGGACCTCGAGCTCGACGAGCTCCAGGATCTCCTCGTCGTCGACCATGTCGGACTTGTTCAGCGCGACGACGATGTACGGCACGCCGACCTGGCGAGCGAGCAGCACGTGCTCACGCGTCTGGGGCATGGGACCGTCGGTGGCGGCGACCACGAGGATCGCGCCGTCCATCTGGGCCGCACCGGTGATCATGTTCTTCACGTAGTCGGCGTGACCAGGAGCGTCGACGTGCGCGTAGTGGCGCTTGTCGGTCTGGTACTCGACGTGCGAGATGTTGATCGTGATGCCGCGCTGGCGCTCTTCGGGAGCGTTGTCGATCTGAGCGAAGTCACGGGCCTCGTTGAGGTCCGGGTACTGGTCGTGCAGAACCTTGGTGATCGCCGCCGTGAGCGTGGTCTTGCCGTGGTCGACGTGACCGATGGTTCCGATGTTGACGTGCGGCTTGGTGCGCTCGAACTTGGCCTTGGCCACTGTGGGTCCTCCTCAGGACTCGGATGCGAGACCCCCGGGAGCACCCCTGTCAGGGATGCCGAACCGTTGGCACGCGGTGTGTGTGTCTTTACTTTACTTGGTGGCGAGGGGCCCGTCGCCGGGCGCCCCCGCCTGTGGAGAGCACGCTCGGAAGAGCGTCACTCCCCCTTGGACTTCGCGACGATCTCCTCGGCGACGTTGGACGGGACCTGGTTGTAGGTCTCGAACGTCATCGAGTAGACGGCACGACCGGAGGTCTTCGAACGAAGGTCCCCGACGTAGCCGAACATCTCGGACAGCGGCACGCTCGCGCGGACCACCTTGACGCCGGAAGCGTCCTCCATCGCGGCGATGTTGCCACGACGCGAGCTCAGGTCACCGATGACGTCGCCCATGTACTCCTCGGGCGTACGGACCTCGACGGCCATGATCGGCTCGAGGATGACCGGACCGGCCTTGCGAGCCGCTTCCTTGTAGGCCATCGAGCCGGCGATCTTGAACGCCATCTCGGACGAGTCGACGTCGTGCGCCTGGCCGTCCTTGAGGATGGCCTTCACACCGACGGTCGGGTACCCGGCGAGGATACCGACCTGCATGGCGTCCTGGATACCGGCGTCGACCGACGGGATGTACTCACGAGGCACGCGACCACCGGTGACGGCGTTCTCGAACTCGTAGACCTTCTCCGCCGTGACCTCCATCGGCTCGAGCGCGATCTGCACCTTCGCGAACTGACCGGAACCACCGGTCTGCTTCTTGTGGGTGTAGTCGTAGCGCTCGACGGTCTTGGTGAGGGTCTCGCGGTAGGCCACCTGGGGCTTGCCGACGTTCGCCTCGACCTTGAACTCGCGCTTCATGCGGTCGACCAGGATGTCGAGGTGGAGCTCGCCCATGCCCTTGATCGTCGTCTGACCGGTCTCGGCGTTGAGCTCGACGCGGAACGTCGGGTCCTCTTCGGCGAGCTTCTGGATGGCCGTGGAGAGCTTCTCCTGGTCAGCCTTGGTCTTCGGCTCGATCGCCACCTCGATGACGGGCTCCGGGAAGGTCATCGACTCGAGGACGACCTGGTCCTGCGGGTCGCACAGGGTGTCACCGGTGGTGGTGTCCTTCAGGCCGATGACCGCGTAGATGTGACCGGCGGTGACCGCGTCGACCGGGTTCTCCTTGTTGGAGTGCATCTGGAAGATCTTGCCGATGCGCTCCTTCTTGCCCTTGGTCGAGTTGATGACCTGTGCACCGGACTCGATGTGGCCGGAGTACACGCGGACGTAGGTGAGGCGACCGAAGAACGGGTGCACCGCGACCTTGAACGCGAGCGCCGAGAAGGGCTCGGAGGCATCCGGCTTGCGGATGATCTCCTTCTCCTCGTCCTTGACGTCGTGGCCGATCATCGGCGGGACGTCGAGCGGCGACGGCAGGTAGTCGATGACCGCGTCGAGCATCGGCTGGACGCCACGGTTCTTGAACGCAGAACCGCAGAGCACCGGGTAGAGCTCGCTGTTGACGGTGAGCTTGCGGATCGCAGCCTTGATCTCGGCCACCGAGAAGTCGGTGTCGCCCTCGAGGTAGCGCTCCATGAGCTCGTCGTCCGCCTCGGCCACGCGCTCGATGAGCTTCTCGCGGTACTCGGCGGCGCGGTCGGCCAGGTCGGCCGGGATCTCTTCGATCTCGTACTTGGCGCCCATCTGGACGTCACCCTTGGCGTCGCCGCGCCAGGTGAGGGCACGCATCTCGACCAGGTCGACGACGCCCTCGAAGGAGGACTCCGCACCGATCGGGAGCTGCAGCACGAGGGGCTCGGCGCCGAGGCGCTTCACGATCGTGTCGACGGTGAAGTAGAAGTCCGCACCGAGCTTGTCCATCTTGTTGACGAAGCAGATGCGCGGGACGTTGTACTTGTCCGCCTGACGCCACACGGTCTCGGACTGGGGCTCGACGCCCTCCTTGCCGTCGAAGACGGCGACAGCACCGTCGAGGACGCGGAGCGAGCGCTCCACCTCGACCGTGAAGTCCACGTGACCGGGGGTGTCGATGATGTTGATCTGGTTGTTGTCCCAGAAGCAGGTCGTCGCGGCTGACGTGATCGTGATGCCGCGTTCCTGTTCCTGCGCCATCCAGTCCATCGTGGCGGCGCCGTCGTGGACCTCACCGATCTTGTGCGTGATGCCCGTGTAGAACAGGATGCGCTCGGTGGTCGTGGTCTTGCCGGCGTCGATGTGCGCCATGATGCCGATGTTGCGGACCTTGTTCAGGTCGGTGAGCACGTCCTGTGCCACAGGGTTCCTCCGGAAGAGTTGTAGGAGATGGTGGTCGGCCGGGCGCCGTGGGTCTTGCCCTGACGGCGCCCGAACCGATCAGCCAGGTACGCCGGGATTACCAGCGGTAGTGCGCGAAGGCCTTGTTCGACTCGGCCATCTTGTGGGTGTCCTCGCGACGCTTGACAGCGGCGCCGAGACCGTTCGACGCGTCGAGGATCTCGTTCATGAGACGCTCGGTCATCGTCTTCTCGCGGCGAGCCTTGGCGTACGAGGTCAGCCAGCGCAGGGCCAGCGTGTTCGCACGGTGCGGCTTGACCTCGACCGGGACCTGGTAGGTCGAGCCACCGACGCGGCGGCTGCGGACCTCGAGGGTCGGACGGACGTTGTCGAGCGCCTTCTTCAGCGTGACGACGGCGTCCTGGCCGTTCTTCGACGAGACACCTTCGAGTGCGTCGTAGACGATGCGCTCGGCGAGGCCCTTCTTGCCGTCGAGGAGGATCTTGTTGACGAGCTGGCTGACGATCGGTGCGCCGTAGACGGGGTCTGCGACGACGGGACGCTTGGGGGCGGGACCCTTACGAGGCATCTAACTCAACCCTTCTTCGCGCCGTAGCGGCTACGCGCCTGCTTACGGTTCTTGACGGCCTGGGTGTCCAGTGCGCCACGGATGATCTTGTAGCGGACACCCGGGAGGTCCTTCACACGACCGCCGCGGACGAGCACCATCGAGTGCTCCTGCAGGTTGTGGCCCTCACCGGGGATGTAGGCCGTGACCTCGGTACCGTTCGAGAGCTTCACACGAGCGACCTTGCGCAGTGCCGAGTTCGGCTTCTTCGGGGTGGTGGTGTAGACGCGGGTGCACACACCACGCTGCTGGGGGTTCGCCTTGAGGGCCGGTGCCTTGGTCTTGACGACCTTGGGCGTACGACCCTTGCGAACCAGCTGCTGAATAGTAGGCAACTGTTCTCCTGGTTCTTCGCTCGTGTTCTCTGGCCGACGTGGTCCGTCGGCATCCTCGCCCACGCGAACGGCCGCCTGTCAGGCGGACGTGGTTTGGGGGCGGACTGTCCGGATCAGGTCGACGACCTGCCGAACTTTTCGGGCGCGCCCGAGGGCGCACACCCGGAAGAGCCTACCTGCGTACCCTCGCGAAATCAATCCGGGCGCGTCGTCCTGGAGGCCCGTGGAATCGGCCGTCGGCGAACGCACGTCCGCCGGCCGGTCGCGCCGGGCGCGGGGCGCGCCCTGGAGCCCGCCACGCGCTCCGGCGTGCTGCCGTCGGGGAGGCGGGTCGGGCCTCCCGTCCGGGACGGAGCCGACCACCAGCGTTCAGGAGCCGGTGTCCGACGACCCGTTGCCGATCGACGACTCGAACGTCGCGCCCGCGTCGGTGAAGCCCGTGATGTAGCCGGAGGCGTTCACGTTGATCGGACCGGCCGTCGCCGTGCCGGAGCCAGCCGGCCCCGTGAAGTTCGCCGTGAACGTCGCCGAGCCGTACGACGACGTGGTGACCATCCAGCCATCCGCGAGCCAGCCGTCCACCTGCACGGTCGGGCGGGCGTCGAGCGTCCACTTCTGGTCGGTGTAGGTGTTCGCCGGGTTCTCGCCGTACGCGTAGAAGCTGCAGCCGTCCGGGGTGGTCGATGTCGAGGCGATGCAGCCGTCCACCCAGGCGTTCACGGCATCCGTCGCAGCCGCTCTGCCGTCGTCGGTGAGCGTCGTCGTGATCGAGACCGGCGTCGACTCCGCCGCGGCGAACCCGCGGACGTCCGCCGTCGCGGTGTCGGCCGTGAACCACTTGCCGCCGTCGACCGCGACGTCGTACGAACCCGGGAGCGCACGCAGGGTGAGCCCGCCGGTCTTGTCCGTGGTCACCTTCTGGCCGGCGACCGCGACCGTGGTGCCCGCCGGGGCCTGCACGACGACGTCCACCGATCCGAGGTCGGGGGCCTGGAGCTCCCACTTCGGGAACACGCCCCAGTCGGTGCCGGTCTTGTCGAGGGTGAACGTGGCGGCGACCTGGCGTCCGCTCTGCGTCAGGTACGCGCCCACCGTCGCGGTGTCGCCGTCGGTCTTCGTGGCGGCGATGCGGTACCCCGTGACGCGCGACTTCGCCTTGGCGTACGCGGCGTCGGTCAGCAGGACGTCGTCCTTCGCGTGCTCGATGCCGGCGTCGGTCAGGGCCGCGTCGACCTTGCCGGACCGGAGGTGGTCGAGGAACGCCTCGACCTGGCGTTCCGGCGCGTGGCTGTTCGAGCCGACCGAGTAGCCGACCCCGCCCGCGACGGCCAGCAGCACCACGGCCGCTCCGCCCGCGATGATGCCGATGATTGCCCCGCGGCGCATCCGCTTGCGCGGCCGCGGTGCCGGCGCTGCTGCAGCACCCGTCGGCGCCGGCGCTTCGCGCGTGCCCGGCGCCGGCGCTTCCCGCGTGCCGCTGATGTCCGCGACCCGTGGGACGGATCCCCATCCGTCCTGCGGTGCGGTGTCGTCCGTGCTCATCGGTCCCCCGTGGTCTCGCTGCCGCGCTGTTCCGGCGGCACCGATATCCTACCGGCGACCGCCGTCAGTTCGACTGCTTGGCCTGGTGCCTGGCCATCGCGATCCCGCCGATCACGCAGAGCAGCGCGATCACGACCGAGCCGACCACGAACGGGCCGAGGGCGTAGCCCGCCGGGAACACCAGGAGCTCGGTGACGTCCTGGCGGATCAGCGCGTAGCCGACCGACCCGACGCCGAGCATCACGAGGTAGCTCGTCGCGGCTGCGACCAGGCCCGTGACGCCGGGGTTGCCGTCCGGGATGCCGAACGCCGTCGCGAGGAACACCACCACCGCGCCACCGAGGACCATCGCCGGGCCGAGGTACGGCGTCGCGTCGGTCTGGGAGATGATCGCGATGTCGGCGAGGAGGGACTCGAACCCGCTCACGGCGATGACGAGCGCGATGAAGAGGATCGACGTCATCGTCGCCACCAACCACCGGGACATGGACCGATGGTAGCGCCGGTGACGGATGTCGTGGCTGGTGTGGCGGGTCGGGTGGCGGGTTCCCGCACCGGACCGTGGAGCGGACACAGCACCACGACGATGCGCGGTGCGGTGTCCGTCGCGTGGTTCGGCGAGGTCAGCTCGCGGGCTGCTCCTGCTGCGCGCGGTCGTGCTGCTCGCGGTCGTGCTGCTCGTTGCGCTCGGCGCGGCGCTGCTCCTGCGCGGCGTTCACCAGCGCGATGGCGATCGCTGCGGTGATGACCGGGACGCTCTCGGTCATGGGGGCGGCGGCGGTCGTCGGTTCGGCCGGTGCGGCCGGTTCGGCCGGTTCGGCCGGTTCGGCCTGGAGGCTCGGGGGTGCGTCCGCCGTGTCGGTCACGTCCGGCTCGTGGTGCCGGACGGCGGGGCCGATGACGGGCAGCACCGCGGTCGTTGCCGCCGGCTCTGTCGAGAGCTCGTGGTGCGTCTCGAGACCGGCCCGCTTCGCCGTGCGACGCGCCCTGGCCATGCGGACCAGGACGACGACCGCGACGACGGCCCAGATGCCGTTCACGATGGTCGACGGCACGGCGTGGTGGGCGGCGACGTTGACCGCCACCGCGAGTCCGCCGACGAGGTTGAACAGCTGGTAGACCGGGCCGTTCGGGAGCTTGCCGGTTGAGAACAAGATGTAACCAGCGAGGACGGTTACGGCTCCGAACCATCCGAGGAATTCCACGATTCCAGACAACACGCGCGACTCCGGGCACGACGAGGAACGGCCGATTCGAGCCGACCGTTCGAGAGGGTGTGACGAGCCGCAGAACGCGGCATCGGGAGCATCGTACGCACAGCGGGAGCCGCCACGGAAGAGGCTTCGGCGTGGCGGCTCCTCCCCCAGTTGGCGGGGTGCTGGTCAGCCCTTCGCGGGGGTCGTTGCGGAGTCGGCGAGCACGTAGATCGTGCCGGTCAGCGACCACGACTGCGCCTCCATCGGCGGCTTCTCGTCCGTGCTCGTCGCAGCGATGCCGCTGACGAGGAACAACCGCGCCCCGCTCTGCGCCGCCTGCGTGAAGGCAAGCGCTTGATCGTACGAACCATCGACTGCGACGGTGACCGAGATCACGGAGAAGTTGGAGCTGGTGATCAGCGGATCGCTGTGCGGATCGGCCGCCTGCGGGGTAGCGGCAGCAGTCGGCGCCGCGGTGGACCCGGGTGCCGGTGTCGCACTCGCCGAAGCCGACGGAGCGGCCGTCGCGGTACCGGCCGGAGTGGTCGAGACGGGGACGTACTGTTCAGGGTCGCCGATCGTCACGCTCGTGATCGTCACGCCGGACGACGTGGCGAACCCGTTCAGCGACTCCACGAACGGGTCGGTGTCTGCAGTGGACGGGAGCGATGCCTGGAGCTTCGCGAGTTCCGCCTTCGTCGAGTCGAGGCTCTCGTTCGCTTTGGCAAGACGCTCCAGCTCCGTGCGGTTCCTGTCGTTGGTGGCGTCGATGGTCTCCTGTTGTGTCCCGTTGCTCGCCGCCTGTGCGAGCTGCGGCTGGACACCGAGGAACCAACCACCGGCGAGCACTGCCACGGTGACGACGAGTGCGATGACGAGGGAGAGACGGTTCTTGCTCATCGGTCTGCGTCCTTCGTGTACTTACCGTCGTAGGCCTTGTCGTCGAGTTCGATGTCGATCACCGAGCTGTAGCGGGCCGTCTCCTTCTCGTACGAGATCGAGGAGATCGTGGACCCGACGTACCCGCGTAGCGACGAGAGCCTGCCATTCCAGTCCGAGACCGACGGGATCTCGGAAGACTTCACGGTGATCGAGACGGTGGCGACACGTGACTTCGAGAGCGCAGCGGTTGATTGCGAGAACGGTTCGACCGAGTCTGCAGAGGCGATGCGCATCGCACTGATCTCGACGCCGTCCGGGAGGACACTCTCGACCTCGGACAGCGTGTCGTGCCAATCGATCTCGGACGCGCCGCCGACGGCCTGCCCGGCCTGGAGCAGCTGCGTCTGCTGCTCCGCGGTCCGAACATCGGCGAAGCGCTGCTGCTGCGCGAGCAAGGTGGACGTCTCGGCTTGCGCGGAAGCGAGTCCTGCCGCCGTGCCCAACTGGTGCGCGACGGCAGCGCCCGTACCGAGCATGACGGCGGCTCCGGCGACCACCACGCCGAACCAAGCCCGGCGAGCGATGCCGCGCTCTCGACGGTCGGCACGGACCTCTTGGGGCAGGAGGTCGACACGGGGCTCCAGGCCGACGGCCGCGGCGTTTTCCGAAGTGCGGTCACGATGCCCGCGGCGTTTCGAATCGTCCGCTTTCAGGGTGGGCGTCGGGCGAACTTCTGTGCTGGTCATGCTGCTTTGCCTCCTACCGCGAGCCCGTAGGCGACCGCGATCGTGTCGCCGTGGACGGCGATGTCTTCCTCACGGATCGAGCGGCCGACGCCGGCGGCCGCGAACGCGGAGCCGATCTCGACGGGCAGGTGCGTGTAGTCCGCAAGAGCTTCACGGAAGCCGATGAGACGCGACCCCCCGCCGACGAGCACGACACTCGCCACGGATTCGCCCGGACGCGTGTTCACGAAGTAGTTGATCGTGTTCCGGAGACTCGCCATGAGTTCGTTCACGGTGTCGAACGTCGCCGCAACCGCTCGGGCGTCGTCCGGTGTCTGTGCGACTCGGCCGATCCCCAGGTGACGCTTCACTGCTTCCGCCTGCTCGAACGAGATGTCGAGCCGCGCAGCCAACGCCTTCGTCACGTCGTTGCCGCCGGTCGGGATGATGCGGACGAACTGCGGGACGCCGTCGGTTGCGAGAACGACGCTCGTGGTGTCGGCTCCGAGTTGGACGAGCGCCGTCGTTCCCTTGCGCTGCTGCCGACCGACCACGACCCGCGTGAGGGCGAAGGGGATCAAGTCGACACCGACCGGGTTGAGCCCGGCGAGCTGGACGGCCTTCACGTTGGCGAGGACCGCGTCCTTGATCGCTGCGATCAGGAGACCGTGCAGCACCGGGCCGGACTCACTCACGCCTTCGGCCGTCGGGTAGAAGTCGAGGATGGCGTCGCCGACCGGGACCGGGAGCATGTCCTGGACCTGGAAGGGCAAGCTCTCACGGATCTGTGCGAGCGGAGCCCGCGGCACGGTCAGATCCCGCGAGAGGACGCGCTGGTTCCCCATTCCGAGCACGACGTCGCGGGAGCGGAACCTGCCGATCGACCAGAGCTGCTTGAGTGCGGCCGCGACGGTGTTCTGCTCGAGTACCTCGCCACGGCTCACCGCGCCCGCCGGGGTGGGGACCTCCGCAAAACGCACGACGGTAGGGCGAGGACGATCTGCGTCCGCTACCTCGACTGCACGGATCGATGACCCCGCGATGTCGAGGCCGACGATGCTCTTGCCCATGATGCTGCTTTCGTTGGTGGAGGTGGACAGTCGGGTCAGGCGACGCCGAGGATGGCGAGGTACGCACCCATGAGCCGGTCACCCAGGAGGATTCCGACCCAGGCGCCGACGAGCATCGACGGGCCGAACGGCAAGCCGCCGCGCCACCGCGCTCGACGGAGGATGATCAGACTGATCGCGACCGTACCTCCGACGACGAACGCCCCGAAAGCTCCCACTGCGAGGGGTCCCCATCCGAGGTACGCGAGGACGAGACCGAGCACGACGGCGAGCTTCACGTCGCCGAGCCCCATCCCACCCGGCACGGCGACGGCGAGCGCCAAGTACCCACCACCGAGGAGGACCGCACCCAGCAGCCCACGGGCGAGGGCACCCCAGTCACCGGTGAGCGCCGAGACCACGGCGAACAGCACGAGGAGGACAACCGCCGATGGGTACACGATCGCGTTCGGGAGACGGTGGGTTTCGAGATCGATCAGGGCGAGCGCAACGCTGATCGCCATCAGGTACAGGAACGCGACGAGGAGCACCGCCCGGCCGACGGCATCGCGCGGAGCGATCGCCTCGAGCGGAGACAGCGCGATGAGCCCGACGACCGCGAAGAGGATGCCTGTGCCGAGCTCCACGATCGGGTACCGGGGCGAGATGGACACGTCGCAGTCGCGACAGCGCCCACCGAGGACGATCCACGACACCACCGGGATGTTGTCACGCCGTCGGATCGCGTGCCCACAATTCGGACACGCGCTCGCCGGAGCGACGACCGACAGACCGGCGGGCACCCGGTAGACCACGACGTTGAGGAACGACCCGGTGACCAGCCCAAAGGCGCCGGCGAGCACCGCCGTGAACATCGACGCGGTCATCGGCACACCCCTGCCGTGGTCTTCGCGCACGAACCGTCCACCTGGTACGCGGACTGCACCTCGATCTGCGTCGTCACTCCGTACGACGTCGAGACCGGTTGGAGGAACTTCGGTGGTGCGGTCGTCAGGAGTCGCTGGTCGTACACGTAGTTCTTCGAGAAACCGGTGCCGCCTGTGGTCGCCACCGGACCTCGCCAGTTCTGCGCGATCGATCCGACGACCTTCAGCACACCGAGCTGCGGACCGATGTCGTAGTTCTGGTTCCAGAACGTCCCGGCGTTGCTCGCGATCGCTGCGCTCACCGTGATGCCGGCGCCCCGTACCCGGTTGAGCAGTCCGACGCCCGCGTTGTTGCAGCGCGAGTAGTCGGTCACGTACCCGGCCCACCAGGAGCCCGTCGTCGGGTACGAGGTGCACTTCGCAGGGTTGTAGATCTCGACGGCGTTCTGCCCGACGAGCCCGAGGATGTCGCTCGTGCCGTCGACGTAGGTGATGTCGCCGGTCACCCAGATCGTCCCCGACGAGGCGATGGTCATGGCTCCGGAGAACGCGCCACTGACGAAGACGTCTCCTGCCGTGCAGGAGTAGGTGTCCGACGCCGACCCGGTTTGGTAGGTGGATCCGGACCCCGAACTCCCGCCGTTGATCCACTCTCCGGACGCTGGGTAGCCCTGGCCGTTGCTGAAGGTCTGGTTCCCTGCGGTGCTGGACGAGCCGTTGCCGCGCACGGTGACGGTGGTCGTGCAGTACGTGTTCGTGTACTTGGACGGGTAGCTTCCGGCGGCCCAGGTGTTCACGTTGTTCGCGGCGGACGGGATGTCTTGGACGTACATGAGGTTCGAAGGGAGGGTGGAGATCGTCGCACCTGCGGCGCTCTGGAGGTCTCCGACGGCACCGCACAGCGCCGCGGCCTTCGCCGTGTCGTTCGTTTCCGTCACCGCACCGGACACGCTGTCGACCTTGACCTGCGTCGCCTTCGACCACGGCGACCAGACCGTCATCTTGCCGTTCCCGAGGAAGCTGACCCGAGTCGGCCCTGTGTACAGGCAGCCGGGACGGGGAACGGTCGCCGGGATGTCGGTCCGCGTCTCCTGGGACATGTTGGAGTTCAGCGCTGGCAAGCCGAGGTACGGCACTGCACTCGCCGCACCTCCGTTGAACATACCGTTGCACGTACCGCTCGACGCGCGGACCGAGGTGTCGTGCTGCTCGACCGCGCCGTTGAACGTCGTCGCGCACGCAGCGGTGAAGACGTCGTTCGTCCGGATCGGCCCGTTGAGGACGTCCGTACCCGCGAATTGGACCGCCTGGCACTTGTTGCTGACGCCTGACTGCCATTGGTAAGCGGTCGTGCATGAGCTGCCCGAGATCGCCGGGTTCGACGACTCGTAGTTCGTGAAGTACAGGTAGTTGATGAAGCCATCGCCCTTGAGGTTCGCGACGAGTGACCGGACACTGCCGCCGGACTTCCCGGTGACGCGCACGCGGAGGATGCCCTTGGACGAGTAGTTCGAGTTGTCGACCTCGTACCGGTACCACTGGTCCGACGACCCGACGACCGGCGCCCACGTCGAACCGCTGTTGGTGAACGCCGCGTTGTTGTCGTTGCCGGTGAACGTCGACCCGCTCGACTTGCTGAACTGTGCCGCCGCGTTGCCGTAGAGCGCGTAGCCGTTGTCGTTCGAGAGCTTGGCCTGGTAGTCCGCCAAGCCGGCGTACGCAGCGGTGATGGCGTTCTGGAAGTTCCTGTCGGCCGCCGACTTGATCGCGCCCGAGGTGGACACCGCCACCATCGTCGCGACCAGCAGCAGCATCACGGTGCCGAAGATGACCACGTTCGCGAGGACCATGCCGCGTTCGTCGCCGTGTTCTCTCCCGAGGCGTTCGCCGATCCACCGGATCATGGGGTCCCTCCGCTCGTCGTGCCGTACGCCACGTTGAAGAGGTACAGGGTGTTCTGGATCCGGGTGTTCCCGGATGCGCCGGCCGTGGTCGACCCGAGCTCGAGGTTGGTGCGCACGGCCCGGATCTTCCCGAGTTGTGCCGCCGCGAGCGAGCCGTCGGCTTGCGTCGGGAGGACGCCACCGTCGGCCCCGAGATAGGTGAACAACGGGTCACCCTCGACCGTCGGGGATGCGATGGGGCCACCGAGGACGGCTGACGTGTTCGGGGTCTGGGTCGGGGCCGGGAACGAGTAGAAACCTCCGGACGCCGTGCCGGCCCATTGGTCCTGGACGAGCTGCTTCGATGCGTTCAGCGAGTAGCGCACCTGGACCGGGTTGTCGGTGCTGCTGCCATCGAGGTTGATGTAGGCGTAGAACGTGAGCTGTGTGCCGCTCGCCTGTGTGACCGCCGATGCGTACGTCCCGTCCGACTTCGGCAAGAGGCTCGCAGCGTGGACGTACCTGGTGACGGAGTTCATCACGATCGACGCCGATCGGGCGTTCTGATCCGACGTCGTGTTCGTCGTACCGGCGCGGAGGGTCGCGGTGAAGAACCCACCGACCGCGACGAGGACGATCATCGAGATGCTCAGCGCGATGATCAGCTCGGACAGACTCACCCCGGACTGGTCGCGGTGGAACCGGGTCATCGAACGCATCATGATGTCTGCCCGCGCGGATCGAGGGTCAGCGTGTTGTCGTAGTTGATGACGACGAGGGCGGTCTTCTGGTTGACGTTGCCCGGTGTGACCGGCTTGACGTTCGACGCGTTCGACGCAATCTCGTTCTTGGTGGTTGAACCGAAACTCGTTCCGGAGTACAGCGTCCAGGTTCCGAACGGCAGGGCGATCGTCGCGGAGTCACCGGTGGTGACGGGGAACTTCATCGTCATGCCCGCGGAGCAACCAGGATCGCCTGCTCCGGGGTTCGCTGACGACACCGCTGTGATGTAGCGGTTCTTCACACCGTTGACCGTGGCCACGCCCATCATCACCGACGCGTTCGAGGGCGAGCCGGGACTGACGTTCACGGTCTGCGGGCTCACGCCGATTGCACCGGTCTGACTCGGCGTCGACCAGGACGACGGATTCGGGCTCAAGCAGCTCGTGCTGGCACTCGTGCTGTTCGAGTACGGACCGGCGTAAACGGTGTACCCGGAGGTGAACGGGAACACGGGGAGGTTGGGGGTGGACGCCGAGTTCACGACGAGCGAGCTGCTCGTGACGTCCCACGGCTTGATCGTGTCGAGGCCGCCAGCTGAACTGGAGAGCACCGTGACCATGTTCGTCGGGAGCGTCGCTCCGTAGGTCTGCGCGTACCGCAGCGTCAGCTGGCTCGCCTTGTCGTAGACGAACGGCACCGGTGAGCTTGCTCCAGCACTCACCGTGATCGGAGACTGGGTCGACGGCTGAGCCTGGTTGGTGTCGATCCCGCCGGAGACGTTCGCCGTCACGGAGTAGTCCCCCGGCACGACGTTCACGGCGTAGGAACAGCCCTGCGCGTCGGTCGGCAGCGGCGCGGTCGAGAGCGCTGCACCGCCGCTCACCGGAGTGATCGTCACCGAGACGCCCTGGAACGGGGCGCCCGATGCGTTGACGGCGGACACGATGACCGTCCCGTACCCCGGGTCGGTCACCGCGTCGCTTGGTGCGATCGCAGAGGTGACCGTTGTCGAGGACATCCCACTGCCCTGCTTGGGCCAGGACACGGTCTCGACCACGCTCTTGTACGCGAGCTTGCCGTTCGAGGTCCCGCACGCGCCGCTCGCGCCGTCGCTCTGCACCCACGTGACCGCGCGGTCGATCTGGTAGGTGACCCCACCGATCGTCTTGGTGTTGCTGGTACCGGCCTTGCTCACGACGTTGAAGATCCCGGCGGTCGACGCCGCAGCGGTCTGCCGCAGCATGTCGATGTCCTGCGACGCCAACGCGACCGCGGTCTCGCGTCCTCGACTGCTCTGCGTGAGTTGGAGCGTGTTCGCGATCCCGTAGGCGATGCCCACGGACATCACGGCGAACACCATCATCGCGACCATGACCTCGATGATCGACAAGCCCGCGTCGCGGTCGGTCGGGTCGATCGGACGCAGGACGCGCTGCAGTCGTCGGAACATGGTCACCTCCTTCAGTCGGGGTGTTCGTACGAGGGGCGGTCCGTCAACAGACGGACCGCCCCTCGGAAGGTCATTCAGATCAGCAGGTGCCAGTAGCCGCAGCCGTGGTGTCGGTGATCTTGTAGTCAGTGGCGGTGGCGCCCTTCGCGGAGATGCAGAAAGACGAACCCGTCGCAGCCGGCACGTAGGTGAAGACCGTGTCGGTGCTCTTGGTCCAGCCGTACGGGGTCATCGTGGCCGAAGTACCGAACTCCGTCGTCGTCGGAAGCTTGCCGTTCTTGTCGGTCTGGAACGCGATGACCGCAGTCTTGGCGTTCGCGAGGTCGGACTTGACGGTCGCGTCCTTGGCATTGTTCTGGACGTTGAGGTACACCGGGATCGCGATGGCCGCGAGGATACCGATGATGATCACGACGACGAGGAGCTCGATGAGCGTGAAGCCCTTCTCCTCTTCGGCCAGGAGACCCTTGCGGCGAGCGTCGAGCTTGCCCATGAGAGCGAAGTACATGGTTGTTTCCATTCGTTCAGGAATGTCGGGTGGAGTTTTGTTCGGGGCTTTGCTCGCCGCCGATGGCAAGCGTATTCGGGGCGGTTTCTGGGCATAATCCCGAGAACGGGGGTCACCGACAAACAAAATGCCCCCAGTAACGGGGGCACTCGTTGACCAAACCACCCCCGAACGGAGGTCGCGCGGTCGGGCTCGTCAGTGGACGAGCGACGTGATCTGGAAGATCGGGAGGTAGAGGGCGATGATCATGCCACCCACCACGACGCCCAGGAAGGCGATGAGCAGCGGCTCGATGAGCGACGTCAGCGCCTCCGTCGTCGATTCGACTTCCGAGTCGTAGAAGATCGCGATCTTCTCGAGCATGACTTCCAGCGAACCCGCATCCTCGCCGACGGCGACCATCTGCGAAACCATGCTGGGGAAGACCTTTTCCTTCGCCAGTGGATCTGCAATGGATTCACCTTTTCGGACGCTTTCTGAAACGCGTTCGAGAGCACGCTGCACGACGAAGTTGTTCGAGACCTCGCCGACGATCTTCAGTGCCTGCAGAATCGGAACGCCAGCACCGATCATGTTCGAGAAGTTCCGCGCGAACCTCGCGATCACGATCTTCTTCGTCAGCCCACCGAAGACCGGCATCCTGAGGAGGAGCGGATCACGGAAACTGCGGAACCGATCGGTGTTCTTGTTCGCGCGGTACCAGACCCACCCGACGACGACGGCGACGGCGAGGATCGGCGCCACCCACCGCATGGCGTGGGACAGCGTGACGAGGATCTGGGTCGGAAGCGGGAGTTTGCCCCCCAGGCTCGAGAACATGTCCTGGAAGATCGGCACGATGAAGACGAGCATCACCACGACGGCGACGAGTGACATCACCAGCACGACGACGGGGTAGGTCATCGCCGATTTGATCGTCGAGCGGAGCTTGTGCTCCTTCTCGAAGTTCGTGGCGATGGAGTCCATGGCCTGGTCGAGGAAGCCGCCGGTCTCGCCTGCTCGGATCATGTTGATCATGATCGGCGGGAAGTCGACCGGGTACTTGGCGACGGCGTCTGAGAAGGAGACACCGCGCTCGACGTCATCGCGGACCTTGCCGATGATGTCCTTGAGCTTCTTGTTCTCGGTCTGGTCGGCGAGGATCGTCAGCGCGCGGAGCAACGAGAGCCCCGACGACAGCATCGTGGACGCCTGCCGCGACATGATCGCGAGGTCCTTGAGGCCCACGCCCTTCGAGAACCCCGGGATCTTGATCTCGGTCTGCAGCCCGGTGCCGGCCTTCGCCTCGGTGATGGCGATCGGCGAGACCCCCATCGTGCGGAGGCGCTGGACGACAGCACCCTCGGACGCGGCGTCGAGCCGACCCTTGACGAGCTTGCCGCCGCCGTCGCGGCCCCGGTAGTCGAACGCGAGTGACATCAGTGGCCTCCGGAGAACTTGTCGCCGAAGTCGATCCCGCTCGCGGCGATGGCCGCTGCGGACGAGTCGGACGGTGATTCGACGCGCTGCACGAGCCGGTCGAACCCTTCGTGGTCGTGGACCTTCTCCATCGCCGCGCGACGCGTGATGGTGCCGACGTTGACGAGTTCGGCGAGGTCCTGGTCCATCGTGTGCATGCCCGCGTCGCGACCGGCCTGCATGGCGGAGGTGATCTGGTACGTCTTGCCCTCGCGGATGAGGTTGCCGATGGCGGGGGTCGTGGTCATGATCTCGGTCGCGACGACCCGGCCGGAGCCGCTGGCCTTCGGCACGAGCGTCTGGCAGACGACGCCTTCCAAGGTGGAGGCGAGCTGCGTCCGGATCTGTCCCTGCTGGTGCGGCGGGAACACGTCGATGACGCGGTCGATGGTGCCGGGAGCGCTCTGCGTGTGGAGCGTCGCGAACACCAGGTGGCCGGTCTCGGCGGCGGTCAGCGCGACGGAGATCGTCTCGAGGTCGCGGAGCTCGCCGATCAGGATGACGTCGGGGTCCTGACGGAGCACGTGCTTGAGCGCCTTCGCGAAGGAGTGCGTGTCCGCACCGACCTCGCGCTGGTTGATGATCGCCTTCTTGTGGTCGTGCATGAACTCGATCGGATCCTCGACCGTGACGATGTGGTCGGCACGGGTCTCGTTGACCAGGTCGATGAGCGCGGCGAGGGTCGTCGACTTGCCGGACCCGGTGGGGCCGGTGACGAGCACGAGCCCACGCGGCAGCTTGGCGAAGTCGCCGACGTGCTCCGGGATCCCGAGCTGCTTGAGCGTCTTGATCTTGGTGGGGATGATGCGGAAGGCCGCTCCCCAGTTGCCGCGCTGCTGGTAGTAGTTCACGCGGAAGCGGTACTCCGGCGACAGCGAGTACGCGAAGTCGAGCTCCTGCTCGTGGTCGAACTGCCCGGCCTGCTCGACGGTCATCAGGGTCTTCAGCGCCGCGATGACCTTGTTCCGCGCCCAAGGCCCGCCGGGAACGGCGGGGCGGAGTCCGCCGTCGACACGGACGGTCGGCGGGGCGTCGGCGGTGACGTGGAGGTCGGATGCGCCCTGGTAGACGACCTGGGCGAGGGCGGTGATGAGGTCGGGGTCCGCGACTTCACGAGCGTGGCGCGTGAAGCCGATCTCCGGCAGCGGCTCGGCACCCGGTGCGACGGCGGGCGTCGCGAACACGGTGGGTGCGTGCACGGCCGGGAGGACCGTGGTCGGTTCAGCAGGGACGACCGGCAGGTGCTGGGTCGCCTGGTCCGCGTACCCGTAGGACGCCATCGAGGGCGGGACCGCCGCCGGCGGCGTGGCCGGACGCGCCTGCGGCTGCGCGACCGGCACGGCGACGGGCGAACCGGACGGTGCGGGCCACCCGGCGAGGTCGTCGGACAGGTCGTAGACGGGCACGGCTGGCGCGGGCGCAGCGGCAGGGGCCGGCGCAGCGGCGGTCGCCTCCGACTGCGACGCCAGGCGCGCGGCACGTCGGCCGCCGACCTCGGTCCCGGGACGGCCGGGGTGCCAGCCGTCGATGGGGTCGTTGACGTCGGGGATGTCGTACACGGAGTCGGTCATCGGTTCGTGCCCTTCGCCTACGCCACCACGCGCAGGATCTCGTCGACGCTCGTCAGCCCGAGCTTCACCTTTTCCCAGCCGTCCTGCCGGAGCGTGAGCATGCCCTGCTCCTGTGCGACGCGGCTGATCTCGGCGCTGGAGGCCCGTGCGACGGCGAGGCGCTCGATCTCCTCGGAGACGGTCATGACCTCGTGCAGGGCGATGCGACCGCGGTACCCGGTGTTCGAGCAGACGGCACAGCCCACCGGTGCGAAGAACGGCGGGATCGTGGCGTCGTCGTCACCGACGAAGCCCATCACCCGGAGCTGGTCGAACGTGTACTCGGCCGGGGCCTTGCAGCGGTCGCAGAGCTTGCGGGCGAGACGCTGGGCGACGACGCAGTCGAGCGCCGAGCCGACCAGGAACGGCTCGATGTCCATCTCGGTCAGACGGGTGATCGCCGAGGGGGCGTCGTTCGTGTGCAGCGTGGACAGCACGAGGTGACCGGTGAGCGATGCCTCGATCGCGATCTGGGCGGTCTCGTGGTCGCGGATCTCACCGAGGAGCACGACGTCGGGGTCGGAACGCAGGATCGACCGGAGCGCGGACGCGAAGGTCAGGCCGGCCTTCGGGTTGACCTGCACCTGGTTGATGCCCGCCATCCGGTACTCGACCGGGTCTTCGACCGTGATGACGTTGATCTCGGGTCGGGCGACGGCGTTGAGCGTCGTGTACAGGGTCGTCGACTTGCCCGACCCGGTGGGGCCGGTGACGAGGATCATGCCGTACGGCTTGGAGTAGGACCGCTGGTACGCGTCGAAGTTCTGCTCGAGCAGGTTGAGGTCCTTGAGGGACATCGACGTGTTCGTGTTGTCGAGGATTCGCATGACGACCTTCTCGCCCCACACGGTGGGGAGGGTCGCCACGCGGAGGTCGATCTGGCGGCCACCGTGGCGGACGGACATGCGGCCGTCCTGCGGCTTGCGACGCTCGGCGATGTCGATGTCGCTCATGATCTTCAGACGGCTGATGACACCGTTCTGGATGTTCTTGGGCGCAGGGGCCATCTCGTGCAGCACGCCGTCGATGCGGTAGCGCACCCGGACCTCGTGCTCGCCGGGCTCGATGTGGATGTCGGACGCGTGGTCCTGGATCGCCTGCGAGACGAGCAGGTTCACGAAGCGGACGATCGGGACGTCGTCGAGCGAGCCCTCGCCGATGTCGACCTGCTGCTGCGCATTCGCCGTCGCCTCTTCTTCGAGGGAGGACGTCAGGTCGTTGAGCTCGTCGTCGGCACGCAGGTAGCGGTCGAGCGCCGCGGCGAGGTCGCGTTCCTCGACCTGGAGCGGCTTGATGGCACGGCCGGAGGCGGCACGGGCGTCGTCGACCGCGAGCACGTTCGTCGGGTTCACCATCGCGAGGACGAGGACCTCGCCCTCGAAGCCGATGCCGAGCACCTGGTGCCGCCGGCAGAGCGCCGCTGGGAGCATCGACACCGCGGTGCCGTCGACCGGGTAGTCGGTCAGGGGGACGGTCTTGGAGTTGTTCGACGCCGCACGTGCGGTGATGAACTGCGCCTCGCTGACGACGCCACGGTCGACGAGGGAGCGGATCGAGCGTTCGTCGATCTCCTCGTCGCCGGTGAGCGAGTCGAGGTGCTCGATCGGGAGTGCTCCGTTGAGGATCAGGATCTCGGAGAGCGTCGCCATGAGTCTCGCTGCCTCCTTCGGGTTGCGTGAGGACGTCGTGGTGCGTCGACAGGGTTCGACGCCTGTCCACGCTATGGCCGGGACCGGCGGGTACCGAAGTCCCAGAATGAGGGCCGGAGGGCATCGGGGCGCACCCAGAACAGGGGACGGTGGACGGGCGCGGAATCGATCGTGCTGTGGAGGAGAGGAAATCCCTCGACGTGCGCGGCACTCGCAGGACATGATGAGTCATGGACATCACGAGCGTGACCGTGGGGCTGCCCGTCACCGACATCGAAGCGTCCTGCCTCTGGTACGGCGCGGTGTTCGAGCGCGTCGAGCCTGACCTCGAGCCGGACGAGGGCATCGCCGAGTACGAGATCGGCGGCATCTGGATCCAGCTCTTCGAGGATGACCAGGCCGAGGAGAACGCGGTCATCGTCCGCTTCGGCGTCGACGACGTCGCCGCGCAGCACACCCGGATCGGCGCGCTCGGCATCGACGTCGGCCCCATCGAGTGCGTCGACGGCGCCGTCGACTGGTTCGACGTCCGCGACCCCGACGGCAACGTGCTCAGCCTCTACTCGCTCGCGGACGAGACGGGGCGCGGATCAGGCGGTCGCGACAGCGACGCCGGCCGCACGATCTAGACGCGACCGAACGGCGGACGGGAGGCTCGGTGCCAGCTGGCACCGAGCCTCCAGTCGGTCTGTGGCAAGGAGATCCGGCAAGCCCTGGACAGGCACCCGGCACAGTGCCAACATGGCCGCCATGCAGAACACACGTATTTCAGATGTGGTACAGCGGCGATGCGCAGCGGCGGTCGTCGCCGCAGCGCTGGTGCTCGGATCGACGCTCGTCGCGTCCCCGGCGCAGGCGGCGCAGTTCACCGCGAGGGTCGGCGCGATCGCGCACAACGCGGGTGACGTGACCCTGGCGGGTACGGGTGACGCCGGCGATCTCGTCTCGATCACCCCCTCGGACGGTGCGCCCATCGAGACCCGCGTCAAGCCGAACGGCTCGTGGCGGACAACGGCGCACGTCGACGGGTTCGGGGACCACACCTTCCGCGTCGCCGACTCGATCGGCTCCCCCGTGGCGACCCTCCGCGCGAGCACCCACGAGGTGAGCTTCGAGCGGATCATGGTCGCCCGCGAGAACTGGAACCGGTCCCTGAAGATCGACGGCATCGGCTTCGAGCCCCGCAGCCGCATCGAGCTCACCCTCGACGGCGTACCGACCGCGACCACCACGACCGACCGCGACGGCGCCTTCGCCCACCGGATCTCCGGCGTGCGCTTCGGCGACCACACCCTCACGACCGTGGAGCGCTTCGACGGGACGGAGCAGCTGCGCGTGAACACCTCGGCGAAGCTCGAACCCTCCCCCTTCGTGGACGCGGTCCGGGTCGACCCCGTCGCCCGCACCGTGCACCTCGAGGGGCGCGGCCCGGCCGGCACCGACATGCGGTTCGTCGACGAATCAGGAGCGCCGTGGTCACTGACCGACGGGCAGGACTGGACGGCGAACACCGATGGCACGTGGAGCGCCGATCTGGCGTACCCGCCCGCCGGGACCCGGTTCATGGGCATCGTCGCCGAGGTGTACGACGCCGGCAAGCTCATCGGTTCCACGACGAGCGGAGCGACGATCCCGTTCCCGGTGACCGCGGACGTGACGAAGGCCACCGCCAAGAAGCTCGTCCTCAGCGGATCCGCCGAGCCCGGCGCCCGCCTGTCGTTCACCGACGCCGACGGCACACCGGTGACCGACGCCGACGGCAACCGTGTCGAGCCGCCGGTGCCCGGGTCGTCGCAGTGGACCGTGACGCTCGACCCACGTCGCATGGCCGGCGGCACCGTGACCGTCTCGGCCACGGGCGACGACGGTCCCCTCGGCAGCGTCACGCGGACGTACCGCTGACCACATCCAGTCCGGCAACGAGCGAGGGCCCCGCATCCTGGTGGATGCGGGGCCCTCGTCAGTGGATCACCCGGCTCAGTTGTACGTGCCCGGCGTGAAGTCGTCCGACGAGAAGCTGTCGAAGTCGACGAAGCTCAGGTCGGCGTCCGAGAACGACGAGTCGTCCGCGAAGATGCGGTTCGGGTACCGCTCCGCCTTCGCTTCCTCCGTCGCGTTCACGTCCACGTCGCGGTACCGGCTGAGGCCCGTCCCGGCGGGGATGAGCTTCCCGATGATGACGTTCTCCTTGAGGCCGACGAGGTGGTCCTGCTTGCCCTCCATGGCCGCCTGCGTGAGCACGCGGGTGGTCTCCTGGAAGGACGCGGCGGACAGCCACGACTCGGTCGCGAGGGACGCCTTGGTGATGCCCATGACCTCCTGACGAGCGGAAGCGGTCTTGCGACCCTCCTGCAGCGCCGCACGGTTGATCTCGTTGTACCGCGAGCGGTCGACGAGCTCACCCGGGAGCAGGTCCGTGTCGGCGTGGTCGACGACCGTCACCTTGCGGAGCATCTGGCGGACGATGACCTCGATGTGCTTGTCGTGGATCGGCACACCCTGCGAGCCGTACACGTCCTGCACACCGTTGACGAGGTGCTTCTGGACCTCACGGACGCCCTTCACACGGAGGACCTCCTTCGGGTCCACCGTGCCGGCGATGAACTGCTCGCCGAGCTCGACGTGCTGGCCGTCCTCGATGAGGAGGGTCGCACGCTTGAGCACCGGGTAGATGAACGGCTCGTCACCGTTGTCCGGCGTGAGGATGATCCGACGACCCTTGTCCGTGTCCTCGACGACGACGCGGCCGGGGGCCTCGGCGATCGGGGACGCGCCCTTCGGGGTACGGGCCTCGAAGAGCTCGGTGACACGGGGCAGACCCTGGGTGATGTCGTCGGCGGACGCCGAACCACCCGTGTGGAAGGTACGCATCGTCAGCTGGGTACCTGGCTCACCGATGGACTGCGCGGCGATGATGCCGACGGCCTCACCGATGTCGACCAGGTTGCCCGTGGCGAGCGACCGGCCGTAGCACTTCGCGCAGACACCGACGGCCGACTCGCAGGTCAGCACCGAGCGCACCTTGATGCTCTCGACACCGGCCGCCACCAGCTTGTCGATGAGGACGTCACCGACGTCCTCGCCTGCCTCGGCGACGACCGTGCCCTTCGCGTCCGTCGCCGGGGTGGCGAGGGTGCGCGAGTACACGGTGTTCTCGACGCGGGCGTCGCGGACGAGCTTGCCGTCGGCGTCGACCGTGGCGATCGGCAGCTCGAGGCCGCGCGTGGTGCCGCAGTCGTCCTCGCGGATGATGACGTCCTGCGAGACGTCCACGAGACGACGGGTGAGGTACCCGGAGTCCGCGGTCCGGAGCGCGGTGTCGGCCAGACCCTTCCGAGCACCGTGGGTGGCGATGAAGTACTCCGCCACGGTCAGGCCCTCGCGGTACGAGTTGATGATCGGGCGGGCGATGATCTCGCCCTTCGGGTTGTTCACCAGACCACGCATACCGGCGATGTTGCGGACCTGCAGCCAGTTACCACGGGCGCCGGAGGACACCATGCGGTTGATCGTGTTGTCGATGGGGAAGTTGTCCCGCATCTCCTGCGCGATCTCGTTGGTGGCCTCGGTCCAGATCTTGATCAGGTCGGCGCGACGTTCCGCGTCGGTGATCAGACCCTTGTCGAACTCGCCCTGGACCTTGGCGGCCTGCGCCTCGTAGCCCGCGATGATCTCCTTCTTGCGAGGAGGCGTCACGACGTCGGAGAGCGCGACGGTCACACCGGAGCGCGTGCCCCAGTAGAAGCCGGCGTCCTTGATCCGGTCGAGCGCAGCGGCCGTCTCGGTCTTGGAGTAGCGCTCGGCGAGGTCGTTGACGATCGCGGAGAGCGTGCCCTTGTCGGTGACCCGCTGGACGAACGGGTAGTCCGCCGGCAGGGTCTCGTTGAAGAGCGCGCGACCCAGGGTCGTCTCGAGGAGGATCGGCTGACCGACCTCGTAGCCCTCGGGGGCTTCACCCTCGGCGAAGTGGACACCCGACATGCGGATCTTCACCTTGGCGTTCAGGTGCAGCGTGTTCTGGTCCTTCGCGAGGATCGCCTCGGCGACGGAGGAGAACGCACGGCCCTCACCGACGGCGCCCTCGCGGACGGTCGTCAGGTGGTGCAGACCGATGATCATGTCCTGCGCGGGCAGGGTGACCGGACGGCCGTCCGACGGCTTGAGGATGTTGTTCGAGGCGAGCATCAGGATGCGTGCCTCGGCCTGGGCCTCGACCGACAGCGGCAGGTGCACGGCCATCTGGTCACCGTCGAAGTCCGCGTTGAACGCAGCACACACGAGCGGGTGGAGCTGGATGGCCTTGCCCTCGACGAGCTGCGGCTCGAACGCCTGGATGCCCAGACGGTGCAGCGTCGGCGCACGGTTCAGCAGGACGGGGCGCTCGCGGATGATCTCCTCGAGGACGTCCCACACCTGCGGACGCGAACGCTCGACCATGCGCTTGGCCGACTTGATGTTCTGCGCGTGCGACAGGTCGATGAGGCGCTTGATGACGAACGGCTTGAACAGCTCGAGGGCCATCTGCTTGGGCAGACCGCACTGGTGGAGCTTGAGCTGCGGGCCGACGATGATGACCGAACGACCCGAGTAGTCGACGCGCTTGCCGAGCAGGTTCTGGCGGAAACGACCCTGCTTGCCCTTGAGCATGTCGCTCAGGGACTTCAGGGCGCGGTTGCCGGTTCCCGTGACGGGGCGACCACGACGACCGTTGTCGAACAGCGCGTCGACCGCTTCCTGCAGCATGCGCTTCTCGTTGTTCACGATGATCTCGGGGGCACCGAGGTCGAGCAGGCGGCGGAGACGGTTGTTGCGGTTGATCACACGACGGTAGAGGTCGTTGAGGTCCGAGGTGGCGAAGCGGCCACCGTCGAGCTGCACCATCGGGCGGAGCTCCGGCGGGATGACCGGGACGACGTCGAGGACCATCGCTGCCGGCGAGTTGCCGGTGGCGAGGAAGGAGGAGACGACGCGCAGACGCTTGATCGCGCGGATCTTCTTCTGGCCCTTGCCCTCGGCGATCTGCAGACGGAGCGACTCGGCCTCTGCGGCCAGGTCGAACGCCTCGAGACGGAGCTTGATCGCCTCGGCGCCCATGTAGGCGTCGAAGTAGATCCCGAACCGGTCCTGCAGCTCGTGGAAGACGGCGTCCTCGGGCTTGAGGTCGCCCACCTTGAGGTTGCGGAAGTCCTCCCACACGCGCTCGAGGCGGGTGATGTCCTCGTCGAACGACTTGCGGACCTGGGACATCTCCTTCTCGGCGGTGTCCTTGGTGCGGCGCTTGATGTCGGCCTTGGCGCCCTCTTCCTCGAGCGCTGCGAGGTCGTCCTCGAGCTTCTTGAGGCGGTCGGCGATGATCGAGTCGCGCTGGTTCTCGAGGTTCTTGATCTCGAGGCGCATCTCGTTCTCGAGACCCGGCATGTCAGCGTGCCGGCCCTCTTCGTCGATGCTGATGATCATGTACGCGGCGAAGTAGATGACCTTCTCGAGGTCCTTCGGCGCCATGTCCAGCAGGTAGCCCAGGCGCGACGGGACGCCCTTGAAGTACCAGATGTGCGTGACGGGTGCGGCGAGCTCGATGTGGCCCATGCGCTCACGACGGACCGAGGACTTGGTGACCTCGACGCCGCAGCGCTCGCAGACGATGCCCTTGAAGCGGACACGCTTGTACTTGCCGCAGGCGCACTCCCAGTCCCGGGAAGGACCGAAGATCTGTTCGCCGAACAGACCGTCCTTCTCGGGCTTCAGGGTGCGGTAGTTGATGGTCTCCGGCTTCTTGACCTCGCCGTACGACCACTGGCGGATGTCCTCGGCCGTGGCGAGGCCGATCCGCAGTGCGTCAAAGGAAGTTGCTTCGAGCAATGTTCTTCTCTCTTGCTGAATTCGAAACGTTGTCGGGCGGGGCGGGATCAGATGTCGTCGACGGAGGACGACTCGAACCGCGAGGAGATGTTGATGCCGAGCTCTTCAGCGGCACGGAAGACCTCGTCGTCCGTGTCGCGGAGGCTGACCGCCTGGCCGTCGGCCGAGAGGACCTCGACGTTCAGGCAGAGCGACTGCATCTCCTTCATGAGGACCTTGAAGCTCTCCGGGATGCCGGGCTCCTGGATGTTCTCGCCCTTGACGATCGCCTCGTAGACCTTCACGCGGCCGAGGATGTCGTCGGACTTGATCGTCAGGAGCTCCTGGAGGGCGTAGGCGGCGCCGTACGCCTCGAGCGCCCACACCTCCATCTCGCCGAAACGCTGTCCACCGAACTGCGCCTTACCACCCAGCGGCTGCTGCGTGATCATCGAGTACGGGCCGGTCGAACGGGCGTGGATCTTGTCGTCGACCAGGTGGTGGAGCTTCAGGATGTACATGTACCCGACCGAGACCGGCTCCGGGAACGGTTCGCCGGAGCGACCGTCGAAGAGCTGGGCCTTGCCGGAGGAACCGATCAGGCGCTCGCCGTCGCGGTTCGGGAGCGTCGAGTCGAGGAGGCCCTCGATCTCACGCTCGTAGGCACCGTCGAACACCGGGGTGGCGACCTTCGTGCCGGGTGCCGCGCTGCGCGCCGCCTCCGGAAGGGCCGATGCCCACTCCTGGACGCCCTCGACGTTCCAGCCCTGCTTCGCGAGCCACCCGAGGTGGATCTCGAGGACCTGGCCGAAGTTCATGCGGCCGGGGACGCCGAGCGGGTTGAGCACGATGTCGACCGGGGTGCCGTCCGCGAGGAACGGCATGTCCTCGACCGGCAGGATCGTCGAGATGACGCCCTTGTTGCCGTGACGACCGGCGAGCTTGTCACCGGCGGTGATCTTGCGCTTCTGGGCGATGTAGACGACCACGCGCTGGTTGACGCCCGAGCCGAGCTCGTCGTCGCCGTCCTGCGCGTCGAACACCTTGACGCCGATGATCGTGCCCTCTTCACCGTGGGGCACCTTCAGCGAGGTGTCGCGGACTTCGCGCGACTTCTCGTTGAAGATGGCGCGGAGGAGGCGCTCTTCGGCGCTGAGCTCGGTCTCGCCCTTCGGCGTGACCTTGCCGACGAGGATGTCGCCGGGGCGGACCTCGGCACCGATGCGGATGATGCCGCGCTCGTCGAGGTCGGCCAGGAGGTCCGGGCTGACGTTCGGGAGGTCGCGGGTGATCTCTTCCTTGCCGAGCTTGGTGTCGCGGGCGTCGACCTCGTACTCCTCGATGTGGATCGAGGAGAGGGTGTCGTCCTTGATGAGGTTCTGCGACAGGATCATCGCGTCCTCGTAGTTGTAGCCCTCCCACGGCATGAACGCGACGAGGAGGTTCTTGCCGAGCGCGAGCTCGCCGTTCTCCGTCGCGGGGCCGTCGGCGATGACCTCGCCCTGCTCCACACGCTCACCGGCCGAGACGACGACGCGGTGGTTGTAGCTCGTGCCCTGGTTCGAGCGGTCGAACTTGCGCAGGTAGTACGTCTGCGTGCCGCCCTCGTCGAGCTGCAGGGTCACGGCGTCGGCCGAGACCTCGGAGACGACACCGGCCTTGTCGGCGGTGACGACGTCGCCGGCGTCGATGGCGGTGTAGCCCTCCATGCCGGTGCCGACGAGCGGCGACTCGGAGCGGAGGAGCGGCACTGCCTGGCGCTGCATGTTCGCACCCATGAGGGCGCGGTTCGCGTCGTCGTGCTCGAGGAACGGGATGAGCGACGTCGCGACCGACACCATCTGGCGCGGGGAGACGTCCATGTAGTCGACCTCGTCCTTGGCGACGAGTTCGACCTCGCCGCCCTTCTTGCGGACGAGCACCTTGTCGTCGGCGAAGTGGAACGAGTCGGTCAGCGGGGCGTTGGCCTGCGCGACGACGAACTCGTCCTCTTCCGAGGCGGTGAGGTAGTCGATGGTCTTCGTGACCTCGCCGTTGACGACGCGACGGTACGGGGTCTCGATGAAGCCGAACGAGTTGATCCGACCGAACGACGCGAGCGAGCCGATCAGACCGATGTTCGGGCCTTCAGGAGTCTCGATCGGGCACATGCGGCCGTAGTGCGACGGGTGGACGTCGCGGACCTCGACGCCGGCACGCTCACGGGACAGACCACCCGGGCCGAGGGCCGAGAGACGACGCTTGTGCGTCAGGCCCGCGAGCGGGTTGTTCTGGTCCATGAACTGCGACAGCTGGGACGTTCCGAAGAACTCCTTGATCGCGGCGACGACGGGACGCACGTTGATGAGCGTCTGCGGCGTGATCGCCTCGATGTCCTGCGTGGTCATGCGCTCGCGGACGACGCGCTCCATGCGGGACAGACCCGTGCGGACCTGGTTCTGGATGAGCTCGCCCACCGCGCGGATGCGACGGTTGCCGAAGTGGTCGATGTCGTCCACGTCGAGGCGGAGCTGCACCGGCTCGCCGTCGCGGACGCCGTCGATCGTGGTGCGCTCGGCGTGCAGCGAGACCAGGTACTTGATCGTCGCGACGATGTCCTGGACGGACAGCACCGAGTCGGACAGCGGCGCGTCGATCCCGAGCTTGCGGTCCAGCTTGTAGCGGCCGACCTTCGCGAGGTCGTAGCGCTTCGGGTTGAAGTAGAAGTTGTCGAGGAGCGCACGCGCGGCCTCGGCAGCGACCTGCTCGCCCGGACGGAGCTTGCGGTAGATGTCCTTGAGCGCCTCTTCCTTGGTGAGGATGGCGTCCTTCTCGAGGGTCGACTCGATGGAGGCGAAGCCCTGGAACTCGTCGAGGATCTCCTCGCTCGTCAGGCCGAGGGCCTTGAGGAAGACCGTGACCGACTGCTTGCGCTTGCGGTCGATGCGCACGCCCACCTGGTCGCGCTTGTCGATCTCGAACTCGAGCCATGCGCCACGCGACGGGATGATGCGAGCGGAGTAGATGTCCTTGTCGGACGTCTTCTCCTGCTGACGCTCGAAGTACACGCCGGGGGAGCGGACGAGCTGCGAGACGACGACACGCTCGGTGCCGTTGATGATGAAGGTGCCGCGCTCGGTCATGAGCGGGAAGTCGCCCATGAAGACCGTCTGCGTCTTGATCTCACCGGTCATGTGGTTCATGAACTCGGCGTTGACGTACAGCGGGGCGGCGTAGGTCTTGCCGCGTTCCTTGCAGTCGTCGATGGAGTACTTCGGGTCCTCGAGCTCCGGGGACGTGAACGAGAGCTGCATGGTCTCGCCGAGGTCCTCGATCGGGGAGATCTCCTCGAAGATCTCCTCGAGGCCGGAGTGCAGCGCGAGGTCGGTACGACCCTGCTCCTGCCCCTCGGCCAGTCGGGCCTTCCAGACGTCGTTGCCGACGAGCCAGTCGAAGCTCTCCGTCTGGAGAGCGAGCAGATCGGGAACCGTGAGGGTGTCCGTGATCTTGGCGAACGAGAGTCGCGAGTGGTTGCGACCGTTCTTGGGGTTGGTGGATGCGTTGGGCGCAGCAGCCAAGGGTGTGACCTCCGTAGGCCCCGTCGGGCCGGTACTGACGAGCAGCATGTAGGTGAGTGGATTGAACGCTCGGCGCAACCCTCGAAGACACGCGATCATGGGCCAGCCGCGTGAGCGGGAACACATGTGCGATGATCTGGGTGAGCGGTGCCCGCCGACATATACGGGACCGAACTCACCGGGGCGGGCGTCGACCGCAATATGACGACACGGATGCCAGGGAGCGCGAACTGCCATCATAGGCAGCGCTCGCGCACGATGTCCAGTCCTGGCTTGACCAAGATCAGGACTGCCGTGTATAAGCAGCGGCGACCAGCAGCCATTCCCGGCCGTGCGCTCAGCCCAGGCGTTCGCGCTCAGCTGCAGCCGAGCCTCCAGTCAGGCCCGCCAGCGCACGGAACGCGTCTTCCGGACGCCGCGTCCGCACGAACGTGACGCGACCACGCTCGTCCGTGAGCTCGATGCCGAGCCCCGGGGTGAGCAGCAGCGCCCGGACCCCGCGGCCGAGCCGCAGGCCGATGCCGCCGTACGTCGCCGCGTCGGCCTCGACGAGACGGGCGTCCACGATCCGGTGCCGCGCGATCCGCCGGGGCGGGAGGGGGCGGAAGTGCAGGGTGACGTGCGTGTCGGTCACCGTGAACCCGGACCGCGCCAGCAGCAGGAGCAGTCCGACGACGACGCCGACGAGACCCGGGACGAGGAGCGCCGCCTCCGGTGCCTCCCCCGGCCAGCCGAGCACGGCCGCGGTCAGCCCGACACCCGCCGTGAGGAGCGCACCACCGATCACGCGCATCCAGACGGGGGCCGTCTCGCGGTCCGCGTGGAACGGACGGGAGGCGCGGGTCGCCACCGCTGGCACGCTCGGCGTGGCGGGACGGTGCGTCTGGATGCTCATGGTGTCGGCGGACATGTCGGGTCTCCTGCGGTTGTGGCCGGCGGATGCTGCATCCGTATTTTACATAACGAACGCAATGTACTCAATGGTCGGTGCGCGCGAGCACGCCGAGGAGCCGCAGTCGGACTGCGGGTGACGGCGTGGGGTGCACTGCACAGCGACGCGCGTCACGGTCGGCCGGCGTGCGGACCCGCGGGGAGGTGGGGGCTCCAGGGGGTCGACGCACCCGGCACGACGACGGTCGTCGACGATACGTCAGGACGCTTGGCGTTCACTGGCCGTTCATGTGTACGCATTCATCTGGGCGGCGGTGAGCACGCATCAGCCGGCCGGCCGCGCTCGCGCGTCAGCGCAGGGCGAGGGCGACGGCCTCCGCGCGGGTGCGGACACCGAGCTTCTGGAACAGCTGGTTCACGTACGACTTCACGGTCGGCACGGTGAGGAACAGCTCGGCGGCGATCTCCGGGTTCGTCCGGCCGTCGGCGATGCGCTCGAGCACGTCGGCCTCACGCGGGGTGAGCTCGGGGAAGCGCTGCCGGAGGGACGCAGGGGGCCTGGTCACGGCCGTCCGGGCCAGCGGGGTTCCGGTCAGCGGCGTTCCGGTCAGCGGCGTTCCGGTCAGCTGTGCGACGAGTCGTGCTCCGACCGCGGCGTCGAACGTGGACTGCCCGGACGCGACGGCGCGGATGGCGGTGGCGATCTCCACGCGACCGGCGTCCTTCGTCAGGTAGCCGCGGGCACCTGCTCGGAGCGCGGTGGTGATGGACTCGTCGTCGGCGAACGTCGTCAGCACGAGCACGGCCACGTCGGGGTGCTCGGCCGTGATGCGCGCGGTGGCGGTCGGACCGTCGACGTCCGGCATGCGCAGGTCCATCAGCACGACATCAGGGGACCAGCGTTCCACCGCGGCGAGCGCCTCCGCTCCGTCGGCGGCCTCTCCGACGACCTCGAGGTCCGGCACCAGGGACAGCACCGTCACCAGACCGTCGCGCACGATGGCCTGGTCGTCGACGACGAGCACGCGGATGGTCACGCGTCCGTCACGTTCTGCACGTCCTGCGCGTTCTGCACGTCCTGCGCGTCTGGTTCGTCGACGCGGGCGCCGGCGACGGGGACGTGCATCGCGACGACGAACTCGTCCTCGGAGCGTTCGGCCTCGACGGTGGCGCCGGCGTCCAGCTCCGCGAAGCGCTCGTGGATGCCGATCAACCCGTGCCCGCCGCCGGAGAGCGGGTTGGCGACGACCACGTCGACGGCGTCGCCGTCCCGGATCACCGAGAGGGACACCGGTCGGCCGGGGGCGTGGCGGCGGGCGTTGCTCAGGGCCTCCCGGGTGCTCGCGACGACGACGGCGCGGTGGGCGTCGTCCAGGTCCGCGAGGGCGAGGTCGCCGGTGACGACGAGTTCTCCGCCGAAGTCGCGGTGGGCGGCGACGAGGGGGTGCAGGCCGGCGTCGGGTGCGTCGGGTGCTGCGGCTGGGGCTGTGTCGGTGGTCGCGGCTGGGTCTGTGTCTGCGGCGGCGTGCGTGTCCGCGTCTGCGGCGGCGTGCGTGTCCGCTTCTGCGTCGTCGCGGAGGGCGTGCACCGCCCGGCGGGCCTCGGCGAGACCGTCGGCCGCGAGGGTGCGCGCGGCACCGGCACGCTGCGTGGCCTCGTCGACCCGGCCGGCCTCGAGCAGGGCCTCCACCGCGTCGAGCTGCAGCACCAGGCCGCCCAGGGAGTGCGCGAGGACGTCGTGGATGTCCCGGGCGGCCCGCGACCGGTCGGCCAGGAGCCGGGCGCGCTGCTGGTCGCGTTCGGCCTGGCGCGCCTGCTGCTCGGCGACGCGGTACTGCCGCCGGCTGAACCCGACGAGGATCCCGAGGACGAGCCCGGCGCACGACCCGAGGACGAAGTGCACGGTGGCGCCCTCGAGACTCGCGGAGACGGCGATCTCGACGAGGGCGACCAGCGCGGCGACGACTCCGGTCCACACCGGGACCGCTGCACTCGCCTGCAGCACGACGATGCCGACGATCACCGCCGCGATCATCAGCGCGTCGGTCGGAGCGACCACCGCGGAGCCCGCGACGACCATGACCGCGCCGGCTGCCGCCATCGTGCAGGGCGTCCTGACGAACTCCCGGAGCGTCCACGCCGCGATCGTCACGCCGCCGACGACCCAGACCCACGGTGGGAGCTCCTCGGCGATGCCGTTCCTGATGAACCAGAACGTGACGGCGACGATGCCGACGGCGCTCAGCACCCACCCGAGACGCGAACGCGACCGGCCCGCGGACGGGTCGGTCGGCTCGGGGACGGACAGCAAGGTCACCTGACCATCATGCCGCGGGTCCGTCCGGGGATGCGCTGGTCGATGACGAGCGCGCGGGCGGCACGGTTGATCGCGAGCATCAGCAGGATCGCGCCGGTGGAGGTGAGGAGGTGTGCGCCCATGTTCCCGCCGACGACGTCCAGCCCGACTCGCACGGCGATGAGCACGAACCAGAGTCCGGCGCCGTACCAGCCGGTGCGGGACTGGATCGTGCGGCCCTTGTCATCAGGGGTCGACACCGTCCGGAAGCGGGTCATGGTGCCCATCGCCAGACCCACGCCGACCGAGATGAGCGCCTCGATCCCGAGGAAGACGATGTCCGTCGTGGTGATCGTGGCCTTCGTCTGCGCCAGGACGACGACGCCGATGACCGCCATCACGAGCGGGGTGCGCCAGATCCGCGCCGGGTCGAGGTAGCGCCAGGTCGCCTGCCGGTACGCCAGGAACCCGACGAGCGCGAGCCCGATGACGATGTTCGCGATGAGCTGGACCGACATGATGTGTGCCTTTCGGTGGGGTCCGGCGGGGGTTCCCGACCGGTGATCCCATCGTGGTTCGGACGCTCAGCGGGCCACACCAACCACGGGTGGGGACGTGGGTGGTGATCGCGTGGTGTTCCATGGACCCATGGCTGATGCGTTCGACGGGTTCAAGCTCGGTGCCGGGTTCTCGGTGATCGAGCCCGACCGGCACCGGCCCGGCTCGTTCACGCTCGTCGTCGACGGCACGCCGCAGTCGCACGTCGACCTCGAGGACCCGACCCACCTGGCGTTCGAGTACATCCGTCGGATCGGTCACGCCATCGACCTGCTGCCGCCCGGACCGATCACGGCATTGCACCTCGGCGCCGGTGCCCTGACGCTCCCGCGCTACGTCGCGGTGACCCGACCGGGTTCCCGGCAGCAGGTGATCGAGCTCGAGCGCGATCTGGTCGACCAGGTGCGTGAGGCCCTGCCGTTCCCCCGAGGCGCCTCGATCCGGGTCCGGTACGGCGATGCGCGCGAGGTCCTCGGCAAGCTCCCCCACGGGCTGCGCGGCACCGTCGACCTGGCCGTCGTGGACGTGTTCGGCGGCGCACGGATCCCGGCACACGTGACGAGCATCGAGTTCTACCGCGAGGTCGCCGAGTTCCTGTCCCCGACGGGCATCGTCGCTGTGAACGTCGCCGACGGTGCCGGTCTCGCCTTCGCAAGGGGCCAGGCGTCGACGCTGCAGTCGGTGCTGCCGTCCGTCGCGGCTGTCGCGGACACCGGCATGCTGAAGGGCCGTCGGTTCGGCAACATCGTGCTGCTCGGCTCCCCCACGGACCTCCCGGTCGCGGACATGCCCCGCCGGTACTCGTCCGACCCGATGCCCGCGAAGGTCGTGCACGGGGCGGAGCTCCGGTCGTTCATCGCCGGTGCGCCGATCGTCACCGACGCGACGGCCGTCGCGTCTCCGGAACCGAACCGGTCCGTCTTCGGCGCCTGACCCGGACCTGCTTGCGGGCAACCTGGTGGTGCCGCTGCCAGGATGGGTGCTGAACGACCGCGCAGGTGCGTGGACGAACGAGACGGGGAAGCGCTCATGACGAACGACGACCGGAGCAACGAGGACCGGCCGGGCGACGGCCAGGCACCGAGCTGGGGCGAGCCCGCTCCGCAGCAGCCGACGCAGCAGCCGCCGGCTCCGCAGGACGATGCACCGCGATACGGCGAGCGCATCACCCCGGCGTCCGCACCGCAGTACGGCGAGCAGGCAGCACCGCAGCAGCCGCAGTACGGCCAGCAGCAGCCGCAGTACGGCCAGCAGCAGCCGCAGTACGGGCAGCCGCAGTCGCAGTACGGGCAGCCGCAGTACGGCCAGCAGCAGCACGACCAGCAGCAGGGCGCTCCGACGTGGGGCGGTCAGCAGCACGCAGCAGCGGCACCCGCGTCCGCCGGCGCCCCCGGGTGGCAGAGCTACGAGGAACCGAAGGCGAAGAAGAAGACCGTCGGTGTCATCGCGTTCGTCCTCGGGCTCGTCGCACTCGTGGTCGGCGTCATCACCGGCTACCTCTTCGGCACCGCGATCGTCCAGAGCAGCGCGTTCGACCAGCTCCTGCAGAACGGCGGGAGCACGACCCCCGACCCGTCGCAGTTCCAGGACATGGAGAACGACCCGGCGCTCGCGGGTGCTGGTGTGCTGTTCCTCCTGGGGACGGTGATCGGTCTCTGGGCCCTGGTGCAGGGCATCATCGCGATCGCGACGAAGCGCGGACGCGGCTGGGGTGTCTTCGCGGTCGTACTCGCGATCGTCGCGGTGATCGCAGTGCTCGTCACGTACGCAGCAGTCGCCGCGGTCGCGGTCTCGAACGGCGTCTCCTGAGCAACCGCGTGTGGCACCGGCCGCTCCCGGGCACGCACGGTTACCCTCGACCCTGATGTCCCCCGACGACCGCCAGCACCTCGACGACCAGGACGACCGCGCCCGGGAACCGCGCCACGCGGCTCCCGTCACCGCCGGTGTCAGCCCGGGCAGCACCTTCGCGCCCATCAGCCTCCGTCCGGCCGTGGACGTGCAGGTGGTCCAGGACCGCCTCCGTGCCCTCGGGCAGAGCCGCAGCACCGAGGCCCTCGCCGAGCGCGCGGAACTCCTGCGCCTGCTCGGCCGCCTCGACGAGGCCCTCGTCGTCGCGGAAGAGGTCTTCCGGCTGACCATGTTCACGGGGGAACGCGCCGACAAGGTCGCCGCACGGATCCGGCGTGCGCACGTTCTGCACGACCTCGGCCGGTACGAGCGGGCCGCGACCGAATCGGCCCTCGCCCGTGACACGGCGGCGACGGAGGAATGGCCTGAGCTCGAGGGCGCTGCCGCCGAGCTCGAGGGCTGGTCGCTGTTCGAGCTGAACCGCTTCGAGGAGGCGCGCGAGGTCCTCGGTCGCTCGTACGAGGCGTTCCGCGCCGCCGGGGCCCCGTCCGAACGCACCGACGCGCTCCGCTCGGCCGTCGAGGCGGCGATGCGCGCGTCCATCGCCCAGCCGGCGGCAGCTCCCGAGCGCCCGACCGCCGACCGTCCCCGCACCGCACGAGAGGCAGCGGTCCGTCGCGAGACCGACCCGGTCACGCGCGTCGCCGAGCCCGTGAAGGAGGTCCCGCCGGTCCGCCGCCGGGTCCTCGGGGCACCGGATGCCGCCCGCACCGAGGCGGACAGCCTCTGGGGCAAGCTCTCCGATCGCGCCGACCGGACCGACCGCTCCCAGCGGCAGGGCCCAGCCGACCGGTGACGTCGCTCGACCAGGTCCGCTCCCGCGCCGCGGAGCTCATCGCGGCGCACCTGGGCACCGGGTCGTGGTCGTTCGGCTTCGACAACGCCAAGACCCGTGCAGGTCAGTGCGACTTCGCCAAGCGCCGGATCACGGTGAGCAAGCACCTCGCCGTCCGGTTCTCGGACGACGACGTCGAGCAGGTCCTGCTGCACGAGGTCGCGCACGCCCTGAGCGGTGCCCGCGCCGGGCACGGGCCGAAGTGGCGGCGCACGGCTGCCGCGATCGGGTACACCGGGTCCCGCCTGCACGACGGCCCGATCGCCAGCGAACTGGCCCCGTGGGTCGGCGAGTGCCCGGCAGGACACGAGCACTTCCGCTACCGCACGCCGACCAGACCGTTGGCGTGCGCGAAGTGCTCCCGCCGCTTCGACGAGCGCCACCTCATCACGTGGACCCGCCGGGCGGACGTCGCCCGGACGGAGCCCGCGCGTTCCGAACTCGGCACCGAGGCGCGCCGGTAACCCGTTAGCCTGGGCGGATGCAGACGGGGCAGAACATCCGCACGGACTCGGGGTCGTCGTGGTTCTTCGACGCCGGACGGATCGCCCTCGACTTCGCGCACACCGGCGGGTTCGCCGACGACCCCGACGGACGACGCCCCCGCGCTCAGCTCGGTGAACTCCTCGTCACGCCGGCCGACCTCGACGAGTGGTTGAGCGACCACACCGAACCGATCGACGTCGGCGCGAGCGCCCGCGAGCTGCAGGACGCCCGCGAACTCCGCGCCGCCATCGGCCGTCTCGCGGTCGCGGCGGCGCCCGCGCCGGCGTCCACGGCTGCCGAGCGCACCGCGGTCGCCGCCGGCCTGCGTGCCGGGACCGGCCGCACGCGCCCCGCGCCAGACGACATCGACACCGTCAACCTGTTCGCCGCCCTGCCGGACGTGCCCCCGAGCCTCCCGGGTGGCCGTCGCCGGGCCGGAGCGAACCGTGTGCGGCTCGCACAGGCGCTCTCGAGCGTCGCTCGCGACGCCGTCGCCCTGTTCACCGAGGTCGGGTTCGACGACGTGGAGGCCGACGGCCGGCCGACCCGCCTCAGCCGCTGCTCGGCGCCGGACTGCGGGCTCGTGTTCTACGACTCGTCCCGCGGCGGCACGCGCCGGTGGTGCGCGATGCAGCGCTGCGGGAACCGCGCGAAGGTGCGCGCGCACCGCGCTCGGCGCGCCGCCGCCTGACCTGCGGGTCGGCGAGCGCGTCGAACGTCACCGACCCCGAACGACAGAACCGTTGTCGTACGACAACGATGCTGTCGCAACCCCGCGCGTGCAACTGTTGCGGCCGCGTGGGAGCGACACGACCGTTGTCGTACGACAGCGACTCTGTCGTTCCGAGTCGACAACCGGAACGGCGCGCGCCTACTCCGCGCGCCAGGTGATCGTCGAGTCGCCCTCGGGGGCCTCGTCCACGGGCGCTGCACGCATGTAGCTCACCGCGTCGACGGTGGAGTCCTTCGGCGCCAGCAGCACGGCGCAGACGTCCGCGGTGCCGGTGCCCGTCAGCGCCGACGTGATCGCCTTCCGGTCGAACGGGCACGCCTCCTGCAGGACGTCGTTCCGGTCGCTCGCGGCGAGCTCCGGCCCGGCCTGCAGCTTGTCGGCCGCGCGGAGCCCCCACGCGTCGTTCGTCAGGTCTCCGACCGCGTCCGGGTCGAACGCACCGGACACCCGCTTGACGGTGAAGTGCGCGAGGTACGCGTCGTCGCCCTTCGGGTTCAGCCCGAACTGGTCCATCGCGGCCGCGGTGACCCGCTCGACCTTCGTGGCGCGGATGTCGAGCTGCCCGTGGAACGCGGAGCCGTTGAGCTTCGTCGTCACGGAGTCACCCATGTCGTGGCCGCCCTGCGCGCACCCGCTGAGCACCGCGGCGGCGGCGATGGCGAGCACGCTCGCCGTGGTCAGTCGTCGTCTGGTCCCCTGCATGGTCGCCACGGTACGGACCCGGGAGGCTCGGGGCACGTCGTCGAAGCAACCTCGCGTCCGGCGCGGGTCGGGACGGGCGCCGTCAGCAGTCGGTGACGACGTGGTCGGGATCGCCGAGGTCCTGGGACTTCCCCCAGTCGGCGAAGGAGAGCTCGACGGTTCCGGTGGTGTCCGATGCCCGGAACGAGTACGGCACGGGCTCCCCCACGGCGGAGACGACGAGCGACCCGATCGGGGAGGACCCGTTCGCGACGACGATCTGCACGCGGGCGTCGTCGCCGGTGCCGGTGACCGCCCCGGGGTGCAGCGTGACGTCGGACCCGGTACCGAGCATGCTCCGCAGCAGGTCGTCGGGCTCGGTGAACGGCGCCAGGTCCCGCACGGTGGCGGAGGTCGCGGGCACGCACACCCGGCCGCTGGTCACCTTCGCGAGACCGGACTGCGCGGCGAACGCGGCGTTTCCGGACACCCACACGTCGTCGGCCCGGCGACGGGCATCGAGGGACACGTCGCCGACGGACAGTCGCAGCGCGGAGTCCTCGGTCGTGCCGCGGTAGTCGATCCGCACGGTCCGGCCGGGCACCGTGTCACCGGACCCCTTCGCGGCGGCGGGGTCCGGCACGAGCTCGGTGACGGTGCCCGTCGCGACGACGGGCTCGGAGCGCATCGCCGCGAGGACGTCCTGCAGTGCGGTCGTCCCGTCGACGGTCTCGATGCCGTTCCTCGTACCGTCCACCGGGGCCTGCCCGCCGAACCCGGTGGCGGTCGGGGTGACCGCGATGTCCGTCGGAGCCTGCCCGGAGCACGCGGTCAGCACGAGCGCCGTCGCGACGACCCCGGCGGCGGCCGACCAGCGCCGCACTCGTGCGTCAGCCCGCATCGCCCACGCAGACCTGCTTCGCGCCCTGCTCCGACAGCGCACCGGCGTCCGTCGGCACGCTCTTGCCCTGGTTGTCGGCGGTCGCGCGGACGACGAAGCACGAGTCGGCGTCGTACAGGCCGGACGACTTCGGGATCCAGACCTCGGTGCCGCGGACCAGCCGGCTGACGTCGACGGGCTTCGTGCCGGGTTCGACGACGAACACCGACCACGCGACGTCGTCGCCCTTCCAGGACACCCGGACGTTCCCGGAGCCGGACTGCACCGCGAGGCCGGACGGCGACGGCGGTCCCTCTGCGGTGACGGCGCGGACGACGAGCACGGCACCGATCACGACGGCGATCAGGGCGAGGGCCGCGGAGACGAGGAACGCCGGGTGCCGCCAGAGCGGGCGGCGGGTGGTCTCGGTGCGCTCGAGCTCGGGCAGGACGCCGATGTCCGACCCCATCGCGCGCTTCGGGGTCTGGCTCTGGACGCCCCACTGCTCGTAGAGCGCCGGCTGCCCCGGGTCCCAGCCGAGCCGGGTGCCCTGCCGCTGCTGGGAGGGCGCGGCCGAGGTCGACGGTGACGGAGCGGACGGCACCGGGACGGAGGGGATCGGCGGGACGACGGGTGGTGACTCGCTCAACGGACCGGTTCCTCCCCAAGACGGTGATGCGGACCCCACGGTGCGGATCGCACGGCAAGCATACGGACGACGACGGCCCCCGCGATCACGCGGGGGCCGTCGGGACGGATCAGAAGGTGAGCGAGCCCTCGATGTCCTTGGCCTTCATGCGGGCCAGCGCGAGGTTCGCCTTCGCCCGGTCCAGCACGAAGTAGATGAAGACCTCGGGGTGGCTCGCCAGCGGGCGGATGATGTGGAACTGCGAGGACAGCGTGATGAGGATGTCGTCGATCGAGTCGGCGAGACCGAGGGACTTCGCGGTCTTGAGCTTCGCGCGCACGACCTCGGTGTTGCCCGCGGCGGCGAGCTCGAGGTCGATGCCGCTGCCGGCGCCGCCGAGCAGCATGCCGGAGCCGCTGTCGACCACGGCCGCGGCCATGGCGCCGTCGACGGAGACGAGTTCGTTGAGGGAGTCGGTGATGGTGGCCATTCGGGTTTCCTTGTCGTTCGGTACCGACGCGCAGGGACGCGCCGGGCCCCGCCGCGGTGGCGAGGAGCTTCGGTGCCGGGCTCGGATCAGGAGCCGGCGGGGACGGGAGCGGGGACCGCGAGCGCCTCGGCGATGCGGGTCGCACAGCGGCGGGACACGGTCAGCGCCTTGCCGAGCATCTCGTCGGTGTCGAACAGGGCGGCGAGCACGATCGTCTGCCCCGGGATGCGCATCTGCACGACGTGCCCGCGCTCGGCGGCGATGATGACGTACTCGCTGGTACCCATCGTGAGCTCGCGGGCGACGGCCTCGCTGAGCGCCTGGATGGAGCTCGCCATGCTGGCGAACCGGGCCCCGTCGGTCGGTGCGGAGGCGCTGTCGGACAGGCGGACGATCTCGAAGCCGTCGTCGCTGAGGAGCGACGCGGTGATCAGCGACGTGGTCATGTCGCGCATCGCGGTGAGCTCGACGCGACCGAGGTCGATGACGACGGGATCCTGGTGGGGGGCGAGTGACATCAGTGCACTTCCTGCGCGGGAGCGGGAGCCGCTGGCGCCATGGCCGCGCGCATCTCGATGTTGGCGACGAGCGTCAACAGGACGGTGGTCATCTGCTCCGGCTCGCGGGGGTCGACGGTGAAGACGGGCACGAGCATCTCGGGGTGCGCCGCGGACAGGGCGTCGGAGAACGCGTCGGTGGAGGTCCCGCCGACGACGTCCGCACGGGTCACCCCGACCACGACACCGCCGCGGTCGTGCAGGTCGCGGAACTCCTCGATGAACTCGAGCATGCTCGCGACCGGGTCGGGTGCGTCGGCGTTCACGAGCACGACGAGCCCACGCGCGCGGTCCTTCAGGATCTGCCACATGAAGTCGAACCGGCGCTGTCCCGGGATGCCGTACAGCCGGACCTTGTCGACGTCGCCGACGGTGATCTCGCCGTAGTCGAGCGCCACCGTCGTGGTCGCCTTGTCCGCCGTCTCGCGGTCGGTGTTCGCGGCCTCGGTCCGGACGACGGGGACCTCGCTGAGCGCCTCGATCGCGGTGGTCTTGCCGGCGCCCATCGGGCCGGCGAACAGGATGACGTGCTCGGCCATCAGCGGGCCAGCCGGTCGAGCAGGCGGCGGAAGAGGCCACCGCGAGCGGGTGCGGCCGTGGCCGTGGCGGTGACGACCGGGCGGTCGAACGCCGGACGGGCCATCGCGACGTCGGGGGCCGTCGACCGGAGGATCCGCATCAGGCTGAAGGCGTTGACCACGCGACGGGCCTCGGCGGGTGCGACGTTCGCCTGCTCGGCGAGCTCGTCGATCGTGAGCGACGCGTACCCGAGCATGGACGTCATCCGCACGTGGTCGGGGGTGTGCGCGAGCGTGGTGAAGTTCGGCCAGCGCTGCAGCCGGTAGGTGTCGTCGCGCTGCAGCCACCAGGCGAGCTCACCGGGGAAGGAGTTGAGGCCGATGTGCCAGAGGAGCGACTGGAGCTCGTTCCCCGGCGTGGTCGTGACGGCGGAGTCCTGTTCGCGGGACTCGCGGCCGACCCGCAGCTCGAGCGGCTCGATCGGCATGTCGGCGAGGTCGGTGGACCACCAGTAGGCGTTCGCGGTGACGTCGATGAGCAGCGGCTCGTGTCCGGCGATCTCGACGCGCAGCACGTCGTCCTGCGCGTCCCACATCGGCCGGAGCGCCATGGCGACCCGGGTCCAGCCGAAGCGCGGCATCGCTCCCGTGTCGTCGGACATGACGGGCACGCGGTCAACGGCCCCGTCCGGCAGTGCGGGCTCCATCGGCGCTGGCTCCATCGGTGGTGTCTCCATCGGTGGTGTCTCCTCCTGGGGCCGGTACCCCCGGCCGTCTCCCCTCGGGAGCCGGTGTGCACCCGTTCGGACCCTCTGATCCAAGCGGTCGGGCGGACGTCCCCGGAAGCCCCCGTCTGGGCGGCACCTGTCGGGGAGGTGCGCGCCGCCTATCATGAGGTCGTGCTCCGGGGGCGTGCGACGACGGCGGGACGAGGGCGGCTGGGTGCCGTGCTCGTGTCCGTCGCGCTCGCTGCGGTCGGCGTCGTCGCACTGACGGGAGGCCCGGCTCCGGCCGCGCAGGCGGCGAACGCCACGCAGCGGGTGGACACAGCGCGGGTCGACACAGCGGCGGCCGGCACAGCGGCGGCCGGCTCGGCCGACTCGACCGGCTCGGCCGGCTCGGCCGACGGGGCGGCAGCGGCGTCGGATCCCGTGCGGGTCGCCGTCCCGTACACCGGCAAGGCCGACGTGGCGCTCGGCGACGGGTGGACGGTCGCCGACTGCGGGCGCGTGAACGTGCCGACGGGCGTCGCGATGGCGTGCTCCGGCGACTCGCTGTCGCTCACGTCGAAGGGCTACCGGACGGACTTCGGGACGGTGCTCATGACCGTGCCGCTGCGTTCCGCGTCGTTCGACCTCGACGTCACGTACCTCGTGTCGCTGGCACCGCCGACCGCCCCGACCCTGGACGGGCAGACCTACGACTACCCCTTCGCCGCGGGGACGACCGCGTCGATCCCGTGGTCGGACCTCGGCGTCCGCTGCGACGGCTGCGCGGCAGGGCCCCGGATGACCGTCGTGTCCACGAAGCCCGCCGGCTTCGTCGCCACGGTGACGAGCACCGGTCTGCTGGTCCGCGGGCCCGAGGACCGGACGGGCACCGCGACCGTGCGGCTCCGCGCGACCGACGACCAGGGACACTCGGGCACCGCGAAGGTGAAGGCGGTGTTCGTGGACCAGGGGAAGTCCGGCATCGCCGCTGACGACGTCGTGCGCCGACTCGGTGCCGACGGCTCCGTGACGATCGACCTGCACGACCTGGCCGACGCGCAGCAGGGCACCGTGACGATCGACGGGTGCGGCACCCCGGTCGCGGGCACCGTCACCTGCGCCGACGACGGCACCGCCACGTATCGTCCGGACGGCACAGCCCGTCCCGACGGGACGATGCGCGCCGCCGACCAGTTCTCCTTCCACGTCCGCACCGCCTCCGGCGACCAGGCGACCGGTACCGTGACCGTGCTCCCACGCGAGGGCACACGGACGGCGGCCACCGCATCCGGGACGGTGGCCACGGACGACGACCGCGGCGTGCGGTACCCGGCCACGGGCCTCCAGGCTGACACCGGGGCGACGACCGCGCACAGCGTCGTCCGCACCCTGCCGTCCGAGGACGACACCGCCGCAGGCGGCGGGTCCACCGGACTCCTCACCCCGCTCACAGCACCACTCGACCGCATCACGAACGGAAACCGATGACGCTCCGGCTCAGCCTGCAGGACGCGACCTTCGTGGTCGACGCGACCGACGTCACGAGCGTCGCCGAGGTGGCGGCCGGACTCGGGGTCGACCCGGCCACCATCGCGCCTGGTGCCGCTCCGGAGACGTCGTTGGCCGACGCCGGGATCCTGAACGGGTCGACGCTCCCCACCCGGGCACCGAGCGAACTGCCCCCTGGGCGACCGCGGCTCGAGGTCGTCGGCGGACCGTTCTCCGGCGAGACCGTGCCGCTGCCCCTCGACGGACCGCTGCGCATCGGCAGCTCCGGCGCCATGGAGCTCTGCGTCGCCGACCCGTTCCTGCGGCCGCACCACGCGACCATCGCGCTCGACCACGGTTCGCCGGAGAGCACCCCCACGCCCGCGATGCCCGGTCCGCTGCGCGCCGTGCTCAGCGTGATGGACGGGGCCGACGGCGTCGTCGTGAACGGCAGGGCCGTCACGGGGACCGCGGACATCGTCCCCGCCGACGTCGTGCAGATCGGCAGCTCGGTGTTCCGCATCGGCATCGAGCCCTACGTCGACGCCGACCTGGCCCCCGACGAGGTCGGCATGCGCGGCTTCAACCGGAGCTCGCGGATCATGCCACCGGCGACCCCGCCGACCGTGGTGCTGCCGGGTGACCAGCCCGACGACGTCGACAAGACCCCGATGCCGTGGCTGTCCGCCGTGATCCCGGTGGTGCTCGGCGTCACGATGGCGTTCGTGTTCGCGCGGCCGATCATGCTCATGATGGCGGCGGCCTCGCCCGTGATGGTCGTCGGCACGTTCCTGACCCAGCGCTCGCGGGCGAAGAAGAAGGGCGTGAAGACGTTCGAGGAGTGGCGGCAGGACATCGCCGACACCCGGGTCCGCATCGCGCAGCTCGTCCGCGAACAGCGCCTCGACTCCTGGTACCGGAGCGTCGACCCCGTGGTGATCCGCGACATCGCCACCCGGCCGCTCGCGCGCCTGTGGGAGCGCCGGAAGCGCGACGCGGACGCCCTGCACGTGCGCGTCGGCGTCGCCGAGGTCCCGCTGCAGGCGAACTTCCAGGGCGGCAAGGCGAAGAACGCCTCACCGCACCACGTCGGCGTCGCGCCGGCTCCGGTGGACGTCGACCTGTCAGCAGGGGTCGTCGGCATCGCGGGGCCGGGCGACGTGACCCGCGCGCTCGTCCGGTCGATGCTCGCCGCCGTCGCCACCCTCCGCTCCCCCCGTGACACCCGCATCGTCGTGGTCTGCGAGGACGAGGACGCCAGCAGGTGGGAGTGGACCCAGTGGCTCCCCCACACGCAGCAGGCCGAGGACGGCGCCTTCGCGCTCATCGGCAACACCGACGACGCCCGACGGGAGCGCATCCGCGAGCTCGCCGCGCTCGTGCAGACCCGCTCGCGTGCGGGTTCCGCCGTCAGCGCGCGCGACTTCGACACCGACGTGGTGCTCGTCGTCGACGGCGCCCGCGAGTACCGCACGCTCCCGGGCATGGTGCAGGTGCTCGAGCAGGGCGCACTCGTCGGCGTGCACGTCGTCGCACTCGACAGCGACCGTGCACGCCTGCCCGAGGAGTCCCGCACCGTCGTGGCCGTCGACGCCGACGACCGCTCGCTCGCCCGGCTGGAATCGGACGCCGAGTACCACGCGTCCGTGCTCCTCGACGGGCTGTCGGTGCCCACCGCCGAGCGCATCGCCCGCAGCCTGTGCTCGATCCGCCACGTCTCCGGCGTCGGCGACGAGGGCATGCTGCCGACGAGCGTCCGCTACGTGGACCTGCTCGGCGTCGACCTCGACGACCCGGCGCCGATCGTCGCCAGGTGGCAGCGCTCGCCGCGTCGGACGCACGTCGTCGTCGGAGCAGGAGCGGACGGCGAGTTCGCGATCGACATCGCCGCGGACGGCCCGCACGCCCTCGTCGCCGGTACGACGGGCTCCGGCAAGTCGGAGTTCCTGCAGGCGCTCGTGGTCTCGCTCGCGATGGCGAACCGCCCGGACGCGCTCAACTTCGTGCTCGTCGACTACAAGGGCGCCTCGGCGTTCGCAGACTGCTCCCGCCTGCCGCACACCGTCGGCATGGTGACGAACCTCGACGCCCGTGAGACCGAGCGCGCCCTGACCTCGCTCGACGCCGAGCTGAAGCGCCGCGAGACGGTGCTGCGCCTGCCGGAGCTCGGCGTGAAGGACGTCGACGCCGCGTGGTCGAAGGACCCGGACGCCGCCGCCCGCAACGGACTCGCGCGGCTGATGATCGTCATCGACGAGTTCGCCGAGCTGAAGACCGAGCACCCGGACTTCATCGACGGACTCGTGCGCATCGCCCGTGTCGGCCGGTCCCTCGGCGTGCACCTCGTCCTCGCGACGCAGCGTCCGTCCGGGGTGATCACGCCCGAGATGCAGTCGAACATCAACCTCCGCGTGGCGCTCCGCGTGACCGACCGCGCCGACTCCACCGACGTGCTCGGCTCCCCCGAGGCGGCGCTCATCAGCCAGGCCACTCCCGGCCGCGGCTTCGTGCGGGCCGGTCTCGGGGCCATGCCCAGCGGGTTCCAGACCGCCCGCGTCGCCGGCATCCGCCAGGGCGTGCAGCGGGTCCAGCGGCAGCTGCCGAAGATCGCCCCCGTGGACTGGGAGGGCGTCGGCTACGCCCCGCGCTTCCCCGTCCGGCGGCACGCGGCAGCGCCCGTCGACCACGACGACACCGACCTCCGCGCGCTCGTCGACGTCGTCACCAGGGCGACCGAGTCGCTCGGCATCCCGAAGAACTCCTCGCCGTGGCTGATGCCGCTGCCGTCGCTCCTGCCCCTGTCGCAGGTCGCGGGCGGAGCGGGTGCCCCGACGACCGTCACGCTCGGCATCGAGGACGTCCCCGGCCAGCAGACCCAGCGCCCGCTGACGTGGGACCTCGAGGCGGGGACGCACCTGATGTTCCTCGGCGGGGCATTGTCCGGCCGGACCACCGCGCTCCGGACCGTCCTCGCGCAGGCCGTCGAGCGGATGAGCCCGAACGACCTGCACCTGTACGTGATCGACCACGGCAACGGCGGGATGCTGCCCCTCGCGCAGGCCCCGCACACCGGCGCCGTCGTCACCCCGCTCGAACCCGCACGACTCCCGCGCCTGATGGACCGGCTGATCGAGGAGCTCGCCCGCCGCCAGGGCGTGCTCTCCCGCGCCGCCGTGGGCACCATCGTCGAGCAGCGCCGGGCGCACCCCGCGGATGCGCTGCCGTACATCGTCGTCGCCGTGGACGGGTGGGACCGTGCCACGAGCTCGATGCAGCCCGAGGACCTGCTGCCGATCCGCGAGCAGATGACCCGGGTCCTCCGCGAAGGACCCGCCGCCGGCATCCGCGTCGTCGTCACCGGAGACAAGACCGTCGCCGCCGACCGGATCGCCGGGTTCATCAGCGACCAGTACGTGCTCCCGATGCGCGACGTGAACGACTACCGCGGCGCCGGGGTGATGGTGCGGGAGCTCCCCGAGACCGTCCCGGCCGGGCGCGTGTTCTTCGGCGCGACCGTCCGCGAGGCCCAGCTCGCCGTCCTCGGCCAGGACGCCTCCGCCGAGGCCCAGGCGGCAGCCCTCCGCGGCACGGTCTCCGCCGCCGTCGAACGGTGGACGGACACCGTCGGGCAGGACCCGTTCCGCGTCGACGCGCTGCCCTCCCGGGTGTCCCTCGCCGAGGCGCAGGACCTCCCCGTCGCGACCGGCCACCCCGCCGACGGCCCCACCGCCGGCGTCGGCGGCGACGAGCTCGCCCGCATCACCCTGGACTGGCCGGCCGCCGGCGGGTTCCAGGTCGTCGGCGAGCGCGGCACCGGCCGGTCCACCGCGCTCACGTCGCTCGCGCACCAGCTCGTCTGGGCAGGACGCCCCGTCATCGCCGTCGCGACGAAGCCCTCGGTCTTCCAGACCTGGGCACGCGAGGCGGACGTCCCGCTCCTCACCGACCCGATGGGCTTCATGGACCTCGGACCCGCGATCGGCCGCTACGAGGACCCCGCCGAACTCATCACCGTGCTCATCGACGACGCCGAACTCGTGTCGAACACGCCGCTCGAGAACTCCCTGATGGGTGACCGCGCGCGCTTCGTGTTCGTCGTCGCGACCAACCCGGACGCGGCCGCGAAGACCTTCAGCGGCCCCTACGGCGAGGTCCGGCGCACCCAGGAGGGCATGATCCTCTCGCCGTCCAGCGCTCTGCAGGGGACCCAGCTGTTCGGGCAAAAGGTGCCGAAGTGGATGGTCGGGCGCCAGCCCGCCGGAGGCGGCGCGATCCACCGCCGCGGCGAGTGGACGCAGGTGCAGGTGCCCGACCCGGCCGCCTGACGGACGTGCGGTGCCCGTGCCGGGTGATCGGAGCCTCCCGTAGGCTGTGACGCTGGAAGCGCGAGACGGGGGATGACGACGGATGGCTGCACGCTGCTCGTACTGCGGAGCCGAGCTCCGGCCGAACAGCATGTTCTGCCTGTCGTGCGGCCAGCTCGCCACCGGTGGACGGCGCTCGACGCCCGCCCCGGTGAGCGACACGTCCGAGGTGCCGCCGCAGCCGTCGGCGTCCGTCCCGCCGCCACCCGCTGCTCCGTCCCGTCCGTCGCCGGGTCCCGCCGACGGACTGGAGGCCCGGATCGCCGCCGCCCCGCCGGTCGCCGCACCCGGTCTGCCGCAGCTGGTCTTCACCACCGGACAGACCCTCGTGGTGCGGGATGGCACCGTGCTGCTCGGTCGGCGGCCGGAGGACATCGCGGCTGCTGAAGGCGCTGCCGCGTTCGCGCTGGACGACCCGGACCGGTCGATGTCGCGGGTGCACGCAGCGGTGGTGTTCGGGGCGTCGGGGTTGCGCGTGGTCGATCGTGGGTCGGGCAACGGCACCGTGCTCCGGCGAGGGGACCGGGAGGACCGGTGCCCGGAGGGGCTGCCCGTGGAGCTCGTCCCGGGGGACGAGCTGTGGTTCGGGTCGGTGGGGGCGCGGGTCCGGTGACGGAAGCCGACCGAGCCTGGGCGCAGTTCTTCGCGGAGGACCGCCGGTTCGAGGTGACGTCAGACGCCGTGGCGTACGCACGGATTCGGCGGAACACGACCCTGTCGGTCCTCGCCGCCGTCATCGCCGGCGGTGTCCTCGCTGGGCTGGCGTTCTGGACCGGGCGTCCGGTCGCGATCGTCCTGGCGTCGATGATGATCGTCGCCGGGATCGTGTTCGTCGTGGTCGTGCTCCGCAAGGCACCAGCGCTCCTCCGACAGCAGGCGGGGCGACCGGCCGCGAGCTACTCCGTCGGGAACGACGGGGTCGGTCTGCCGTTCGTCCACCTGTCGTGGTCGTCCATCCGCGGAGTCTTCCAGGTGGACGAGACCGAGGCCGTCGCAAGGTCCCGGAGGCGGCCGGGCATCCCGGGGCTGGCTGCCCGATGGTCGGCCCACAACGGGCGAGCGACGAAGCACCTCGTCTTCGTCGTCGAGGACGGCACCGCGCTCCGACGCCGCGTTGACCGCCGCTCGCGAGGCATCGTGAAGACCTGGCCGGGCGGGACTGAGCCGTCGTTCGGCACGATCTGGCTCGATCTCGATCCGGTGCTCGCGGACCAGGACGTCGAGCGCCTCGGCACCGCCGCGTCGGTGCAGGCGAGTCACCGCGGGATCGCGACGACCTGGTCACGAGGTTCCGCCGACTATACCGAGTACATGGGGCGTCTGTCGGGGGTGTTCGACGGCCTCGAACGTCCGGCAGTGCCGCCGAGGTCGGTCGGGAACCCGTTCGTCGGAGAACACGAGCGCTAGGCTGATCGGCGCGCGACGGGACCGCGCACTCGATCCGGGGAACCGAGGGGACGACGACGTGGCTGACGCACTCGCCGAACGCTGCACGATGCTGGGTGGGCCGGTGATCGGTCTGATGCAGGCCGTGATGGGCAGCCAGGTCAACGCGATCCGGTTCGTCGAGGTCATCGAGCGCGCGAGGGAGATCCAGCGGATCGTCGCGCGCGGCACCGAGGGGATCGACGACCCCGCGTACACGCGATGGGTCGCGACCGCGCCCGTCGTGCTCGACGAGATCATCGACGGTGCCGAGCACCGCGATCGCGATCGTGTGTGGGCGGCGTTCTCGGACCCGGAACGCGGGATGAACGCGCTGGCCGCCGCGTGCACCGGACAGCCCGGCTGGTAACGAGAGGACGACAGTGGACGACGCCACGAGACAGAGCTGGCAGGCATTCTTCGCGCAGGACGGACGGTTCGACGTCCACTACGACGCAGAACGCTTCCGGAAGATCGCGAGCAGGAACCTCCGAGACGCCGTCGTGCTGATCGCGTTCATCGTCGTGGTACTCGTGCTCGTGCTGCTCTGGGGGCGACTCGGTCCGGTCATCCTCGGCATGCTCCTCTTCGTCGTCGGCGGGATCCTCGCGATCGTCCTGCTGCGGCGTCGACTCTCGCTGCTCCGCCCGGCCGGTGGCGCTCCCGGGCTCCTGCTCGGGGTGTCGAACCTCGGGCTGCACACCCCGCTCGTCCCGCTCATCGACTGGACCAGTGTGCGGGCGGTGTTCGCGGTCGACGAGTCCGCGCGGCTCGCGCAGAAGCGTGGCCAGCGCAACGTCGCGGGCACGGCGGAGGTGTGGGCGGCAGGCAACGGCAAGGCGACCAGGCACCTCTGGTTCCTGCTCGAGGACGCACCCGACCTGCGGTCGCAGGTGGTCGACCAGCGCTGGGCGAAGGGTTTCGAGACCTTCACGAACGTGAACGGTCCGGCGTTCGCGCAGTACATCCTCGACCTCGACACCGTGCTGTCGCACGACGACACGAGGAAGATCATGGCCGCGGTGCTCGTCCAGGCACAGGCACGTGGCATCCACGCCGTGGAGTCGCTCGGCGCGTCGGACTTCGCCGAGTACGCGAGCATGCTGAGCGGTGTCACCGTGGACGGGGTCGTCCCGCCCAAGCCGGAAGGCGTCACGGGGAACCCCTTCGTCACCCGGTAGTTGTCGATGCATCCGCATCGATGGTCGACGGATCCTCACCGCACGGCGTACGCTCCGTTGCAGAGCGCAGCATCCGCTAGGCTGCTGCCGTCTGCCCCTCGGAAGAGGGTCAGGACCAATCGGGGGGTAGGTCGTTCGATCGCCCCAGGACACACGTGTGTTTCTTGGAGGAACCATGGCGGACATCCGCGTCACTTCGGAGTCGCTCTCAGGCGTCTCGAACCAGCTCCAGTCGGGCTCGCAGTCGATCGAGTCGCAGCTGCAGAACCTCAAGTCGCTCGTCGACGGCCTCGTCGGTGGCGACTGGTCGGGTGCCGCGTCCGGCTCGTTCCAGGACCTCTACCAGCAGTGGGACCAGTCGGCAGTTCAGCTGAAGGAGTCCCTCGCCGGCATCAGCCAGCTGCTCTCCCGCGCGGCGCTGTCGTACGAGGAGTCGGAGAACTCGATCTCGGGCACCTTCCGCTGATCGACGGCCACTGACGGCGAGCTGTTCCCCCGGGAACGGCTCGCCGCTCCAGCAGGGGGAACGAAATGGTGCAGTACCGGGTCCGACCGGAGAGCCTCGGCGAAGTCGCCCAGATGCTCCGCTCCGTGGTCGCGACGTTCGACGGCCACATCTCCGAGACGGACGCCGCAGTGCGGAACGTGGTCGACACTGCCTGGAAGGGCGAGGACGCGACCGCCTTCCAGAGCACCTGGGGCGAGTTCCAGGCGAGTTCGGCGGTGCTCCGGGGTGTCCTGGAGAGCCTCGCCGTCCGCCTCATGAGCGCGGAGACGGCGTACCACGGCAACGAGACCTCGCTCGGTGGTGCCTTCGCCGACACCCGGAGCCAGCTCACCCCGCAGACGGCCCGCGACAAGGCCGGCCTGTCCGACCGGGTCACGGCCGACGAACAGCGTGCCGAAGCGGTCTGGACCGACCTCGAGGAGGACCGCACGTGAGCGACCAGCAGGCGGACATGGAGAGCCTCCGCCACCTCGTCGACAGCATGCAGCGCCTGCACGACTACTGCGCGCTGCTCCAGCAGGGTGCGACCACCTTCGCGTACATCCTGCCGAACGAGTGGCAGGGCCCGGCGATGAGCGCGTTCATCGCCAGCTTCGAGCAGTGGAACGCCGGCGCCGGGGCGCTGACGTCGTCAGCTGGTGACCTGCAAGAGCGCGCCCACGCGATCGAGGCCACGTACCAGGCCACCATCGACGCACTCGACCAGTCGTGGTCCAAGTTCCAGGGGGAGATCAGCGGATGACGATGGTCCGGCTCAACGCCTTCGGCCTCGCGGCCGACGGCGACGACGTCTCTGGCGTCGCACACGACATCTCGACCGCGTGGAGCACGCTCCACTCGGCGCTCCACGGCACCGCAGGCATGGCCGGCGACGATGAGAGCGCCGAAGAGTTCGCCCACGTCTACGACAGCCAGGCGAAGAGCGCTGCGACGTCTGCGAAGAACCTCGTCGGGATGCTCGCCGCGTTCGAGACACTCCTCGCCGGCACCGGCTCGGCGTACAAGGACGCCGAGATCGCGAGTGCAGGGCAGCAGGGCGGTTCCGGGATCGCCATCCCATCGAGCGACTTCGCGGTCGCCACCGATCTTCCGTCTTCGCTCGGGGCCGGCTGGCCGGGCGGGTGGGGCAAGGTCGAAGACGTCCTGCAGGACGCGCTCCGGGCGATCGGCGTGCAGCTCCCCCAGGGCGACCCCGACAAGCTCTCCTCCGCCGCGGAGTCGTGGAACTCGTACGAATCGTCCCTGCGGACCGCCTCGAACCGCCTCAGCGGGGGGCTCGCGCAAGTCAACGCCGCAGACATCCCGCAGAAGGCCACGATCCTCGCCGCGAAACAGACGATGTCCGGGCACATCGGCACCGCCGCCGACGCCGCGACGGGCGCCGCCGCATCGCTGAAGCAGATCAAGGCGAACTACGACCAGGCCGCCGAGGAGATCCGCTCGATGATCGAGCAGCTCCTCGCCGAACTCGCCGTCGACGTCGGCATCAGCATCGCGCTGTCCTTCGTGACGTTCGGCCTCGGTGCGCTCGCCGGCGCCGCGAACGGCGCCCGACTCGTCATCACCTGGGCAAACCGCATCGCCGGCGTCATCCGGAAGCTCGCACTGCTCAACAAGATCCACGCGGAGCAGTTCCTCAAGGCCGCGAACATGCTGCGCAAGCTCGAGCACGGCTCCTTCGTGACGCGGTTCACCTACGAGACCGTCAAGGGCACGATCAGCGGCACCGCTGCCCCCATCATCGTCAACGCCCTGCACGGCAAGGGCACGTCGATGAACGACATCATCGCGACTGCAGCCGGCTCCGTCGTCGGTGGCGCGTTCGGTGGGTTCGGCGGCGCCGCGCTGAGTCGCGTCGGTCGGGGTGCTGCGAACGAAGCGGCCGGAACCGTCGCGCCGACGTTCTGGAAGGCCACCGCGGTCGAAGGTGCCAAGAGCGCCGCGACCGGTGCGGTCGGCGGAGCTGCCGGCGGCGTCACCCAGGACGGCCTCGCTGCGGTCATGGACCCGGAGAACCACCACTTCAACGTCCTGCAGTCGCTCGCCGGTGGCACGGTGCTCGGGACCGTCGGCGGTGCCACGATCGGTGCCGGAAGCCACGCCGTCTCCACCGGGTGGCACCACGTCACCGGTGGCGGACACTCTTCGGGCGACGGCGGGACGGTCGACGTCGACGTGACGCCCGTCGACGCGTCGACGAACGTGGACACGAGTTCCTCGTCGAGCGCGCCCGCGGCTCCCGCAGCCGACACGGGGTCGCACGCTCCGAGCATCGAGCAGAGTGCACCCGTCGCCGGTGGGAACGCCGCCGCAGCGCCCAGTCATGCCGGTGGCGGCGATCGCCCGCACATCGACGGGTCGCAGACGCCAGTCGTGAACGAGTCCGCGCAGGCGAGCACCTCGGCGCACGGCGCGGGTGAGCGGCCGCACATCGACGGGTCGCAGACGCCCGTGGTCAACGAGGCAGCGCACGCCGGGTCGACGGCGGACGGCGCCGGGAACCACGTGGCGGTCGACCACGTGGACGCGCCAGCGCACGTCGAGACGCCCGCGCATGACGGCGCGTCGGCGCACGCCGATGGCCCGACCGCTCCGCATGAGGCAGCGCCGTCTCACGGAGGACCGAGCGACGGTACCCCCGCTCACGACACCACCGGGACGCACGAGACGACCGCGGGGCACAGCGCGGCGTCCGGCCACGAGCCGAGCGGCACCCACGACGGCACGACTGCTCCCGCGACGCCGAACGCGGCTGAACACAGCAGCGCTGCTGATCACAGCACCGCGGCCGACGACGCTCCCACGTCCGGAGCGGACAGTAGCCCCACGACGCAGGTCGACGCGACGCAAACGCATGCTTCGGCTGAGTCGCCCACAGTGGTGGAAGGCGGAGAGCAGACAACCCACACGGCAGGCGAGACGTCGAACTCGGCTCCGCAAGAGAACCTCAGCGCCGGGACCATCCGATCGGACGTCGCGGATTCGGGCGCGCCCTCACACGCGGACATCACATCGGCAGAGTCGCGTATCGCGCACGACCCATCAAGCTCGGCGCCTCATGACGCTGCCCCATCGCAGACCACCCGCGACGCTGCTTCTGACGAGAACGCGGTCTCAGCTCCTACCGAAGGGCATGACGGCGGCCGCGCGGTCGGGACAGACGATCACTCGCCCCTCGGCGCCGGCTCGAACCACCTGGCGAGCGCAGGGGGCGCTGCGGCCGCAGGCGCGGTCGCGACGCACCCGTCGGTCTCACGCGGAGCCGCGCCTGCCACGGCCGGCCAAGGCGGGCACGGACAGGATGCCGCTCCCGCCACATCGGCAACAGAGTCCGAGACGGCCGCTGGCGAACGAGGAACGGCCACCACGGACTCTGACGGCCCCACCAACGGAGAGGACCTCCGTACGCGGCACCTCACGACGTACACCCGTTCGGAGTTGGATCGCGTCGCATCGCTCAACGATGCGGACCGGACCATCCTGCCCGGCGAGGAACTCCGGAAGGTCCTCGATCCGAAGGACGTCAAAGCAGCGATCGGTGAACGTTTCGATCTCGAAGCCCGCGACTCGTACGGCCCTGTCACAGAATCGCAGTACGGCGCTCCCGCGAACGCGCGTGGGTTCCACGCGCGCGCGTCGGCCTCGACCACGACCCGTGCGGACGAGTTCCGCGCGAGCCTGGGCCTGAACTACTCGGGCACGCCGTACTCCGGCCAACCAGACCAGCCCATCTTCTTCCTCGACCACCGGGTGAGCGGCGCAACGGCCGCTCGGTTCATCTCGGAAGACGAGCCCCTCCAGATGGTGCGAGAAGTCGCGGCCGCACGACCGGATTGGGACGACCTCTCCACTGCGCAACGGCGCGAGGTCATCGAGCAGGGGTACCGGGACACCGAGCTGTACTCAGGACTCGACCCGGACGCGGCATCGGACTTCCGAGGTCACCTCGATGCGCGCGTCGCGGATGCGCTGAAACCCTTCCCGATCGGCGGCGCTGAAGCGGACGCGTCGACGAATCCGTATCGCGGGAACGGTTGGGCCGGCATCGACGGGTACGCCACGCGTGAATTCAGCGCACGCAACGAGGGCGGAGTTCCGTGGGGGACGTTGCCCGAGATCACGGACGGTGCGACGATCTCCGTCCGTCGCAACGGGGAGCCGGATCATGTGCTCGCAGTCTTCCACCGCATCTCGCCCACCGAGGGCGAGTGGCTCCCGCTTTGGTGACTCCCGTCTCACGGCCGATCACGCTGCGAGTCGTCGGTCGTGAGGGAGCTGCGCAGCAGATCGACGCATTTGCGGACGTCTACGCGTGGTGGCACGGACTGTCGGTCCGGCTGGCCCACGACGTCGCCGACCGGCTGATCGGCGAGGGACAGAGTGGCCAGGCAGAGGTCGAACGTGCAGGCGCCCAGCTGCTCGATCGAAGCGGTGACTTCCTGGTCGAGCTCGACGACCGCGAAAGAGAGCTCGTCGGGCTGCGAACCCGGATCGTTGTCCAGCACCCGGTCGACTCACGGCCGGTTCTGGATCGCAGCGCGCTCCCGGTTCTGGACCTGCCGACGGTGTTCTCCAGGACGACGCTCCTCGGGAGCTTCCGCGGAGCGGACGCGGAGCTGGTGGCAGAAGACGACGACGCAGTCTTGCTGCACGTGTCGTCCGGACCGATGCCTGCCAGTGGACTGCTGTTCGGCCGCTCCGGCGCATGGCGCGGGTGGGTGAAGCGAGAGGACTTCCTCACGACGAATGCGAAGACGGTCGTTTGGGGTGGCGCATCCGCGCCCGGGGTGCGCGTCGGCACATGGGTCGAGGTCGACGGACGTCTGTACCCGCTCCGGTTCCCGGACCGGGACGGCCCCCTCGCAGCGCTCGACTCGAGCTTCCCGGAGTTCCCACGAGTCTCCGTAGCGAGCCCTCGGGTCGGAGCGTCTGCGGCCGTGCCGTGGTCGGCCGTCATCGCGGCACCGGTCTTCGGCGCAACAGCTGAAGTGTCGGGAGTCCCCGTCCAGCTCGACGCCTCAGTGTGGCCGTGGCGCGCGGACTCCATCCGTGTCAAGTCATCCGAGCCGTTCCCCGAACGTGCTCCGGACGGGTACGCGTGGCGTCTGCCGGGCTCGGATCCGACCGTCGCACACGTTCGGTACGTCGACCTCGATCAGTTGTCCTCGCCTGACGAGCACGCCACGTTCCGTCACATGTCGTACACGAACGGTTCTTCCCACTGGCGATCCGTCTCCTAGGGTGGTCACAAACCCAAGATCGATTCCGAGGTCACACGAATGAGCGAGCGCGCGGTCGTCCAGAAGGCACTCACGCCTGCGATGTCGGACGCCATCTTCCGATCGAGCTACGAGCGGATCGCCGGGTACGTCGTCCCCGCCGACGATGTCAACGGTGTCGCTGGGATCCCTGACCTCCTCAGCCTCCATGGGCTGCGCTTCCCCGGTTCACCGTTCCACGACGAACTCTCCCAGGTCGACGTCCTCCGATTCCCCTCGGGATCCAACCTCAACGCCCAGCGAGCCCTCGGCGGCACGAGCGCGGAGGAAGCACAGCGAAACGGCGGCACGTTCGTCGAGCACCCCCCGTTCAACGGTACGGGTTTCGCTGCCCTGGACCGCCCTGCGGTTCCGGTCTACTGGGTACCGACACACCGTCCGCCGGTCGGAACCGAGTTGTGGCGGTACGAGGTCAGCGGCTCGTCGAGGTTCCTCGCTCGTTACGGAGGCGTCGCGGTCGGATGGACATTCCGGCAGGACCTCGAGGCTCGCCGGCCAGCCCACGGGCGAGACCTCAGCCGCTTCACCGGTGGTCTTGCGCGGATAGCCGGGGAGGTGTTCCTCGCCGATCTCGTCGAGGACGGTGTCGATGTCGTTGCCAGTGGGTCCGACGTGGCGCCGTTCCTTTCGCCGTCGGACAACGGACTGCACGTCGCACATCTGGCGCTCGATGCAATTGAGGAGTACTTCGAACTCGATGTCCGGGCGAACTTCAACGGCATCGACTTCCGCGTCACCGGGCAACGTCACGACACCCGATCCGGCGCAGTGCTCGAAGCCACGAGCCTCACGCACAACGTCCAGATCTTAGAGGCGCTCGGGTTGACGAAGATCGACGCTGGCGTCTACGAGGCCGACCTGCCGCACGAACTCCTCGACACCGCGCACACCGAGCAGGTCCAACTCCCTGGCTGGCCCGGAACGACCCGGCAGCCGAGCTGAGCGGGTGCTGCACCACACGGTCGACGGCGCTCCGACGATCCGGCGCGTCTACTCGGCGTCGCCGGATCGTCTCCTCGAATCCGAGATCCGATCGTTCGATGGCTCGACAGCGCCACCGGAACTCGTGCAGCGCGACGTCACCGCATGGTGGAAGGGGATCCCGGTCTCGGTCGCGTTCAACGAGAACACGATCACGCTCCGCGGCTGGGCAGACACCGTGTGGCTCGAGGCCAACAGCGTCCTGCCGCTCGACGACCGGGCCGGGTGGTTCGCGATCCGCGTCCCCGACCTCTCGGCAGTCTCCGGGCTGCGCACGGTGGTTTCCACATCCTCATGGGCGGACGAGTCAGGCGAGTACGGACCGTACGCGGTGACAGGCGAGCGCCTCGCCGACTTCGATCCGCACCCGGCCGAAGACCTCCGCGAGGTCGCCTGGACGCGTTCCGACGGCGGCGAGCACGTTGGAACGGTGGAGTGGAGGCGCGCGCTCGGGTACTTCCAGAACGAGCCCGTTGACGTCCTCGCGTCGAACGGCGGGCAGCTCTGGGTGACCGTCCCGGACACGAACCCGCTCGCAGCGCGCGGGGAACGCATCACCGACGCGCCGTTCACCGACCTGTACCGCGGCCGCTCAGCGCTCTGGCTGCCGCGCGACGACGTCGGGCCGGTCGCGCCGTACACGATGACCATAGAGCAGCAGGGACCGCTGCAGCGCACCCGCGGGTCCTACGCACGGGTCAACGGGCTGTGGCGTCCGATCGACTCGACGAACGCCGCCGTCGCCGGGGACCGCCTGCCCCGGTTCGTCCAGACCCTGTCGCCACTGCCCGAGCACCCCGACGACGCATTCGTGTTCGCGTTCCGAGCACCGACCGCGGCTGATGACGTCACGTCGGAACGAACGGCACCGGGTACGGTCCGCGTCGACGGTGCCGAGGTCGAGCTCGCGGAGCCGTACTCGGCGTGGAACGGCTCCGACCGTCTTCGCGTGTACACGCAGGATGCACTCGAAGCAGTCGCCTCTGATGGCTTCGATCGCGAGACTTCGCACCTCAACCGCCGTCCGATCGCGACCGTCCGGAGCTTCGAGATCGACTACTGACCCGCTCTGTTCGGAATGGTGCAGCAACAACGCGTCAGTGCCAGAACACTGCGTCCCTGACGCGCCCGATCGGAATGTCGTGCCCGACCACCGCCGCTACCCGGATCGCCGCGGTCACGGCGGCGGCTCGGCCGGACGCATCCGCGTTCCAGACGTCCGGGTAGCCCGCTTCTCCGGGCAGGTGCGGCGCTGGCGGTTCGAGGTCGTAGCCGGCGGCGCGTCCGAGGAACGGAGCGTCACCGTCAGGTGCCTCGGTCCATTCGGTCACGGTCCCGTCCGGGTGCGCCACCGCGATCTTCTCGTACAGCATGAGGGTCTTGTAGCCGTTCGGGATGCGCTCCTGGGCTTCCGCGAGCACGAGATCGCGATCCGGATGGCAAAGGCTGACGTAGTCCTTCCCGCGCACCCAGTACTGGCGATCAGCCGAGAGATCCGTAATTGGTCGGCCGCCCACCGGCCACCGAGAGTTCGACAGACGACGCTCGCCGTCCGTGCGTGACCGCTCGAACTCGCCCCACCAGCGCTTGATGTTCCATTGCCCAGCCATTGCGCCAACGGTACTGACCAGACGGACCTTCACCGAGCCTCCAGTCCGACACTCCGCACCATCGCACAACGCACCGAATCCCTGAATTCGGCGTGCCGAATTCTCTGGCATGCTGGTCCCCATGACCGACACCGCCACCCCGCGCCTCGCCTCCACCGGCGAGTCCCCGAGGAAGCGCGCTGCCAGCCTGACGCTCCTCGGTCCCGCGTTCGTCGCCGCCATCGCGTACGTGGACCCCGGCAACGTCGCCGCGAACCTCACGGCAGGGGCGAAGTACGGCTACCTGCTGCTCTGGGTCCTCGTGGCGGCGAACGCGAGCGCCGTGGTGGTCCAGTACCTGTCGGCGAAGCTCGGGGTCGTCACGGGCAAGTCGCTGCCGGAGCTCCTCGGCATGCGCATGAAGCGCACGCCCCGGCTGCTGTTCTGGGCGCAGGCGGAGATCGTGGCTGCGGCGACCGACGTCGCCGAGGTGATCGGCGGCGCGCTCGCCCTGCACCTGCTGTTCGGCCTGCCGCTCGTCGCTGGAGGGGTGATCACCGGTGTGGTGTCGATGGCGATCCTCGTGCTGCAGAACCGGCGGGGCGCCCGCACGTTCGAGGTCGTCGTCACCGCGATGCTCGCGATCCTGACGATCGGGTTCTGCGCGGGGCTGCTGTTCGCGCAGGTCTCCCCCGGCGAGCTCGTGTCAGGGCTGGTGCCGCGGTTCGAGGGTTCCGAGTCGGTGATGCTCGCGGCCTCGATGCTCGGCGCGACCGTGATGCCGCACGCGGTGTACCTGCACTCGGCGCTGGCCAGGGACCGGCACGGGGACACCCCGGCTGGGCCCGAACGGCGACGGGTGCTCGTGATGACGCGGTGGGACGTGGCGCTCGCGCTGGTCGTGGCCGGCGGGGTGAACGTCTGCATGCTCGTCCTGGCGGCGGCGACGCTGCCGGGCGTGCCGGGCACGGACTCGATCCCGGGGGCGCAGGCGGCGATCGCGACGCACGTTGGGCCGGTCGTGGGCGTGCTGTTCGCGGTGGGGCTGCTGGCGTCGGGGCTCGCCTCGACGTCGGTGGGCTGCATGGCCGGCGCGGAGATCATGCACGGACTGCTGCACGTGCGGGTGCCGCTCCTGGTGCGGCGGATCGTGACGCTGGTGCCGGCGATCGTGCTGCTCGCGCTGAACGCCGACGCGACGATGCTGCTCGTGGTGAGCCAGGTCGTGCTGAGCTTCGGGATCGCGTTCGCGATCGTCCCGCTGGTGGCCTACACGTCCAGGCGGAGCGTGATGGGCGCCGACGTCAACGCCGTCGGGACGCGGGTGGTCGCGTGGGTGATCGCGGCGGTGATCGTCGCGCTGAACGTCGCACTGGTGGCTCTGACGCTGGCCGGGTGAGCCGCACCGCGGGGCGGCGGCGCGGCGCACCCGCCCGGACTACTCGACGACCTCGACGCCCTTCCAGAACGCCACGTAGCCGCTGTAGTCCTTGCCGACCCGGTCGAACGACGAGGGGATCGGCGTCGGGTACGACCACGCGGCATCAGGCAGCGTCTGGTCCCCGGCGTGCACGGTGTAGTACTGCGTGTCGCCCTTCCACGGGCAGTGGTACTGCGTGTCGCTCTCGGTGAAGAGCTCGGTGTTGACGCTCGACGGCGGGAAGTACCAGTTGCCCTCGATCTTGATGAGGTCGTCCTCGGATGCCTCTGCGATGACGGTGTCGCCGGCGACTGCCTTCATGGTGCGCTCCTTCGTTGGTGAGCGGTGTGCTCACCCGTCCGGAACGCTACGCGCGCGCCTTGTGTTCCCCCGGGCGGATCGTCACGAGCTCCGGCCCGGCGGCGAGCGCCGCGTGCACCCGCTCCGGCCCGATGCCGCGAGCCGCTTCCGAGGCACTGACGAGGTGCTTCACGGCCCGCCGCAGCCCCGTGTACGCGGCGCACGCGGCAGCAGCCTCCGGCGAGGAGTGGTCGATCCCGACGACGGACAGCGCGTCGATCACGGCGCCGGCGCCGAGCATGTCCTCGACGGCGAAGTCCGGCGCATCGGGCACGTCGACCGACTCGCCTGCGGCTTCGGCGGCGTCGCCACCGGAGGGCGCGTGGTCCAGCCCGGCGGCGATCACCGCGACGACGCACCGGTCACCACGCTCGGCCTGGAGGCTCGTCACCCGTTCCGCGATCGCCGCTGCGTTGCCGAGGTGGCCGGCCACCACCTCGGGCCCCGCCGGCAGCAGGCGGCGCACCGCCCGGTGGTCGGCACGATCCGGTCCGGCGGTGCCCGGACCGGCGGGGAGGACGTCCACCCAGACGATCAGGTGCGCTCCCACGGCGACGCGGTGGGCACCCGAGACGCCCCATCCGAAGCGGACCTGGTACTGCTGCTGGCCTCGTTCACGCACCCCGTCACGATAACGCCTGTGGAGCGCCTGTCCCTTTCCACAGGGCGCCCACTCGGAGCCGTTCACGAGGATGCCCGACGGTACGATCGAGTCCCATGGAGATCGCCCCCGCACCCACCCTGACCGGCGACCGCGTCACGCTCGAACCCATCGCGCACGAGCACGCGGACGACCTCAGGGCGGCGGTCGCCGACGGCGATCTGTGGCGCACGTGGTACTCCTCGATCCCGGCGCCCGCGCAGGTCGACGACGAGATCGACCGTCGTCTCGCGGAACACGCTGCTGGCCGGATGGTGCCGTTCGCGGTGCGTGACCGGCCGACCGGACGCGTGGTCGGATCGACCACGTTCATGAACGTCGACACGGCGAACCGCCGGGTCGAGATCGGATCGACGTTCTTGGCGAAGTCCTCACAGCGCACCGGGATCAACACCGAGTCGAAGCTCCTGATGCTGTCCCACGCGTTCGACGTGTGGCAGTGCATCGCGGTGGAGTTCCGGACGCACTGGCACAACATGCAGTCTCGCGCGGCGATCGCGGGCCTCGGCGCCAAGCAGGACGGTGTGCTCCGGAACCACCAGATCGGCCGGGACGGCACGCTCCGCGACACCGTGGTGTTCTCCATCACGTCGTCGGAGTGGCCGACGGTACGGCTCTCCCTGGCCGAGCGGCTCCGGCGTCACGACCGGGCAGAGGGCTCGCGTCGCCGTTCCGCCCGGCACGCCTGACCTACTCGGTGCTGCTGCGCACCGTGCGGCCGTCGAGCGGCTGCGTGGGGCGGTCGTTGTCGTGGTGGACGGCCGTCAGTGCGTCGATCTGGTCCTGGCCGAGCTCGATCGGCGTCGCGAGGACCACCCAGTGCACGCCTTCGGTGCAGGGCGGCGTCGTGAGCGACCCGTCGTAGGCCCAGTAGGCGCGGTTGGTGGGCAGCATCGCCGCGACGTCGACGACGTGGCTCCTGGCGGACGTCTCCCCATCGGCCGCTCCGGCGATGTAGGGGTCGAACGCGGCGTCGTGCACGCCCGCCTCGGCGAACACCGCGACGACCGCGAGATGCCCCTTTGCATCGGCGTGCACGAAGTGGAACTCGACCGGGTACCGCTTGCCCTCGACGGTGTGCTCGGACGGAGCGTGGAAGTGCATCTGCTGCAGGTGGTGCGCGGTGCCGTCGATGACGGTCGTCTCGCCTGAGCCGGCGGTGAGCTGCACGGTGCGGCCGTTGTCGGCGGTGGTCTCGGTGACCTCGCCCTTCTCCACGTCGAGGTCGAGCGGGGCGTCGTGGCCGAGTGCCGGGAGGTCGATGGGCGACTGCGCCTTCCCGGCGGCGCAGGTGCGGTAGTCGTCGGACACGGAGGCCCAGTGCGCCGGGTCGTCGGTGCCGTCGTAGGCCCAGTGCGCCGGGCTGCTGGTGGCGGAGGGACCGGGCGTGCCGTGCGCCGTCGTCGTGGACGCCGCACTGCACGCGGTCAGCGTGCCGAGGACAGCGAGGGTCAGCCCGGCCGCGGCGAGGCTCCGATGTGTTGAGATCATCGGGCTATTCTGCATGTTGCATATCTGATGGTCGGTCAAGTCGTCGAGCTCCTTCCTGTGCCTCGACTCAGCAGCGCGGATCGCTCGGTACGGGCGTCAGGCGAGCGAGTAGTCGACGGTCCGGTCGCCGAGGGGCTGGACGGGGCGGACGTTCTCGACGTGCGCGGCCTCGAGGTCCGCGAGCTGGTCGGCGCCGAGCTCGATCCGGTCCTCGAGCACGATCCAGCGGACGCCCTCGCTGCACGGCGGCGTTGTGAGGGAACCGTCGTACCGGTAGTGCGACCGCGCCTCGGGCAGCATCGCGTCGAGGTCGACCGTGCTCTCCCGCCCAGCGCCCGCCGTGGCCCCCGCGACGAAGCTGTCGTACGCGGGGTTGTGCGCACCTCGATCGGCCAGGACCCCGACGACCGTGAGCGCCCCGTCCTCGTCCGCGTGGACGAAGTGGAACTCGGCATCGGCTGCCTCACCCTCGACGGTGTGCTCAGAACCGGCGTGGAAGTGCAGCTGCACGAGGTGCAGGTCGTCGCCGCCGATCCGGGTGCGCGCGCCGTCGGCGGCCGTGAACTGCACGGTGTGCCCGTTGTCGGCCGTGATGCCCTCGACCGGGCCGGACGCCTGGAGGTCGAGTGCCGCGCCGCGCTTCGGAGCGGGCAGGTCGATCGGCGACTGCTCCTCGCCGGAGGAGCACGTGCCGTACTCCGATGTCAGAGCACCCCAGTGCGACGGCCCCTCGTCACCGGTGTACGACCAGACCGAGCCGGGGTCCCCGCCGTGGGCATCGGCGGCATCGGGCTCGGAGGACGACGAACACCCGGCGAGCAAGAGCAGCGCCACGGGGACGGCGACGAGGGACGGGGTGGAACGGGGAAACCTGTGCATGCTCACATATTGAAATATCAAGTATCTGTAACGCCTGAGTGGTCACCTCGGTACGGTCACGCGTATGCACGTGGGTCTCCGCCTGGTCCTCGACGCCCCTGTCGACGTCGTCCGTGATGCCCTCATGGCGCCGGAGGTGATGGTCGGTGTCACCAAGCCGTTCCTGGTCTACCGCTCGCTCGATCCCGACGGGTTCCCGTCGCGGTGGACGCCGGGCCGGCCGCACCCGATCGCCGCGAGCGCCTTCGGGCTGCTGCCGAGCGGGACGAGCCACGTGGACATCGACCGGTACGAGGTGGACGGCGTCCCCGTGCAGCGCGACAACGGCGGCGGGACGAGCGGCTTGTTCGCCCGCATGGACATGCGGCACCGGATGGCCGTGACGGAGCTCCCGGACGGGACGACGCTGTTCGTCGACCGGCTCGACTACCGGATGCACCCGTGGGCGCTCGGTCTCGCACTGTGGCCGGGCATGTGGGTGATCTGGCAGTGGCGGGCACTCCGGATGCGGCAGCAGGCCCCGACCTGGCCCCCTGCCTGACGCAACGCTCCGCACGGAATCGAGCCGAGCCTCCCGTCCGCCGCGGAGCGGGCGTAGCCTCGACCACGTGAGCCAGACGCGCCCCCAGGAGCCGACGACCGACGACCGCGTGCACAGCACGCTGGCGACCGTGGACTGGCGGCGCATGACGTTCGACCTGTACCGCCGCGTGCGCGCCACCCCCGACCCTGAGACGGCGCACGCGCTGTGGCGGGAGACCCGCGACGCGATGTTCGCGGAGCACCCGGCCAGCCCGCTGCTCGACGAGGACGCCCGCGACTTCGAGGAGCTCCCGGTCCCGCCGTACGACCCGGAGTGGCGCTTCCGGGCCCGTGTCGAGCCGGCCGAGCCCCAGGTGCTCGACGTCGAGACCGGCACGGACGGCATCGTGCACTTCGACCGGCTCGGCATCGTGACCCTGCCCGGCATCGGGTCGCTCGACGTGTGGTCGCACGGCGGCTACGCGGGCGGGGTGTTCATCCCCGTGAAGGACGCCAGCGCCGGGAAGGCCCGCGGGACCTACGGGGGCGGACGCTACCTGCTCGACACGATCAAGGGCGCTGACCTCGGCGGCGACGACGGCGAACTCGTGCTCGACTTCAACTTCGCGTACAACCCCTCGTGCGCGTACGACCCGGCGTGGGCGTGCCCGCTCGCGCCTCCCGGCAACACCGTCGCGGTGGCGATCCCCGTCGGCGAGCAGTACGACTTCTAGGGTGGGCGCGATGTCTTCGACCGGGCTCGTGGCGATCGACGCCGGAGGGCGGATCCCGCCGTTCGAGCAGGTGCGGTCCCAGATCGCCGCCCAGATCACGGCCGGCTACCTGGTGGACGGGCAGCGGCTGCCGAGTGTCCGGGCGCTCGCCGACGAACTCGGGCTCGCGCCGGGGACGGTCGCGAAGGCCTACACCCTGCTCGAGGAGACCGGGCTCGTGCACACCGCACGGGGCGCGGGCACGCGGGTGATCCGACCGGCGGCCGTGCCGGAGGACGTCGTCGCAGCGGCCCGTGCGCTCGCGGCCGCCGCGCGCGGGGCCGGGTTGTCGGCGGACCAGGCGACGGCGGCGCTCCGCGACGTCTGGCCCGCGTAGGCGCGGCGGGCCCTCAGCAGCGCTCGAACACGTACGCCGGCTTCGACACGGGCACCAGGTCCCGGTCGCGCAGGATCGTCATCGTCGGGCGGTCGTCGAGGTCGCAGACGGACGACCACGACCGGCCGATGTTGTCCGAGTACTCGATGTCGATGACCCGCGCGCCGTAGGTCTTCGTGTACGCGGCGCACTCCCGGTACTTCACGCACTCCTCGGCGACGACGAAGTCGAACCCGGTGTCACGCTTGCCGGAGGCCCCGAGCTGCGGGGTGTTCTTCTGCCCGGCGGCGAGCCCGTGCGCATGTGCGACGTCGACGAGCGCCGAGGCCAGCGCGAGGTTCCCCGACCGGGTCAGCGCACCGTGCGACCGCGTCCACGAGTCGAGGTTGTCGAACTCGACGGCGTCGAACCCGCGGTCGCTGCACCGGGCGATCGACTTCGTCAGCACCGACACGATCGAGTCGCGCGCGGCGGCCGTCCTGGTGTCGAGGAACATCTCGTCCGGCCACCCCGGGTCGGACACCGGATCGCCGTCCTCGTCCCGCAGCAGGGCGTCGGCGTGCGACCGCTTCCACATCGACGCGTCCTCCGGCTGGGTCTGGAACCCGTTGACGTAGCAGACGTTGTACTTGCCGGACGCGGGGTGCGCGGTGCTGTCGCGCTCGACGATCGTCACGTCCTCCGCTGGCCGGTACGCGCCACCGAGCTGGTAGTCGGGGACGCCCGAGGTCGGCAGGTTCGTGTAGTCGTGACCCCCGGATGCCGGAGACGAAGCAGTCGCGCAACCGGACACGAGCAGGGTCCCCACGACGACGGCACCGATGAACAGGGTCCGTGACAGCATGCACGGATCATCCCACGAGCGGGTTTCGGGTCCACCCGCTATGATGGGTCGTACTCGAGGCGCCGATCGCCTCGTGCGTCGTACGGACGCCCCCGAAACCTCCCGGTCGAACTCGACCGATGCGTATCACGCACCACCGCTCCCCCGGAACCCGTCCGGGTCGGAACACCGGTGCCAGGCTCTCTGCTGCGGCGACAGTGCCCGCACCGCCGCGCCCACTCCCGAGCACCAGCTCCCGAGCGAGCACCGGCACGCGGACATGCTCCCGCCCGCGCGCTGATCCGAGCGCGCACCACGGCCGGCAACGGCCCGAAAGGTCACCATGACCAACCTCACTGCTGACGTCCGCTTCGCCGATCTCGGCGTCCCGACCCCGATGGTCGACGTGCTCGTCGCCCAGGGCAAGGAGACCGCCTTCCCGATCCAGGTGGACACCCTCCCCGACTCCCTCAACGGCAAGGACGTGCTCGGTCGTGGCCGCACCGGCTCCGGCAAGACGATCGCCTTCGCGATCCCCCTCGCCGCACGCCTCGCCGCCAACCCGCGCAAGCGCCGCGCCGGCCGCCCCCGCGCCCTCGTCCTCGCCCCGACGCGTGAGCTCGCGACGCAGATCGACGCGACGCTCGCCCCGCTCGCCAAGGCGATGGGCCTGAACACGACGACGATCTTCGGCGGCGTCTCGCAGGGCCGTCAGGTCGACGCGCTCCGCGGTGGCGTCGACGTCGTCGTCGCCTGCCCCGGTCGCCTCGCCGACCTGATGCAGCAGGGCCACGTGTCGCTCGACGCGATCGAGGTCACCGTCCTCGACGAGGCCGACCACATGGCAGACATGGGCTTCCTGCCCGGCGTGACGAAGATCATGCAGGCGACGCCCGAGCAGGGACAGCGCCTGCTGTTCTCCGCCACGCTCGACAACGGCGTGGACAAGCTCGTCAAGAAGTTCCTGCACAACCCGGTCATGCACTCCGTCGATGACGAGTCCAGCCCCGTCGAGGCGATGACCCACCACGTGTTCGAGGTCGCCGACGCCGACGCGAAGAAGGACCTCGTCCGGACCCTCGCCTCCGGCACCGGTCGCCGCATCCTCTTCATGCGCACGAAGCACCACGCCAAGCGCCTCGCGAAGCAGCTCTCGTCGCAGGGCATCCCCGCGGTCGACCTGCAGGGCAACCTGTCGCAGGGCGCCCGTGAGCGGAACCTCGCGAAGTTCTCCGCCGGCGAGGCCCTCGTCCTCGTCGCCACCGACGTCGCCGCCCGCGGTGTGCACGTCGACAACGTCGAGCTCGTCGTGCACGTCGACCCGCCGACCGAGCACAAGGCGTACCTGCACCGCTCGGGCCGTACCGCTCGTGCCGGTTCGTCCGGTGACGTCGTCACGGTCGTCATGCCGGCAGAGCGTCGCGACGTCGCGCAGATGATGCGCAAGGCCGCGATCACCGCCAAGCCGCAGCAGGTCAGCGCGAACTCCGCGCCGGTCACCGAGCTCGTCGGTGAGATCGCCCCGATCCGCCACGTGGCCGAGGCCCCGGTCCAGCAGCAGCAGCCGCGTCGCCAGCAGTCCGCCTCGTCCGAGTCCGCCGGTCAGGGTCGCGGTCGCGGCCGTGGTCGCGGCGGTCGGACGGGAGGCTCGGCCCCGGCCGCGCAGTCCGGCTCGGCTCCCAGCAGCTCGGGTGGACGTCGTGGCGGCCGTTCCGCGGACGCCGCGTCCGCTGGTCGCGGCGGTCGTTCCGCCGACACCGCGTCGGCGGGTGGGCAGCGCCGCGGCGGCGGGAGCCGTCGTGCGTCGAGCGACACCGTCCGCGGTGGCTCGGCTCCGGTCTGGTCGTCGGACGGTGGCTACGCTGCCGGTCGCTCGGGTTCGGAGTCCGGCGGCAACCGTCGCGGCGGTTCGCGTCGGGCCTCGCGTCCGGCCGGCTCCGCGCGCTGACGCCAAGGGGGACAACCTCAACGCTCCCTGCGAGCGGATGTCCCGTCAGGTGTAGCTTCTGGGTCACCGGAAGGCACGCAAGTGTCACCCGGTTGACCTGTCCACCGACGGAAGGAGCCGCCTATGGCTGGCATCGATGACATCAAGAACGCTGCCGAGAAGGCAGCCGGCAAGGCCAAGGAAGCCGTCGGGAACGTGACGGACAACGACCGTCTCAAGGCCGAAGGCCAGACCGACCAGGCGAAGGCCTCGGCGAAGCAGGGCGCGACCGACGTCAAGGACGCCGCGCACGGCGTTGCCGACAGCTTCAAGGACAACAAGTAAGACCCAAGTCGGTCGCACAGACCGCACTGCGAAGCCCCCGGATCCCATACGGATCGCGGGGGCTTCGTCGTGCTCGGGGCGCGTTACAGGAGCGCGCCGACGGAGGCGAGCCCAGCACGCATGAGGGCGCCGCGACCGCCTTCCATCTCGTCCGACACCGCAGCCGACGCGGCTTCCATCGGGCTCATCCACGTCAGCTCGAGGGCGTCCTGACGCGGCTCGCACGTGCCGGTGACGGGGACGACGTACGCCAGGGAGATCGCGTGCTGGCGCTCGTCGGTGTACACCGAGGCGCCGGGCAGCGGGAAGTACTCCGCCACGGTGAACGGCGCCGGGTTCGACGGCAACTGCGGGAACGCCATCGGCCCGAGGTCCTTCTCGAGGTGACGGAACAGCGCGGTGCGGATCGACTCGCCGAACATCACGCGCCCGGACACCAGGGTGCGGGCGATCGAACCGCTCGGGGCGACGCGGAGCAGCACGCCGACCTCGGTCACGACACCGAGGCCGTCGGTGCGGACGGGGATCGCCTCGACGTAGCAGATCGGCAGGCGACGGCGGACCGTCGCGAGCTCCTCGTCGGACAGCCAGCCGGAGTCGGGGTCAGGGGTGCGCAACGAGGCCATGCACCGTGTCTACCAGGGACCGGGGCGAAGCACGTGCAAGACCACGGGGTTGGGGATGGTTGATGCGTCAACTATTGTCGGCAGCATGATCGACCACAGCGCCGTCCAGTGGACCCGTCCGGCCGGCGAACGCGCCGGCACGCCCCTGCTCGTCCTGCTGCACGGGGTGGGGTCGAACGAGCGGGACCTCCTCGGGCTCGCACCCGCGCTGCCACCGACGTGGACGATCGCGTCGCTGCGGGCACCGATGGCATGGGGGCCCGGCCACAGCTGGTACCCGCTCGGCACGCCTGGGTCGCCCGCGCTCGAGCCCGTCGACGCCGCGGTGGACGGCGTCCTCGACTGGATCGACGCCGTCGCGGCCGACCACCCGCGGATCGGCCTGCTCGGGTTCTCGCAGGGCGGGTCGATGGCGCTGCAGCTCCTGCGCGCACGGCCGGCTGGCTTCGCGTTCGCCGTGTCGTTGTCCGGGTTCGTGGTGCCCGGTGTCACGGACTCCCGTGACGAGGCCCTCGCGGCGGTGCGCCCGCGGGTCTTCCTCGGGCACGGCGACCTCGATCCGGTCATCCCCGGCGAGGCCACCGCGCGCACGGCCGCCTGGGCAGCCGCGAACACCGACGTGACCGACCGAACCTACGAGGGCCTGCCCCACGCGGTGTCGGCGGCGGAACTGGCGGACGTGGCCGCCTTCATCGGTTCCTGACCCGCGCACGAACGCGATCGAGGGGACCACAGACGGACGGGAGGCCCGGTGCCAGCTGGCACCGGGCCTCCCGTCCCTGTGGTGTTGCGACGCTAGTCGGCGAGGATCTGCAGGAGGTCCTTGCGGAGCTGGTCGACCTTGGCCGCTGCGGCCTTGGTCTGCTCCTCCGTCGCGCTGGTGCGGTACATGTGCAGCACGCCCATCGTCTTGCGGAGCGACTCCATGAACTCGCGCTGCGCGTCCGGGACGCCGGGCGTGGACTCCCACGCCGCGGCGATCTCGTCGGCCTTCGCCTCTGCCTCGGCCTTGCCGGCGTCGGTGAGCTCGAAGAGCGTCTTGCGGCCGTCACCCGTCGAGACGACGAGGTCCTCGTCGACGAGCTGCTGGAGCGTCGGGTAGACCGAGCCGGGGCTCGGCTTCCAGGCGCCGCCGGTGCGCTCGGCGATCGTCTTGATGATCGCGTAGCCGTTCTGCGGGCCCTCGGCCAGCAGGCCGAGGATCGCGAGGCGGACGTCGCCGCGGCGGCGACGCTCACGGCCGAAGCCGGGGCCGCCGAAGCCCATCCCGGGACCCATGCCCGGGCCGAAGCCCATGCCGGGACCGAACCCGCCACGGCCGAAGCCGCCGCGTCCACCGTGGTCACCGCGGTCGCGGCCGGGGAAGCCGGCGCCGTGGTGCTGCCGCGCGCCGCCGAAGCGGGGGCCGCGCGGTCCGAAGCCGCGCTGCTGGCGGCCGTTGTCGTTGTCGTCGTAGTCATCCATGGTGCGCATGAGTGACTCCTTCCTGTGTTCGTGTTCGAAGTTGTCTCGCGTTTCCGAACTGTTCCGTTCGTATCGCGATGTGTTAACGATAGATCGGTAACTATCGCTCTGTCAAGCACTTCTGCTCGTTGGGTCGGTTGTCGGGGGTCGCGGGCAGGATGGGACGGACCATGACGGACGTGCTCGAGCGCTTCTCCCCCGCGACCGCGGAGTGGTTCCGTGGCGCGTTCTCCGCCCCCACCGCGGCGCAGTCCGGCGCGTGGGACGCGATCTCGACCGGTCGGCACGCGCTGGTGGTGGCGCCGACCGGGTCCGGCAAGACGCTGGCGTCCTTCCTGTGGTCGATCGACCGACTGATCAGCTCGACGGAGCACCCGCCGGCCAAGCAGCGCACGCGGGTGCTCTACGTCTCCCCGCTGAAGGCCCTGGGTGTCGACGTGGAACGGAACCTCCGCAGTCCGCTCGTCGGCATCACGCAGACCGCTCGCCGCCTGGGGCTCGAACCACCGGACGTCACGGTGGGCGTGCGGAGCGGGGACACCCCGTCGTCCGATCGGCAGAAGCTCCTGCGGCAGCCGCCGGACATCCTCATCACGACGCCGGAGTCGCTGTACCTGATGCTGACGTCGCAGGCGCGCGAGACCCTGGTGAACGTCGACACCGTCATCGTCGACGAGGTCCACGCCGTCGCCTCCACCAAGCGCGGGGCGCACCTCGCGGTGTCCCTCGAACGGCTCGACGACCTGCTCGACAAGCCGGTGCAGCGGATCGGCCTGTCGGCCACGGTGCGCCCGGCCGAAGAGGTCGCGCGGTTCCTCGGCGGACGCGCTCCGGTGGAGATCATCGCGCCGCCCGCGCAGAAGACGTTCGACCTGCGGGTGGTCGTGCCCGTCGACGACATGTCCGAGCTCGGGGCGCCCCCGGTCGGGGCTGACGCGTCGGACGCCCCGACGAACGGATCGATCTGGCCGCACGTCGAAGAACGCGTGGTCGACCTGATCGAGGAACACCGGTCGACGATCGTGTTCGCGAACTCCCGGCGGCTCGCCGAGCGGTTGACCGCGCGGCTCAACGAGATCCACGAGGAACGGGTGCTCGGTGCATCTGCCGACGACGCTGCGCTCGTGGCCGCTGGGGCTCCTCGGCCACAGTCACCGGCCCGAGCCTCGGCGCACGCGCCGGTCGCCCAGCCGAAGCGTCCGCCCGCCCAGGTGATCGGTCAGTCCGGGCAGACCGACGGCGGCGGATCCGACCCGTCGGTGCCCGTCCTGGCACGCGCGCACCACGGTTCCGTGTCCAAGGACCAGCGCGCCATCATCGAGGACGACCTGAAGTCCGGACGACTCCGGTGCGTGGTCGCCACCAGCTCACTCGAACTCGGCATCGACATGGGCGAGGTCGACCTCGTCGTCCAGGTCGAGGCACCGCCATCGGTCGCCAGCGGACTGCAGCGCGTCGGTCGAGCCGGGCACCAGGTGGGCGAGATCTCCCGAGGGGTGCTGTTCCCGAAGCACCGGGCGGACCTCGTGCACAGCGCGGTCACGGTCGAGCGCATGGTGTCGGGGCAGATCGAGTCGATCTCCGTGCCCGCGAACCCGCTCGACGTCCTCGCGCAGCACACCGTCGCGGCCGGGTCCGTCGACACCCTCGACGTCGAGCACTGGTTCGAGCTCATCCGGCGGAGCGCGCCGTTCAGCGGGCTGCCGCGCTCGGCGTTCGAAGCCACGCTCGACCTCATCACCGGCCGGTACCCGAGCGACGAGTTCGCCGAGCTCCGCCCGCGCCTGGTGTGGGACCGGGTGCACGGCACGCTGACCGGTCGGCCAGGTGCCCAGCGACTCGCGGTGACGAGCGGCGGCACCATCCCGGACCGCGGCATGTTCGGCGTGTTCATGGTCGGGGAGCGGGCGTCCCGCGTCGGCGAGCTCGACGAGGAGATGGTCTACGAGTCCCGCGTCGGGGACGTCTTCGCACTCGGGGCCACGAGCTGGCGCATCGAGGAGATCACGCACGACCGGGTGATCGTCAGCCCGGCGTTCGGGCAGCCGGGGCGGGTCCCGTTCTGGAAGGGCGACGGTATCGGCCGACCAGCCGAGCTCGGACGGGCGACCGGCGCCTTCATCCGAGAGGTCGAGGGCGCTTCCGACGCCGACGCCCGCGCCCGCGTCGCCGCCGGTGGGCTCGACGAGCGCGCGATCACCAACCTGCTGACGTTCCTCCGCGAACAGCGCGAGACCACCGGGCACGTTCCGAACGACACCACGCTCGTCGTCGAGCGGTTCCGTGACGAACTCGGCGACTGGCGGCTCATCCTGCACTCGCCGTACGGCATGCAGGTGCACGCCCCGTGGGCCCTGGCCGTCGCAGCACGCCTCCGCGAACGCCACGGCATCGACGGCGACGCGATGGCGGCGGACGACGGCATCGTCGTGCGGATCCCCGAGACGGACGCCGAACCGCCGGGCGCGGACCTGTTCGTCTTCGAGCGGGACGACCTCGAAGCGCTCGTCACCGACGAGGTCGGCGGGTCTGCGCTGTTCGCCGCGCGCTTCCGCGAGTGTGCTGCACGTGCGCTGCTGCTCCCGCGCCGCAACCCGGGCCAGCGTTCGCCGCTGTGGCAGCAACGGCAGCGGGCATCGCAGCTGCTCGAGGTCGCACAGAAGTACCCGTCGTTCCCGATCGTGCTCGAGACCGTGCGCGAAGTCCTGCAGGACGTCTACGACGTGCCGTCCTTGCTCGGCATCGCGGACGAGATCGCCCGCCGGAAGATCCGCCTGGTCGAGAGCGAGACCGAGCAGCCGTCGCCCTTCGCCCGCTCACTGCTGTTCGGGTACGTCGCTGCCTTCATGTACGAGGGCGACACCCCGCTCGCCGAGCGTCGTGCGGCGGCCCTGTCGCTCGACTCGACACTGCTCGGGGAGCTGCTCGGGCGGGCCGAGCTCCGCGAGCTCCTCGACCCGGCCGTCATCGCGTCGACCGAGCAGGACCTGCAGCGGCTCTCCCCCGACCGTCGAGCACGCGACGCCGAGGGGCTGGTGGACGTGCTCCGACTCGTGGGCGCGCTCGACCTCGACGAGGCGGTGGACCGGAGCTGGGTCGCTTCCGCGGAGGACCGCGACGCGGCTCGGGCGACCGTCCGGACGACGCTCGAATCGCTCGAACGCGATCGTCGCGTGCTGTCGTTCTCACACGCGGGGTCCACACGCTGGGCCGTCATCGAGGACGCCGCCCGGCTCCGCGACGCCCTCGGCGTCCCGTTGCCCATCGGCGTCCCCACCGCGTTCATCGAGCCCGTGGCCGATCCCCTCGGTGACCTCGTCGGCCGGTACGCCCGGTCGCACGGCCCCTTCGCCGCGCAGGACGCCGCGACGCGCCTCGGGCTCGGCGTCGCCGTCGTCCAGGACACCCTGCGTCGGCTCGTCGCGGACCGGCGACTGGTGGAGGGCGAGTTCCGCCCGGACCGTCAGGGAGCCGAGTGGTGCGACGCCGAGGTCCTGCGGCGCATCCGCACGCGGTCGCTCGCGGCGCTCCGGCACGAGGTCGAGCCGGTCTCCCCGGACACCCTCGGTCGGTTCCTGCCCGCGTGGCAGCACGTCCAGACACCAGGCGTCCGCGGGGGCCTTCGCGGGATCGACGGTGTGCTGCAGGTCGTCGACCAGCTCGCCGGGGTCGCCCTGCCCGCCAGTGCCTGGGAATCGCTCGTGCTCCCCGCCCGCGTGTCCGACTACGCCCCGAGCATGCTGGACGAGCTCACCGCCACGGGAGAGGTCCTGTGGTCCGGCGGCGGGACCCTGCCGGGGAACGACGGCTGGGTCCGCCTCCACCTCGCCGACACGGCACCGACCACCCTCGCCGAGCCGGCTGGTGACGAGACGACCGAACTGCAGCGCGACGTGCTCGGCGCCCTCGCTGGCGGTGGCGCGTACTTCTTCCGGCAGCTCGGGCAGGCCGTCGGCAGCACCGACGACCAGGCGCTCACGACCGCGCTGTGGGACCTCGTGTGGGCCGGGCAGATCACGAACGACACGTTCGCCCCGCTCCGCGCGATGCTCGGCGGCAAGGCCCGGTCGAGTACAGCGCCGCGGACCAGGGCGTACCGCGGGCGTCGGCGTCCGACGATGCCGTCGCAGTCTGGGCCGCCCAGTGTCGGCGGCCGGTGGTCGCTCCTGCCCCTGGCCGAGGCGGACGCGACCGTGCGGGCAGCGGCGACCGCGGAGCAGCTGCTCGAACGGTACGGCGTCGTGACCCGCGGCGCCGTGCAGGTCGAGGGCGTCCGCGGCGGGTTCGCCGGCGTGTACCGGGTGCTCTCGCGCTTCGAGGAGTCGGGTCGTGCACGGCGCGGGTACTTCATCGAGGGGCTCGGGGCGGCGCAGTTCGCGACGAGCCCGACCGTCGACCGGCTCCGCACGTTCGCCAGGGACCTCGACGACGACGAACGCGCGAACCCGGACCGCGCACGGACGGCCCTGGTGCTGGCAGCCACCGACCCCGCGAACCCGTACGGGGCGGCGCTGCCGTGGCCGACCGAAGCGGATCCCGACGACGGATCCGTCGCGACGACGGCCGAGCCGAAGTCCCGCGGGCACCGCCCCGGTCGCAAGGCGGGTGCGCTCGTCGCGCTCATCGACGGGGAACTCGCGGTCTACGTCGAGCGCGGCGGCAAGTCCGTGCTGACCTTCACCGAGGACCCGGCCGACCTCGCCGCAGCTGCCACCGCCGTCGCGGGCGCGGTGCGGAGCGGTCTCGGCAAGCTCTCCGTCGAGCGGGTCGACGGCGTCTTCGTGCTCGAGGCCCCGCTCGGCGAGGCACTCCGCGCCGCGGGGTTCACGGCGACACCGCAGGGGGTCCGGCTCCGTGCCTGAGGGTGACACCGTCTTCCGTGCCGCCGGTCGACTGCACGCCGCGCTCGCCGGCAAGGTCCTGACGCGCAGTGACTTCCGGGTACCGGCGTTCGCCACGCTCGACCTCGTCGGGCGCACCGTCGACGAGGTAGTCCCGCGCGGGAAGCACATCCTGCACCGCATCGGTGACCTGACCGTGCACTCGCACCTCAAGATGGAGGGGCGGTGGGACGTCTACACCCCCGGCGACCGCTGGCGTCGACCGGCGCACCAGGCCCGGGCGATCCTCGACGCGGACGACGTGTCGACGGTCGGCTTCGCGCTCGGTGTCCTCGAGGTCGTCCCACGCGACCAGGAGTCCGAGATCGTCGGGTACCTCGGACCCGACCTGCTCGGACCCGACTGGGACGCCGGACTCGCGGAGGCGAACCTCACCGCCGATCCGGCACGCCCGGTCGGACTCGCGCTGCTCGACCAGCGCGTGCTCGCGGGGCTCGGCAACGTCTACCGGAACGAGCTCTGCTTCCTCCGCGGGGTGCTGCCGACGCGCCCCGTCGGCGAGGTGCACGACACGGCGCGGATGATCGACCTGGCACGCCGGCTCATCGTGATGAACCGTGACCGCAGCGCGCGGGTGACGACCGGCGTCGATCGGCCGGGGTCGCGGTTCTGGGTGTACAACCGTCGCGGCAAGCCGTGTCTGCGGTGCCGGACGCCGATCCGCGCGGGGGAGCTCGGCGATTCCGAGCTCACCCTGCGCGACACGTACTGGTGCCCGCGCTGCCAGACCTGAGCGGGGTAGGGCGGCGCTGCCGAACCTGAGTCGCGGGGGCCGCCCGAGAACGACAGAGTCGCTGTCGTTGCTTGCGGACGCAACGATCCGAAGGACGCGCACCGGGCGCTGGTCGCGCCCGGCGCCGGACGGGAGGCTCGGTGCCGGACACGAGCCGAGCCTCCCGTCCGGCAGACGCGAACCCGCCCACCCCACCCGACCCAGAACGACAGGCTCGTTGTCGTACGACGACGATCCTGTCGCTCGTTGCGGACGCAACGGTTGCACGCGCGCCCTTGCGACAGGCTCGCTGTCGTACGACAGCGACGCTGTCGCTCATTGCGGACGCAACGGTTGCACGCGCGCCCTTGCGACAGGCTCGGTGCCGGACACGAGCCGAGCCTCCCGTCCGGCAGACGCGAACCCGCCCACCCCACCCGCTCCAGAACGACAGAGTCGCTGTCGCTCGTTGCGGACGCGCGTCAGGCGGACGCGGAGCGGTCGCCGAGCGAGCGGCGACGCAGCGTCGGCTGCAGGACGGCCGGCGGGTTGTACTGCTGGTCGAGGCGACCGACGTCGGTGCCCGGCGGGACGATCGCGTCGATGCGGTCGAGGACCTCGTCCGAGAGCGCCACGTCGGCACCGGCGAGCAGGTCGTCGAGCTGCTCCATCGATCGCGGTCCGATGAGCGCGCTCGTCACACCAGGGTGCGCGATCGCGAACGCCATCGCGAGGTGGGTCATCGGGATGCCGGTCTCCTCGGACAGCGCGACGACCTGCTCGACGGCGTCGATGCGTCGTTCGTCCTGGTTGTGCCGGAACATCCCGACGCGCGCGAGGTCGCTCTCCTGGCCCTTCCGGAAGCGGCCGGTGAGCATGCCCCCGGCGAGCGGACTCCACACCAGGGTGCCCATGCCGTAGCGCTCGGCGGTGGGGAGGACCTCGCGCTCGATGCCGCGGTTGAGGATCGAGTAGGTCGGCTGCTCGGTCCGGAAGCGCTCGAGGCCGCGACGCTCGGACGTCCACTGCGCCTCGACCTGCATCGACGCGGGGAAGTCGGAGCTGCCGATCGCGCGGACCTTGCCGCTCCGGACGAGGTCGGTCAGGGCGGACAGCGTCTCCTCGATGTCGACCGTGTCGTCCGGGCGGTGCGCCTGGTAGAGGTCGATGTGGTCGGTCTGCAGACGGCGGAGCGAGTCCTCGACGGCGCGCATGATCCACCGGCGGGAGTTGCCACGGCGGTTCGGGTCCTCGCCCATCGGACCGTGGAACTTCGTGGCGAGGACGACGTCGTCGCGGCGGCCCTTGAGCGCCTTGCCGACGAGTTCTTCGGAGCCGCCCTGTGAGTAGCGGTCGGCGGTGTCGATGATGTTGATCCCGGCGTCGAGCGCACGGTGGACGATGCGGATGGAGTCCTGCTCGTCGCCGTTGCCGATCCGGCCGTCGGTGCCGAGCATCATCGCGCCGAGTGCGAAGGGGCTGACCTGGATCCCGGTCTTGCCGAGGGTGCGGTACTGCATGGTTCCTCCTGTCGATGGCGTCCGCTGCGTCCGTGCCGTATCGTGGGCCGAACTGGAACGCTCTTCCGGAACTATACGGAACGGCGTTCCGTTTACGCAAGCAGCAAGGAGGACTCTGTGCGCGCCGATGCCCGACGCAACCTCGACGCGTTGACCGACGCCGCGAAGGCCGTCTTCGCGACGGACGGGGTTGACGCACCCGCGAAGGTGATCGCGGACCGCGCGGGAGTCGGCGTCGGCACGCTCTACCGGCACTTCCCGCAGCGTTCCGACCTGGTCGTCGCCGTGTTCCAGCGCGCGGTCGACGCCTGCGCGGACGCCGCCCCCACACTCGCGGCCGAGTACGCACCGGACGAGGCACTCGCCCGGTGGCTCCAGCGGTTCACCGAGTTCGTCGCGACGAAGCGCGGGCTCGCCTCAGCGCTCCACTCCGGAGATCCTGCCTTCGAGGCCCTGCCGGACTACTTCCTCGGGCGCCTCGGCGACGCGCTCACCGGGCTGCTCGACGCCGCCGCGGCAGCCGGCACGATCCGCGCCGACGTCGACGCACGCCAGCTCCTGCACGCCGTCGCGAACCTCTGCCATGGTGCACCGACACCGGAACAGAGCCAACTGATGGTCGGACTCCTGGTGGACGGACTGCGCTACCGCGCGACCGTCTGAGGCCTCAGCGCCCCGGGTGCAGGCGTGACGCGGCGGTCGAGCGCACGGCGTCGGTGACCCGGTCCAGCAGGGGCGAGGCCAGGTTCCAGCGCTGCCACCACAGCGCGACGTCCGCTCGACGCCCCGGGGTGAGTTCCACGAGCGCCCCCTGCGCGAGGGCGTCGAGACACTGGGCCTCCGGCAACAGCCCCCACCCGAAGCCGAGCGTCACGGCCCGTGCGAAGTCCGCCGAGGTCGGCACGAAGTGTCGCGGTGCCCGGGGCGCGTGACCGACGACCCGGCGCAGGAAGCCCTGCTGCAGGTCGTCGTCGTGGTCGTAGTCGACGAGCGGGACGCGATCGAGCCGCTGCAGCATCCGCCGTTCGGTGTCCGCGCCGTCGAGGTACCTCGTGACGAAGTCCGGCGATGCCACGGCGCGGTACCGATCGATCCCGAGCAGGACCGACGAGCATCCCTGGACGGGCTCGGCCTCTGCCGTGACCGCGGCCATCACCGTGCCGGCTCGCAGCAGCTCGGCCGTGCGGTCCTGGTCCTCGCGGTGCAGGTCGAACACGACCTCGGTGTCCGCCCGGACCAGGGCGAGGGCGTCGAGGAACCACGTGCCGAGGGAGTCGGCGTTGACCGCGAGCGGGATCGACGGGATCCCGCCGGCGTCGGCCCCACCGCCGGCGCCGAGGGAACGGGCGGTCTCCTCGTCGAGGAGCCGGACCTGTCTCGCGTGGCGGAGCACCACGGCGCCGTCGGCGGTGGGGACGATCGGCGTCGTGCGCTGCACCAGCACCCGGCCGACGAGCTGCTCCATCGCCTTGATCCGCTGCGACACCGCGGAGGGAGTGATCGCCAGCGCCCGGGCGGCCGCGTCGAAGGTCCCGAGGTCGACCGCGGCAAGCAGCGTCTCGAGGTGGTCGCGGTGGAGGCACAGCATGAGCAGAGCTTATGGTGCATCAGGAACGTGAGCTGTACTACACGACTCCGTGTCCGTACCGTCGACGTGTGACCGCACTCCTCCCCGCTCTCTCCGGCCTCGGTACCGGGCTCGCGCTCATCGTGGCGATCGGTGTGCAGAACACGTACCTGCTCCGGCTCGCCGTGAGTGCTCGACTCCGGGTGGTGGCGGCAGCGGTCGTCGTGTGTGCGGTGTCCGACGCGGTGCTCATCCTCGCGGGGGTGCTCGGCGTGGGCGCGGTGGTCGAGCGGTTCCCGGTGGCGCTCGTCGTGATCCGGTTCGTGGGTGCGGCGTTCCTGCTGACCTACGGCGTGCTGGCCGCGCGTCGGGCGTTGCGGCCGTCCGGGGACGCGATCAGGGTCGGAGCCCCGGACGACGGGGTCCCCGTGGGGTCGGGGTCGGGGTCCGCCGTGATGGCGCCCGCTGATGGACCTCGCGCCCCGGCACATGCGGGCGCGACGGTCGTGGCGGGGTGCGATGCGGTCGCGGACGGGGCGGACGAAGCGGACCAAGCCGGCCGAGCCGGACGAGCCGCACCCACCCTGCGCGCCGCGGTCCTGACCATGCTCGTCTTCACGTGGGCGAACCCGCACGTCTACCTCGACACGCTCGTGTTCCTCGGGTCCGTCGCGAACCAGCAGGGTGTGGACGACCGCTGGTGGTGGACGATCGGTGCCGTCGCCGCGAGCTGCCTGTGGTTCGGGGCGCTCGGGTTCGGCGGGCGGCTGCTGCGCCCGCTCTTCGCGAAGCCGATCACATGGCGCGTGTTCGACGCGGTGGTCGCCCTCGTGATGCTGGCGTTCGGGGTCGCGCTGCTCGTCGGCGCCTGACGCACGCCGGGTCCGCGGCCGTTCGCACAACCAAGAGCAGTCCGTGCCACGGAACGTCGTGGCGCGGACTGCTTCCTGTTGTGCGGGAGCGATCGGCGCCGCGCGCCCGTTCGGGCGCGGCCGCCCTGACGCGACTACTGCAGCCCGCGGCCCACCCGGCTGTGCCGGCGGCTGTACCCGAAGTAGACGATGAACCCGATCGCGAGCCAGATCACGAAGCGCAGCCAGGTCTCGACCTCGAGGTTGAGCATCAGCCAGAAGCACAGCACCGCCGACAGGATCGGCAGCACGGGCGACCACGGCACGCGGAAGGATCGCGGTGCATCCGGCCGCGAGCGACGCAGCACGACGATGCCGATCGACACGAGCACGAACGCGGACAGCGTGCCGATGTTGATCATGCCCTCGAGCTTGTCGACCGCCGTGAACCCGGCGAGTACCGCGACGACGACGCCCGCGACGACCTGCACCCGGACCGGGGTCTGCGTCTTCGGGTTCGTGACCGAGAACCAGCGGGGCAGGAGCCCGTCGCGGCTCATCGAGAACACGATGCGCGACAGGCCGAGGAGCAGCACCATGACCACCGTGGTGAGGCCGATGAGCGACCCGATCGCGATGATGCCGGCGGCCCACGGGAGCCCGACGAGGTCGAACGCGGTGACGAGCGACGGCGAGTCGGCCGATGCGAGCTGCTTGTACGACACCATGCCCGTGATCACGACGCTGACGCCGACGTACAGCAGCGTCACGATGCCGAGCCCGATGAAGATGCCGCGCGGCAGGGTCTTCTGCGGGTTCTCGGTCTCCTCGGCGCTGGTCGCGACGACGTCGAAGCCGATGAACGCGAAGAACACCAGCGACGCCGCGGCGAGCAGCCCGAAGACGCCGTACTGCGCCGGCTCGGAGCCGGTGAACCACGAGACGAGCGACTGGGTCCAGACGCTGCCCTCCTGGCCCTTCGTCGGCTGGGCCGGTGGGATGAACGGGGTGAAGTTGGCCGCCTTGACGAAGAACGCACCGACGACGATGACGAACACGACGATCGCGACCTTGATGATCGTGATGACGGCCGAGACGCGCGACGACAGCCGGGTGCCGAACGCGAGCAGCACGGTGAAGATGCCGACGATCAGGACCGGCCCCCACGTGAAGCCGATCGGCCCGAGTGCGATCGTGCTCGGCAGGTCCACGCCGAACACCTCGAACGCCTGGCTCAGGTAGATGCCCCAGTACTTCGCGATCACGGCGCTGGCGGTCAGCGTCTCGAGGATCAAGTCCCAGCCGACGATCCACGCCAGGAGCTCGCCCATCGTGGCGTAGGTGAACGTGTACGCGGAACCGGCGACGGGGATCGTCGAGGCGAACTCGGCGTAGCACATGATCGCCAGGCCACACGTGACGGCGGCGAGGAGGAACGAGATGATGACGCCGGGTCCGGCGAAGTTCGCCGCGGCGTTCGCGCCGACGGAGAAGATGCCGGCACCGACGGCGACCGCGATGCCCATGGCCGCGATGTCGAAGGTCTTCAACGATCGCTTGAGCGACCGCCCCTGTTCTTCGGAGTCGGCGAGGGAGGCCTCGATCGACTTCGTGCGGAGCTTCGTTGCCATGGGTGGATCCCGTCATCGGCTGGCGGTGGACCCCGGAAGGGTACTGGTGTACCACCCCGGCACGCAAAGCGTGCGTCGGCCTGTTCGGCCTGCTCGGCCTGCTCGGCCTGGAGGCTCGGTGTCAGTCCGCCGCGCGACGCCAGTCCGACAGGTAGCGGGCTCCCGCCTCGTCGTGGATCACGCCGTCGGGTGCGGTGAGCACCGGGTACGGCGTCGCCGGGACACCGTCGGACGGACGCACGTCGACGTGCGCCACCTCATGGCCGTTCGCGTGCAGCCAGTCCGCCATCGCGTAGTCGCTGCGCGAGTCGCCCATCGTGCGCCACGCGAGCGGCAGGTCGCCGTCCTCGGCCAGGAGCTCGAGGGAACGCTCGGCTCCCATGTCCTTGCCGCTGCGGTCGGCCTCGACGTCGGTGGAGATGATCGTCGGGTCGATGCGCCACTGCACGGAGCCGTCGGCCGCCGGACGGACGTCGTCGAGTCGGCGGACCCCGAGTCCACGGCGCTGGAGTGCGGCCATCGCCCGCTCGTCGAACTCCGACTGTCGGGCGAGGTACGTGGCGTTCGGGACCTCGACGCGCTGCTCGATCGACACCATCGCCCGCTTCGTCTCGTCGAAGAAGACCAGATCGGCGTAGTCGCTCCTGACGAGCTCGCGCATCTCGTCCGCGTAGTCGCGGGGCAGCGCGAGGTCCTCGGCGACCGTGATGTCGCCCATGCCGTCCTCGTACTGCGGGCCGATCGAGCACCACACGGCACCCTTCTCGCACACCGCGTGCACCCGACCGCCCGGGGCGAGGCCACCGGCGAGCAGGGGCTTCACGACCTGCTCACGGATGAAGGCATCGCTGCGGCCGGTGTTGAACACCACGGGGATGCCCTCTGCGGCGAGCGCGATGAGGTCGTCGACGATGCTGGGGATCGCGATGGTGCGGGAGACGGGACTGGCGATGGGGCCGTCGACGTCCAGCAGGAGTCCGAGTCGTGGTGCGCTCACCCGACCATCCTCCCCCACGTTCAGCGCTGCAGTGCCCCGACCCGGGTGAGGAGCCCCTGGAGGGTGGCGGCATCCGGCGAGTGGTCCTGCCCGGGAACCACGACGAGTTCCGACCCCGGGATGGCGTCGGCGGTGGCCCTGGCGGCGAGGCCAAGCCAGCCGGCGCTGTCGGTGCCGGATCCGACGACGACCGGGACCCCGACAGCGGACAGCGTCCGTTCCGGGATCGCGAGGCCGTTCAGCATCCGGACGTCGCGGGCGAGCACGTGCGCGTCGGCGAGGAAGGTGCGCCAGAGCGCCGGTCGCAGGCGGTAGGCGCTGACCTGCCCCATCGGGAGCCCGAGCACCTGCGCGAGGAACGCCCGGACAGCAGCTGCTCGACGGCCGGCCGCGACGTGCTCGTCCAGGCTGTCGGCGAAGACGACGTCGTCCGCGTGCGGGTCGACGGTCGCGCGGTACGGCGGTTCCCAGAGCACCGCGGCCGTCACCGGCAACCCGGTGGCGAGGGCGTGCAGGACGACACCGGCGCCGACGCACACGGCGACGACGGTGACAGGACCCTCCACGGAGTCGACGACGGCACGGAGGTCGTCGACCTCGCGCTCGATCGACCACGGGTCGGTGTCGCCGCTGTCGCCTCGACCGCGCCGGTCGTAGGTGACCACACGGCGGTCGACCGCGAGTCCCTGCACGACCTCTTCGACGAAGGGGGTACCGCGGTGGCCGAAGGCTCCCCCCACGACCACCACCGCCGGGCCGGAGCCGGCGTCGGACACCGCGATGCGGGTGCCGTCGGTGGAGACGACCGTACGGTCGACTGATGCGTGCATGGAGTCCTCGGAGGTGGGTCGACGGCGCTGCGTCGGGTCCTCGGGTGGACCGTGCGAGTCGGTTGTCTGCAGTGTCGCAGCAATGGTGACCGTTGCAACATCCCACCTTCCGGGGGCAGACAGTTCCGACCCGGAACGGAACCGGGGTACCTCAGCGGTCCCGGTAGACCTCGCGTCGGTGCGCCGCTGCCACGACCACCACGACGAGGCGACCGTCGTCGATGCGGTAGATCACGCGGTACTCGGCGACGCGCACACGCCACTCCGCACTGCCGACGAGCTTGCGTGCGGCCGGCGGTCGGGGTTCCTCAGCGAGGAGCACGAGGACGCCCTCCACCAGCCGTCGGGCGTGCGGCGGGAGTTTCCGGATGGCTCGTCGCGCGTGTGGTTCGACATCGACCTCGTAGGTCATCCGAGCCCGAGTTCGCGCTTGAGGTCCTCCCACTTGACGTTCTGGCCGCCGAGTCGGGCGTTTTCACGCTTCGCTTCTTCCACGGCGCGGAGATCGTCGAGTTCCTCGGCGTCGTCCATCAGCCGTTCGAGGATGTCAGCGTCCACCACGGCCGCGACCCGCTTGCCGCGGCGCGTGAGGTAGACCGGTTCCTTCCTGGCGTCATCGATGATCGACGCCAGGCGGGTGCGTGCTTCGGAGATCGACACTTCGCTCACTCGTACATTCTAGAGCGTTTTGTACAAGTCAGACAGGTCAGACGAGCGCCGTGGTGCCCACGGACTCCCGCTCGAGCAACGACCGCTTGACGTCGACGCCCCACGCGAACCCGCCGAGCGAGCCGTCCGAGCGGAGCACCCGATGGCACGGCACGAACAGCGCCGGGGCGTTCCGTGCACACACGCTCGCAGCCGCCCGGACGGCCTCGGGACGCCCCATCGCCGCGGCGAGCTCGGTGTACGTGAAGGTCGACCCCGCGGGGATCTGCCGGAGCTGCCGCCAGCCTTCTGCGAAGAGCTCGGTGCCGAACTGCCGGACGGGGACCTGCATGGCGTGCTCGATCTCGCCGGCGTAGAACGCGTCGACGGCATCGGCCGAGGAGACGGTGCCCGCGCGCACGAGTGCCGGTCGGTGGCGGGCGACGACGCGGGCGACGATGCGCTCCGCGGAGTCCGTCCAGCCGGATGCGAGCACCCGGCCGTCATCGTCTTCGAGCACCGTGAACGGGCCGTCGGGGGTGTCGAGCGTGGCGATCACTGCGTCGGTCATGGGGTGTCCTTCCGAGGGTTGTGGTGAGCTGCACGGGCGGCGAGGGCCGCGCGGTCGACGATCGGCCGCCAGCAGTGCATCGTGAGGTAGCTCCGCCAGGGGGCGACCTGCTCCGACCATAGGGACAGCTCGCGCGCCGAACCGGGCAACCCGAGTTCCTGTGCACCGTTGCGCACGGCGAGGTCGGTGTGGAGGAACAAGTCCGGATGGTGCCGGACCCGCAGCGCGACGTAGTCCGCCGTCCACCGCCCGATGCCGCGCACCGCGAGGAGCCCGTTCCGGAGGTCGTCGAGCGACTGCCCGCCGTCGACGACGAGCGAGCCGTCCGCCAGCGCCTCGGCGACCCGCAGGATCGTCTGGATCCGGGCACCCGGCCCCCGCAGGACCGCGCCGCCACGCGACGCGATGTCCGCCGCGGAGGGGAAGAGCAGGCCGTCCGATGCGATCGCCGTCGGCACCGGCGTCCCGAGCGCGGCCACGAGTCGGCCCTGCGCGGTGCGGGCCGCCGCCACCGAGACCTGCTGGCCGATGAGGGTGCGGAACACGACCTCGTGCGCGTCGACCGCGCCGGGCAGCCGGATGCCCGGGACCCGTTCGACCGCTGGCACGAGCGTCGGCACCGACGCGAGGACCGAGTCGACCGCGACCGGGTCGGCATCGAGGTCGAAGAGTGCCCGCACCCGCGCGACCAGCGTGGGCAGGTCACTGAGGTCCGTGACCCGGACGACCAGGTCGATCCCGGCGCCCCGGCCGGCCGCGTCCGGGACCGCGGCCGACGCGCTGAACCAGCCAGGGCCTCCAGGCAGGGCGACCAGGCGACCGTAGGAGGTGACGGTGCCGTCGGCGGACCGGACCACGTGCTCCAACCCGGGGAGCGCGTGCAGGGCGTGCCAGTCGAGGAGTCCCTGCCCGTCGAAGGGCGCCCGTGCCGGCAGGTGCACGTGCAGGCCGCCGTCGGCGACCGGACGGACCCGGCGTCGGGCACGGAGCTCCGACGGTGTGACGGCGAAGACCTCGCGCACAGTGTCGTTGAACTGGCGGACGCTCGCGAACCCGGCTGCGAACGCCACGTCCGCGATCGGCAGGTCCGACGAGGTGAGCAGCGTCCGCGCGGTCTGCGCACGGTGGGCACGGCTCAGGGCCTTCGGTCCGGCGCCGAGCTCCTCGGTCATGATCCGGCCGAGGTGCCGCTCCGAGTACCCCACGCGGGCAGCGAGACCGGGAACGCCCTCCCGCTCGACGACGCCGTCGAGGACCAGCCGCATCGCGCGGCCGGCGACGTCCTCGCGCAGGTCCCACTCCGGGCTCCCAGGGGTGGCCTCCGGCAGGCACCGCTTGCACGCGCGGAAACCGGCGAGGTGGGCGGCGGCACTGGTCCGGTAGAAGGTGACGCCCGTCGAGCGCGGTGTCCGGGCGGGGCAGCTCGGCCGGCAGTAGATGCCCGTGGAGTGCACGGCGGTCACGAACTGCCCGTCGAACCGGGCGTCGCGGGACGCCGCGATGCGGTACCGCTCGTCGTGCAGCGGGTCGGGTCCAGTGGCGGTCATGTGCCAAGCCTGACACGCGCCACCGTCATCGACTGGCGGAAATCGGACGCGGCAGCGGCCGGGCGGTCACCGTCGGACTGGAGGCACGGCTAGCGTCGTCCGCATGGCTTCCGGTGTCGACGCGCGCGCGTCCAGTGCCCTGGTTCACGTCGCGCAGGTCGAGGTCGCCATGCTCCTCGTGTCCAGACGGCACCGCTACGAAGGACGTCCCGCGGACGGCGCGCTGCCCGTGGACGAAGAGGAACTCCGCGACCGGATCTCGCTTCGCGCGGGGCTCGGCATCGTCGGCGACCGGTACTTCGCGTCACGGGCGCACGTGCACGCGTCGGTCACCGTGATCGGACTCGAGGCGCTCGAGGACGTCGGCCGCTCCCTCGGCACCACCCTCGACCCCGCGAAGACCCGGCGGAACGTGTACCTGCGCGGGGTCGACGTCGAGGCGTTGCGCGGGGAGTCGTTCTCGCTCGACACCGGCGACGGCCCCGTGCTGTTCCGCGGGTACCGCCCGGCGAACCCCTGCGCCTGGATGGACCACGAGCTCGCTCCTGGTGCATTCCGGGCGATGCGCGGTCGGGGCGGGGTGCGGTGCGACCCGGAGTCCGACGGGGTGCTCACCCTCGGCGCGGCGGTGCTCCGCACGGCCGTCCCCGTCGCGCTCGCATAGCGCGTCGGGGCGTCGGCGTTTCGGGGCGTCGGCGCTTCGGGGCGTCCTCCGGGCATCGAGTGCGCAGAAACGACGACCAGCCTGCCCCGGAGCCCGCCACTTCCGCGCACTCGACCGGAGAACCGGCGAGCGCCCGCCCCGGAGACCGCTAGACGGAGGCGGGGACGAGCGCCGCCTGGATCGCGTCGACGAACGCGGGCAGGTCGTCCGGGTTCCGCGACGTGATCACGGTGCCGTTCGTCTCGTCGACCTGGACCTCGCGGTCGACCCACTCGGCGCCGGCGTTCCGCACGTCGGTCTGCAGCGACGGGTACGAGGTGATCGTGCGACCCGGCAGGACCCCTGCTTCGACGAGGGTCCACGGCCCGTGGCAGATCGCCGCGACGGGCTTGCCCTGCTCGACGAAGGCCTTGACCAGGTCGATCGCCGCCGTCTCGCCGCGGATGGTGTCCGCGTTGATCGTGCCACCGGGCACGACGAGGGCGTCGAAGTCGCCGGCGGAGACCGCGTCGAACGTGGTGTCGGGGTCGAGTGACTTGCCCGGGTCCTTGTCGCCGACGAGGGTCTGCACGGTGTCGGTGGTCTTCGCGGCGATCGTCACCGAGGCGCCGCGCTTCCGGAGTTCCTCGGTGGGGACGATGATCTCGTCCTGCTCCACGCCGTAGTTCGTGGTGATGACGAGGACGGTGGTTCCGTCGAGGGCTGCCATGGGTCGCTCCTTCCGCGGGTCGGGGTCTCCGACCACACCTCCACGGTGCTCGGTCGCGCTGGACGCCGACTCAGCCGCGCGGGCGACTCAGCCGCGCAGGCGGAACGTGCCGTCCTCGGCCGAGACCTCGATGCCGTCGAAGCCGTGCACGCGGGCGAGGCCGATCGTGACGTCGTCCTCGAGTTCGCCGACGACCACCGTCGTCGCTCCCGAATCCACGGCCGCCTGGAGACCGGCAGGGGCGTCCTCGAACGCGACGCACTCCTCGGCACGCAGCCCGAGCAGCGCCGCCCCGCGGACGTAGCCGTCCGGGTGGGGCTTGCCGTGCTCGACGTCCTCCGAGGTGACGACCGCCTCGGGCACGTCCACCCCGGCGGCTCGCATGCGGTTCAGGGCGAGGTCACGAGGAGCACTCGTGACGAGCGCGACGGGCACATCAGCCTCGACGAGCCGTCGGACGAACGCCGCCGCCCCGGGGATCTCGATGATGCCGTGGGTGTTCTCGACCTCGTCCGCGACGAGCTCGTCGGCCAGCCGGCGCTGCTCGGTGGGATCGAGGTCCGGCAGGAAGTGCCGGACGGTGTCGATCGTCTGCCGCCCGTGCGAGAACGCCAGGATGGTCGACGGCGCGATGTCGTGCTGCGCGCCGAATCGTCCCCACGCCCCTTCGACGATCGCGGTCGAGTCCACCAGGGTCCCGTCCATGTCGAAGAGGACCCCGGACGCCACGATGTCGATCACGCGCCCGACCCTACCTGCCACTGCCCGGTCGGCAGCCGGGCAGGTACTACCCGAGGCTGGTCAGCGATGCCTACGGCGGCGTGCACGGATCGCGACGATGAGTGCGGCGACGAGAAGGACGAGTGCGCTCGCCCAAACTGCGATCGGAGCACTTCGGACGCCCGGCACGACCTGGCCGAGCGCCATCACGATCCCGGCGGCGAGACAGAGCACCGCCGCGGAGCGACTCCCGTTCCTTCGAGCACTCATCGTCATCGGCCTCCCTCTCCGCGGTCAGGTTATCCGATGTGTAACACTTCAGTCCGCGTGTCGGACGTAGCGGGTCAGCAGCACGTCGCCCTCGCCGCGGAGCACGTGCGCGAGCCGCATCCGCCGTAGGTCGGGCGAAGAACCCCGGGCGATCCTGGGCCCGGCGCCACCTTCGAGGGACGGGTCGATCGTCAGGCAGAGCTCGTCGACCAGGTCCGCCGCGATCAAGGAGCCGAGGAACGACGGTCCGCCCTCGCAGTGGATCCGTCCGAGGCCGCGCGACACCAGGGCGTCCCGCACGAGCCCGACGTCGACGGAGTCCTCCCCGCAGGACACGACGTCCGCCACGGCTGCCAGCGCCTCGCGGCGGTCGGCGGGCGCGGACGACGAGGTCAGCACGAGCGGACGCACCGGCGCTTCGGTGAACACCGGCGAGGACGGATCCAACGACAGCGACCCGGACACGATCGCGAACACCGGGTGGTCGGGCATCCCGTGCGCACGACGCCAGGCGACGTCGGCGTCCCGCACCCGCATCGGGCCGTAGCCCTCGTCGCGGACGGTCCCCGCGGCGACGAGCACCACGTCCGTGACCCGGCGCAACAGGTCGAACACCCGCAGGTCGTCCGGGCCGCCGATGCCCGCCGTCACACCGCCGGCCGATGCCGACCCGTCCAGGGTGGCCACGAAGTTGACCCGCAGCCACCCGACGGCCGACGTACCGGACGCAGGCCGGGCCTCCAGCCCGGAACCGGGACGACCGCCGGCCGCAGTGCCGGACCCGGGCCGAGCCTCCAGTCCGTACAGGGCGACCACCTGCTCGTCCGAAAGGTCCGCGATCGACGGCGGGAGCACCGCCGACGGCAGCCCGCTCACGTGTTGTGCCGCGCTTCCACCGGCTCGCGCCAGCCGAGCGTCGCCTCCACCATGCGCATCGCGTCGACGGACTCCTGGACGTCGTGCATCCGGACGATCCGCGCGCCGAGCATCGCGCTCACCGTCGCGACCGCGAGCGATCCGGACAGCCGCTCGCCCCGGGGACGGCCGAGGGACTCGCCGACGAAGTCCTTGTTCGAGACCGCAGCGAGCACGGGGTAGCCGAGCGCGACCACCTCGGGCAGCCGACGGGTGAGCTCGAGCGTGTGGACGGTGTTCTTGTTGAGGTCGTGCCCTGGGTCGACGATGATCCGCGACTCCGGGATGCCGGCGGCGAGCGCCCGGTCGACCCGTTCTCGGAGGAACGCGACCACCTCCCCGGCGACGTCGGCGTACCGGGGCGGGGACGCCAGCGCGGTCCGTGGTGCCGCGAGCGAGTGCGTGATGACGATCGTGGCCTCGGAGTCGGCGACGACGGACGCCATCCGCGGGTCCGACAGCCCCGTCGTGTCGTTGACGACGCTCGCGCCGGCGGCGATCGCGGCCTGCGCGACCTCCGGGCGGAAGGTGTCGACGCTGATCGTGACGTCCGATTGCCGGACGAGCTGCGCGACGACGGGGACCACGCGGTCGATCTCGTCGGCGGCGGGGAGCTCGGGGCCCGGAGCGAACTTCACGCCGCCGATGTCGACCCAGTCGGCGCCCTGTTCGGCGGCGCGGACCGCTGCGGCCACGGCGCGGTCGAGCTCGAACGTGGCGCCGTGGTCGTGGAAGGAGTCCGGCGTGCGGTTGACGATCGCCATCACCGCGATGCGGCGGTCGAAGTCGAAGGTGCGTCGGCCGATGGTGCGGACCGGGTGGCGCAGGGCGGGGACCACCCAGCCGGGTCCGGTGGCGGCCTGGAGGCTCGTGGTGCGCCCGTCGGCGGTCATCGGTCCGCCTCGGTGTGGGTCCCGATCGGTGCGGCGTGCGTCCCGACCGGTGCCGTCGCCGCGGCGTGCGTCCCGACCGGTGCCGTCGCCGCGGCGTGCGTCCCGATCAGGGCGATCGCCTCGGCACGTCCCGCCGGGTCGGCGAGCGCCCCGGTCGCGGCGACCGTGACCGTCGTGGACGCCGTCTGGCGCTCACCCCTGGTCGTCACGCACTGGTGTTGCGCGTCGAGGACCACGAGGACCCCGCGCGCGGCCAGCCCTTCTTGCACCGCGGCGACGACCTGCTCGCCGAGTCGCTCCTGCAGCTGCGGACGCGAGGCGAGCGCATCGACGACCCGCGACAGCGTCCCGAGCCCGATGAGCCGCTCGCCGGGGGCGTACGCCAGGTGCGCGACACCCGTGAACGGCAGCAGGTGGTGCTCGCACACCGAGCGGAAGCGGATGTCGCGGACGACGACCAGCTGCCCGCGTTCGGCGTCTCCGGCGTGCACCGTGCCGTCCCGCGCGATCGCCACCGCGTCGACGCCGGCGCCGTGGAAGAACTCAGCGAACGCGTCCGTGACCCGCTCCGGGGTGCGGGCGAGTTCGGGGCGGTCGGGATCCTCGCCGAAGGCCACCAGCAGCTCGCGCACCGCGGCCTCCGCGCGGGCACGGTCCATGCGCGACGTCACCCGTCCATCCAACACCAGGCCGCCGACGTTGCCAGCGTCCTTTAAACTTCGTTGGTGAGCGCCCCGCAGACAACCGAAACGCCGTCCCGGAACCGAGTCGCTTCCGGCCTCGACCGCTTCTTCTCCATCACCCAGCGCGGTTCGACCATCCCCCGCGAGGTCCGCGGTGGCCTCGTGTCCTTCGTGACGATGGCGTACATCGTCATCCTCAACCCGCTCATCCTCGGTGGGTTCAGCGCCGACCAGGCCGCGAAGGACGTCACGGGCGGCTGGCTCGAGAACGCCCAGGTCGCCGCGGCCACCGGGCTCGTGGCTGGGCTCATGACGATCGCGATGGGCGTGATCGCGAACCTGCCGTTCGGCATCGCGGCGGGGCTCGGGATCAACTCGTTCCTCGCGGTGAGCGTCGTGCACCAGGTGACGTGGGCCGAGGCGATGGGCCTCGTGGTGATCAACGGCATCATCATCGTGATCCTGGCGCTGACCGGGATCCGGACGATGATCTTCACCGCGGTGCCGGCGCAGCTCAAGGCCGCGATCACCGTCGGCATCGGCCTGTTCATCGCGTTCATCGGCCTCGTGGACTCCGGCTTCGTCCGCTCGTCCGGCCTGGCGTCGCCCCCGCTGCAGCTCGGCGAGGACGGCTCCGTCGGCGCGCTGCCGACGATCGTGTTCCTCATCGGCCTGGTCATCATCGGCACGCTCATGGCCAGGAAGGTCAAGGGCGCGCTGCTCATCGGCATCATCGCGACGACGATCATCGCGATCATCCTGCAGGCGATCTTCAACGTGCCCACCTCGGTCGACTCGAAGACCGGCTGGAACCTCATCGCCCCCGGCCTGCCGAGCGCGCTCTTCGCCTTCCCCGACCTGTCGCTCGTCGGCCACTTCGACTTCGGCGCGTTCAGCCGCATCGGGCCGTTGGCCGCGTCGATGCTCGTCTTCACACTGGTCTTCACGAACTTCTTCGACGCCATGGGCACGATGACCGGTCTGGCGAAGGCCGCCGGTGTCGCCAAGCCCGACGGCACCTTCCCCCGCCTGCGTTCGGCGCTCGTCGTCGAGGGCGCAGGCGCCATCGCGGGCGGTGGCGCGTCGGTGTCGTCGAACACGGTGTTCATCGACTCCGCGGCCGGCATCGGCGAAGGAGCCCGCACCGGGTTCGCCTCGGTCGTCACGGGGCTGCTGTTCCTGGCGTCGATGTTCCTCACGCCGCTGACCCAGGTCGTCCCGCTCGAGGTCGCCGCCGCCGGGCTCGTGGTCGTGGGTGCGCTCATGGTCGCCCAGGTGAAGGACATCGACTGGACCGACTTCGGCTCGGCGCTGCCGGCGTTCCTGACGATCGTCGTGATGCCGCTGACGTACTCGATCGCGAACGGCATCGGCGCGGGCTTCATCAGCTGGGTGCTCATCAAGGCGCTGTCCGGCCGTGGCCGCGAGGTCTCGTGGCTGCTCTACGTCGTCGCCGCCGGGTTCCTGCTGTACTTCGCGCGCGGCCCGCTGGAGTCGGTGCTCGGCGTCGGCTGACCCGCCGGTCCGTCATGCGAAAGCGACAGTTCCCTGCCAGGATCCGGCGGGGAACTGTCGCTTTCGCGGTCGCGGCGGGTGAGCGGGCCGACCGGGAGGCCGTGAGTCAGCCCGGCTGGTCGGCCGGGGTCGCCTCGTGGTGGCGTCGGCCGTGCGTGCGCCGGTCCTCCTTCATGCCCGCCTCGAACAGGTGGCGGCGGCCGTCGACGAGTTCGTCCCGTGCGGTGCGCTCCAGCTCCTTGGCGAGGGCGTAGTACCCGTCGTCGTAGTCCTCGACGACCTGGAACGTCCACCATCCCGCGATGACGTTCCGACCGACGAGCTCCGTGTCGATGCGGTCCGCCAGGTCGGTGTGCCCGGCCTTCCTGAGCTGTTCGACGGCCTCGCCGAGGTCGAGGTCCGCGCTGCCCGTCAGCCGGTGGAACCCGTAGAGCAGCCCGCGTGCGTGCTCGATCGTCTCGAGCGCTGCCGACAGGGTCCCGAGTGCCTCAACCGTCGCTTCCGACACCCCGTCGGGTACCTGGTGCTGGTCGTCCGGGCCCTGTTCGTCCTCATTCATGCCCTCCCGTGTACACGGGCTCGCCCGCACGGTCGCCGAGACTCGGCGCGGGGCGCTCCATGAGGCGCCATGAGCCACCGAGCAGGGGCGCGAGCGTGACCACGGTGTAGATGCACGCGACGACGCCGAACGTCATGGAGACGCCGATGCCGTCCGCGGCGACCCCGGCGAGCAGACCACCGAGCGGGATCCCCGCCCACGAGCCGGCCCCGAGCAACCCGAAGACCCTGGCGCGCATGTGCACCGGGATCCGCTCGAGCTCGACGGCGCCGAGGATCGGGTTGAGCGCCCCGGCCGCGAGTCCGGACAGGGCGGCAGCCCCGAGGACCCACGGCAGCCCCAGACCGAGCGCGGGGGCGAGCAACGACGGGCCGCCCGCGAGCACGAAGCACACCACGAACGTGATCCGCCGCGGGACCCGGTGCGCGACGTACCCGAACACCAGCGAGCCGAGGAACGCCGCCCCACCGAACGTCCCCGTGACGAAGCCGAGCGACTGCGCGCCGCCGAGTCGTTCGTCCGCGTAGAGCGGCAGCAGGGTCGTGGACCGTGCCGCGTCGAGCAGGTTCGTGACGAGCACCAGCGCGATGATCAGCCGGAAGAACGGGTCCCGCACGCAGAACCGGAAGCCCTCGGCGATGTCACGCCAGTAGCCGGCCGACTCCGGTGCCACGGCCGCGACGTCGGCGACCGGTGTCGGGGCCTCCCGCACCACGAGCGCCGTCAGCAGTGCGGCGGCGCCGAACACGAGCGCCGTGCAGGCGAGCGCCGCCATCGGGCCGAGTGCCGCGACCAAGACCCCACCGACCGGTGCGCCGACCAGCACGGACAGACGCGCAGAGGCCTCGAAGTGCCCGACGGCCCGTTCGAGCGGCACACCCGCCGCCGTCGCGAGCCCCGGGAGGAGCACCCGCCGGGCCGACTCCCCCGGCATGTCGAAGAGCCCGCTGACGAAAACCAGCGCCAGCAGGGCCCAGAACGGCAGTCCGACGGTCCAGGCGAGCACCGGCATGGCGAGGAGTGTCGCGCCGCTGATGACGTCCGACCAGGCACTCGACCGGACGAACCCCACGCGCTCGACCAGCGCGCCACCGAACGGTCCCCCGAGCACGATCGGGACGGTCGCCATGAACGCGGTGATCCCGACGTCCGTCGCCGAACCACCTCGCGCGAGCACGGCGAACGGCACGGCCACCGTGGTGACGACGTTGCCCACGCGCGAGACGACCTGGACGGCGAGGAGCGCCCGGAGCCGTCCGCGCGGGCTCAGGTGCGCGGCCATCGGTACGCCTGCTGCAGCACGAAGACCTGTTCCGATCCGTCGTCCGCGGTGTGGTCTGCACTGACGGGCAGCCAGCGCTCGACGACGTCGCGGAGCTCGGCGCCGAACCGCTCGAGCTCCGGCGCGGTGAGCCGGAGGACACGGTCGGCACTCATCGCCGCGGCCACCCACTCGCGCTCCATGCCCGGTGCCCGGTCGACGAAGGCCTCGTAGTTCGCGGCGTAGACCCGGGCGACGGCACGGTCCAGCGCGCTGGCCGCCATCAACTGGTCCGGGTCGTCCATCGCGTCGGCCAGGTACCAGGACGACGAGGTGTGGGACGCTCGCCACCAGCGCTCGCGGCGGTCGGTCCCCTGCCCCTCGGCGGGCTCGATGAACCCGGCACCGGCCAGGCGCGTGCAGTGGTAGCTGATCGTGCCGGGTGCCTCGTCGATGAGGTCGCCGAGCATCGCGGCCGTCTGCGGACCGTTCGCCCGCAGCAGCCCGAGGATGCGCAGCCGGGTGGGGTGCGCCAGGGCCCGCATGTGTGCCGGGTCGTCGATCCGTCCGTCGTCCATGTCGCTCAGCGTAGATCCACAAGACATGTTGTGCAAGAGTTCTTGTAGACTTGGGCCCACGTCATCCGCGCCACGCCGTGCTGTTGCACACCGTCGAGACGCGACCTAGCATTCGAACACACGTTCGAACGAGGGAGGACCCGATGATCGTCATCGATGCGGCCACGACGGTCTGGTGGGCGGACGGGGCACCGGTCCGTCTCGTCTGGCAGGGGCGACGCTGGCGGGTGACCGACCACCCGACGCGGCTCACCGTCACACCGGCCGCGCTGCCGACCGCGATCACGCACGCCCCCGAACGCACGGTCGGGTGGCGCTTCCAGGTCACGGCGGAGGACGGCGAGACGCTCGTCGTCGACATTGTGCCCGACGGCTCCGCCTGGACCGTCGCGCGGACGTGGAACTGACCCCGGGATCCGGGTACGGTCGCGACATGAGCAGGTGGATCGCGCTGCTGCGCGGCGTGAACGTCAACGGGATCACGATCCGGTCCGCCGAGCTGCGGTCCCTGTTCGAGTCGCGCGGGTACCGCGACGTCCGCACCGTCCTCGCCTCGGGCAACGTCGTGTTCGACGCGGACGCTGGCGCCGCCGAGCTCAAGCGGGACGTCGAGCAGGCGCTCCGTGACCGGTTCGGCTACGACGCCTGGATCGTGCTCGTCCCGCACGACGCACTGGCCGCCGTGGTCGACGGGTTCCCGTTCGAGAGCGCCGCGGACCGGCACGACTACGTGGTGTTCGGGTCGGACGACGCCGCACTCGACGACCTGCTCGCGGACCTCGAGCTGGACCCCGCGCTCGAACGGGCCGCCCGCGGGGACGGCGTCGTCTACTGGTCCTGCCCGAAGGGGTCGAGCACGGACACGCCCTTCGCGAAGCGAGCAGCGGCAGCCCGGTTCAAGCGGACGACGACGACCCGGAACGTGAACACGCTCCGGAAGCTGCTCTGAACCCGAGGCCAGCAGCCGTCCGGGGTCAGGCGCTCGTCTCGTCCACCTCGTACTCCCGCTCGAGCGAGATCGTCGGGATCGACGCCGTGATGACGGAGCCGTCAGCGCGCAGGGTGCCCTGGATGTCACTGGTGGTCGGCGCGTGCCCGTCCATCCGCGGACCCTGGTGCGGCAGCGGCACGACCGTCGGTGCCTCCGCCGTGACGTCGAACGGCTGGTTGTGCACCCAGGCGGTGAAGCCGTCGCCGGTCTCGACCGTGAACGTCATGCGCTCCTGTTCGAGGTCGACGCGGGTCCGGGAGCCCCGCACGGTGATCCGGTAGGTCAGGCGGTCCCACGACTTCGGCAGCCGCGGGTTGAACGTCATCTTCCCGCCGTGGTCCCGCATCCCGCCGAACCCGTTCACGAGCCCGCCCCAGATGCCACCCGTCGACGCGATGTGCACGCCGTCCGTGGTGTTGCCGTGCAGGTCGGCCAGGTCGACGTAGAGCGCCGTGTTGAAGTACTGCTCCGCGAGCTCGTGGTAGCCGACCTCGGCCGCCATGATCGACTGCACGACGGCCGACAGGGTGGAGTCGCCCGTCGTCAGCGCGTCGTAGTAGTCGAAGTCGCGGCGCTTCTCGGCCGGGGTGAACTCGTGGCCCTGCAGGAACAGCGCGAGGACGACGTCGGCCTGCTTGAGCACCTGGAAGCGGTAGATGACCAGCGGGTGGTAGTGCAGCAGCAGCGGACGCTTGGACTCCGGCGTGTTCTCGAGGTCCCAGAGCTCCTTGTCGAGGAACTGGGCGTCCTGCGGGTGGATCCCCCGGTGCGGGTCGAACGGGATCTCCATCGACTCGGCGGCGCGCTCCCAGTCCACGATCTCGGACTCGTCGAGCCCGGTCCGCCTGACCATGCGGGCGTACTCCTCGGGGTCGTCGACCGCGAGCTCACGGCACGCGTTGACCGCGAACCACAGGTTCGCCCTGGCCATCACGTTCGTGTACATGTTGTCGTCGACGACGGTCGTGTACTCGTCCGGGCCGGTGACCCCGTCGATGTGGAACTTCTGGTCACCGTTCGAACGCCAGAATCCCAGGTCCTCCCACAGACGAGCGGTCTCGACGAGGATGTCGATCGCGCCGCGCTTCAGGAACTCCCGGTCACCGGATGCCCGCACGTACTGCATGAGGGCATGCGCGATGTCGGCATCGATGTGGTACTGCGCGGTGCCGGCGGCGTAGTACGCGCTCGACTCCTCGCCGTTGATCGTCCGCCACGGGAAGAGCGCGCCGTGCTGGTTCAGCTCCCGCGCACGGGAGCGCGCGGCGTCGAGCATGTTGTAGCGGAACCGCAGTGCGTTCCTGGCGACGATCGGAGCCGTGTACGACAGGAACGGCAGGACGTAGATCTCCATGTCCCAGAAGTAGTGTCCGCCGTAGCCGGACCCGGTGACGCCCTTCGCCGCGATGCCGTGCCCGTCGGTGCGTGCGGTGGCCTGCGCGAGCATGAAGAGGTTCCAGCGGACGGCCTGCTGGATCTCCGGCTGCCCCGCGATCTCGACGTCGCTGCGCTCCCAGTAGTCGTCCATCCACGTGCGCTGCTTGGCGAACGTCTCCTCGACCGTCTCGGCGTGTGCACGGTCCAGCGTGCGGTCGCACCGATCGGCGAGTTCGCGCGCCGGCACCCCGCGGGACGTGTGGTAGACCACGTTCTTGGTCAGGCGGATCGGCTGCCCGGCCTTCGCCTGGACCCGGTAGATGTGCTTGGCGAGGTCGTCCTCGATCGACGACGACTCGTCCCAGGTGTTGTCCGTCTCGAGCCGGTGCTCGACACCGACGCAGATCGTCATGCCCGAGCTGGCGGCCTGGTACCCGAGCAACGACCGGGTGCCGGAGTTGCGCTTGATCTTCGGCTCGAGGACCCGCTCGGTGAACGCCTCGGCCTTGCGCGGGTCGAACGCGGTCGCCGCCGCACGCATCCCCGCGTGGTACTCGTCGACGACGTCCTGCCGGTTCAGGATCTGGCTCGACAGCAGCACCGAGGCGTCCGCGTCGAGCATCGTGACCTCGTAGTCGATGACGGCGAGGTGTCGGTCCGTGAACGAGACGAGCCGACGCGAGCGGATGAGCACGCGCTTGCCGGACGGCGTCGACCACTCCGTCTCGCGCAGCAGGTACCCGCCGCGGAAGTCCAGCCTGCGGGTGTGCCGCAGGATGTCCGCTTCGGCCAGCACCAGCGGCTCGTCGTCGACGTAGAGCCGGATCACCTTGGCGTCGGGCGCGTTGATGATCGTCTGCCCGGTCTTGGCGAAGCCGAACGCGTCCTCGGCGTGCCGGATCGGCCACGTCTCGTGGAACCCGTTGATGTACGTGCCGTACTGCACACCGCCGCGGCCCTCGTCGAGGTTGCCGCGGAGGCCGAGGTAGCCGTTGCCGACCGCGAAGTTCGTCTCCGCGACACCCTGCTGGTCGGGCGCGTACTCCGTCTCGACGAGCGCCCACTCGTCGACGGGGTAGCGCACGCGGTCGAGGGGATCCGAGGTGATGGGGTTCATGGGTGCTCCGTGGGAAGGGAGGTGGTCGGGGACGGCCTGGAGGCACGGATCGCGCCGTGCAGGCCGCCTACGTCGTCAGCGTGGCCGGCTGGGGCAGTTCGGCGATGAGGTCGGCGAGGTCCGTCACGACGACGTCGGCACCGTTCGCGAGCAGCTCGTCGGCGCCCGCTCCGCGGTCGACGCCGATGACGAGCCCGAAGGCGCCGTTCCGTCCGGCCGCCACACCACTCGTGGCGTCCTCCACCACGACGCACTCGGCCGCCGTCAGCCCGAACCGGCTCGCCGCGTCGAGGTAGGTGTCCGGAGCGGGCTTGCCGGGGAGACCGTCCTCGCGGGCGACGAGCCCGTCGACGATGACCGGGAACCGTTCGAGGATGCCGGCCGTCCGGAGGACCTCCACCGCGTTCGCCGAGCTCGACACCACCGCGACCGACAGCCCGGCGTCGATGGCCGCGACGAGGAACCGCAGCGAGCCCGGGTAGGGCTCGACGCCGTGCTCGTGCAGCTCCGCCGTGAACTCGGCGTTCTTCCGGTTGCCGAGCCCGCACACGGTGTCCTGGTCGGGGGCGTCGTCGGGGGTGCCCTGCGGCAGCTCGATGCCGCGGGAGTCGAGCAGCGAGCGGACTCCGTCGTACCGGGGCTTGCCGTCGATGGACGCGAAGTAGTCCTGCTCCGTGTACGGATCGACGCCGTGCGCGGCGAGGTACGGCGTGAAGAGTCGGCTCCAGGCGCGCATGTGCACGTCGGCCGTCGGCGTCAGCACCCCGTCGAGATCGAAGAGGAGGGCTCGCGTGTCAGCGAGGCGCGCAGGGATCCGCCGGTCCGACGACGTCATGGACAACCTTCCAGGGGTGGTGTCGTACGAGTGCTGCGCCCGAGTCTAGGACCGCTCCAGTCCCCTCGGTCGACCGACCCACCAGGTACGGTCGGGGCATGCCGGGAACACCAGCGGGGATCCGTGTCCGCGCCGTCGCCGTCGGCGTGCGTGACCGGGAGGTGCTCGTCGTCCTCCGCCACCGCGACGATCGGTCGTACGCCGTGCTCCCCGGGGGCGGCCTCGAGGCCGGCGAGACCCCGCAACAGGCGTGCGTGCGGGAGCTCCGCGAGGAGACCGGTCTCGTGGGCGTCGCCGAGTCGCTGTTGCCCGTCGGGCTCGATCGCGATGCCCCGGCGCTGTACTTCCGGGTCAGCGTCGAGGACGGGACGCCGCGGATGCCCGACACCGCACCGGAGGCCAGGCGCGCGACCGCCGAGAACCGGTACGACCCCGCGTGGGTGCCGGTCGACGACCTCGAGCGCATCGGACTCCGCCCCGAGCGCGCCCGCCGGGCCGTGGAGCTCGCGCTCAGCGGACCGCGCTGACGGCGGCGTCGAGCTGGTCGAGCACCGCATCGAGGCCCTGGTCGGGACCACCGACCCACGTGAGGTGCATGCGGGTGGCGAGGAAGGCCTCCAGTTCGACCAGGACGTCCGCCATCAGGTCGCCGCCCAGATCGCCGTGGATCACCGGACCCGATGCGGCACGCGCCGTGAAGCGGCGGTCCGCCTCGGCGGCGTCGAGGCGGAGTGCGCACTCGACGAACCCCGCGCCCTCGTCGGCGGCGAGCGCCGCGAGCTCGTCGATGAACGCGTCGGACCTGGCGTACTGCGGCACGATCACGTCTCGGCCGGAGCCGAGGTGCGCGCGCATCGCGGCCATGGCCATCGCGCGGGCGGCGTTCCCGGCCGGGCGGAGCTGCACGTCCCACCCGCCGATCATCGCGCGCAGCACGTCGATGTCGAACGCGACGGGCATCGTCGCCGCGTGCCGCTCCGCCCAAGCACGAGCGGTGGTGGACTTCCCGCTCGCCGGGATGCCGTTCAGGTGGACGAGGACGGGCCGCGGCATCAGCTGAGTCCGGCCGAGCGGAGCTCCTCGGTCCAGCGTTCGATCGCCGTGCTGATCTGGCCGCGGGCATCGGCGCGGGAGATGGTCGCGGTGCGGTCCCCCGGCTGCGCACCGTACGCCCCGAAGTCGGCGTGGTTCGAGCCCTGGATCTCGGTCATCGTCGCGTCCGCGGGCAGCAGGTGCCGCGCGGCGTCGATCTTCTCCGGCGTCGACAGGCCGTCGCGCGACCCGGAGACGCTCAGCGCGTCGAGGCCGGTGTCGGACAGGTCGTTCGCGCAGTAGCTCCCGAGCAGCAGGAGGCCGCTGACCCCGGGGTCGTCGGCGAGCTGGCACGCCCGGACCCCGCCGAGCGAGTGGCCACCGACCGCCCAGGCCCGGACCTCCGGCGCGTGCGACTCGAACGTGGCGAGCGGTCGGGTGTCGAAGAACGCCAGGTGCAGCGTCGGCTTCGTGATCACGACCGTCGTACCGCTCGCGACCACCTGCCGGAACGTCGCCATGTACGCGTACGGGTCGACCTTCGCGCCCGGGATGAACACGACCCCGACGCCGTTCGCGGACCCGGTCGGCGTCATCACGACGGCGTCCCCCGCGTCCCGTACGGCGACGCGATCATCCCGCCAGACCTGCAGCGCAGCGGACCGGGTGCCCTGCATGACGATGTTCGCCCACACCAGGAAGACGACCACGACGACGAGCAGCACCGCCACGATCCAGGCGGTCCAGCGCAGTGCTCGGTTCATCGGGTCTCCTCCGGTCGTCGTGCGGTGACGGTCAGCCAGCGTTCCTCGGCGCCCGGCGCGGTCGTCTCGCGGACGACGACGTCGGTCCACCCGGTCTCGGACACGACGGACGCGAGTTCGTCCTCGGTCCAGTAGGTGAAGTGCCGGGGGCGGTCGAGCTTCCGCGTGCTCCAGTCGTCACCGTCGCCGCGCTTCACGGTGGCGGCGAGGACCCCACCGAGGACGACGGCCACGAGCGCACGACGGAGCACGCCGGGGAGTTCCGCGCGCCGGACGTGGAGCAGCACCGCGTTCGCGAACACGGCGTCGTACCCGCTGCCGAACACCCCGGTGCGGACGTCGAGCACCCGGGCGGCGTGCCCGTCGGCGCGGAGCCGCTCGACGAACGAGCGGGCGCCGTCGGTCCGATCGACGCGGAGCCCGGCGGTTTCGAGGGCGAGTGCATCCCGCCCGGGGCCGGAGCCGAGTTCGAGGACGCGTGCACCGGGCGTCACGAGCGTCAGCAGGTCGTCGACGAGGCCGGCGCGGTGCCCGTCGGTCCGCTCGGCGTACAGTCCGGCCGCCCGCTCGTAGGTGTCGAGCGTCCGGTCGGCGGTGAGGTCCCGGCGCATGACGACCTCGTGTCGGCCGTCCGGGAGCCGGTCGCCGAGGACGTCGGCGACCGTGAAGCCGTTGCGCTCGTAGGTGCGGCGGGCGGTGTCGTTGTCGGGCATCACCGAGAGCTCCAGCTCGGTCGTGCCCGTCTGAGCGGCCCATCGCGCGATCGCCTCGATGAGCAGTCCGGCGACACCACGCCCGCGGACGGCGGGGGCGACCCACATCGAGATGAGCTCGGCGCGGTCCTCGTCGGTCGGCGCACCGCTGGCCATGCCGACGACGCGGTCGCCCTCGACGGCGAGCAGGTCGAGCGCTCCGGGGATCGACAGGCGTGTCCGCCACCGGTCCTCTGGTGCGTCCGCCCAGTCGGCGAGACGGGACCCGAACGCGTCCGGCGCATCGGCGAGCGCCGCCAGTCGGACGGGCCGCCACTCCCGCCAGTCGTCGGCGGTCACCGCGCGGAGCTCGATCGTCACGCCCCGACGCTACCGCTCCGCGCGGCGGCGCTCACGTCCGTTCCGGCCCGGTCGTCCCGACGTTTCGGCGCCGTTGCACCCCCGTTCGAACATCGCGCCCCGTCAGGACGGGGCGCGATGTTCGTGTCGGGGTGTGACGGAGCGGCCGTCTCGCGGGCCGGTCAGAGCGGTCGGGACCATGCGACCTCGTGCGCGAGCTGGCCGGTGGCACGGAACAGGCGCACCTGGGTCGTCTCGGCGAGCACGTCGGCGAGCTCGAAGCGATCGGCGGGTGCGAACCCGAGGCCGTTCCAGAACGCGCCGGACCGGCGGCTGAACAACCACGCATGCTCTGCACCGGCAGCGGCGGCCGCGTCGAGCGCGAACCGCGCGAGCCGGGTGCCGGTACCGGAGCCGCGGAACGCCTGGCCGACGGCGACGCTGCGGACGAGGGCGTGCCTCCCGTCCGCACTGCGTTCGAACCCGGTGGAGCCGACGACCGCGCCGGCGTCGTCACGGACCGCCCAGAGCCGTACGGCCGGGTGGTCGAGGCCGGCGACCGTCAGGTCGCAGGAGGCGAGGAAGCCGTGCACGTCCGCGACGTCAGCGGGGCTGACGGGAAGCGGTTCGTGCACGGCTCCGAGCCGAGGCGAGCTCTACTCGGTGATGGCAGCGCGGATCTCGGCGGCGGCGGCACCGACGTCGGAGGCGCTGTAGATCGCGCTGCCGGCGACGGCGACCGTCGCACCGGATGCCTGGACGTCCGCGACGGATGCGGCCGTGACGCCACCGGCGACCGAGAACGGGACGCCGGAGGCCTTGCCGTCGTCGAGGAGCGTGGAGAACGTGAAGCCCTCCTCGGCCTGCTCGTCGAGGCCGGCGTGCATCTCGACGAACTCGGCGCCGAGGGCGATGACCTCGCGGGCACGTGCTGCCTTGTCGGCGACACCGATGAGGTCGACGACGACGCCCTTGCCGTGCTGCTTCGCCGCCGTGACGGCGCCGGCGATCGTGCTGTCACCGGCGACGCCGAGCACGGTCACCAGGTCGGCACCGGCTTCGAACGCGATCCCGGCCTCGAGCTCGCCCGCGTCCATCGTCTTGAGGTCGGCGAACACGGTCTTGTCCGGGTGCGCCTGCTTGATCGCGGTGATCGCGGAGAGCCCGGCGCTCTTGATGAGCGGGGTGCCGAGCTCGAGGATGTCGACGTGCGGGGCGGCCGCTCCGGCGAGCTCGAGGGCGGCTTCGGTGGTCAGGGTGTCCATGGCGAACTGGAGCTGCATGGTGGTGGTGCCTTTCATTCGAGGTTGGCGTGTCGGGGCCAGAGGTCGTCGGCGGACTGCCCGCCGCGGGCCCAGAGCGTGTGGAAGAGCGCGTCACCGAGGAGGGCGACGGCCTGTTCGAACAGCCCGCCGGCGTACTGCGCGGACGCGGTGCCGGAGCGGTCGGTCTTCGTCGCGGCGGGGAGCACGACGGTCGTCGTCGCGACGGACGACAGCGGGGAGTCCGACGTCGTGGAGACCGCCACGACCGATGCGCCGACGGAGGCTGCGGTGCGTGCCGCCTGCACGATCCCGGTCGTCGTGCCGGAGCCGCTCGCGACGACGAGCAGGTCGCCGGGGCCGATCGCCGGGGTGGTCACCTCGCCGACGACGTGGACGTCGAGCCCGAGGTGCATCAGGCGCATCGCGGTCATCCGGAGTGCGAGCCCGGATCGACCGGCGCCGTGCACGAACACCCGCCTGGCGCCCTCGACGAGCGTGACGAACTGCGCGGTCGCCTCGGGGTCGATCCGCGACGCGAGGTCGTCGAGCTCACGGAGGACGAGCCCGAGGGATTCGGGGACGGTCGGTTCCTGCATGTCGACGAGCCTGTCGTGCGGCGGCCGATCCCACCGCTCCCCGACACGGCGGGAGTCCCACCCGATCGGGTGGCCCCGTCCTCTCGGGTGGGACCGGTACGTTCGGCCGCGTGGACGAGACGGATCAGGACGGCACGGATCGGGACGGCACGGAGGCTCGGCTCGGCCCCGTCAGTCGGCTGGCGGCTGCGGAGCACGCCAGGACGGTCGCCGAACAGGCCGACCGGCACGCGCTCACGCTGGAGTCCGTGCTCGCCGTGCTCCGGTCCCCGCGGGTGGGCGACGCCGCTGCCCGGTCAGAGGCCGTCGAGATCGCCTCGGCTGCGCTCGTCGAGCTCCGGACGCTGACCGACCGGCAGCGGAGCACGCTGCTCGAACCCGTCACGGGCGCGTTCTCACGGCTGCGGGCGGACCTGCGTCCCCTCGTCCGGTTCGGCGACCTCGACGTGCAGTTCGTCGAACCGCCGGCGACCGGCCGCGCCCTGCCCGGTGACGTCGCCCACGCGGCCCGCGCCATCGTCCGCACCGCCGTGCTCGCACTCGTCGACGCCGGCGAGGCCCACCGCGTCCGGATCCAGTGGGACTGCGACGGCCGGAATCTCCTCATGCAGCTCCGCGACGACGGCGCGGGCACCCTGGACGCGCACGACGACACCATGCGGCCGATCGCCGAACGGGTCGTGGCGCTCGACGGGCGGCTCGCCGTCGAGTCGACGCCGGCGTGGGGATCCGTCCTGGACATCTCGCTCCCGCTCGACCCGGCACCCGGCACGGTCGACGTGGCCGACGACACCGACCTCACCCCGCGCGAGCAGGACGTGCTGCGGCTCGTCGCGACGGGGGTGGGCAACCAGGAGATCGCCGACGGTCTCGGGATCAGCGTGAACACGGTGAAGTACCACGTCGCGAACCTGCTCAGGAAGCACGGCGCGAGGACCCGGGCGGAGCTGGCAGCGGCCAGGTCCTAGGGGGTGAAGCGGTACCCCATGCCCGACTCCGTGACGATGTAGCGCGGGGACGACGGATCCGGCTCGAGCTTCCGCCGCAGCTGCGCGACGTAGAGCCGGAGGTACCCGGAGTCGTTGCCGTGCGACGGTCCCCACACCTCGGTGAGCAGCATCTCCCGCGTCATCAGCCGGTCCGGGTTGGCGATCAGGACCTCGAGCAACCGCCACTCGGTCGGGGTCAGGCGGATCGCCGGGCCCTCCGCCGGCAGGACCTGCTTCGCGACGAGGTCCACCACGAGGCTCCCGATCCGCACCGTCGGACTCGTGTCGGTCGCCGCGGCGGCGGCCGCCTGCCGCCGCCCGAGCGCCCGGAGCCTGGCGAGCAGTTCGTCCATCTGGAACGGCTTCGTCACGTAGTCGTCCGCGCCGGCGTCGAGCGCGTCGACCTTGTCGGCGGAGTCCGTCCGCCCGGACAACACCAGCACCGGCACCTGCGACCAGGAGCGGATGCCCTCGAGCACGCCGATCCCATCGAGCCGCGGCATGCCGAGGTCGAGCATCACGAGGTCCGGCCGCTCGGTGATCACCGCGTCGATCGCGGCGCGGCCGTCCCGGGCGGTGACGACGTCGTACCCGCGCGCCGTCAGCGTCACGCCGAGGGCACGGACGAGCTGCGGGTCGTCGTCCGCGACGAGGACCTTCATCGTGCCTCCACCCCGACGTGCCCGGCGATCGGGAGCCGTACCACCATCGTCAGGCCGCCGCCTGGGGTGTCGTCGGCCTCGATCGTCCCACCCATCCCCTCGGTGAACCCCCGCGCCAGGGCGAGCCCGAGCCCGAGCCCCGTGTCGTTGTCGGTGTCCCCGAGCCGCTGGAACGGCTGGAACACGTCGTCGCGCAGCGCCTCGGGGATCCCGGGTCCGTGGTCGGCGACGCGGAGCTCCACCGACCCGCTGAACGCACTCGCCGCGACGCGCACCGTCGTCCCCGCCGGGCTGTGCCGCACCGCGTTCGCGAGCAGGTTCACGACGACGCGCTGCAGCAGCACCGGGTCGGCGAGCACCGGCGGCAGGTCGCCGGGCAGGTCGAGGTCGACGTCGTCCGGCCCGAGCTCCAGCTCGTCGAGTGCCGGCGCGACCACGGTCTCCAACGGGAGGGCGACGGGGGTGACCGCGAGCACCCCCGCTTGCACCCGCGAGACGTCGAGCAGGTCGCCCAACAGCACCGCGAGCTGGCCGAGGCTCTCGTCGGCGGTGGCGAGCAGTGCCTCCCGGTCGGCGTCGGAGAGCCGGATGTCGCTGGCACGGAGCGTCTGCACGCTCGCACTGGCGGCCGCGATCGGCCGCCGGACGTCGTGGCCGACGGCCGCGAGGATCGCGCTCCTGACCCGGTCCGCCGCGGCGATGCGTTCCGCGTCGACCGCGGTCCTGGTCAGCTCGCGGTGCTCCAGCGCCGCGTCGATCTGCTGCTCAACCACCCGCAGCAACCGGCGCTGGGTCGGGTCGTCCGGTGCGCCGGCGAACTCCAGGACCGCACCGGACGGGAGGCTCGTGGTGGCGTCCGGCACGTCGCCGAACGTCCCAGACGTGGCCGGCACCACGTCCCCCTGGCGGACGCGCAGACCGGTGTAGCCGAACGCCTCGCGGGTCCGCTCGACGAGGGCCTGGAGCGCGTCGTCACCGCGGAGCACGCTGCCGGCGATGCCGATGAGCAGCCCGGACTCGGCCGCGGCACGGCGAGCCGTCCGCGAGCGTCGGGCCGAACGGTCGACGACGAAGCTGACGAGCACGGCGCTGATCACGTACATCACGAGGGCGACGAGGTGCCAGGGCTGCTGCACGGTGACGCGGTACAGCGGCTGGACGAAGAAGTAGTCGAGGCTCAGCCCGGACAGCACCGCGGCGAACACGGCGGGCCACATCCCGCCGACGAGCGCCACGACGAGCACGAGCAGCTGGTACGCGAGGACGTCCACGGTGATCGCGTCGGGGGTCTTGCCGAACGACAGCAGCCAGGTCAGCAGCGGTCCGACGACGAGGGCGAGGCCGAACGCGCTGAGCACACGGCCACGGGACAGGCTGCCCCCGAGCCGCGGGAGCGCGAAGCCACCGCCGGCGCGTTCGTGGGTGACCACGTGCACGTCGATGTCGCCGGACTCGCGGATGACGGTGTTGCCGATGCCGGGGCCGGTGAGCGCGGCGGCCGCCCGCGTGCGCCGGCTGACCCCGATGACGATCTGTGTGGCGTCGATCGACCGCGCGAAGCGGACGAGCGTCGTGGGCACGTCGTCGCCCACCACCTGGTGGTACGTCCCACCGAGCTGCTCGAGCAGTGCGCGCTGCGCACCGAGCGCGCCAGGGTGCCGTTCGCGCAGCCCGTCGTTCGTGGTGACGTGCACGGCGGCGAGCTCGCCGCCGGAGGACCTGGCGGCGATCCGGGCCCCGCGACGGAGGAGCGTCTCGCCCTCCGGACCGCCGGTGAGGGCGACGAGGACGCGCTCGCGCGCCTCCCACCGGTGCTCGATGCCGTGCTCGGCCCGGTAGCGCTTCAGGGCGTCGTCGACCTCGTCCGCGAGCCACAGCAGGGCGATCTCGCGGAGCGCGGTGAGGTTGCCGAGGCGGAAGTAGTTCGACAGTGCGGCGTCGATCCTGGCGGCCGGGTACACGAGGCCCTCGGAGAGCCGCTCGCGCAGCGCCTGCGGCGACAGGTCGACGACCTCGATCTGGTCCGCTGCCCGGACGACCGCGTCGGGGACGGTCTCGCGCTGGACGGTCCCGGTGATCTCGTGCACGACGTCACCGAGGGACTGCATGTGCTGGACGTTCACCGTCGAGACCACGTCGATGCCCGCGGCCAGCAGGGTTTCGACGTCCTGCCACCGCTTGTCGTGCCGGCCGCCAGGTGCGTTCGTGTGCGCGAGCTCGTCGACCAGCGCGACGTCGGGGTGACGGGCGATCACGGCGTCGAGGTCCATCTCGTCCAGCTCCACGTCGCGGTGCCGTTCGACCCGGCGGGGGACGACCTCGAGCCCCTCGACGAGGGCGGCCGTGGCGGCGCGGCCGTGGGTCTCCACGACGGCGACGACCACGTCCCGGCCCTCGTCGCGGAGCCGGCGTCCCTCCTCGAGCATCGTGAAGGTCTTCCCGACGCCGGGTGCGGCCCCGAGCAGCACCCGCAGCTTGCCTCGCTTCACGCGCTCATCCTCGCATCAGCCGAGCGTCGCGAGGGCGAGGTTCAGCTGCAGGACGTCCACCGCCGGTGCACCGAGGACGCCGAGCTCGCGGGACTCCGTGTGCTCCTCGACGAGCTTCCGCACGTCGTCGTCGCTGAGCCCGCGAGCCGAGGCCACGCGCTGCACCTGCTGGAGCGCGTACTCCGGGCTGATGTCCGGGTCGAGGCCGGAGCCCGACGCCGTCACCGCGTCGGCGGGCACGTCAGACGGGTCGACGTGGTCGGCCGCGGCCACGGCCGCACGGCGGGACTCGATGGCCTTCTCCAAGTCGGGGTTCGACGGCCCGAGGTTCGAACCGGACGAGGCGTTCGCGTCGTACCCCTCGTCGCCGGCGGCGGACGGTCGCGACTGGAACCAGCGGTCGGCCTGCTTCCCGGTGAAGGACTGGCCGATGAGGGACGACCCGACGGGCTTGCCGTCCCGGGACACGATCGAGCCGTTCGCCTGGTCGTGGAAGGCGGCCTGGCCGACGCCCCAGACGGCGAGCGGGTAGGCGATGCCGAGCACCACGGTGGCGAGGAGGGTGAGCCGGACGGCGACGCCGAGCGAGCGGAGGGACGAGCGAGATGTGGTTGCCATGACTAGAACCCCGGGAGGAGACCGACGACGAGGTCGATCAGTTTGATGCCGATGAAGGGGACGATCACGCCGCCGACCCCGTAGAGGAGCAGGTTGCGGCCGAGGATCGACGACGCCGATGCTGCGCGGTACTTGACGCCGCGCAGGGACAGCGGGATGAGCGCCACGATGACGAGCGCGTTGAAGATCACGGCCGACAGGATCGCGGACGACGGGCTGTGCAGGCCCATGACGTTCAGCGCGGCCAGGCCGGGGAACGCCAGCTGGAACATCGCCGGGATGATCGCGAAGTACTTCGCGACGTCGTTCGCGATCGAGAACGTGGTGAGCGCCCCACGGGTGATGAGCAGCTGCTTGCCGATCCGGACGACGTCGATGAGCTTGGTCGGGTCCGAGTCCAGGTCGACCATGTTTCCGGCCTCCTTCGCCGCGGTCGTCCCGGTGTTCATCGCGACGCCGACGTCCGCCTGCGCCAGGGCCGGGGCGTCGTTCGTGCCGTCGCCCGTCATCGCGACGAGGTTCCCGCCGTCCTGCTCCCGCTTGATGAGCGCGAGCTTGTCCTCCGGCGTGGCCTCGGCGAGGAAGTCGTCCACACCGGCCTCGGCCGCGATGGCCTTCGCCGTCCGCGGGTTGTCCCCCGTGATCATCACGGTGCGGATGCCCATGCTCCGCAGCTCGCCGAACCGCTCGCTGAGCCCGTCCTTGACGACGTCCTTGAGGTGCACGACGCCGAGCAGCGACACGACGCCGTCGGCCGAGCGACGCCCGACGACGAGCGGTGTCCCGCCCTGGTCGGAGATCTCCGCGATGCTCGTCTCCAGCGCAGCCACGACACCGCTCTCGGGGGTTCCAGCCCAGGCCATGACCGCTGAACCGGCACCCTTCCGCACCGACGACCCGTCCGGCAAGTCCATGCCGGACATCCGGGTCTGCGCGGTGAACGGCACCTCGACGGCCCCGTCAGACGCGTCCACGACGACCCCCGCCTGCGCCGCGAGCTCCACGATCGAGCGGCCCTCGGGCGTGCCGTCCGCGGCACTCGAACGTGCTGCCGCCTCCATCAGCTCCGCCTCGGTGACGCCGGGCACCGGGACGACCCGCGACGCCCGACGGTTGCCGTACGTGATCGTGCCGGTCTTGTCGAGGAGCAGCGTCGTGATGTCCCCGGCCGCCTCGACCGCACGGCCGGACATCGCGAGGACGTTGTGCTGCACGAGCCGGTCCATGCCCGCGATGCCGATCGCCGAGAGCAGCGCGCCGATCGTCGTCGGGATGAGGCACACGAGCAGGGCGATGAGCACCGGGACGCTGACGTCGGCGCCGACGAGGCCCGCGATGGGCTGCATCGTCAGGCAGACGATGACGAAGACGATCGACAGCGACGCGAGCAGGATGTTCAGCGCGATCTCGTTCGGCGTCTTCTGGCGCGCGGCTCCCTCGACCAACCGGATCATCCGGTCGATGAAGGTCTCACCCGGCGTCGAGGTGATGCGCACGACGATCCGGTCGGACAGCACCGTGGTGCCCCCGGTGACGGCGCTGCGGTCACCACCGGACTCCCGGATCACCGGTGCGGACTCACCCGTGACGGCCGACTCGTCGACCGACGCGATCCCGTCGACCACGTCGCCGTCGCCGGGGATCACCTCGCCCGCGACCACGACGACCACGTCCCCCTTCGCGAGGTCGACGGATGCGATCTCCTCCGTGTCCGCGGCGAGCGCCGACGGGGCGGACGTGTCGTACCCGAGGACGCGGCGAGCCGTGGTGGTCGAGCGCGTCTTCCGCAGCGCCTCCGCCTGTGCCTTGCCGCGCCCCTCTGCGACGGACTCCGCCAGGTTCGCGAACACGACGGTCAGCCAGAGCCAGACCGCGATGGCGATCGTGAACGCGGACGGCTCGACGACGGCCGCCGCCGTGGTGAGGGCTGCGCCCACCTCCACGATGAACATGACGGGGTTCCGCCACATGAGCCGCGGATCGAGCTTCCGGAGTGCGCCCGGGAGGCCCGACACCAGTTGCCGGGGTCCGAATGCGGACCGGTGCGTGGCCGGTTCCGAGGTGGTGTGCGACTCCGGTACGGAGGTCACGGATGTCATGACAGTCCTTCTGCGAGGGGACCCAGTGCGAGCACCGGGAAGTAGGTGAGTGCGGTGACGATGACGGCGACGCCGCCGAGCAGGCCGATGAAGAGCGGCCGGTGGGTGGGGAGCGTGCCGGCGGTCGCCGGGACCTTCTCCTGGGACGCGAGCGAGCCGGCGAGCGCCAGGACGAAGGCGATCGGCACGAAGCGGCCGAGCAGCATCGCGACGCCGAGAGCGGTGTTCATCCAGGTGGTGTTCGCGGTGAACCCGCCGAACGCCGAGCCGTTGTTGTTGCCGGCACTCGTGAACGCGTAGAGCAGCTCGGACAGCCCGTGGTTGCCGGGGTTGAACAGCGAGGTGCCGATCGTCTGTTCGCGGACGCCGGGGATGACGAGCGAGAGCCCGGTCCCGAGGAGCACGACCGTCGGCGTGACGAGGATGTACAGCGCGGCGTAGGTCATCTCGCGGGCGCGGATCTTCTTGCCGAGGTACTCCGGCGTCCGCCCGACGAGCAGCCCGCCGATGAACACCGTGATCACGGCGAGGACGAGCATGCCGTAGAGACCGGAGCCGACCCCGCCCGGGGTGACCTCGCCGAGCATCATGTTGACGAGTGCCATCAGCCCGCCGACCGGGGTGAAGCTGTCGAACATGCCGTTCACCGCCCCGGTCGAGGTGGCCGTCGACGTCGTGCCGAAGAGCGTCGTGCCGAGGATCCCGAACCGGACCTCCTTGCCCTCCATCGCAGCGCCTGCCGCCTGCGTGGCCGATCCACCGCCGGCGAGCTCGGCGATGGACATCACCGAGAGCGAGACGAGGAACAGGACGCCCATCACGACGAGGATCGCGCGACCCTGGCGGCGGTCGCCGACCATCGTGCCGAACGTCCGGGGCAGGCTGAACGGGATGACGAGCATCAGGAACACCTCGACGAGGTTCGTCCACGCGTTCGGGTTCTCGAACGGGTGCGCCGAGTTCGCGTTGAAGTAGCCGCCGCCGTTCGTGCCGAGGAGCTTGATCGCCTCCTGCGACGCGACGAACCCGTCCGGGATGTGCTGCGTGCCGCCGACGAGCGTCGTGACGTCGGTGCCGCTCCCCCACGACTGGATGACGCCACCCGCCACGAGCACGATCGCGAACACGAAGGACAGCGGCAGGAGCAGCCGGCCGGTCCCCCGGACGACGTCCACCCAGACGTTGCCGATCGTGCCCGAGCGTCGGCGGGCGAACCCGCGGACCAGGGCGACCGCGACGGCGAGCCCGACGGCTGCCGACAGGAAGTTCTGCACCGCGAGGCCGGCCATCTGGACCGAGGAGCCGAGCGTCGCCTCCGGCGAGTACGACTGCCAGTTCGTGTTCGTGACGAACGACACCGCGGTGTTGAAGGACAGCGCCCATCCGACGTTCGGCAGCCCGAGCGAACCAGGCAGCACCGACTGGATGCGCTGCAGGACGATGATGACGACGATCCCGACGGCGCTGAACAGCAGCACGCCGCGCAGGTACGCGCGGGACGACTGCTCGGCGTCCGGGTCGACCCCGATCACCCGGTACACGAGTCGTTCGACCCGGCCGTGGTGGGTGGACGTGAAGACCCGCGCCATCCAGTCACCGAGCGGGCGGTGGCAGACGGCGAGCAGCAGGACGAGCACGGCGACCTGGGCGATGCCGGCCCAGGTCGTTGCCGCGCTGCCCATCAGAACTGTTCTGGACGCACGAGCGCCCAGACGAGGTAGACGACCGCGGCGATGCCGAGGACGGCGGCGGCGATGGTGATGCCGAGCACGAGGACTCCTGGAGATCTGGAGGTCCGCGACCGGTGCCGTGGACCGCACCGTGTGTGGTGCCGGATCCGATGCTGGATCCGGAACCGGGCCTCCAGGCCGTTCCTAACGCGCTCCTAACGGCCCGCGGCGCGACGCATGCGCCCCGCTAACGTCAGCGCTGCATCCCGGAGCGCTCGCGGGCCCTCGATGGAGAAGCCGGCGTCGAAGCCGGCGAACCGAGCGGCCAAGGCCGTCCACGACCACGAGCCGATCGTCAGCCGGCACCGGTCGCCATCGAGCTCCTCGAGCACCGCGTCCGCGTCGAGGTAGGGCGCGATCGACCCCGCCGGCACCGCGAGGACAGCTGTGCCGGTGCACGGCCACTCGTCCGCCCCGGTGGAGCCCTTCGCCCTCGCCGCGAGGAAGCCCGCCGCATCTCCGCCCGGGACGGGTCGCGGCGTGAACCGGACGCCCGTCGGCGCCCGCGGGTGCATCCGGTCGATGCGGTAGGTGCGCCAGTCGTCCCGCTCCGGCACCCACGCCAGCAGGTACCACCGGCCGTTCCTGGCGACGACCGCGTGCGGCTCGACCCGTCGCGACGGGCGGCCGTGCTGGTCGCCGCCCCACGCGGAGTCGTAGTCGAAGCGGAGCACCTGCCGGGTGCGCACGGCGTCGGAGACCGCGACGAGCACCCCGGGGTCGACCGTCGTCGTGCCGGGGGTCGTCACCACGTCCACGGAGTCGATCCGGTGCCGCAGGCGCGAGGGCATCACCTGTCGGACGGCCCCCAGTGCCCGCGCTGCCGCCTCGGCGATGTCTGCGCCGGACGCCGGTGCGACGGCGAGCGCGAGGGCGATCGCCACGGCCTGCTCGTCGTCGAAGAGCAGCGGCGGGAGTTCCGATCCGGCGGACAGCCGGTAGCCGCCGGTCGGCCCGCGGAGCGCCTCGACCCGGTAGCCGAGCTCCCGGAGCCGATCGACGTCACGACGGACGGTTCGCGGGCTGACCTCGAGCCGTTCGGCCAGGACGTCACCCGGCCAGTCCCGGTGCACCTGCAGCAGGGAGAGGAGCGCGAGCATGCGCGAGGACGGTCCGGACACGCATCAAGTGTCCGTCGAGAAGCGGACATGATCTGACCGCATTGCCGAGCAGACTCACTCCCATGACGATCACAACCACTCCGCACCTCAACTTCGACGGCAACGCCCGCGAGGCGCTCGACTTCTACGCGAAGGCCCTCGGCACCGAGCCGGCGACCATGACCTACGGCGCGATGGGCGCCACCGACGACCCGGCGTGGGCCGACCGGATCGTCTGGGGCCAGGTCCAGACGGCGAGCGGCATCCGCGTGATGGCGTTCGACGTGTGGCCCGGGCAGCCCTACGACCAGGGCACGAACGCCTTCTACGTGTACCTGAGCGGCACGGACGCGGACGAGATCACCGCTGCGTGGGAGGGGCTCTCCGACGGCGCCGAGATCCGGCAGCCGTTCGGTCCCGCCGCGTGGTCGCCCCTCGCCGGGCAGCTCCGCGACAAGTTCGGCGTGATCTGGGCCCTCGACGTGGCCCCGGAGCCCACCGACCACTGAGCGACGCCTGCGTCGGCATACTGGGCGGATGGGGGACACGACCACCGCTGCCCAGCAGGCCAGGAAACGGAAGCTCCGCGGACGACGAGAGCTCCGGAAGAACCTGCGGCAGCAACTGGACTGGCGCGGTCGACCCGTTCCGCCGCTCGGCTGGTACATCGCCGCGCTGGCCGTCGCCTGCGGCATCGCCTACGGCGTCCTGCACGACCGCGGCGACGCTGATCCATCCGGGATCGGCGTCGTCGTGGCCGGTGCCGCCGCCGGAGTGCTCTGGGGCGCGATGGTCATGGCCGTCGCGCCGCCGATCATCGCCGTCCCGGTCATCGTGGCGGGGATCTTCGTGTTCGGGCCGCTGTTCGGCTCTGCGTACCCGAGCGCACTCTCCGCGTGGATCACGAGCACGGTCGCCGGCTGGTTCGTCGGCATCGCGATCCGGTACCGCACCGTCGGACGCCGTCGACCGCCGCCGGCACAGCCGCTCGTCGACCGCACCCGTCCGCGCCGGAAGGCCCCGATCGGCAAGTCGGAGCGGAGCAGCCTGGTGTCGTCGGCGATCGCGGGCGTCGGGTTCCTCGCCCTCCCGGTGCTGCTGTTCGTCGTCCCCACTCCCCGGTTCCTCACCGGGTGGCTGCTGCTCGCCGGGTTGGCGCTGGCGTGGGCGATCCCGACTGGATGGTGGAGCGCGAGGGCGCAGAGTCACCACGCTGTCGGTGGTGCACCGTTGCAGGCAGCGACCTGGGGCGTCTTGTTCAACGCATGGGGTGCGGCCGGTGCGCACGGCATGCCGTTCGCACTCACCGCGGGGCTGGGCGGCGTCGCCATCGGCTTCGTTCTGCGCCGGCTCTGGGAGGCCCGGGTCGGCCGCTACCCCCGGCAGCGACCGGCTCCGTGAACCGGATTCGTCACCTCGCGGAACGGGAATCTGTCTCCGGCGCCCAGGTCGACACCGTCACGGCGGCGGTGACCGTCGTCGGGGCGAAGACCGCGTCGGGAGCGACGTGGTGGTGGCTCGGGCCCATGTGCACGACGTCGTGGACGTCCTCGGCGGACAGGTCCATCGTCCAGGTCAGGTCCTCGGACGAGCGCTGCACGAACGACGGCGTGAGGGAATCGTGCAACCGCCGTTCCTTCTCGGGGTCGACGCTGATCGTCGCCTCGGCGAGTTCGGCCAGGTGCCCGGTGCGTGGCGTGACGACGACGAGCACGCCGTCCTCGTGCAGGACCCGGGCGTACTCGCGCTGGTTCCGCGGGGCGAACACGTCGAGGACGACCGCGGCAGCGCCGTCGACGATCGGCAGCCGCTCCGTGACGTCACCGACCACTGCGCCCGCCGCCACGTGCATGCGAGCCGCCCGGCGGATCGCGACGGCGGACAAGTCCAACGCCACCCCGAGCCTCCCGTCCGCCGCGCGCAGCGCATGGGCCAGGTAGGTCCCCGGACCGGAACCGACGTCGAGGACGATGCCGGGTGCGGCGGCGGACGCGACCACCGCGGCGAGCGCCCGCTCGACGGGTGCGTAGTGCCCGCGACCCAGGAACCGGATGCGGGCGTCGACCATCTCCGGCGTGTCCGCGGTGAGCGCACGGCGCTTCGTCGGCAGGAGCGTCAGGTGGCCCTGCTTCGCCTCGTCGAAGCGGTGCCCGTTCGTGCAGCCGGCCTGGCCCGCCCCCGTCCGCGACAGCGGCTCGGTGCACACGGGGCAGGCGAGCACGGGGAGCAGGTCGTCACGCACGCCGTCCAGCGTACGGGCGTCGGTAGCCTGGCCGGATGTCGCTGCAGCAGCTCTTCGGTCTCGACGGACGCACCGCACTCGTCACCGGCGGCAGCTCGGGCATCGGGCGGGCGATCGCCGGGGCGCTGGCCGACGCCGGAGCCCACGTCCTCGTCGCTGCCCGGACGGCGGCGACCATCGATGAGGCCGTCGCGGAGGTCCGCGCGGCAGGAGGCGCCGCGGACGGCGTCGTCGCGGACCTGTCGACCCGCGGCGGAGCACACGCGCTCGCTGACGCCGTCGGGGACGTCGACGTCCTCGTCAACTCCGCGGGGATCAACCTGCGGCCACCGATGCCCGACCTCGACGAGGACACGTGGGACACCACGATGGCCGTGAACCTCGATGCCCCGTTCGTCCTCGGACAGCGCCTCGCGCCCGGCATGGCGGCGCGCGGCTACGGCCGGATCATCGGCATCAGCTCGCAGCAGGCCCACCGCCCCTTCGCCGCCAGCGGCGCGTACGGGGTCTCCAAGGCCGGACTGGAGGCACTGGCCAGGTCCCAGGCAGAAGCCTGGTCCGGGCAGGGGGTCACCTCGAACGTCCTCGTGCCCGGGTTCGTGCAGACGCCGCTGAACCGACGGCTCAGCTCGGACCCGGCGACCGTCGAGCGCCTGGCAGCGCGCACGCTCGTCGGACGGAACGGCCTGGCCTCGGACTTCGCGGCGGCGGCGGTCTTCCTCGCCGGACCCGGGTCTGCCTACGTCACGGGGCAGTCGATCGCTGTCGACGGCGGCTTCTCCGTCCACTAGAACGTGTCTCGTCGTGGGTCGCGAGCGCGCGGGCGATGAGTAGGTTTGTTCCGTGGATTGGCGTGAAGACCGCATCGGAGCGGCACATCGCGGCGAGAACCCGACCGTGCTGGCCGAGCTTGCCGGCGGCTTCGCGGTCATCGGGGACGCGCAGTTCCTTCCCGGCTACTGCGTGCTGCTCGGGAAGGATCCATCGGTCACCGCCCTCGCCGACATGCCCCGAGGTGACCGAGTGCAGTTCCTGGCGGATGCCGATCTGCTCGCCACCGCTGTCGAGCGCGCATGCCGGGCGATCGACCCGGCGTTCCGACGGGTGAATCTCGACGTGCTCGGCAACGCGGACGCGTTCGTCCACGCCCACATCTGGCCACGGTACGAATGGGAGCCTCAGTCGTTGGTGACCCGTCCGGTCTGGCTCTACGAGCCCGATCGGTGGCTCGACCCTCGGACCGCGCTCGGCACCGAACACGCCGGACTGCGCGCGCGCATCACGACTGAGCTCGATGTCCTCGCGAACGCTGACACGGTGCGCATCAGCGGATGACGACGGTCAGGTGGCGCCTCGACGCGACCACGGCGCTGTCGACGGCGGCTTCTCCGTCCACTAGTTTCGGCTCATGGCCGTCATCCACAACGCCGAACTCCGTCCGTCGAAGACCGAGGCGATCGGTGGATGGCTGCCCGATCAGCCGTGGAGCGGGGTCGAACCCGGCGCCGAGGTCGTCGTCGACGGGCGCTTCCGGTTCGACGACCCGGACGGCGAGGTCGGCGTGGAGACGTACCTCGTGCACGTCGGGGAGGGCCCGGTCCTGCACGTGCCGCTCACCTACCGCGGCGCCCCGCTCGCCGGCGCGTCTGACTTCCTGATCACCGAGATGGACCACTCCGTGCTCGGTCGACGCTGGGTGTACGACGCCGCGGGCGACCCCGTGTACGCCGACGTCCTCCGTCGTGCGATCGCCACCGGCGGGCACGAGGCCCGCCTGGAGGCAGCCGTCGCGTCCGACGCCCCGCCGCCGTCGCTCGGGTCGGCGGTCGGCAGTGGCTCCGCATCGTCGTCGCCGACGGTGCACGTGGTCTCGCCGACGACCGACGGCGCGCTGACCACGATCGGGGACCTCGTCATCGTGCGGGTCGTCGGGACGCCCCTGCCCGACGGTGAGACGCTCACGGCGACCTGGGCCGGCTCGGAGCCCACCGTCGTGGCGACCCTGCGCGCCTGAGAGGTACGGCCAGGACCTCGTTGTCCGCGCCGGGTCCTGGCAGGATCGAGGACGTGAAGACACTGGAGTTGCCACAGACGGACCTCACCGCATCCGACGTCATCGTCGGCCTGATGCGGATCAACGACATGAGCGACGAGGACATCCGCTCGCTCTACACGGCCTCGCGCGACGCGGGCGTGACGATGTTCGACCACGCCGCGGTCTACGGCGGGTGGCACGGCTGCGAGGAGCGCTTCGGCGCAGCGGTCACGCTGTCACCGTCCGAACGTGCCGCCATCCAGCTGCAGACGAAGGTCGGCATCCGGCCGACGGACCACGGCGCGTACTTCGACTTCTCGTACGACCACATCATGGAGTCCGTGGAGGAGTCGCTCGCGGCGCTCCGCACCGACTACATCGACGTCCTGCTGCTGCACCGCCCCGACGCCCTCGTCGAGCCGGAAGAGGTCGCGAAAGCGTTCGACGAGTTGCACGCCGCCGGCAAGGTCCACCACTTCGGCGTCTCGAACCACACCCCCGGGCAGGTCGAGCTCCTGAAGAAGTTCGTCACGCGGCCGCTCGCCTTCAACCAGGTGCAGCTGAGCATCACGCACGCGAACGTCATCACGCAGGGCCTCGCGGCGAACATGGGCGGCCTGGACCAGTCGATCGACCGCGACAACGACATCCTCAACTACTCTCGCCTGCACGACATCACGCCGCAGGCATGGTCGCCGTTCCAGAAGGGCTTCTTCGACGGGGTCTTCCTCGGCGACCGCGAGCAGTACGCGGAGCTCAACGACGTGCTCGAGGAGCTCGCATCGGCGCACGGGGTCACCCCGACGGGCATCGCCGTCGCGTGGATCACCCGGCACCCCGCGCACTTCCAGGTCGTCCTCGGCACGACGAACCCGCAGCGCGTGCGGGACTCGGCCGCCGGCTCGGACGTCGAGCTCTCGCGCGAGGAGTGGTACCGCGTGCTGACCGCCGCCGGGCACACCGTTCCCTGAACCACCTGTTCCCTGAACCACCTGCGAACGGGCAGGGTGGGATCGTGCTCGACGATCTCACCCTGCCCGTTCCGCTGTCCGCTCACGCCGGCTCGTTCATGCTGCGGTCCGCGGTGTCCGACGACCTCGATGCGCTGATGGCGCTGCTGTCCGACGACCCGATCAGCGCCGCGCGCGGGGACGTCGCCGCTGCGGGTGACCGGGAGGCCTACGCTGCCGCGCTCCTCGCGATCGTCGAGGACCCCGCGAACGCGCTGCTCGTCGTGGTCGACCTGACGGGCTCGGTCGTGGGGACGATGCAGCTCACCCGGATCCCCGGCATGGCCCGTCGCGGCTCGACCCGGCTGCTCGTCGAGGCCGTGCGCGTCTCGTCCGCCCTCCGGTCGAGCGGCATCGGGAGCGCCATGATGCGATGGGTGACCGACGTCGCCGCACCCGCGCTCGGCGCGTCCCTCGTGCAGCTGACGTCCGACGCCGCACGCACGGACGCCCACCGGTTCTACGAGCGCCTCGATTTCACGGGCTCCCACGTCGGTTTCAAGTACCGCGTCGAGCCGTCCTGAGCAGCATGAGCGGCGCCCCACGCTCCGACCGGGGTTGCACCCCCTGGCGAACATCGCACCCCGTCACGACGGGGTGCGATGTTCGTGTGCGGGTGCGATCACCGCAGAGTTCTGCTACTCCGGGTCGGACGGGGACGGGGTGGGGATCGGGGCGAGGAACAGGGACGGCGCAGCCGGGTCGGCAGCGGCACCGCTGACGACCTCGACCGCGATGTCCAGCCCGTGTGCGGGGTCCTCGTCGAGCTCGAGGCCGTTCTCGGACACCTGGTCTTCGGGGATGGCGCGGCCCTGCGAGGGATCGAACGCGCTGCTCATCGACATGGGACGAGCATGCCCGTCCCGTATGAGCAGCGCCTCAGAGCCGCCCGTCGGCAGCGATGAGTTCCAGCTGGGTCAGCTCCACGTCCGTTCCAGCGGTGAACGCGAACGACGCCCCGCCGCCGGTGATCGGGAACACGCGGGTCTGGCCTGCCCACTCGAACACGGCGTCGGTGACGTCGACCGAGGACGACCCGAGCGCGACGTGCCACGAATAGGTCCCCGGCGCCGCGGCGGTCACCGTGTAGAGCGACGCCGACTCGATCGACACGTCGAACGACACGGTCGTCCCCGCGGCGAGCGCCGTCACCGTCCGTCCGGTGTCGTCCGTCAGCGCGGACGACCGCACGGGGAGGACGTCCGTCGGGGTGTCGCGGTACCCGTGCACGTCGGACGCCGAGACGGGTCGCGTGTCCGACGCCCAGCCCGTCGGCGTCTCGGACAGCTCGACGACGATCGACGATGCGCCGACCACGACCGCGTGCGAGATGCTGACGGACGTCCAGGGCGAGCCGTCGACGGTGACCGAGGCGACGAACCGACCAGCGCGAGTGGTCTCGATGACGGTGGACGAGCCTCCTGGGGGTCGCAGCACCGACCGGCGGACCGCCGGCGGCACGATCACGTAGGAACCGCTGGCCGGTGCCAACGGGTACAGGCCGATGGTGGCGAAGACGTACCACGCGCTCATCTCGCCGTTGTCCTCGTCGCCCGGGTAGCCCTGGCCGAGGTCGGACCCGACGAAGAGCCGGTCCAGCGCCGACCGGACGACGCGGTGCGCGTCGTCGTGGCGCCCGGTGAACATCGGGAAGAACGGGATGTGGTGCGCCGGCTGGTTCGACAGCCCGAGCATGCCGATCCGGACGTCGCGGGCCTCGGTCATCTCGTGGATCGGGACGCCGTAGTGCCCGGCACGGTCGGTCGCGCCGGTCTCCTGCGTCGCGAAGAACCGGTCGATCGCGGCGTCGAAGCCCTCCGGCCCCCCGTGCAGGTCGACGATCCCGGAGCCGTCGTGCGGGGCGGTGAACATCGTGCCCCACGCGTTCGTCTCGGTGTAGTCGCCGCCCCACTGGTCCGGGTCGTAGCCCTCGCCCTCGCGCCACTGCCCGTCGGGGGTCCGTCCGATGAAGAACCCGCGGCGACGGTCGAACAGGTTCCGGTACTGCAGGGACCGACGGGCGAACCACTCCGCCTCTGCCGTGTACCGCTCGCGTTCCACGGCGTCGGTGGTCCGGTCCGCCAGGGCGGTCGCCATCACCGAGACGCTCCAGTCGTTGATCGCGGCGTCGAGGGTCCAGGACATCCCCTCGGACGTGTCGGTGTCGACGTGGCCGCGGAACGCACCCGGGAGGCTCCCCTTCCGCCCGACACGCTCGTCACGCGGCGGGACGGTCGCGTTCTTCACGGCGCTCCGGTACGCCTGCTCCAGGTCGAACCCGTCGACACCCTTCGACAGCAGGTCCCCGAAGACGGTGTCGCTCGTCGTGCCGGTCATGCAGTCCTCTGCGCCGGGGGCGCTCCACCGCGGGGTCCAGCCGCCGTCGTGGAAGTGCTGGACGAAGCCCTGCGCGAGCTCGCCAGCGGTGTCCGGGGTGAGGAGCCCGAGGAGCGGCCACGCGGTGCGGTAGGTGTCCCAGAAGCCGTTCGTGGTGGTCATCGCACCATCGACGATCTCCGGCCCCGGCTCGTCGCGGATCGGTTCGGCGAGGACGTCGCCGTACGGGGAGCGGTAGTGCGGCGCACCCGTCAGGGCCGTCTCCCCGGCGCGGTTCGGGTAGAGGAACAACCGGTAGAGGCCCGAGTAGATCGAGGTCAGCTGGTCCTCCGTGGCACCGTCGACGTCGAGCGTCGCGAGCTTCTCGGTCCACTCGCGCTCGGCCCGCTCGCGCATCGCGTCGAAGGGACCGGCGGCGTCGAGGTTCGCGCGGGCGTCCTCGTACGAGACCGTCGAGATGCCGAGGAGCACGTCGGTGTCCCCCTCGACGCCGATCCAGCCGCGGAGCTGCTGGTCCGTGGTGGTCGTGTGGTCCGCCGTCGCGCCGGGCACCCGGACGTGCACGAAGTGCGGGGGCGTGCCGGGTCGGTCGTCGAGGTGCGCCTCCACGATCGCGGTGCCGTCCTCGATGCGCACGGTGGACTCGAGCACCCGGCCGTGGTGGTCGAGCACGATGCTCCTCGTGCCGGTGAAGCGGAAGCCCAGGGCGAACTCGCCGGGGGTCATCTCCGCGGTGACGCCGTGCTCGAGCGCGACGCCGTAGCGGTGCGGGCCGTCGAGCTCGTCGTCGTGGTCGAACGCCAGGGCCCGTGCGACACGGTCGACGTCCGGCGACCCGAGCGGGGACGGCATCACCTGGAAGACCCCGCGGTCCCCCATCCACGGCGACGGGATGTGGCTCGTGGCGAACGCCTGGATCGCGGGGCGGTTGTCGCTCGCCCGGTTGTGCTCCTGGTACGCGTACGGCCAGCGGTTGCTCGCCGCGTCGGTCATCGGCAGGCCGAACACCCCGCCGTGCGGGAGCCCGACGAGCGGGGCGTTGTTGCCGCGGGAGAACCGGGAGGACGCCTGCGTGCCGCGGGTCGTGCGGACGTGGTCGAGGGGACGGGTCGCCGCGGGACGACGGGGCTGCTCGATCCGGACGTCGTCGAGCCAGCCACGGAGCCCGGTGACCGGCGCGCCGGAGCCGAGCCGAGCCTCCAGGCGGTCGACGACCCGACCCGCGAACGGCGTGAGGTCCACCGCGCGACGGTTCCACTGGTCGACCCAGGCCTTGCGGGCGGTGTCCTGCGCCTCCGCGGTCAGCGCGTCGCCGTACTGGTCCGCTGCCTGCTCGCTGAGCCGGGTGCCGTCGTCGAAGACGATGTCGAGCGTGAACGCCGTGGCGTCCCAGAAGTGGTCGAGGTCCTGCTCCTCGGGCTCGGACCCGCCGTCCGGGAGGGTCCGCTCGGGGAACCACACCCACGAGAGCTCGTCGCCGGACTCGATCGTCCGCCCGGCGAACCCGGGCACGATCGCTTCCGGCTCGTCCACCAGGAACGCCTCGAGGGACGTGAAGCCGACACCGTTCTTCGCGGCGACGGCCGTCGTCGGGCCACCGCTCCGTTGCAGTTCTCGCACACCCCCACCCTATTTGCTCCAGCGGATGGACGAAACCCGTTGCCGCCGGCGCGCGCGAGTCTCGCATTCAGCGACAGTTCACGCGGCGCGGGGCCCGAGAACTGTCGCTCAGCCCGAGACTCGGGGCCGGACGCTCAGGCGTCGGCGATCCGGGCGAGCCAGTCGCGCATCAGCGCCCGCTCCGACGGCGACAGGGCGGCGAGCGCGTCGTCGTCAGCGGCGAGCTGCACGGCCGCGGCGTGCGACCCGTGATCGACCTCCGGCGCCGCCGTCAGGATCGCGAACGCCAGCGCATCCCACGCCGCAGCGACGAGCGCCGGGTCACGCTCCTCGGCCGGCGTGCCGATCAGGTCGAGGACGACGCCGACCCCGATGGCGTGCACGAGCGACACCGCGCGAGGCTCGGGGACCCGGAGCCGTCCGGCGAGCGCCACGCGGTGGATGCGCTCACGGAGGACCGCGATCCCCTGGTCCTCGGTCGTCGAGTGCGAGCGCAGCGGGTCCGAGAACAGCGCCGTCAGCCCGGGGTTGGCGAGCCCGAACGCGATGTGCGCGTCGAACGAGTCGCGGAGGTGCTCGACGGGGTCGACGTCGTCCGGAACCGTCTTGCCGGCGACGTATGCGGCGAAGACACGGTCGGCGACGGCCTCGAGCAGACCGTCCTTGTCGCCGAACTGTCGGTAGATCGTCGGCGCCTGCACCCCGGCGGCGGCCGCGACGGCTCGGGTGGTGACCCCGGCCGGCCCGACGTCGGCGAGCAGATCGGCGGCGGCGTCGACGATGCGATCACGGACGGAGTCGGTCATGGATCAACGATAACGGATGCTTGTTAGCGCTGTGTTTACAGTGTTACGCTCACGGCGTTTCCAACGATAACGAAGGGTTGTCCCCATGATCATCGTCACCGGCGCCACCGGAGCACTCGGCTCCGCCACCGTCCGCGCACTGCTCGACCGCATGCCGGCGGACCAGATCGGCGTCAGCGTCCGCGACACCGCGAAGGCCGCCGACCTCGCCGCGACGGGCGTGCGCATCCGGACGGGTGACTTCGCCGACCCCGCATCGCTGGCCCGCGCCTTCGAGGGCGCCGACCGCGTGCTCGTCGTCTCCGGCTCGACGCTCGGGCCCGACGGCGTCGCCATGCACGCGGCAGCCGCTCGGGCTGCGGCGGACGCCGGCGCCGAACGCGTCTTCTACACGGCCCACCAGAACACGAAGGCGGACTCCCCCGTCGCGTTCTCGGTCGACCACGCCCACACCGAGGCCGCACTCGCCGAGATCGGCACGCCGTGGACCTCGCTCCGCAACGGCTTCTACGCGCACACCGTCGGCTGGCTCATCGCCGGCGCCACGGAGACGGGCGAGTTGCTCCTGCCCGAGGACGGCCCGATCTCGTGGACCGCTCGCGAGGACCTGGCCCTCGCGGACGCGGTCCTGCTCACCGACGGCCCGACGTTCGACGGACCGACACCAGCACTCACGGCGACCGAGGCCGTGACCTTCGAGGACGTCGCCCGGACCCTGTCCGAGGTCACCGGCACGACCGTCCGCCGCACCGTGATCGCCGACGACGAGTGGCTCGCCCGGCAGACCGCCGCCGGCATGCCCGACGCCGCGGCGCAGATGATGCTCGGCATGTTCCGCGGCGCCCGTGCCGGCGAGTTCGACGAGGTCGACCCACTGCTCGCCCAGCTGCTCGGCCGCGAGCCGGTGTCGATCAGGGCGATCATCGAGCGCACGCTGGCCTGACGCCGGCCCGTCAGCCCTTGTTGTGGCCGGGGGCGTTCTCGGAGTTGCCGGGGCCGCTGTTGCTGAGCGGGGTCTGCACCGGGAGCGTGGGCTGCACCGACGGCTCCGGCCCGTTCGAGGGCTCGGTGGGCTGCGACGGTTCGACCGGCTGCGAGGGCTCCGGTTCGACGGGCTCGGACGGCTGGGGCTGCACGGGCTCCTGCGACGGCTGCTCCTCGGGCTGCGACGGCTCGTCGCTCGGCTGCTGCTCGGTCGGTGCCGTCGAGCTCGACTCCGTCGGCGCGGGCGTCTCGTCGCCCCCGCCGAGCGCGAGCACCGCGGCCACGATGCCGGCGAGCACGAGCACCCCGACGATCACGAGCGTGATCACCAGGCCGCGGCGGCGCTTCTCCACCGGGGGCTCCGACGACACGGGTGGGGCCGACACGGGTGCGCCGCCTCCGCCGGTCGGACCACCCGATCCGCGTTGTGCGCCGAGCACGGTGGTCGCCACGTCGTCCGGACCAGACGGACTGGAGGCCGTGCTCGCCGGCAGCACGCGTGTCGCGTCGTCCGCGGGCCGGCTCGCGGGCATCGCCTGCGTCGCGACGTCGGCCTGCGCCGCTCGCGCGGTCTCGGCCCCAGCGGCAGCGCCGGCCACTCCGGCGGCCGCAGCCGCCGCTGTCAGGGTGCCAGGGCCTCCAGGCAGGAGCTGGGTGGCGGGCGCTCCGTCGTCGTACGAGAGTGCGCGCAGGCGTTCGGCCGCCTCGGTGGCGGACGGCCGCTCGGCCGGGTCGGTCGCCGTCATGACGTGCAGGAGCACGCGCCAGGCCGTGGGCAGGGCGGAGTCGATCTCCGGCGAGCGCGTGAGCCGCGCGGTGGCGGACTCGACGGCGCTGCCGGGGAAGGGCATGCGACCCGACAGGCACTCCAGGAGCACGAGGCCGAGCGAGTAGACGTCGGACTTCCCGCTGATCCCCTGGGCGGTGACCTGCTCCGGAGCCAGGTAGGCGGCCGTCCCCATGACGGTGCCGGTCCCCGTGACCCGGGCGGCGTCGCGGAGCAGCGCGATGCCGAAGTCGGCGAGCTTGACGTGCGAGCCGTCGGCTTCGAGGAGCACGTTCGCGGGCTTCACGTCGCGGTGCACGATGCCCTGCGCGTGCACGGCGGCGAGGCCGTCAGCGACCTGGGCGCCGACGCGGGCGGTGGTGGGACGGTCGAGGGGCCCTTCGCGGAGCCGCGTGGCGAGGTCGCTGCCGGGGACGAGCTCCATCACGAGGTACGAGTCGCCGTCGGCGTCGTCGAGTGCCGCGTCGTACAGCGTGACGAGCGCCGGGCTCCTGAGGCCCGCGAGGACCTGGATCTCTGCCTCGGCACGCGCCCGCTCCCCGTGGTCGACGGGGCCCATCCGGAACACCTTGACCGCGACCTCGCGGCCGAGCTGCTCGTCGACCGCGCGGTACACGGACGCCATCCCACCGTGACCGAGCGTGCCCGTGACCCGGTACCTGCCGCCGAAGACCCGTTCTTCCATGCCGGGCAACCTATCGGCTGTTCCTGACGGACGGGGTGACTCCGGCTGCCCGGAGCCACCCCGCTGACCTACAGCAACCGCAGGATCGCGCCCGCGAGGGTCGCGAGTGCCGTCAACAGCCCGAGGATCTCGAGCACGAGGACGAACCGCCCACGATCGCCGTCACGATGCCGATGTCTCGCCATCGCCGGCCTCCGTTCCCAGGGCAGGAGACCGCGGTCCGAGCTCCCCTACCGGATGGCCGGAGGGTCGCGTAGACTCGAACACCGAGGCGGTTCGAGTTACTACGCAACTCAGACCACTGACCTCTTCACGAGGTGAGATCAGCCCCCGGTTGCAGCCGGGGGCTTTTCTCGTGCTTCTTCGAGTCCGGCCGGGCTTCGCCTGGATTCCCGGCCGACCCTTGATCCTCGCGCGATCCGCGAGCGCTCACGAAGCCCTGTGGACATCGCCGGGACGGCGGTGGACGGCTGTGAGGTACAGCCGGTGGGCAGTGATCACGAGCGCGAGCCACGCCAGCCCGAGGGCCCACGCCGCGAGCACGTCGGTCAGCCAGTGGTGCCCCAGGTACACGCGCGACAGCCCGATCGACACGACGAACACCGCACCGAGGACCACCGTCCAGACCCGGGTCACACGCCGGGACTCACGGAGCAGCAGCAGGTACACGATCGTGCCGACGACGACCGTCGCGTTCAGGGTGTGCCCGGACGGGAACGAGGGCGAGTGCTCGTACGGCGGGACGGCGTCGGCGAGCGGGGGACGCGCACGCCCGATGAGGTCCTTGCCCGCGATCGTCATGAGCAGCGATCCGGTGCTCGCAGCGACGAGGAGCACCACCGGGGTCCAGGCCCGGCGCTGGATCGTGAAGCCGACGAGGAACCCGAGCGCGACGATCGGCATCCCGATCGTGCCCGCGACGTTGGTCCACCAGGTCACGGCGGTGTCGAGGCCAGGCGAACGGAGCGTCATCATCCAGTCGAGCACCGGACGGTCGAGCACGGCGACGTCGTCCGCTTCCCGGACGGCGTCGTAGACCTCGGAGGCGATCCACGTGCACACCGCGGCGATGCCGATCCCGATGACCAGGGTGACGATCAGCAGGGGCAGCGCACCGAAGCGGTCGCCCAGCCGCGTCCACACGGTGGCGGATGCGCGCCCGGCGCGCGTCCGCCAGGTGGTCAGGTCGACGTCGCCGACCGACCGTTCCTCGGTACGTGCTGCTTCGTCGTCCATCGGTCCACCCTGCCCGAGGACGATGTGCGCGTCGCGTCAGCCCGTCGTCAGTCCTTCGCGCTGCCGTAGTCGTCGACGATCGCGACGGACAGCGGGAACGTGATCGGGAACGACCCGAACAGGATCCGCCCGGCGTCCGCGGCGGCCGCGTCGACCTGCTCGGCGACCCACGGCGCGTCGGCTTCCGGCACGTGCAGCACGATCTCGTCGTGCACGAAGAACACCAGGTGCGCGCCGTCCCGGACCGGCCCGTGGTACCGCGCGGCGAGCCGGGTCCGCAGCGACGCCATCCACGACAGAGCCCACTCGGCCGCCGTCCCCTGCACCACGAAGTTCCGGGTGAACCGTCCCCAGCTCCGGGCACGCGACTCCACGGCGCGCTGCATCGCCGCAGTGCCGTCGACCGACCACGCGCGGTTCCGTGCTGCGAACCACGACGACTCCGGGATCGGCGACGTCCGCCCGAGCCGTGTCGTCACCGGCTCGCCGCGTTCCCCCGCCGCCGCCGCACGCGACACCAGGTCCAGCGCGCGCGGGAACGCCCGAGCGAGCCGTGGCACGAGCCGACCGCCCTCACCCTGGGTGGCGCCGTACATCGCGCCGAGCATCGCGCCCTTCGCCTGCTGCCGGGTCTCGACCGCTCCGGATGCGACGACGCCGTCGTAGAGATCGCGACCGTTCCCCGCCGCGGCCATCGCCTGGTCGCCGGCCATCGCCGCGAGCACCCGCGGTTCGAGCTGTGCGGCATCGGCGACCACGAGCTTCCACCCCTCGTCGGCGACCACAGCCGGCCGGACGAGCTTGGGGAGCTGCATCGCCCCGCCACCGTTCGCTGCCCAGCGCCCGGTGACGACACCGCCGACCGCGTACTCCGGGTGGAACCGACCGTCCTGCACCCACTCGTCGAGCCACGACCAGCCGTTCGCGGTGAGTAGCCGGTACAGCCGCTTGTACTCGAGCAGCGGTTCGATCGCCGGGTGCTCCAGGCGCTGGAGCTCCCACTTCCGGGTGCTGTCCACCACCAGACCCGCGCGGCGGAGGGACCGCAGCACGTCCGCCGGTGAGTCGGGGTTCAGGGCGGGGTCGTCGAGCCGCTGTCGGAGGACCACGGCGATCTCCTCCAGCCGCCGTGGTCGGACGCCGTAGGGCACCCGCGGGCCGAGGGCGTCCTCGAGCAGGCGTTCGTGCACGTCGGCACGCCACGGCAGCCCGGCGAACCGCATCTCGGCGGCGACGAGCGCCCCGGCGGACTCTGCGGCGAGGAGCAGTCGCAGTGCTCCAGGATCGGACGCACCGGCGACCGCCGCGAGTTGCGCACGGAGTTCCGCGACCGGGTCGGCGGCGTCCGCGGGGCGGGTCCCGTCGAGGAGTGCGTCGTCGAAGAGCTGCGCCTGCGTCGCGCGGACGACGCGTTCCTGCTGCGCGGGCGCGTCCCAGCTCCCTGCGGGTGCGGTGGCGAGGGCCGACCCGCGCGCGGCCAGCGCCGTGCGCAGGATGCGATGGCACAGCCGCAGGTCGACGCAGCGTGCCACCCGACCACCACCGCGGAGCACGAGCGGGTACCAGCGCGCGGTGTCGTCCCACACCCATCGGACGCCTGGTGCTTCCCGCGCGGCGACGAACGCCGGGAGTTCCGGGTCGGGAACCGCGACCGGCTCACCGCCCGGGTCGCCGGAGTCGGTCAGGGGCGTCGCGAGGACGCCACCGTCGACACGGCTGAGGACGAGGTGCACGGAACGATCATGCCGTGCCCCACCGTCCCCGCCGAACTGGTGGCGACGGCGTCGGTCGAGTCCGACGTCCTATCGCTCCTGGGTGCGCTCCGTTCCACCGGGTCGCACGGCAGCGGAGTCCGCGACGTCGATGCGCACGGTGCCGTCGGGTTCCTCGGAGACCTCGACGCGCGGCGCTTCGTCGTGGGCGTCCGAACCGGACATCCGGCGCAGCGTGTCGTGTCGACGTTCCTCGAAGGACATGTCGACACCGTCGGCGAGGTGGTCGCGATCTGGCTCGGTCATGCCGACGACGGTACGCCAGGCGACCTGGTCCGGCTCACGCGATCGGCGCGGTCCCGGTGCGCTCGGTCCAGTGCCCGCCGTCCGCCCACCGGTCGTGGACGGCCTGCTGCACACGCCCGGCGGGACGTGCGGCACGCGCCGCGGCGAGCCCGGTCCCGAAGACGAACTTCGCCGCGCTGTCGTCGCCCTCGGTCGCGTCGTGCGGGCCGGGCGGGAGCAACCGGAACCGTCGGGCGAACCGGACGACGTTGGCGTCGGGTCCGAGTGCGGTCGCGAGCCCGGGATCGAGGAGCCACGACCGGCAGGACCACGACGTCGCGCCGTGGCCCGGTGCGAGCCGTCGGAGCAGGTCAGGGGCGTCGGCGAACGCCCGGTCGCAGGCGACCGGGTCCAGCGGCCCGGTCTCCGGGACGTGCACGCTCCACGTCGGCGTCCCGTCCGGCAGGTGGGCACCGAGTTCGAACTGGAGGCGCCCCACTGCCACCACGCGTCCGGTCGCGACCGCGCAGAACCAGTCCAGCCCGGTCCCCCGGATCCCGTACCGGTCGCGTTTGCGTGCGACGTCGGCGGTACTCGCGGACGCCTGTTCGGCGGTCGCCCCGTGGGCGGCGAGCCACGTGGCGGTCTGCGGGAGGACCGCGTCCACGGCCGCCATCGCGAGCGCGTCGCGCTCGACCGGCGGGGCGTCGGCGACGCTCGCCGCGAGGTCCGCGGCGAGCGCCCCCGGGTCCTGGAGGCGACCGATCGCGGAGGCGAGCAGCGCGACGGAGCCGGGGCGGGCCTCCCGGCTCACTTCAGGCCGGACGAGGCCAGCCCGTCGATCACGCGACGCTGCAGGACGATGAACATGATGAGCACCGGTGCCATCGCCATCAGGCTCGCGGCCATGAGCACCGGGTAGTCGATCGTCCGGTCGCTCGACAGCGTCGCGAGACCGGCGGCGAGGGGCATGTCCTCGGCGCGGGTCGACACGACCAGCGGCCAGAGCAGCTCGTTCCACGACCACAGCACCGTCGTGATCGCGAGCACGCTGATCGAGGGCCGGGCGAGCGGCAGCATGATCCGCCAGAACACCTGGAACGGGTTCGCGCCGTCCATGCGCGCCGCCTCTTCGAGCTCCGGTGGCATGTTGAGGAACGCGGTCCGCATCAGGAACGTGCCGAACGCACTGAACAGACCGGGCGCGACGATCCCGGCGAGGGTGTCGAGCCAGCCGAGCCCCTGCACGATCTGGTACTGCGAGATCAGGTACACCTGCGACGGCACCAGGAGGATCGACAGGACGATCCCGAGCAGGACCGCGCGACCGCGGAACCGCATCCGGGCGAAGGCGTAGCCGGCCAAGGTGCACAGGATGATCTGCGCGATCGTCCGGATGATCGTGACGTACACCGACGTGCCGAGCTGGCTGAGGAACGGCAGGCGCTCGAAGACCTCGGCGAAGTTGTGCCACTGGAGCTCGCCGGGCCAGAACGTCGGGGTGACGGACTGGACCTGCGCGTTCGTGGACAGCGCCATGATGATCTGCCACAGGAACGGGAACGCCATCGCGAACCCGCCGATGCCGAGGACGACGTGGATCCACCAGTGGGAGCCGCCGCGGCGGCCAGGGCGCTTCCCGGTCCTGATCGTGGTGGTGGTCATGACTGCACCCACTTCTTCTGGAACCGGAACTGCACGAGCGTCACGATGCCGATGAGCACGAAGATGATCATCGCGATCGCGGCCGCGAAGCCCTTGTCGTTGTCGATGAACCCGGCGCTGTAGAAGTAGAAGACGAGTGACATCGTCTTCGGGATCACCGGGTTGGTGCTGCCGAGGATGGCGTAGAGCAGGTCGAACAGCTGGAAGCTGGAGATCGTCGTGACGATGACCACGAAGAAGATGCTCGGCGTCAGGAGCGGCACGGTCACGGAGCGGAACTGGCGCCAGCGACTGGCGCCGTCGAGCTCGGCCGCCTCGTACAGCTCTGGCGGGATGTCCTTGAGGCCGGCGCCGAGGATGATCATCGAGAAACCGAGCGACGACCACAGGCCGACGAGGCTCACCGCGACGAGCGCGAAGCCCGGGGTCGAGATCCAGTACGGGCCGTCGATGCCGAACAGCCCGAGGAACCAGTTCACGATCCCGTAGTCGCCGTTGAACATGATCCGCCAGACCAGGGCGATCGCCGCGGGCATCGCGACGTAGGGCAGGAAGAACAGCACGCGGTAGAACTGCGCGAACCGCAGACCAGGGGTGTTCAGCAGGCTCGCGAGCCACACCGCGATCGGGATGCCGACGAGCACGATGGCCGTGTAGATCACGGTGTTGAGCAGCGACTGGTACAGCTGCGGGTCGGACAGCAGGCGACCGTAGTTGGCGAGACCCGAGAACGTCGCGCCGCCGAAGACGCCCCACGTGGTGAACGAGTACCAGAACGTCTGGAGGATCGGCCAGATGTAGAACGTGCCGACGCCGATGAGCAGCGGCAGGACGAACAGCCACGGCCATGCACCGTCGGTCCGGATCAGGCGGCGGGGGCACCGCCGGGGCGCCCCGCCCGGACGCGTGCTGCGTCCGGGCGGGGCCGACGGCGGGTGTCGCCGCCGTGTCGGGGTGCTGCTCGGTGTGGATCGTCATCGGGTCACTCCCTGACGCCGGGGCGTCACTTCTCCTTGCCGAGGGCGGCGTCCATCTTCTGGGCGAGGTCCTTCGCGACCTCGTCGACGGGCTTCGACCCGTCGAACGCACTCGGGAGCAGGTTCGTCTCGAGGGTGTTCCACGCGGCGGTGTTCTTCGAGACGGGCAGCGGCTTGGCGTAGTCGACCGCGTCGAGGAAGACCTGCAGGTCGGCGTCGGGCATCGTCTTCGTGAAGGCGTCCTGCGTGCCGGTGTAGGCCGGGATCACGGCGCCCATGTCGCCCTGCTGCTGCTGTGCGGTCTTGCCGGCGAGGTACACCTGCAGTGCCTGGGCCGCTGCCTTGTTCTTGCTGCCCTCGGCGACCACGTTCGAGACGCCGTGGATGACCGTCGCCTGCTCCTTGCCCTTCGGCAGCGGGTAGACGACGACGTCCTTCTCCATGTCGGTGCCGGTCAGCGCCGAGCGGAACCAGCTGCCGCCCTGGTACATCGCGAGCTTCCCGGACGTGAACCACTGGTCGGCGGTCGTGTCGGTCAGCTGCTTGATCGAGGGCGACGCCCCCGACTTGATGAGGTCGGTCCAGAACTGCAGGCCCTCCTCGGACGCCTTCGACGCGTACTCGGACTTCGTGGCGTCGTCGTTCAGGACGGATCCGCCGGCCTGGAAGATGGTGTCGTAGTAGGTCGTCTGCCCGTCCATGCCGCCGGCGGCACCGTACGCGCCCTGTGCCTTGAGCTTCTCGGAGAGCTCGGCGCCGGTCTTCTGGAAGTCGTCCCAGGTCCAGTCCTTCGACGGCATCGCGACGCCGGCCTGCTCGAACAGCGCCTTGTTCATCCAGACGCCGATCGTGTCGAAGTCCTTCGGGACGCCGTATTGGGTGCCGTCGTACGTGTACAGGTCGTTGAGCGCCGACGAGTAGTTCTTCGGGTCGATCGCGCCGGCCTTCACCTCGCCGGTGATCGGCGCGATCTTGCCGTTGGCCGCGTACAGCTGGAAGTTCGGGCCGTTCATCCAGAACAGGTCGGGGAGCGTGTTGCTCGAGCCCTGCGTCTGGAGCTTCGTCCAGTAGTTGGCGAACGGGGTGACGTCGACGTTGACCGTGATGTCGGGGTACTCCTCGTTGAAGCCCTTGATGTTGGCCTTGATCGCCTTGACCTGGTTCTCGTCCCAGACGGCGTAGTCGAGGGTCGCCTTGGTGTCCTTCGACACCTTCTCGTAGTCGCCGCCGGAACCCGCGGCGCCCGAGGAGGTCGAGCACCCGGCGAGCAGGGCGGCCGCGCCGAGGGCGGCGACAGCGCCGAGGAGGATGCGTCGGGCTCCTCGGGCGGGGAAGTGTGCGGTCATCGGGTGGTCCTTTCGCACGGCCGTCAGCGCGTGACGGTCTGGGTGGGGAGGGTGAAGTGGGAGATCGTCTCGGCCGGGAGGCTCGGGACGTCGATGGGCACGGAGCCGCCCCGCAGCGAGCGGGTCGCCAGGGCGCCGGCGGCGACCGCGGCTCGCGCCGCGACCGGGGACAGTGAGGTCGGTTCGCCGAGTGCGACGCTGCGCAGGAACTCGGTCATGGTGAGCAGGTCGGCGTCCGCGTGGCCGGAGTCGACGCCGTCGATCGGGTACTCGCGGTCGCCCTGGACGTCCCACCCGCGGCGGTGGTTCCAGACCTTGACCACGCCGCCGCCGGTGTCGCCGATGTTCTCGAGACGGCCTTCGGTCCCGATCACGGTGTAGTTCCGCCAGTAGTCCGGCGTGAAGTGGCACTGCTCGTAGCTCGCCTGCACGCCGTTGTCGAGCGTCATCATCACCATCGAGACGTCCTCGACGTCGACGACGGGGTTCAGGCCGGTCTGCTCGAGCGGCGGCCAGTTGTCGAGCGAGAACCAGTCCCCCATGAGCTCACCGCTTCGGTCGCGACGATCGGTGACGTCGCCGTAGACGGACAGCGAGCCCATCCCGACGACACGGCTCGTGTACCCGCCGGCGAGGGCGTGGATGACGTCGAGGTCGTGGCTCGCCTTCTGCAGCAGCAGGGAGTTGACCTTGGTGCGGTCGGCGTGCCAGTCCTTGAAGTAGTAGTCGCCGCCGTTCCCGACGAAGTGGCGGCACCAGACGGCCTTGACCTCGCCGATCTCGCCCCGTTCGACGATCTCCCGCATGAGCCGGACGACGGCGGCGTGCCGGAAGTTGTGGCCGACGTACAGCGGGGTGCCCGTCTCCGCAGCGGTGTTGAGCACGGCGTCCGCGTCCTCCACCGTGATGGCGAGGGGCTTCTCGAGGTAGACCGCGATGCCCGCGCGGAGCAGGTCGATCGCGATCTCGGCGTGCGTCCAGTCCGGGGTCGTGACGATCGCCGCGTCCACCGCGCCGACGAGGTCGCGGTGGGACTCCACCACCAGCGCGTCGGGGTACTCGCTGCGTCCGCGCTCCCGTCCGTCGGCGGTGACGTCCGCGACGGCGATGACCCGGGCCTCCAGATCGGTGCTCGAGGCGACCGCCTCGGCGACGTGGCGTGCGATGGCGGACCGTTGGCCCATGCCGATCACCGCGATGCGGAGTCCTTCGTACGTGTCGACGCTCATCTCGCTCCCTTGCGTGATTGTGACGCCAATGATGCCGAATCGATCATGAATGCACAATAGGCGCTCACGGATCGCTCATGGAAGTGAGATGCGAGGGTTTTACACGCCGGTAACGTCCGGGCACGACGTCGTGGTGCCGGCGGGCCCGTCAGCCCCGGTCCAGCTCAGTCGGCTCAGTCGGCTCAGTCGGCTACGACGAGCTCCACGCCGGCGGCGGCGAGGTCGGCCGCGAACGTCGGCGGGACCGGCTGGTCGGTGACCAGGACGTCGATCCGGTCGAGCGGACAGATCCGCGCGAACGTCGAGCGCTCGATCTTGGTGGAGTCCGCCACGACGATCACCCGACGCCCGACGGAGGCGAAGTGCCGACTGACCTCGGCCTCTCCCTCGTGCATGGTGGTGGCGCCGTACTGGCCCGTCAGGCCGTCGACGCCGAGCACGACGACGTCGAGCGCGAACTCGTCGAGGGTGTCGCGGACGAGCGGGCCGACGAGTTCGTAGGACTGACGACGTGCGACGCCGCCGGTGACGACGATCTTGACGTTGGCGCGCACCGACAGCTCGTACCCGATGTTCAGCGCGTTGGTCACGATCGTGACGCCGTACTCGCCGTCCGCCCGGATGAAGCGTTCGCTCTTGCCGAGCTCCCTGGCGACCTCGGTGGTGGTGGTCCCGCCGTTCAGCCCGACGGTGTCACCCGGGGCGATGAGCGCCGCCGTCGCACGGGCGATCGCCGTCTTGGCCTCTGCCTGCCTGGCGATCTTGTACTGCAGCGGCAGCTCGTACCCGGCGCCGAGCGCGGCGGCCCCGCCGTGCGTGCGGGTGACCAGCCGCTGGTCGGCGAGGGTCGCGAGGTCGCGGCGAGCGGTGGCCGGGGAGATCCCGAGCATCTCGCCGATCTCGGAGATCGACACGTTGCCCCGTTCGCTCACGAGTTCGAGCAGGGCGTTGAGCCGCTGTTGCGGAGTCATGAGGGCCATCCTACGGGCGTGCAGCGCTCGGTCGCTGATCGGAAATGACGTTTTGCTCTCGCATCGAGCACGATCGCTCGCTATGCTTCCGACCATCGATCACCCGGATCGAGACCGGACCGGAAGGCACCCATGACCGACACCTTCGTGAGCGAAGAGCTCGCGTCGCAGCCGGAGACCTGGCGCGCTGCGGCCGCCCTGCTCCCCTCCTTCGTCGACACCCTCCCCCAGCCAGGCGAGCGCGTCGCCGTCGTCGGGTGCGGGACCAGCTGGTTCATCGCGATGAGCTACGCCGTGGCCCGCGAGCAGGCCGGCCTCGGCGTCACCGACGCGTTCGCGGGCTCCGAGTACCCGACCGGACGCGAGTACGACCGCGTCGTGACGATCAGCCGGTCCGGCACGACGACCGAGATCGTCTCCCTGCTCTCCGACCTCCCCACGCAGCGCACGGTGCTGATCACCGCCGTGCCGGACAGCCCGGCGGCGGCGGTCGCGGACGACACGATCGCGCTGCCGTTCGCCGACGAGCGTTCGGTTGTCCAGACCCGCTTCGCGACGACGGCGCTCGCCCTGCTGCGCGCGTCCATCGGCGATGACGTCGATGCACTGGCCGTCCAGGCGGAAGCGGCGCTCGCGCTGCCCATCGAGGACCTCCTCGACGCCGAGCAGGTGACGTTCGTGGGTCGCGGCGCCGCCGTCGGCCTGACGTTCGAGGCAGCACTCAAGACCCGCGAAGCCGCGCAGTTCTGGGCCGAGTCGTACCCGGCGATGGACTACCGGCACGGCCCGATCGCGATCGCGCAGCCCGGTCGACTCGTCTGGTCCCTCGGCAGCACGCCCGACGGGCTGCCGGACGAGGTCGCCGCGACCGGTGCCCGGTTCGTCCACCACGACCTCGACCCCATCGCGGGGCTCGTCGTCGTGCACCGTTTCGCGGTCGCGCTGGCCGAGCGTCGCGGGCTCGACCCGGACCACCCGCGTTCCCTGACCCGCTCGGTCATCCTCACCTGATGGCCGGCCGCGGGGCCGTGCTCGGGGTCGACGTCGGCGGCACGGGCATCAAGGCCCGACTGACCGACGCCGACGGGCAGGTCCTCGCCGAGTACCGCGTGCCGACGCCGAAGGACGACCCCGACGCGCAGCGGCTCGCGGAGACCGTCGCGGACCTCGCCGTCGGCGCTGTCCCGCGCGATGCCGACAGCACCGTCCAGCTCGATGCCGACAGCACCGTCCCGCTCGATGCCGTCGGGATCGTCGTCCCCGGTGTCGTCGACGAGCGCGCCGGCACCTCGGTGCTCTCGGTCAACCTCGGCTGGCGGGACGTCCCGGTGCGTGCACGGGTGCTCGCAGCGTTGCTCGCCCGCGGCGTCGACGTTCCGCTCGCCTTCGGGCACGACGTCCGTGCCGGTGCCCTCGCCGAGGTGCGATCAGGTGGCCTCGACGAAGGCTCCGCCGTGTTCCTGCCGATCGGCACCGGGCTCGCGAGTGCGCTCGTCGTCGACGGCACCGTGGTGGACGGCGGCGGATGGGCCGGCGAGGTCGGCCAGGTCCGGCTCGTACACGGACCGCACGCCGGGGCCCGGGTCGAGGAGATCGCCTCGGCCGGCGCCGTCGCACGCCGGACCGGTGTCGAGAGCGCGCACGCCGCCATGCTCCTCGTCCAGCAGGGCGATGCGACGGCCGCCCGGGTCTGGCACGAGTGCGTCGAGGTCCTCGCCGACGTGATCGGGTGGACCACCGCGGTGGCCGGGTGCCACACCGTCGTCGTCGGCGGCGGCCTGGCCCGGTCCGGCCCGCTCCTGCTCGACCCCCTCCGTGCGGCGGTCGCGGACCGGCTGGCCGGGCTCCGTGTGCCCGCGGTCGTGCCGGCCCGTCACGGAGACGCGGCGGGCGCGATCGGGGCGGGCCTGCTCGCACGCGATCTCCTCGCGCGTGGCACCCGCGTCGCAGAGGGCACGCGGTGAGCACGCTGGTCCGCTCCGCGCGGCTCGTCACCCCGACCCGGACGATCGACGAGGGTTGGCTGCTCGTCGAGGACGGGCGGGTGGCCGCCGTGGGTTCCGGGGACGCTCCTCCGCACGACCGCGTCGTCGAGACCGACGGCACGGTCGTGCCAGGTTTCGTCGACCTGCACGCGCACGGTGCGCTCGGCCACGACTTCGCGACCTGCACCGCGGACGACGCCCGCGCCGTGGCCGCCTTCCACGCCGACCGCGGGACGACGTCGCTCGTCGCGTCGATCGCGAGTGGTACCCCTGCGGACACCCTGTCGGCGCTCCGTCGGCTCCGGCCACTGGTCGCGGACGGCACGCTCCTCGGACTGCACCTCGAGGGGCCGTGGCTCTCGCCCACCCGACGGGGAGCACACGCACCGGACCTGCTGCACGCACCGACGACGGCCGAGGTGGACGAGTACCTCGACGCCGCGGCCGACGAGCTCCGGATCGTCACCCTGGCACCGGAGCTGCCCGGCGCACTCGACGCGGTCGGCCGGCTCACGGACGCCGGGATCGTCGTCGCGATCGGGCACACCGACGCGGACGCCGACACGGTCCTGCGCGCCGTCGATGCCGGTGCGCGACTCGTCACCCACGTCTTCAACGGCATGCCCCCGCTGCACCACCGCGATCCCGGCCCGGTCGGCGTCGCCCTGACCGACGACCGCCTGTCCGTCGAAGCGATCGTGGACGGTCACCACCTCGACGCAGTCGCGGTGGACCTGGTCCGTCGCAGCGCCGCCGGCCGGATGGTGCTGGTGTCCGATGCGATGGCCGCGACCGGGTGCCCGGACGGACGCTACCGGATCGCCGGATCGGACGTCGTGGTGTCCGACGGTGTCGCGATGCTCGCGGACGGGTCGTCGCTCGCCGGCAGCACGAGCACGATCGCGGACGCCGTCGCCCGTGTCCTCGCGAGCGGTCCGGACGCGATCGCCGAAGCCGTCGCCATCTCCTCGGGGAACGCCGCGGCGTTGCTCGGTCTCCCGGAGCCGCTCAGCCCCGGGTCACGCGCCGACCTGCTCGCGCTCGACGCCGATCGGCTCCGCGCCCGTCCGCTCACCGAAGGGGTCCGCACATGATCGTCGTCGTCACGCCGAACCCCGCGGTGGACGTCACCTACCGCGTCGACGAACAGCGTGTCGGCACGACCCAACGCGTCCGGGACGTGGACCGGCGACCCGGCGGCAAGGGGCTCAACGTCGCACGTGTGCTGCACGCCGAGGGTGTCCGGACCCACTCGGTCCTGCCACTCGGCGGCGCCGCAGGGGCCTGGGTGGCCGATGCGGTGGCCGCCCTCGGGCTCGATGCGACCACGGTCCCGGTCCCCGGCGAGACCCGCACCACCGTGACGGTGGTCGACGACCTCGCCCACCCCACGATGTTCGGCGAGCCCGGGCCGTCGGTCCCACCCGGGTCGTGGTCCCACGTCGACGACGCCGTCCGGTCCGCCCTCGGGACGGCTGCTCCGGGTGGACCCGTCGCGCTCGTGCTCTCGGGCTCGCTCCCCGCCGGTGCCGAGCCGACCGTGGTCGTCCCCTGGGTGACCGACGCCGTCGCGGCGGGGGTCCTCGTGGTCGCCGACCTCTCCGGCCCGTCCCTCCTCGCGGCGGCCGACGCCGGTACCACCGTGTGCAAGCCGAACCGCGAGGAACTCGCCGAGGCCACGGGCCTGCCGGACGAACGGGACGGCGCGCTCGACCTGCTCCGGCGCGGTGCCGGGCTGGTCGTGGTCTCACGCGGAGCCGACGGCATCGCGGCACACGCGCTCGACGACGTGGTCGAGGTGCCCGCCGTGCCCGGCGTCACCGGCAACCCCACCGGCGCGGGGGACGCCGCGACCGCCGGCCTGGTCCTCGCACTGTCCCGCGGTGCCGACACCGCCCTGGCACTGCGCACGGCCGCGGCCTTCGGCGCAGCGGCGGTCCTCCGTCCCGTCGCCGGCGAGATCGACCACGACGCCGCACACCGGTTCCTCTCCGCCCTCGACCCCACCAGGAGTCCCGCATGATCACCGACCTGGCCCTCACCGGGCTCCTCGACACCGCCCGATCGACCCGGCACGGCATCGGGGCGTTCAACGTCGTCCTGCTCGAGCACGCCGAGGCGATCGTCGCGGGTGCCGCCGCCGCCGGTCTGCCGGTGATCCTGCAGATCAGCGAGAACTGCGTCCGCTACCACGGCGGGCTCGCACCCATCACGACCGCGACCCAGGCGATCGCGCGCTCGGCCGACGTCGAGGTCCTCGTGCACCTCGACCACGTCGAGGACGCCGACCTGGTCGCCGAGGGCATCGCGCTCGGGGTGGACTCGATCATGTACGACGGTTCGCACCTCGACTACGCCGCGAACGTCGCCGCCACCCGTGTCCTGGCGGACCGCTGCCACGCGGCCGGTATCGCGATCGAGGCCGAACTCGGCGAGGTCGGCGGCAAGGACGGCGTGCACGCACCGGGCGTCCGCACCGACCCGGCCGACGCAGCGGCGTTCGTCGCCGCGACGGGGGTGGACGCCCTCGCGGTCGCCGTCGGGACCTCGCACGCGATGCAGACCCGCGAGGCCGCCGTCGACCGCGACCTGATCGGGCGGCTGCACGACAGCGTGCCGGTGCCCCTCGTGCTCCACGGGTCGTCGGGACTGTCGGACGACGAGCTCCGTGGTGCGGTGGCGGCGGGGATGACGAAGATCAACATCTCGACGCACCTCAACGGGCTCTTCACCCGGGCGCTCCGCGACGTGCTCGACGAGCGGCCGGAATTGGTCGACCCGCGGAAGTACGTCGCCGCCGGCCGCGACGCCATCACGACCGAGACCGCGAGACTCCTGACACTCCTGGCACGCTGACGCGACGAGGCCGCGGCGCTCAGCCCCTCGTCCTGGAGTGCCACCTCGTCGTCGTCCCCTGCGCGAGCACCAGGTCACCGTTGGTCTGCATCCGCAACTGCATGTTCTTCCCCCCGTACCGCCACGTCGCGGTCGACCACTTGGCCTTGCCCACGGCGTCGTAGAGCACCACGTTGCCGTCCGTCTGCACCCGCAGGGAGCTGCCCCGGCCACCGGAGACGGCGAACACCGTCTTCGAACCAAGGATGATCCGGAGCTGACCGTCGTCCCGGACGATGAAACGACGGTGTCCGGTGGTGTCCCGGATCTCCTGTCCGGGGACGAGGCTGGCGCCGGGCACCAGGCGGTCGCGCGTGCCAGGGACCTGCTGCCACAGGACCGTCGTCCCACGGACGAGCTGGACCACGCCGAGGTCGGTGACCTGCAGCACGGGAGCATCTCCCGCGGAGGGCTTGCCGGCGGCCCAGACGGTCGCACCGGTGGTCGACCGGATCGCGAGCGTGCCGTCGGTACCGACCGTGAGGGTCGCGCCCGCGGACGCGACGTTCGACGACCACAGCGCCCGTCCGCCGCCCCACTCGACGAGGCGGCCGTCGGACTGCAGGTCGAGCCAGTACAGCCCGTGCGGCGACCGGATCGACGTGCCGGAGGGCACCGGCGTCGACGACCCCGTGATCCCCGTGGCCGTGGCTCCCGCCGCGGCCGGCCCGACAGCGGCAGGAGCACCGGCGCCACCGCCAGCGCACCCGCCGGTCGGCAGCAGGGCCCCGAGCACGCCCCAGTTCGGCGTCCCGAGTCCTGTTGCCTGGTCGTACCCGGTGGTCGCCGCCGCAGTGCCGTTCGTCCCCGACGTCACGTCGCGGAACGCCGTCGGGTTCGAGTACAGCGTCTGGTGCAGGTCCCCGATGCCGACGGTGCACCCGCGGGTTCCGAGTGCCGCGGCGAGCTGGCCGGCGACGACCGGCGACGCGAGACTCGTGCCGCCACCGAGCGCGAAGCCGTGCGCCGTGCCGAGGTAGATCCCGGGCCCGGTCGCGGGGTCCGCGACCGAGGCGATGTCGGGGACGAGGCGCTTCGTCCCCGTGACACCGGTGCCGGACTGCCACGCCGGGCGGTCGTACGCCGCGGAGACGCCGCCCCCGCCTGCTCCGTACGTGTTCGACCATGCGGACTCCGAGGTGCCCGACGACGTGGTCTGCAGCGAGGTCCCACCGACCGCGACCACGGCGGGCGACGATGCCGGGTACGTCACCGAGCGGACCGACGAGCGGGGCCCGGTCGGGCACATCGCGCCGTCGTCACCGGAGGCGGCGAACACGGTCGCCCCGGCGGCCACGATGCGGTCGAGCGCGTCGTCGAGCGCCCCGCGGGCTGCCGCGGACGTCAGCGACTCGCAGGAGCCCCACGAGACGCTGACGGCCGTGATGCCGGCACGCTGGACGTCGTCCGCGATGCGGCTGTAGGCGTCGTAGAGCCCCTGGAACGAGTTCGGTGCCACGTAGACGCGCTGCCGGGCCGACGGCGCCGTGGCGAGGAGGGCCTCCTGGTCGAGCGCGACCTCGGTCTCGCCGCCGGAGCCGTCCGCCCGGTGGACGTCGGCGCCGTCGACGGCGATCTGGTCGAGCGCGGGGACCGGTCGCCCGACGGCCGCCGCGTAGGCGACGAGGTCGTTGCGGTCCCAGCCGGAGAGCTGCACGGTCGCGACGGTGGTGCCGGCTCCGGCGCTCGCCGCACTCGAGGAGCCGTAGGCCCTGGCGAGGTCAGCAGGGGCGTAGCCGCCCGGGAGCGCGGCGTGCGATGCGGCGGGCCGGGCGTCGAGCCCGAACACCGTGGTCACGGAGTCGCCGAAGGACGCCGGGATGACGACGTCGCCGGTGGGGTGCATGCCGTCGCCGCTGCCCACCAGGGTGGTCGCGAAGAGCGCCTCGGCCTGCGCAGCCGTTCCGGTGGCCTCGAGCTCCCACGTGTCCAGGTCCGTGACCGTGAACCCCGCCGCGGCGAGCGCCGACCGGACCGCTGCGCCGCGCGGCTCCTCGGGCGCCAGGGCGTCGACCGCGTCGCTCCGCTCGTCGGGACCGGCTCCGGCCGTGGTGGCCGGCAGGTCCCGCAGCGCCGTCCGGTCGGTCGGGCGCAGCACGACGGTGAGGTCGACCGGGGTGTCGGCGGGGGTCCTGCCGTCCGTCGGGTCCGAGGACGTCGGCACGGACCCCGAGGACACGACGGTCGGCGGGACGGTCGGCGTGGGGCCGTCCCGGCCGAGGCGGGTGCGGCGACACCGACGGCGAGCGTCGCCCCGAGGGCGGCCGCCGTCAGGAAGGCGAGGGTGCGGTGGTGCATCGGCGTCACTCCATGACTCTGCACGGCGCCCGATCCGTGGGCACCGGCCCGCTCGGTGATCGAGCAGACGCGAGCACGCTAACCCGCGGAGGCGCCACTCCGACAGCGGTGACGCCGGAATGCGCGCCCCCAGTTGTGGAGCGTCGTACCCCGCCCGGTCCCCCACACGTCGCCCTGGAGGCTCGGCTCGGCCCCGGCACGCCGGTCACGTCAGCAGAGCGGGACGTTCACCGCCAGACCGCCCATCGCGGTCTCCTTGTACTTGGTCGACATGTCGGCACCGGTCTGCCGCATGGTCTCGACGACCTGGTCCAGCGACACGTGGTGCACGCCGTCCCCGCGGAGCGCCATCCTGGCCGCGTTGACCGCCTTGTTCGCGGCGATCGCGTTGCGCTCGATGCAGGGGATCTGCACGAGCCCGCCGATCGGGTCGCAGGTCAGTCCGAGGTTGTGTTCCATCGCGATCTCGGCGGCGTTCTCGACCTGTTCCGGGGTTCCGCCGAGGACCTCGGCGAGCCCGGCGGCCGCCATCGACGCGGCGGAACCCACCTCGCCCTGGCAGCCGACCTCGGCACCGGAGATCGAGGCGCGCTCCTTGTAGATCGACCCGATCGCGCCGGCGGTGAGGAGGAAGCGGACCACGGCCTCGTCACGGTCGAGCCCGTCGACGTAGTGCAGTGCGTAGGCCAGGACCGCGGGGATGATGCCCGCCGCACCGTTCGTCGGCGCCGTCACGACGCGTCCGCCCGATGCGTTCTCCTCGTTCACCGCCATCGCCCAGAGGTTCACCCACTCCATCGCGAACAGCGGGTCGTGGTCGGGGTCTTCCCGGGTGAGCTGTTCGAACCAGGTGGCAGCGCGACGACGGACGTCGAGTCCGCCGGGGAGCGTGCCGGTGCGTCGGACGCTGCGGTCGACGCACGCGTCCATCACGTCGTGGATCCGCAGCAGACCGGCGCGGACGTCGTCCTCGGAACGGGTCGCGCCCTCGTTCGCCAGGGCGATGCCACTCACCGGCAACCCCGTCGAAGCGCAGGCGGCGAGCAGCTCGGCACCGCTGGAGAACGGGTGCGGCACGGCGTCGTCGACGGGGATCGCGGCCTCGGCCACGGCGGCGGGTTCGTCGTCGCCGTCGCGGGTGATGAACCCACCGCCGACCGAGTAGTAGGTCTCGACGGCGATCTCGGAGCCGGAGTCGTCGAACGCGCGGAGCCGCATGGCGTTCGGGTGTCTGGGCAACATCGTCAAGGGGTGCTGGACGATGTCGCGGAGCCGGAACGGCACGCGCTGCCCGCCGGACATCCGCAGGACGCCGGTCTCCTCGAGCGTGTCGAGCGCCGCCGTCATCGCGTCGGGGTCGACGTCCTCCGGCAGCTCGCCGGTGAGCCCGATCGCGACGGCGCCGAGCGTTCCGTGTCCCTGCCCGGTGGACGCGAGCGAGCCGTAGAGGTCGACGCGGATCGTCACGACGGGCAGTGCCCGGACGCGATCGGCGAACTCGGCTGCGGCGCGCATCGGCCCCACCGTGTGGGAGCTCGACGGGCCGACACCGATGCTGAACAGATCGAAGACGGAGACCGGCACGTCGCCACCCTAACCCGTCTGGACGGACGGACGTTCAGCGGCGGTTGCCCTCGGCGGGCATCAGGAACCACAGCACGACGTAGGCGATCCAGAGCGGACCGGGGAAGAAGCTCAGGATGACCCAGGCGACGCGGACGAAGGTGCGGGACCAGCCGAAGCGGTCGGCGATACCGGCACAGACGCCGGCGAGGACACGGCCGTTGCGGGGGCGGGTGAGTGCGTTCATGTCCATGACGCTACGCACCCGACGACCGCCGCAGAAGGTGGTCTCCCTCCGGATCCGGGGTGGGGAGAACCCCCGGGTCAGGGAACGAGGACGATCTTGCCGCGGGTGTGCCCCTGCTCGAGTTCCGCGACGGCGTCCTGGACCCGGTCGAGCGGGTAGGTCGCCGCGATCGGCACCTCGATCGCACCCTCCGCCACCATGTTCGCCAGCGCGCCGAGGATCTCGGGATCGGCGGTGTCCGAGCTGCCCGATGCGTGCGCACCGACCTCGGCCGCCGCCTCGAACGCGATGATCGTCTCGATGCGGTCGGCGGGGATCCCGAGCGCGATGCCGAGGTGGACGTACTCGGCGCCGTGCGTGTCGATGAGCGCGTCGACCCCGTTCGTCGCGAGCTCCTCGATGCGCTGCTGCAGTCCGTCCCCGTAGGCGACCGGACGTGCCTTCTTGGACGCGAGCCACTCGTGGTTCGACTCCGACGCGACGGCGATGACGTCGATGCCCTCGTTCGTGAGGAGCTGCGTGACGAACCCGCCGACGCCCCCTGCGGCGCCGGAGACGACGACGGTCTCCCCCGGCCTCGGGTCCACGGCACGGACGGCAGCCGCCGCGGTCGTCGCGATGACGTCCAGCCCACCGGCCACGGTCCAGTCGAGCAACCGCGGCTTCTGCACGACCTGCTCGGCCGGGACGGACACGTACTCGGCCTGGCTCGACCGGTCCCACGACCAGCCGATGACCTCTTCGGCCTCGTCGACGCCGTCGACACCCTCGCCGACCGCGACGACGATCCCGGCGAAGTCGGTGCCCTGGCCGGACGGCAGGTCCCCGCCGAACACCCCCTGGCGGATGGCGGACTCCCCCGGGTTGATCCCGGCGGCCCGGACACGGACGAGGACGCGCCCCGGCAGGGCGGCTGGCACGGGAACCTCGGCGACGCGGAGCACGGTCCGGTCGCCCCACTCGTCGAAACGGACGGCGCGCATGGTCTCAGGAAGATCGGTCATCTCCGGAGACGCTACGCCTCCGCGCCACCACGACGCATCCCAGTCCGGTGGTGGACCGCTCCATCCCCGTCGGCACGCGGACCGAGGAGCATGCGACACTGGCCACATGCCCATCCTCAACAAGGACATGCAGGTGTGCATGTCGCTCGCCGCCCGTCCGAGCAACATCGGCACCCGGTTCCACAACTTCCTCTACGACGAGCTCGGGCTGAACTTCCTCTACAAGGCGTTCACCACCACCGACCTCCCCGGAGCCGTCACCGGCATCCGTGCCCTCGGCATCCGCGGGTGCTCGGTGTCCATGCCGTTCAAAGAGGCGGTCATCCCCCTCGTCGACGTCGTCGAGGAGTCCGCCGCGGCCATCCAGTCCGTGAACACCGTGGTCAACGACGACGGTGTGCTCACCGCCTCGAACACCGACTACGAGGCCGTTGCAGCACTGCTCGGCACGCACGACGTCGACCCCACGTCCCGCGTGCTGCTCCGCGGGTCCGGCGGCATGGCGAAGGCCGTCACCGCGGCGTTCCGTGGCGCCGGGTTCGACCACCTCACCGTCGTCGCCCGCAACGGGGACACCGGCTCGGCCCTCGCGTCGCAGTACGGGTTCGGCTGGGTCCGCACCGAGGACGAGGCCGGCGACGCCGACCTGCTGGTCAACGTCACGCCGCTCGGCATGGACGGGGACCAGTCGGACACCGTCGCGTTCACCGCGGACCGGATCACCGCGGCCCACACCGTGTTCGACGTGGTCGCCTTCCCCTCCGAGACGCCGCTCGTGCGGGCCGGACGCGCGGCGGACAAGCACGTCATCACCGGCGCCGAGGTCATCGCGCTCCAGGCAGCCCGCCAGTTCGAGCGCTACACGGGCGTCGCACTCACCGACGACGAAGTTGCCCGGGCGAGCGAGTTCAGTCGCGCTGAGTAGGGCGCGTCAGCCGTTCCGGGCGCGACCCGTCGCGACCCAGCGGAGGCGCCGCAGGGTCTCGCGGTTCCTGATCCACACCAGCGGCTGCAGCAGGAACCCCGGGACGTACGTGGCAGGGCCGGCCACGGCGTCCTCGACGATGGTGACCTTGCAGCCCCGGGGATGCGGCTCGACGGCCAGTTCCACGCGCGCCTCACCGAGGGGCCAGCCCTTCGGCTGCATGACCATCCGCCGGGGCGCATCCCACACGAGCGACGTCGTCACGTCGTCGATCACGAACGGCCACACACCGAACGAGTGGTGCAGGCGTTTCCCGACCGCTGGCCAGCCGGGTTCCGCACCGCGCATCCGGGACGCGCCGACCACCCAGGTCGTGAAGAGCCAGCCGTCGCCGAGCACGTCGAAGACGTCCTCGGGCGTGCAGTGCATGATGCGGACGTTCTTCGCCATGATCAGTCCTCCGGTGCCAGGTCGACGTCGTCCGGCAACCCGAAGGTGTGCCGCAGTGCGCTCTTCGCGGCCCGCCAACCGGCCATGCCGTGCACGCCGGGGCCCGGGGCAGCGGCCTCGGAGCAGAGGTACATCCCGCCGCCCATCCGCCACGGGTCGTTCGACAGCAACGGACGCTTCACGAGCTGCCAGAAGCTCGCCGCACCCGAGGCGATGTCCCCGCCGACGTAGTTCGGGTTGTAGGCAGCCATCTCCACGGCGGTCCGGGAGCTCGTCGCGAGGATCGTGTCGCGGAACCCCGGCGCGAACCGCTCGATCTGGCGGGTGACGGCCTCGGTGTGGTCGATGTCGGAACCGGCCGGGACGTGCGCGTAGGCCCAGAACACGTGCCGGCCCTCTGGTGCGCGTGACGGGTCCACGACGGTGGGCTCCGCACCGAGGACGTACGGGCGCTCGGCGTGCCGTCCCCGCGCCACCGCGCCCTCTGCTGCGGCGATCTCGGCGCGGGTGCCGCCCAGGTGCACCGTGCCGGCCCGACGCAGGTCCTCGTGCGTCCACGGCACCGGTTCGGACAGGGCGAAGTCGACCTTGGCCGCGGCGTTGCCGAACCGGAACCGTCGGAGCGCACCGCGACGCGGCGTCGGGATCTGCGAGCCCGCGATCCGGAGCATCCCCGGCACGCTCGTGTCGAACAGCACCGCCTTCGCCGGGGTGAGGTCCCCGAGCGATCGGACGTCCTGTCCGGTGACGATCCGCCCGCCGTGCGCGACGAGGTCGGCGGCGAGCGCGTCGACGATCGCCTGGCTGCCGCCGATCGGCACCGGCCAACCGCGGGCGTGCGCGTAGCTGCCGAGCGACAGGGCCGCTGCGGCGGTCGCGAGGGACGGCATGTGTTGGATGGAGTGCGCGGCCACCCCGGTCACCATCGCGGGTGCGACCTCGTCCCGGAACCGGGCGTTCCAGGCGCCGCTCCCCTGCTCCAGCGCCCGCAGGCCGAACCGCAGGACGGTGAGCGGGTGCCGCGGGACGTTCAGCAGCGCGTTCGTGGCGAAGTCCGACACCTGGTCCGCGTTCCGCGAGAGCGGGGCCATCAGGGTCCGGAAGGCGGGGCCGTCGACACCGAGTTCCGCTGCCGTGCGGTCGAGGTCCTGGTGGGCGATCCCCGCGCGGCCGCCGTCGAGCGGGTGGCCGTACTGCACCTCGGGTAGCCGCAGGTCGATCCGCTCGTCGAGGCGGAAGCGACGGAAGAACTCCGACTGCAGCGCCATCGGGTGCACGGCCGAGCAGACGTCGTGGCGGAAGCCGGGCAACGTGAGCTCTGCGGTGCGTGCTCCTCCGCCGATGGTGTCGTTCCGCTCGACGACCTCGACGGACAGGCCGGCCCGCGCCAGGGTCACCGCTGCGGCGAGCCCGTTCGGCCCCGCCCCGACCACCACTGCGTCCACCACGCGTCGAGCCTACGGACGCGCGGTGTCCGCACTCGCAGGGTCGGTGCCCTCGTCGCCGTCGGTGTCGGCGTCCGTGGGCTCGTCGGCGTCCGCCGCGACCGCACTCGGGCCGGACCCGAGCGGATGCTCCGCGAGCAGCGCAGCGAAGTCCTCGTCGAGCATCTGCTGCACCCGGTCGTCTCGACCGATCTCGTAGCCCTCGGTCGGGCGCTGCGCCCACCCCAGACGCCCGACGACGGTCGTGCCGATGTCGTCCCATGCGCGGGCGCGGGCGGCGAGCACGATGCCGTCGACGAACACCTGGTCGTCCCGGCGGCGATCGAGCATCGCCGCGAGCTCTTCGTAGGTGGCTTCGCGCGTCCGGAGCTTCAGGTCGTCGCCGCGCTTGTAGTCGTGCTGGTGCTTCGACCGGCCCTTCTGCTTGATCGCCTTCGAGCGGATCTCCCGCATGCGCTCGGCGTCGCCGCGCTGCTCCTCCGCCATCCGGTGCAGCTCTTCGCGCACGGTCTCGGCGGCGACGGCGTGGTCGAAGAAGCCCTGGTCACGGAGCGAGTTGGTGATGATGCGGTTGGCGACGGCGATCGTCACGGCGGCCTTCGAGATGAGGAAGCCCTCGTCGACGGCGCGGCGGAGTTCCACCTGGCTGACGGGTCGCTCGGTCGAGGTCTTGCTGCGCCGTCCGAACAGAGCCATGGCATCGACGATACCGGCGACGGGTGACCATCAGCCCGCAGGTGGACCCGGATCACCGCCTGGAGGGACGACTCGCCTCCGCAGCGTCCCTAGCGTGGAGCGCATGGTCACCACCACGACATCTCCCAGGACCGGACTGGGTACCGCCAGTCTCGTGCTCGGCATCTGCTCGCTGCTCGCAGGCTGGACGTTCTTCGCGCCGGTCGTCGGGCTCTGCCTCGGCATCGCGTCCCGCAGCCGCGAACCGCTGGCGCGTGGTCGTGCCGGCTGGGGCATCCTCCTGAACGTGGTCGCACTGGCGATCTGGATCGTGCTCGTCGTCGTGTTCATCGCCGCGGGCGCCCTCGCCGCCTGGCAGCACGCGACGCAGGGCTCCTGACCCGACGCGTCCCTACTCGTAGCGGAGGGCCTCGATCGGGTTCTGGCGTGCAGCCCGGCGTGCGGGCAGCGTGCCGGCGAGGAACGCGATGAACATCACCACGAGGATGATCGTGATCACCGAGGACGGCGCGAACTGCATGATCTGCAGGCCAGGCAGGTCCTTGAGCACCGTGCCGGCCAGGATGTTCGAGATCCCCGTGCCGAGCGCGATCGCCACGCCGGCGCCGATCGCACTGCCGAGGAAGCCGATGAACACCGCCTCCAGCGAGAACAGCGTGTAGACCTTGCCGCCGCCCATGCCCATCGCCTTCATCAGGCCGATCTCACGGGTCCGCTCCTGCACGCTCATCAGCAGCGTGTTGATGATGCCGAAGCCCGCTGCGATGAGGGCGATCACCGCGAACGCGTTGAGGACGCCGACGATGCCGTTGATGACGGTCTGGAACTGGCCGAGCTGGTCCTGGATCGTCTGTCCGGTGTAGCCGTCCTTCGACAGGGCGCTCTTCACGTCGGACGCGGTCGCGCCGCTGTCAAGGGTCGCCGAGGCACTGGCGTAGGAGGTCGCGATCGACGCGGGCTTCCCCGTCTCCTGCGCGGACTGCATCGCGTCCGTCAGTGCCGCGTTCGCACCGGCCCCGCCGCCGAACAGCGACTCGTTCTGCACGCCGACGACGGTCGCCGTCAGGGTGTGCTCTGCGCCCTGGTAGTCGTCCACCGCGAAGGTGAGCTCCTTGCCGACGGCCGCCTTCTCGCTGCCGAGCCCGAGGTTCTTCAGGTAGTTCGTCGGCAGGATGACCTGGTTCGCGTCCGTGTCGTCGTCGAGCTGCTTGCCCGATGCCAGGTCGGCCTTCAGCTCCCCCGCGTTGGCGGACAGCGTGACGACGTACTTGCCCTCGTTGCCGTACTCCGCGTACTTCGGGCTGAGCGCGACGGCCGGACGGACGGAGTCGATGCCCGAGACGCCCTTGATCTTGTCGACGTCGGACTGGGACAGGTACCCGAAGGACGCCGGCCCGCGGTCGACGCTCTGCGTGGACGCGTCGGGGTCGTACTTCGCGGGGCCGCTGTCGGTCGACGACGAGTCGACGGTCTTCGTGATCGTCAGGGCCCCGGTGTCGCCGATCGAGGCCACCTGGGTGTCGATGTAGTTCCCGACGCCGGTGCCGATCGCCGAGGTGAGCGTGATGGTGAACGCGCCGATGAAGATCGCGATCACGGTCAGGGTGGTGCGGAGCTTGGACCGGAACGTGTTGCCGACCGCGGTCCGCAGGAGGTCGAGGAAGTTCATGCGGAGTGCCTTCCGTGCTCGTGGGCACCCGGGGCGGGCGCATCGGCCTCCGTCGACCCGCCGACGATCAGCCCGTCGCGCACGTTCACGCTCCGGTCGCAGCGTGCCGCCAGTTCGTCGTCGTGGGTGACGACGACCAGGGTGATCCCCCGCTCGCGCTGCAGTCCGAAGAGCATGTCCTCGACCACCTCACCCGTGTTCGTGTCGAGGTTGCCCGTCGGCTCGTCAGCGAAGATGACGCTCGGCTCGCCGACGAGCGCTCGGGCGATGACCACGCGCTGCTTCTGTCCACCGGAAAGGTCGTTCGCGTCGTTCTTGGCCTTGTCCGCCAGCCCGAGCGCGTCGAGCGCCGCCATCCCCCGGCGCTTCCGCTCCGCACCGGAGACGCCCGCGATCTTCAGCGGCAGCACGACGTTGTCGAGCACGGAGGTCTTCGGCGTCAGGAAGAACTGCTGGAACACGAACCCGAAGGTGCTGTTCCGCGTGCGGTTCACGTCGCGGGCGCTGAGCGTCGCGGCATCCGTGCCGTCGAGCAGGATCTGCCCGGTGGACGGCTTGTCGAGCAGCGCGAGCAGGTGCATCAGCGTCGACTTGCCGGAGCCGGACTTGCCGACGATCGCCAGGCTCTCCCCCTGGTTCACGGCGAGGGACACCCCCTTGAGCGCATCGAACCGGGTGGAACCTCGGCCGTAGGTCCTCGTGAGGCCCCTGGCCTCGAGCACGGGAGTGGTCATGCGCCCGAGCGTACTGTCCGTTGCACGACTGAAAGTTTGCGTTTGCTGCAAACGATGTGACGTTCCGGTTACAGTCGAGCCATGCCCGACAGTGCCACCCCGTCCGAGATGGGTCTGCGCGACCGCAAACGCATCGAGACCCGCAGCCGCATCGCCGAGGCCGCGCGGTCACTCGCGCTCGAGGACGGCATCGACCACACCACGATCGAGCAGATCGCCGCGCGCGCGGACATCTCGCCGCGGACGTTCTTCAACTACTTCGAGAGCAAGGAGGACGCGGTCCTCGGGCACACCGAGCTCGATCTCTCCGCCGAGACCCTCGAGTCGCACGTCCGGGCCGTCGCTGGAGAACCGGCGGCGCAGGCGGTCGTCGACCTGGCGTTCCTGGTGTTCGGCGAGACCTTCGGGGACGAACGACACCGCCACGAGCGCAAGGAACTCATCGTGCGCTTCCCGCAGCTCATGCGCCGCCAGGTCACGCGCATGTCGATCGTCGCCGAGGCGATGACCGGCGCCGTCCGCACCGTGCTCGAGCGCGACCCGGCGTGGGGGCCGGAGGCGGCGACGCCGCAGGCGGCGGAGATGCTGCTCGGCATGGTGATGACGGCGCTCCGCAGCTCCGCCCGGAACGAGGGCACGGAACCCGAGCAGGTGCGCACCCAGGTGGTCGCGTTGATGCGCGACACCGCGGCCCGGATCGCAGCAGGATGACGGACGGGAGGCTCGGTGCCAGCTGGCACCGAGCCTCCCGTCCGTCCGCTGGTCGCGTCGCGACCCGTCAGGACTTCGAGATGAAGCCCTCCTTCACCATCCAGTCGAACGCGACGTCCGCGGGCTCCCGGCCCTCGACGTCGACCTGCCGGTTCAGCTCCTGCAGGACGGCGTCCGTCAGCTTCGGGGAGATCTGGTCGTAGACGTCCTCGAGCTGCGGGTACTCCTTGAGCACCGACGTGGAGAGCACCGGGGCGACGTTGTAGGCCGGGAAGAAGCCCTTGTCGTCCTCGAGCACCTGCAGCCCGAGCGACTTGATGCGACCGTCGGTGGTGAACACCTCGCCGAAGTTGCACTTCCCCCGGTCGGTCGCCGTGTAGACGGTGCCGGTGTCGAGGATGTCGACGTTGCCCTTCGGGATCGCGGAGTCGCCGGAGCCACCGAGCTGCAGACCGTACTTCTCGAGCATCGGCTTGAAGCCGTCCGACCGCGAGTTGAACTCCGACTCGACGCAGAACGTGCGCTGGTCGGCCGGGAGGTCGGCGATCTGCGACAGCTTCGTGATGCCACCGAGCTCCTTGACCGCTTCCTTCCGCACGGCGAACGCGTACGTGTTGTTCATCGGGGCGGGCGGCAGCCAGGTCAGTCCGTTGCCGGCGTCCTCCTTCTTGACGGCCTCGTACTGCTCCTGCTTGTCCGGGATGCCCTCCTTGTGGCCCATGTAGGTGAGCCAGGCGGTGCCGGTGTACTCGTACGTCATGTCTGCGTCGTGGCCGGTCATGAGCTGACGGACCGCCACACTGCCGGGGACGTTCGTCTCGTCGGTGACGTCGAAGCCGGCGGCCTTCGCGGCGAGCACCGCGATCTTCCCGAGCACGAGCTGCTCGGTGAAGTTCTTCGACGTGACGGTGAGGTGCGCGCCCTCCGGCAGGTCGTCGATCTTTTCGATCGTGCCGGGGGCCGCTGCCGGGACGAACGAGGTCGCGGGCTGCAGGCCGCAGCCGGTCAGTGCGAACGCTGCGGCGCCGGCGACGAGCGTCGCCGCGATGCGCCTGGTGCGGCGCTGGGTGCGGGTCGTCATCGGAGTCCCTTCGGTCGGGCGACGGTCTCGACGATGCGGCCGAGCCAGTCGATGGACAGCGCCAGGAGCGCGATGAGGAGGGCGCCGGACACCAGCACCTTCGGCAGGAACAGGTTCACGCCGGTGGTGATGAGAAGCCCGAGGCCGCCGGCACCGATGAAGGTCGCGAGCGCGGCGGAGCCGACGAGCAGCACGAGTGCGGTGCGGATGCCGGAGAGCATGACCGGGACGGCCAGGGGCAGTTCGACCCGCATCAGCACGGAGAACGCGCTCATGCCCATGCCGCGACCGGCCTCGACCGTCCGCTGGTCGACGCTCTCGATGCCGATGATCGTGTTCCGCAGCACCGGCAGGATCGCGTAGAGCACGAGGGCGATCACCGCTGCCCAGAACGAGAACCCGAGCCAGAACGCGAGCAGGACCACGAGGCCGACGGCCGGTGCGGCCTGCCCGAAGTTCGCGACCGCGAGGATCACGCCGCTGGCCCGGCGGAGGGGTCCGCGTGTGAGGACGATGCCGAGCGGGATGCCGATGATCAGCACGATCACGGTCGAGACGATCGTCAGGAGCACGTGCTGCCAGGTGAGCGACACGAGGTCGGCCGGGTTGAGCGTGGAGCGCTCGGTAGCGGTGAGGTCGGCCGTGTTCAGCCAGACGGCGAACGCGGCGAGCACGACGAGGATCGCGACCGGCTGGATGACGAGCCCGCGCCAGCTGGCCTTCGCGGGCTTCGCGACGGGATCGGCGACGACGTCACTCATCGACGGGCTCCTCTGCGCGGACCGGGGACGACGGCAGCGTCTCGATCGGGTTCGTGTTCGTGCCGACCGGGGTGTACGCCTGCTCCTCGGCCGCTGCGGCACGGGAACGGGTGATCGCGTCCATGACCGTCTCGACCGTGATGACGCCCTGGAATGCGTCGCGGCGACCCGTGACGAGCGCGGCACCGGCGCTGGACACGAGCATCGTGTCGAGCGCGTCGTTGAGCGTCGCGGCCTCGCCGACGACGGGCAGGTCGGGGTCGGTGCCGTCCGGGATGCGGTCGAGGCGCTCGAGCTGCCGGCGGGTCGGCCAGCCGATCGGACGCTGACGGGCGTCCACCACGACGGCGTGCCCGTGGCCGCCGGCCTCGCGCATGCGCTGCAGGACGGCCTTCGCCTCTTCACCGGGCGAGCAGGTCACCGCGGGGGCGAGCTCGACGTCGCGCACGCGGTTGAGCGTCAGCTGCTTGAGTCCGGCACCCGAGCCGATGAAGTTCTCCACGAACTCGTTCGCGGGCTCGGCCAGGATGCGCTCCGGGGTGTCGTACTGCACGATGTGCGCACCCTCGGAGAAGATCACGATCCAGTCGCCGAGCTTCACGGCCTCGTCGAAGTCGTGCGTGACGATGACGATCGTCTTGTGCAGCTCTTCCTGGATGCGGAGGAGCTCGTCCTGCAGGCGCTGGCGGGTGATCGGGTCGACGGCACCGAACGGCTCGTCCATGAGCAGGACGGGCGGGTCCGCGGCGAGGGCCCTGGCGACGCCGACGCGCTGCTGCTGCCCGCCGGAGAGTTCACGGGGGAAGCGGTCGCGGTAGGTGTCGGGGTCGAGGGAGACCAGGTCGAGGAGCTCGTCGACGCGCGCGGCGATCTTCTCCTTGGACCAGCCGAGCATCTTCGGCACGATCGCGATGTTCGCCGCGACGGTCATGTGCGGGAAGAGCCCGCCGGCTTGGATGACGTAGCCCATGCGGCGGCGGAGCTCGTCGCCGTCGATCGAGGTGACGTCGTCGTCGCCCACCACGATCCGGCCCTCGGTGGGCTCGATCAGGCGGTTGATCATCTTCAGCGTGGTCGTCTTGCCGCAGCCGGAGGGGCCGACGAGCATGACGATCTTGCCCGCGGGGATCTCGAGCGTGATGCCGTCCACGGCGGGCTTCGACTGGCCCGCGTAGCGCTTGGTGACGGTGTCGAGCAGGATGCTGCGACCCGTGACGTCGCTCTCGGCGGAGGAGCCGTTCGTGTGGGACAGGGTTGCGTCAGTGCTGGACACGGATACCTCGCGAGATGGTCAGGCGGCCGAGGCCGAGGAGCAGGAGATCGAGGACGAGGGCGAGCAGGACGACACCGACCACGCCCACCACGACCGAGTTGAGGGAGTTCGCGCCGCCGAGACGCGAGAGCCCGGAGAAGATGAACCCGCCGAGCCCCGGGCCGAGCGCGTACGCGGCGACGGCGGCGACGCCCATCACCATCTGCGCGGAGACCCGGACGCCGGTGAGGATGATCGGCCACGCCATCGGCAGCTCGACCTGCACCAGGGTGCGGAAGCGGCTCATCCCGATGCCACGGGCCGACTCGACGACGGCGGGGGAGATCTCGGAGAGCCCGACGACCGCGTTGCGGAGGATCGGCAGGGCGGCGAAGAACGTGACCGTGACGACGGACGGCACGACGCCGAAGCCGAGCGGCACGAGCAGCAGACCGATCACGGCGAACGACGGCAGTGTCAACCCGATGGTCGACACCTCGTTCGCGACCGATCTCAGCCGCGGGATGCGGTAGACGAGTGCTGCGAGCAGCACGGCGATGACGGTGGCGAGCACGGTGCACTGGAGGACCAGCGAGAAGTGCTGCCACGACGCGAACCAGATCTGGTCCCATCGCTCCGTGACGTAGTTGAAGAACACCTGACGCTGGTTCCCCTCGGGTCGGTCGTTCTGCCCACGGGTCGGGGCACAAGTGCCGCCCAACGTACGCAATGGCGCGGCGACTTGTACAACCGCAAATGTCGCGAACGCAGGGTTCCTGCGGATTCTTCAATCACGAAACCCCAGGTCAGCGCCGTGTGACGTCCGTGATCCTGGGAGAACGGTAACGATCGAACGGGCCGCCCGGCTACAGGCCCGCTTCTCGGAGCCCGGCCTGCTCGGCGATCGAGACGAGCCGCTCCCGCCACTCGATCCACTCCTCGGGCGTCTTCTCCGCGAGGTTCCCGTCACCGTCGCCCGCGAGGCCGTCGAGCATCTCGCGCACGATGTCCGCGTGCCCGGCGTGCCGAGCGGTCTCGTACGCCATGTGCACCAGCACACGGTGCAGCGTGACGTCACGGTGCTCGGGTGCCCACCACGGAACCACCCCGCGCGCGTCGAGGTCGAGCGCCTCGATCGTGGCGTCGGCGTGGGCGGCGCTGGCGTGGTGGAACGCCACGATGTCCGCCATCGTCTCGTCGAGCGTCGCGTACATGTCCCGGTCGTCGTCGGAGTCGAGCCATGCCGGCGGATCGGGGAGCGGGCGGTCGAACACCCGCCCGAAGTACTCGGACTGCACGGCGGCCACGTGCTTCACGAGCCCGAGGACGTTCGTGCCCGTCGGGGTCACCGGCCACCTGGCCTGCCGTTCCGCGAGTCCGTCGAGCTTCGCGAGCAGCGCTGCCCGGTGCTTCTGGAGGTATCGGTGCAGCGTCTGCTTCACGAGTGCCTGGTCGGTGACCGGGGACGCCCCCTCGTCGGTGAGCAGGGAGTTCCCGGTCGCCGCGATGGTGCCGGACGGCGGTGCAGGTCGCACCGCCGGCGGCTCCTCGGTGATGTCGCTCATGCCCTCGATCGTGCCACCGCGCGCTCGCGGATGCGCTCCGACTCGGCCACGGCGACGCGCTCGGCGGTGAGCAGCAGTCCGGCGACGTCCGCGGAGTTCCGCGACGGTGCGTCGTTCCAGCTGGTCAGGTCGCGCACGCGGCCCATCCGGACGTCCGGGGCTGGGCACCAGAGGACCGGCGCGCCTTCTTCGACCGCGAGTGCGTGCCAGACGACGTCGAGGGCGCGCTGGACCGGCTGGGAGTGCACCGCGTGCGGACCACCGGCCGCGTAGACCACGGCACCGACGAGGCACGCACCGACGAGCGGGCGTCCGGCGACGTCCATCGCCGCGGCACTCGACGCCTTGCGGGTACGGCCCTTCTCGTCGACGTAGGAGAACCACGCGTGCTGGATCCACCCGCGTTCGACGACACCGCGCGCACCGGACAGCAGCCGCTCCACGTCGGCGAGATCGCGGAGCTGCGCTTCGGCTCGACGGACCCTGGCAGCGGCACGGCGTTCGGCGAGCCGGTCGAGGAGGCCGCGGAACCCGGAGCGGGTGGGCGTGGGGAGGGAGGGAGAGGCGTCGGTGTCGACGTCGTGCTGGACGCGGAACTCGAGGGTCATCAGGCCCCTCCGATCTTCACGTGCACGGATGGTGTGGAGAGACGATAACCCCGTTCGGGTCAGCCGTCGAGAGCGGCGTCGATCCCACGCTCGGCGACGATCCGGAACGCGCTGTCGTCGCTGAGGTGCATCGCCGAGGCGATGGACACGGCCCAGCCCCGTGCCCTGGTCCAGGTGGCGTCGTCGGCGGGGACCAGCGCGCGGAAGGTGCGCCGGGCCTCCCGGTCGAGCGTCAGCCAAGCGGTCGCGAGGTCCACCGCCGGGTCGCCCGCCGTCACGTCCCCGAAGTCCACGACCGCCGACAGGCGGTCACCGGTGCCGTCCGGCGCGGGTTCGACGAGCAGGTTGAAGGGGTGCAGGTCGCCGTGCACCCAGACGGGAGGCCCGGCGTACGCGGGCAGGGCGGCCGCGGTCCGCCAGAGCGCGGCCAGCTCCACGGCACGTGGTACGTCCGCGGTGGCGAGCCGTTCCAGGACGGCCTCCGAGCGGGTGCGCAGGGGGACGGCGCGCACCGGGTTGACCGGCGCGTCCGCCGGCGCGGGCACGTGCAGCAGCCGGACGAAGGCCGCGAGCGCCTCGGCCACCGCCGTCCCGCCGGCGCGTTCGCCCGCCGGGACGCCGGGGAGCCAGCGCACGACGCTCCACGACCACGGGTACCCCGGCGCCGGGCGACCGGTCCGCACCGGATCGGGGACGGGCACGATCGCGGCGACCCGGTGGGCGATCTCGGGCAGCCAGCGCTGCTCGTGCTCGATGAGCCGGGCGGCGGCGGCACGGCGGGGGAGCCGGACGGCCAGCAGCTCCCCGAGCCGGACGACCACGTTGTCCCAGCCGTTCGCGACGACCTCGAGCGGCAGGTCCGCGAGGTCGGGGTGCTGGTCGGCGAGCAGCGCGCGGACGAGCTCGGCGTCGACGTCGATCTCTGCTTCCGGGGTGGGCATCGGGTCAGGCTAGCCGGGGCGGCCCCTCCCCGCGAACGGGGGCTCTCGGGGCGAACCTACCGCTTGGTATCTTCATAGGGTCGGAGACGTGGGTGTCGCTGGGGGGACTCACGACCCGTGGTCGTGTCGGACCGGCGTCAGGGCGCCCCGGTCCGCGCGACGTGCTCGTCCGGTGCTCGTTCGTCCGGGGCGATGAGGGCCACCAGCCGCGGGATCTCCGGGCGCATCCGCTCCGTGACGATCGCGGCGAGCAGGACCGTCCAGAGGTCGCGGAGCCGTTCGAACAGGTCCGCGCGGTCGGCCAGCACGTCGGAGACCGTCTGGACGCCGGTGTACGCGGGGATGATCACCCGCCCGAGCACCTCCGGGTCCCAGGCATCGTCGACCTCGCCCGCGGCGATCCCCTGCCGCATCAGTTCGGCGACGACCGCCATCCAGTCGGTGTACGGGTTCTGCCGTGCCACCTCGGCGGTCGCGGCCTCGGTCGACAGCCGGATGCCGGCGCTCACGACGACCTCGGACACCATCTGCGTCGCGAGTCCCTGCGACATCCACATCATCGCCTCGAGCGGGGACGTCGCCCGGGTGGACGCCGCTTCGCCGTACCGCCGGGACACCTCGTGCTGCTGGGCGATGACCGCTCCTGCGAGGTCGCGCTTCGACCCGAAGTGGAAGTAGAGCGCTCCCTTGGTCAGCCCGGCTCGCTCGGCGACGGCGTCCATCGACGCGCCGACGTACCCGTGCTCGTCGAACTCGTGGGCCGCGGCCTCGAGGATCGCCGCCCGTGTCGCCACCGCGCGCTGCTGCCGCGACCGTCCGTCCTCCGCCATGTGGGTGCCTCCGAGGCCGATCGTATCGGCGGGTCCCGGGCGGTGTCGGGCAGATCCCCGGCAACCGTCAGGTGACGTGTCCTACGGTTCCCGGCATGGACGGATGGCGGAACCCGACACGGTGGGCCCGAGCGGGTCGATGGCTGCTCGTGCCCATCGCGGTCCTCGACTGGTTCGCGCTGCCGGCCCAGGGGGTCTTCGTCACCGCGTTCCTCATCGCGGTCGTCGGGCTCGTCGGGATCGCCGCCGCGCTCGTCGTGCGGATGCTCCGCGGTAGCCGTGGCGCGATGGCGGCCCTCGGCGTCGTGATGCTGCTCGGCGGTCTTGCCGTGTTCGGGCTCGACCCCTTCCCGGGGTCCTTCCCGCTCATCGACTCGTGGTGGCCGGACGCCATCACGCAGCCGCAGCACGTCGGTAGCGCCTACTGGCAGCTCGCCGGACTCGGGATCGAGCTGTGCGGGTTCGGCCTGCTCGCGACGCTGCTCGTCGTCACGCTGACGCGTCCGACCCTGCACGGCGGGTCAGCACCGCGACGCTGACGTCGGCGGCGGGTGCGGCCTCGCGCAGTGCCCGGATGCGGTCGACGAACGCCGTGGCCTCCTCCGCTGCCGCCAGGGCCGCGACGGCACCGATGTCGTCGAGCCCACCGAGCGACAGGAGCCCCGCGGTGAACAGCACGAGGCGGTCGCCCGGTGCGAGGTCGACCTCGACGTGGGTCCGCGCGGTGCCCTCCGGCTGCAGCCCGATCGGCAGGTCGATCGTCCTGAGCACCGTGTGGGTGCCGTCGGCGCGGACGTGCAGCGCCAGGCCGTGGCCGGCGTCCACGGACGAGACGTGACCGGTCGTCGGGTCGATCCGTGCGTGGAAGAGCGACCCGACGGCACCGGCGGCCTCCAGGTCGGCGCCGATCTGGGCCTCCAGTGCCTGGCCGTCCGCTCCCAGCTGCACGTCGGTGCGTGCCACGACGGCGGCGCGGAGCGTCGACGCGAGCAGGCCGGCCGCACTGCCGGCGGCGGACACCGAACCGATCGTCAGCCGGATGGTGCCGTCGGCCGCGACGCGCCAGTCCGCGACGTCGCCGGACCCCTCGCGTGACGAGGACACGGCGGCGAAGTCGTAGCCGGGGACGTCGATCGGATCGGGGACGAGCGCGTCGAGCACCCGCCGGACCCGGTCCCGGTCGATCGCGTGGCCCAGCTCCCGCTCCGCCCAGCGGGCGAGGTCACGGAGCATCTCCACGTCCTGCGGCGAGAGCTCGCGGGGCTTCGCGTCCATGATGCAGAGCGTGCCGACACGGGTGCCGTCGAGCATGGACAGCGGCGCACCCGCGTAGAAGCGGATGCCCGGCTCGCCCGTCACGGCGGGGAGCCCGCTGAACCGCGGGTCGAGCGCGGTGTCCGACACCACCATCGGCCCGTCCTGCAGCACGGTCGTCGAGCAGAACACGTCACTCGCGGCGGCGCTCCCGCCCTGCTGCCAGCCCTGCGCGGACTGTGCCGTGACGAGGTCGCCGTGCACGAGGTTGAGGAAGCTCAACGGCACCCCGAACGCCGCCTGCGTCATCCGGGTGATGCGGTCGAACCGCTCCTCGGGACCGCTGCCGAGCACCCCGAGGGCCTCGACGAGCGCGTTCCGTCGGTCCGCCTGGGTGTCAGTCACGCGTCCTGTCTACCGCACCCTCGGCGAGGAACCAGTCGCGGGGGTGCTCGTCGGCCGTCAGCACCCGGCGCGGCGTGGTGGGAGCGGCCCACTCCGCGGCGTTCGAGAGCACCCGCTGGATGTCCGGGTGGTGGTACACGGGGTACTCCTGGTCACCGGGCGAGAAGTAGAAGACCCTGCCGCGGCCACGACGGTAGGCGACGCCGGAGCGGAACACCTCGCCGCCGGTGAACGTCGACAGGAAGACCTCTTCGTCGGGGCGGGGGATGTCGAAGTACTCGCCGTACATCTCCTGGCGGTCGATGACGATCGGGTGCGGGACGCCCTTCGCGATGGGGTGGTCGGGCGCCGTCGTCCAGACGAGCTCCCGCTCGCCGTCGTTGCGCCACTTCAGGGAGCACGTCGTGCCCATCAGCCGCTTGAACGGCTTCGAGTAGTGCCCGGAGTGCAGCACCACGAGGCCCATGCCGGCGTGCACGGCGTCCACGACGCGCTGCACGACCTCGTCGCTGACCTCCTCGTGGGCCGCGTGGCCCCACCAGAACAGCACGTCCGTGGCGTCGAGGCGCTCCTGCGTCAGACCGTGCTCCGGCTCCTGCAGCGTCGCCGTGCCGACCGAGGCCTCCGGCAGGTGCTCCTGCAGCGCGGCCGCGACGACGGTGTGGATGCCGTTCGGGTAGTGCTCGACGACCGTCGCGTCACCGCGGGTCTCGTGCACGTTCTCGTTCCAGACGACGATGTTCTTCACTGCTCGATCTCCATCTCGTGTCCTGCCTGTGCCGACGCGTAGATCGCGTCGACGACCCTGCTGCGATGCAGCGCGAACTCGCCGTGGTGTCCGTCATGGAGGCCGCTGCGGATCGTGGCGATGAACTCCTCGATCACCCGCTGGTGGTGCCCGCCGGGGACCTGCACGCCCGGCCGGGTGACCGTCGGGATGCCCTGCTCGTCGGAGTAGAGCGTCACGGTGCCCTCCGTCGCGTAGTCGCGCACGAACAGCCGCGCACCACCCGTCGACCCGAGGAGCTCGACCTCGATGTCCTCGACGTCCTTCGAGTAGCTCGCCCAGCTCGCCTGCAACAACAGGCTCGAACCGTTGTCGAACCGGAGCAGGGCGCTCGCGAAGTCCTCGACGTCGAACGGACGGTCCGTCGCCGCCGACACCGGGGTCCGCTCGCTGCCGCCACGGCCGGCGCTGCCGAGTTCGTTGTACGTGACGGCGCTCGCCGTGACCACGCGCGGTTCGCCCATCAGGTGCAGTGCGATGTCGAGCACGTGCGACCCGAGGTCGATGAGGGGGCCACCGCCGGCGGTCTCCTTGTTCGCGAACCAGCTCCGGATCCCGGGGATGCCGGCGCGACGGAGCCAGCTCGCGCGGGCGTGGTAGACGTGGCCGAGCGGGTTCTCTGCGCCGCCGTTCCGCAGGTGGTCGGCGAGGAACTGCACATCGGCGCGACGGCGGTGGTTGTAGGCGACCTCGAGCACGCGGTCGTTCCGGACGGCGGCGTCGACCATCTCCTGCGCCTGGGCGCCGGTCGTCGCGAGGGGCTTCTCGCAGAAGACGTGCTTGCCGGATTCGAGCGCGGCGACCGCGATGGGGTGGTGCAGGGCGTTCGGGACGCCGATCGACACGATGTCGAGGTCGTCCCTGGCGACGAGGTCCTGCCAGTCCTCGTAGGTGTTCGGCACGTGCCGGGTCTCGGCCAGCTCGGCCAGTCGAGCCGTCTCCTGTCCCGCGAGCGCCACCACCTCGACCCCCGGGAGTGCGGTGTAGGCATCGAGGTGCGTGGTCCCGGCGAACCCGAGACCGACCACCCCGACGCGGAGCGTGCGTGCTGCATCCGTCGTCGTGTTCGTCGTCATCGACATGACACCGACGCTACCGGAGGCTCGGGTCGAATCGATACGACAGGCGGCGTGTTGCCGTCCCGGGGGTGGTGGTGGGCGGACCGCGCGGAGGCGGTCGAATCGCGCGTAGGAGGTCGAATCGCGCGTAGGAGGTCGAATCGCGCGCAGGAGGTCGAATCGCGCGTAGGAGGCCCGAAGTTCTGACCCCCTACGCGCGATTCGGCTTGCTATCGCGCGTGTGAGGGGAAGGAACGCGCGCGGAGGTCTCCCATCCGTGGTCCGCGACGATGGAGGCATGACGCCTCGATCCCTGTTCCGTGCCCTCGCGGTCGCCGAACTCGTGACCTGGACGATGCTCCTCGTGGGCATGCTGATGAAGTACGGCTTCGGGCTGGGGGACCTCCCGGTGCGCATCGGCGGCAGCGTGCACGGCTTCGTGTTCCTCGCGTACCTCGTCGTCACGACGGTGGTCGCGGTGAACCAGCGGTGGTCGTTCGGCACGCTGGCGCTCGGATGGGCGAGTGCGGTGGTGCCGTACACCACGCTGCCGTTCGAGGTCGGTGTCGCACGCCGGGGCATGCTCGATGGCCCCTGGCGGCGCTCCGCTCCGGCCGGGACGCAGCCCGGCTTCTGGGACCGCCTGCTCTTCTCCGTGGTGCGTCGCCCGGCGGTCGCCGTCGTGGTGGGCGTGGTGCTCGTCGTCCTGGTGTTCGTGGTGTTGCTGACGATCGGCCCGCCGGTCCCGTCCCGCTGACCGGTCACAACACCCCGCTCACCGCCGCCGAGCGGTCGTGAGTCGTCGGTGCGGAAGCACCGGAGCGACGGATGGCGACCAGTCGGCGGAACCGGGCGGGGTGTCGTGGCCGGTCGCGAGCGCTGCTTGGTCCGGACAGACAGACAGACAGACAGACGGACAGACGGACGGACAGACGGACGGACAGACGGACGGGAGGCACGGTGCCAGCTGGCACCGTGCCTCCCGTCCGTGGACCGCCTGCGTTACAGGGCGGCCAGGACCGCGTTCAACGTTGCGGACGGGCGCATGACCGCGCTCGCCTTGGCATCGTCCGGACGGTAGTAACCACCGATGTCGGCGGGGGAGCCCTGGACGGCGATCAGCTCTTCGACGATCTGCTGCTCCTGACCGTCGAGCTGCTTCGCGATCTCGGCGAACGCCGCAGCGAGCTCGGTGTCCTCGGTCTGCGCCGCGAGCTCTTCCGCCCAGTACTTCGCGAGGAAGAAGTGGCTGCCGCGGTTGTCGATCGTGCCGAGCTTGCGCCCGGGGGACTTGTCCTGCTCGAGGAACGTCCCGGTGGCCCGGTCGAGGGTCTCACCGAGGATCTTCGCGCGCTGGTTCCCGGTCACGCCGGCGAGGTGCTCGAGGCTGACCGCCAGCGCCAGGAACTCGCCGAGGCTGTCCCAGCGCAGGTAGTTCTGCTGGACGAGCTGCTGCACGTGCTTCGGCGCGGAACCACCGGCCCCGGTCTCGAACAGGCCGCCGCCGCCGAGGAGCGGCACGACCGAGAGCATCTTCGCCGAGGTGCCGAGCTCCATGATCGGGAACAGGTCGGTGAGGTAGTCGCGGAGGACGTTGCCCGTGACCGAGATCGTGTCCTCGCCGCGGCGGATGCGCTCCAGCGAGAACCGCATCGCGTCTTCCGGCGAGAGGACCTCGATCTGCAGACCGTCGGTGTCGTGCTCGCCGAGGTACCGGTGGACGAGCTCGATGAGTGCTGCGTCGTGCGAGCGGGTCTCGTCGAGCCAGAACACGGCCGGCGTCGCGCTGGCGCGGGACCGGGTGACGGCGAGCTTCACCCAGTCGCGGATGGCGACGTCCTTGGTCTGGCACGCGCGCCAGATGTCACCCTGCGCGACCTGGTGCTCGATCACGACATCACCGGCGGAGTTGGTCACGCGGACGGTGCCGTCGGCGGGGACCTCGAAGGTCTTGTCGTGGGAGCCGTACTCCTCGGCCTTCTGCGCCATCAGGCCGACGTTCGGCACCGAGCCCATGGTCGCGGGGTCGAAGGCGCCGTTCGCACGGCAGTCCTCGATCACGGTCTGGTAGATGCCGGCGTAGCTGGAGTCCGGGATCACGGCGAGGGTGTCGTGCTCGTCGCCGTCCGGGCCCCACATGTGGCCCGAGGTGCGGATCATCGCGGGCATCGAGGCGTCGACGATGACGTCGCTCGGGACGTGCAGGTTCGTGATGCCCTTGTCCGAGTCGACCATGGCGAGCTCGGGACCAGCGGCGATGCCGTCCGTGAACGCCTGCTTGATCTCCGCACCGTTCGGCAGCGCGTCGAGCCCGGTGAGGATCGAGTTCAGCCCGTCGTTCGGGGTGAGACCGGCCGCGGCGAGGTCGGCGCCGTAGCGGTCGAACACGTCGGGGAAGAAGGCGCGGATCACGTGCCCGAAGATGATCGGGTCGGAGACCTTCATCATCGTGGCCTTGAGGTGCACCGAGAACAGGATGCCTTCGTCCTGGGCGCGCTTGATCTGCGCGCGCAGGAACTGCTCGAGCGGACCGACGTGCAGCACGGTGCCGTCGATGACCTCTCCGGCGAGGACCGGGATCGACTGCTTGAGGACCTGTTCCTGCCCGTCGGCACCGACGAACGTGATCGTCAGCGTGTCGTCGGCGGGAGCGACCCATGTCTTCTCGTTCGAGCGGAAGTCGTCGACGCCCATGGTCACGACGTTCGTCTTCGACTCGGGGCTCCACGCACCCATGCGGTGCGGGTGCTTGCGGGCGTAGTTCTTGACCGACAGCGGTGCACGGCGGTCGGAGTTGCCCTCGCGCAGGACCGGGTTGACGGCGCTGCCCTTCACCTTGTCGTACCGGGCGCGGGTGTCGCGCTCGGCGTCCGTCGACGGCTCGTCCGGGTAGTCCGGCAGGTCGTAGCCCTGCGACTGGAGCTCCTTGATCGCCGTCTTGAGCTGCGGGATCGACGCCGAGATGTTCGGCAGCTTGATGATGTTGGCTTCCGGCGTCTTCGCCAGGTCGCCCAGCTCCGCGAGTGCGTCGTCGAGGCGCTGCTCGTCGGTGAGCCGCTCCGGGAACAAGGCGATGATGCGGCCGGAGAGCGAGATGTCCCGCGTCTCGACGTCCACACCGGCGGTGCCGGCGAACGCCTGGATGACGGGGAGGAAGGAGTGGGTGGCGAGGAACGGTGCCTCGTCCGTGAGCGTGTAGATGATCTTGGCCATGCTGGCGGGTACTCCCTTGTTCGCGCGTCGGTGGTTCCACGCTACTCGTCGTGAGCGATATCTCGACATCAAGATACATGGGCTGTGGAGAGAGTTTGTCGAGACCCCAACTGTGGCCAGCCATCGCGCAGGCGACATCCAGACGCGTCACTGCGTGCACATAGGGAACCGCCGTGCACTGGAGGGGTCGAGAGGAGCACACCATGCCCACTGCACGTCGCTGCCCCGAGGACTTCGGGTGGACCGCCGAGGACCTCCGCTCCGCGTACGCCTCGGACGGCAGCGGTCCGTTCCGCTACGCACCGGACGGATCCGGCCCGTTCTCCTACGACGCCGACGGCAGCGGCCCGTGGCTCGTCGGCCCCGAACCCGCCCGCGGTCTCGCGGTGTTCGCGCCGCGGAACCGCGGATCCGCGTCCCGCCTGCGGCGCATCGGGACGGCGTGCACGGCCGGAGCGCTCGCACTGACGCTCATCGCCGGGAGCATCGCGATCGTGGACGTCGTGGCTCCTCCACACCACGCAGTGAACGCCGCGTCCGTCCACGAACCGGGGCACGACGGAGACTGACCCGCCGAACGGTGCCACCCTGGGGGAGTGACAGAACTCCTCGTCGTGGGCGTGATCGCCCTGCTGGTCATCGCGGCCGCCGCCGTGCTCGGCCCGCGCATCGGCATCGCCGCGCCGCTCGTCCTGGTCGCGGTGGGCATCCTCGCGAGCCTGGTGCCGTGGATCCCGAACACCGAGATCGACCCGGAGTGGATCCTCGCCGGGGTCCTGCCGCCGCTGCTGTACTCGTCGGCGGTGTCCATGCCGACGATGAACTTCCGGCGAGAGTTCGGTGCGATCAGCGGCCTGTCGGTCGTGCTCGTGGTCGCGAGCTCACTCGTGCTCGGACTCTTCTTCGCGTGGGTCATCCCGGGGCTCGGGCTCGCCTGGGGCATCGCCCTCGGCGCGATCGTCAGCCCGACGGACGCCGTCGCCACGTCGATCGTGAAGCAGACCTCGGTGTCCCGTCGTGTCATCGCGATCCTCGACGGCGAGTCCCTGCTCAACGACGCCACGGCGCTCGTGCTCCTCCGGACCGCGATCGTCGCCGGTGCCGCGTCGTTCTCGTTCTGGGGTGCCGTCGGGGACTTCGCGTTCGCGGTCGCCGTCGCCGTGGCGATCGGGCTCGGCGTCGGCTGGCTGAACCTGCGGGTCCGGTCGCGCATCACGAACCCGACCGTCAACACCGCGCTGTCGTTCGCGGTGCCGTTCGTCGCGTCGATCCCGGCCGAGCACGTCGGAGCGTCCGGACTGGTCGCCGCCGTGGTCGCCGGGCTGGTCACGGGCATCCGGGCGCCACGGGTGCTGCCGCCGAACCACCGACTGTCAGACGCTCAGAACTGGGGCACCGTCGAGTTCGTGCTCGAAGGCGCGGTGTTCCTGGTGATGGGCCTCGAGCTCGCCTCGATCGTCTCGGACGTGCAGTCCGACCACGCCGGGATCGGTCCGGCGCTGCTCATCGCCGTCGGGGCACTCGTGCTCACGATCCTCGTCCGCACCGCCTACGTCGTGCCGCTGCTGTTCGGGCTGTCCAAGAGCGCCCGGCGCGGCGCCCGGATGCAGGAGCGCCTCCAGGGGTTCCAGAACGCGGACACGCAGTCCACGACGCAGGCGCTGACCGATCACCGGTTCGGCAACCGCGCACCGTCAGAACGCGACCTCGAGCGCTTCGGCACCCGGGTCCGCCGGATGCTCGCGGACATCCAGTACTTCACGAAGGCGCCGATGGGGTGGCGCGAGGGCACGGCGGTCGTGTGGGCCGGCATGCGTGGTGCGGTCACCGTCGCGGCAGCACAGACGCTGCCGCAGGACACCCCGCAGCGGTCCCTGCTGGTGTTCGTCGCGTTCGTCGTGGCCGGGCTCTCGCTGCTGATCCAGGGCGGCACGATCGGCCCGCTGCTGCGGAGGATCAGTCCGCCGACGGCCGACGCCTCGAGTGGGGATGCCGAGGAACGCGGCCGCCTGATGACCGTGATGCGGACGGCCGCCGAGTCGGTGCGGGCCGACGACGCGAACGAACTCACACCGCGGACCCGCGAAGAACTCGAGGCGACCGACCCCGCCGAGCTCCGCGCGTGGTTCGGACGCGAGAAGGTCCGACGGCTGCAGGTGCTCGACGCGCAGCGTTCCGCGTTGCTCGACGCCCGTGACGACGGCGTGTTCGATGCCGAGGTGCTCGAGTCGGTGCTGCGGAACCTCGACGCGGAGCAGATCGCCCTCGAACTCCGGGGCGGCCCGACGGGCTGAGCGCGCGTCGAGCCGCTCAGCACCCGACCGTGATGCGTCAGTGCCCGATCGTGATGCGTCAGTGCCCGATCGTGATGCGGAACACCCGGACGCCAGCCGTCTGCAGCGCGGCGAGCCCCAGGCGCATGCGGAGGTTCCGGAACGGCGCCTTGAAGGCGTTCGGCGCCGATGCCGAACCGATCTGGTGGAGCACCTCGGCGGTGAGCGTCCGTTCGAGCTTGGGCGCCAGACGCGTGAGCCCGGACACCGTGACGACGATGCGGACCGCGTTGGGCGCGAGCAGCGGGTCGATGCGCTCGGCCGCCTCTTGCGCACGGTGGAACGCCGGGTCGTCGCCAGGACGCCGGATCGCGATGACGGCCAGCTCCGCCGCCCCCGAGCCCTCCGGCTCCGGCAGGTCGTCGACCCCGATCACCCGCATCCGCCTTGCGTCCACCCCGGCACGGACCGCGGCGACCCTGAGCACCGGGAGGAGCTCCTGGGTGCCCGCCAGCACGACGTCCGCCGTCCGGAGATCGACTGGTTCGTGCCGCTCTCGCGACGATCGGGCCATGAGGGGTCCTTCCGCTCGCTCTCCTCGGACCCTACTGAAGTGCCGACGGACACGCCGCCCGGATCAGTCGTCTCCCAGGCCGGCCCCGAGGCTGCTCGGCGCGTCGGACATCGCCGCCCGCAGGACGACCTCGACCGCCGAGACCTGCGCTGCGACGGGCCACGACGCCGGATCAGCCGCGGCGAGCGCCGAGATCCCCTCGACCGCACCGGCGAGTGCGCCCACCCTTGCTGCCGTGTCCGTCGCCGACGGCGCTGCCCGGTGGAGGAGCCCGGTGAGCCGTTCCCGGAACGCGGCGTTGTGCGCCGCGTGCCGTTCGGCGAGCGTCTGGTCGGCGAGCGCTGCGGCGAGGAAACCGATCCAGACGCGCGAGTTCGCGAGCCGCTGCTCGTCGACGGGCAGGGCATCGAGCACGATCGCGCGGAGGGCCTCTGCCGGTCCGGTGGCGGAGCGTTCGCTGGCGTCCATCCGGGTTCGTGTCCGCTCGTGGAGCAGGTCCCTGGCGTGCAGGAGCAACGCGCGTTTGTCCCGGAAGGTGTGCAGCACGAGGCCCGTCGTGCACCCGGCGCGCTCGGCGACCGCGCGGAGGGTCAGGCCGGGCGCACCACGGTCGGCGAGGACCTGCCAGACCGCTTCGGACAGGTCCCTGCGCTGCGCATCGACGTCCCGGGTTCGCGGCATACTCCAACCGTAACATCTGTTACCGTAACGATCGATACGGATCCGACACCGCCGGGAGACGCCATGTGGACCATCGACCTCGTTCCCTTCGACGACGAGGACGCAGCCGCGCTCCGCGCCGCGCAGCGCGTCGAACTCGACTCCCGGTACGGATCCGACGACCACGAGCCGGGGAGCGTGCCGAGTGCGGTCGACGTCCCCGTGTTCCTCGTCGCGAGGACGACCGACACCCCGACGACGGGCACCCCGATCGCCTGCGGCGGCCTGCGCCCCCTCGGACCAGCGCTCTTCGACGGCACCGCGGTCGAGGTCAAGCGGATGTACGTCGCCCCGGCGGCCCGGGGGTCCGGTGTCGCCGCCGCCGTGCTCCGGGAACTCGAACGGCACGCGGCGCGACTCGGCGCCGAACGGGTCGTCCTCGAGACCGGAACGATGCAGCCCGACGCGATGCGGTTCTACGAGCGCGAGGGGTACACCGCGATCCCGCGCTACGGCCACTACGCCGACTCCGAACTCTCGGTCTGCTACGAGCGGGTCCTGGAGCCCTAGGCTGGCGCCATGGCGCGGATGCTGCGGACGGAACGGGGCCTCGACCGGCTCGTCAACTTCTCCGACGCGACCGTCGCGATCGCGATCACCCTGCTGCTCCTGCCGCTGGTCGACGTCGCGGGCGAGATCGACGAGAAGTCACTCGGCGACCTGCTGTCGGACAACATCGGCACGGTCATCGCCTTCATCGTGAGCTTCGTCGTCATCTCGCGGCTGTGGCTGTCGCACCACCGGCTGTTCGAGGCGACACAGTCGTACTCGACCCTGGTGCTGCGGGTGAACTTCGTCTGGCTCGCGAGCATCGCCTTCCTGCCGTTCTCGTCGAACCTCATCGCCCACGAGGCCGAGGACGCCGGCGTGAACGCGTTCTACATCGGCACCATCGCCCTGTCGAGCCTCAGCATGTCCGTGATGCAGTGGGCCGTGTGGCGCGACCCCGAACTCATCCGGCCCGGTGGTCGGCAGATGCTGCACCCGATCGACGGCACCGTGACCTTCGTCGCGCTGATCGTCGCGCTCGTGGGTGCCACGATCCTGCCGGCGCCCGGTCCGTTCTGGCTCTTCATCCTGGTTCCGGCCGGGTGGGTCTCGACGTGGCTGGAGCGGCGGTACAGCGCCCGCGAGAAGACGTCACAGCACGACACGTGACGCCGAGGGGGCTGTACAACCGGACAGGTTCGTGCAGAATGGTCTGCGGCCATGACGACTCTCCGCGACGCAGACCAGCACCCCGGCACCCCGGTGGTGCACACTTCTCGTCGCGCTGCCCTCGAGGCCGAGCGCGCCGCCGCCAAGGCGAAGCCCGTGAGACCCGCGAAGCCCATGAGACCCGCCAAGCCCGCGAAGCCGACCTCCCGCTTCACCCGCGTCCCCCGCCGCAGTGTCGCCACCACGAAGCCACCGCTCACCACGAAGCAGCGCACCAGTCGCCTCACCGTGACGAGCGCCCTCGCCGCCTTCGTGATGTTCGCCGCGTCCGCGATGCCCGCACACGCGAGCCCGACGACGTCGACCGCGACCACCACGCTCGCACCCACGGTCAGCACCCAGGACTTCGCCGTCACCCAGGCCGTCGCCACGGCGACCACGAACCGCGACGGCTTCACCGTCGGCGGCAGCGGCGGCGCGACCGCCGGCGCCGAGGTCACCTTCGGCGGCGACGTCCGTTCCCCGTTCCCGAAGCCGGTCAGGATGAGCTCGGGCTTCGGGTACCGCTCCGCTCCCTGCGGCGCGTGCTCGTCGCTCCACCAGGGTCTCGACTTCAACCCCGGCATGGGCGCACCGATCGGCGCGGTCGCGGCGGGGACGGTCCGGGTCTCCGGCACGTACTTCTCGTACGGCAACGCGGTCATCATCGACCACGTGGTCGACGGCCGCGAGGTCTCCACGCTCTACGGCCACATGATCCCGGGGTCGTCGCCGCTCAAGGTGGGGGACGAGGTCACGGCCGGGCAGTTCGTCGGCTTGGTCGGCTCGTCGGGTGTCTCGACCGGTGCACACCTGCACCTCGAGGTCCTGATGGACGGAACGCTGCCAGTGGACCCCCGCGCCTGGATCGAGTCCCACACAGGGCGCTCGCTCTAGGGATCCGTCCACATTCGCAGCCCGCTGTGGCGGGAATCCCAGCGGACCTGTGCAAGATCACAGGCATGGATGACTCCCACAGTCCCGGGCCCCGCTGATGGGCGCCGACACCTGGATCGCCTTCGGGCTGGTCGTGCTCTTCGTCCTCGTCGGCGGGGTGTTCGCCGCCGCGGAGATCGCGCTCGTCTCGCTCCGCGAGTCGCAGCTCCAGCAGCTGGAGCACCGCGGCAGCAGGGGCGCCAGGGTCGCAGCACTCGGCCGTGACCCGAACCGCTTCCTCTCCGCGGTGCAGATCGGCGTGACCGTCGCGGGGTTCTTCTCCGCCGCGTACGGTGCGTCCTCGATCGCCCCCGACGTCGCACCGCTGTTCCAGGGCCTCGGTCTCGCGCAGGGCACCGCCGAGACGGTCGCCCTCGTCGCGATGACCCTCGTGATCGCCTACCTGTCGCTCGTCTTCGGCGAACTCGTCCCGAAACGCCTGGCACTGCAGCGCGCGGAGGGCTTCTCGATGCTCGTCGCGCCGACGCTCGACCGCTTCGCGACGCTGATGCGCCCGACGATCTGGGTCCTGTCGAAGAGCACCGACGCCGTGGTGCGGCTGCTCGGCGGCGACCCGAACGCTCGGAGTGAGTCCATGAGCACCGAGGAGCTCCGCGGCCTGGTCTCCGAGCACGACGCCATCGACGAGCAGGGCCGCCGGATCGCCCGCAGCGCACTCGACGCCCAGGGCCGGATCCTCCGGGAGTCGATGCGCCCGTGGTACGACGTCGCGACGCTCGACGCCGGGCAGAGCATCGCCGAGGCCACCGACCTCGCGCTCGACCTCGGCCACACCCGGTACCTCGTCACCGCGGGCTCGCGAGACGACGTGGCGGGGTTCGTGCACCTCCGCGACCTCCTCCGGCCAGCGGACGCGAGCGCCCCGGTGCACACGATCGCGCGCCCGCTCGTCGCGTTCCCCGAGACCAAGTCCCTGTCGAGCACGATCGCCGAACTCCGCACCGGCGGGCAGCAGATCGCGTTGGTCGTCGACGAGTACGGCGGCAGCGCCGGCATGGTCACGCTCGAAGCGCTGCTCGAGGACCTCGTCGGCCGCATCCGCGACGAGTACGACGAACCCGTCTCCGTCAGCGACGGTGTGGAGGGATCGACCGTGCTGGAGGACCTCGCCGCCGACGGTGGCCCGGTCCTGCCCGACGGCGACTACGAGACGGTCGGCGGCCTGGTCCAGGTCCACCTGGACCGCGTCCCGCAGGTGGGCGACGTCGTCGAGGTGGGGGAGCACCGCCTCGCGGTGACCGCCATGGACGGTCACCGCGTCGCCCGGGTCACGATCGAGCAGCAGCCGGCCAGTAGACAGGACGCGACCAGCTGACGGACAGGAGGCTCGGTGCCAGCCGACACCGAGCCTCCAGTCCGACGGTCCACCAGTCAGAAGTCGGTGCCCCGGCTCACCGACTCCCACGCGTCCACCTCGGCGCGCAGCGCGTCGAGCGCCGCGCGGAAACCGTCGGACGCGTCGTTGCCGAGCAGCAGCAGGTACGGGGTCTCGTCGGCCTCGACCGCGGTGATCAGCGCCTGCGCTGCCTTCGCCGGATCGCCCGGCTGCGTCCCGTGCACCGTGTCGTGCTCGATGCGGCGCTTCCCCGCGGTGTCCGCGTAGGCCTCGATCGGCGTGGCGGACTGCGTCAGGGACCGCCCGGCGAAGTCGGTCCGGAACGCTCCCGGCTCCACGACCATCACGTCGATGCCGAGCGGCTGGACCTCTTTCCGGAGCGACGCGGACAGGGCCTCGGTCGCGGCCTTGACCGCGGAGTAGAAGCCGGAGCCCGCGGGGGAGATCCGCGCGCCGATCGACGAGATGTTCACGATCGTGCCGGTCCCGCGCGCCCGCATGCCGGGCAGCACGGCCTGGACGAGCCGGGTCGGCCCGAAGACGTGTGTGTCGAACAGGCGCTGGACGGCCTCCGGCTCGCCCTCCTCGACGGCGGCGCGGTACCCGTACCCGGCGTTGTTCACGAGCACGTCGACCCGGCCGAACCGCTCCTCGGCAGCGGCGACCGCTGCGGTCACGGCGGACGGGTCGGTGACGTCGAGCGACAGGGCGAGGGCGCGGTCGGGTGCGGTGTCGGCGATGTCCTGCACGCGTGCGGCGTCCCGTGCGGTGACGACGACGGACCCGCCGGCGGCGAGTACCGCCTCGGCGAAGGCCCGCCCGAGTCCGGTGGAGCAGCCGGTGATGAACCATGTGGTGTCGGTCATGTCGCCCATGCTGGCGCGCAGCGGGGGTCCGAGACGGGTTCCGCTGGTACCTGCCTCGCTCCCGGGTGCAGCACGTACCCTTCTCGCCATGGGTATCGACGTGCGCAGCGAGATCCGCGACTTCCTGTCCTCACGGCGGGCGCGGATCACTCCGGACCAGGCTGGCATGCCCTCGTTCGGCGGTGGGGTCCGTCGGGTGCCCGGGCTGCGGCGGCACGAGGTCGCGATGCTGGCCGGGGTCAGCGTGGACTACTACACGCGGCTCGAACGGGGCTCGCTCAAGGGTGTCTCGGACAGCGTGCTCGACGGCCTCGCGCGGGCGCTGCAGCTCGACGAGGACGAGCGGACGCACCTGTGGGACCTCGCCCGGCTCGCCAACTCCGGCGTGAAGACCCTGCACAAGACGATGCCGACCCGGATCCGCCCGGGCGTGCAGCGACTCCTCGACGCGATCACGGGTGCGCCGGCGTGGGTGCGGAACGAGCGCGGGGACGTCCTCGCGGCGAACGAGCTCGGCCGGGCCCTGTACGCGCCGATGTTCGCCGGACCCGGTCGCCCGGTGAACTCCGCGCGCTTCACCTTCCTCGACCCGGCAGCCCGGATGTTCTTCATGGACTGGGCGCGGACGGCGCGGGACTCGGTCGCGATCCTCCGTGCGGCAGCGGTGGCGAACCCGTGCGAACCGGGGCTCGTGACACTCGTCGGGGAGCTCTCCACCCGCAGCGAGGAGTTCCGCACGTGGTGGGCCGAGCACGACGTCCGCATGCACCGCACCGGCAAGAAGCGGATCGACCACCCCGTCGTCGGTGCGCTCGAACTCGACTACGAGGCACTCGAGCTCGTCGCCGACCCCGGCCTGACGATGTTCACGTACAGCGCGGAGCCCGGTTCGCCGTCCGAGCGTTCGCTGGCGCTCCTCGGCACCTGGGCCGCGACGGAGCGGGCGGAGCAGTACGCCGCCCTGCGCGAGTCCGAGTCCGAGTCGATCGACTGACGCGGGCGCGTCGCGCTCCGCCGTAGGCTGAGCCCGTGACCAGGACTGCGGACGGCTCGGCGGGGGACGCCGACTACGGCACGATCGGCGCCGGGTACGGCAGGTACCGCCGCCCGGAGCCCACGTTCGCCCGGGCGATCGCGAAGGCCCTCGGCGATGCCCGTACCGTCCTCAACGTCGGCGCAGGAGCCGGTTCGTACGAGCCCAGGGACCGCGACGTCACGGCCGTGGAGCCGTCGGAGTCCATGCGGGCGCAGCGCCCCCCGGAGCTCGCGACGGCGATCGACGCCACCGCCGAGGACCTACCGTTCGCGGACGACACATTCGACGCCGCGATGACGACGTTCTCCGTGCACCAGTGGACCGACCTGGAACGCGGTCTCGCCGAGGTGCGCCGTGTGACGAGGGGACCGGTCGTCGTGCTCACGTGCGACCCCGACCGCGTCGAGGACTACTGGCTCGCCGAGTACGCCCCCGACGTGATGGCGACCGAGGCCCGTCGGTACCCCGCGCTCGACCGCATCGCCAGCGCCCTCGGCGGCGACGTCGACACCACCCGCATCCCGATCCCCTTCACGTGCGTCGACGGGTTCTCCGAGGCGTACTACGGCCGACCCGAGCGGCTCCTCGACCCAGGCGCCCGCAAGGCGAACTCGGCGTGGTCCTTCGTCGACGAGATGAGCGCGGCCCGCAGTGTCGCCGCACTCCGGACCGCGCTCGAGACCGGCGCGTGGGACGACCGACACGGCGCCCTGCGCGTCCAGCCCTCGTACGACGGCTCGCTCGTGCTCTTGACAGCGGCTCCTAGACTGGTCGGATGAGCAACCGTTCCGAGGAGGTCGTCGGCGCCCACAGCGCCGGCATCAGGGCCTGACGCCCCCGGTCGTGTCCGTCGGACGCGGCCACCGTCGTCGTGCACACGGCGTCGACCCTCCTCCAGAACACCCGCTCGGTGCGGCGCATCCACGCGCCCCGAGCGGCTCGACCGAAACGGTTCACCATGCTCCCCATCAGCGAGACGACCATCCGCGCGTCCTTCGTCAACGCCTCCCGCAAGGAGACGAGCGACATCACCCTGCCCACCGACTTCGAGGACATCGTCTGGGACGACCTCGACTACCTCGGCTGGCGCGACCCGAAGATCGGTCGGCGTGCGTACGTCGTCGTGCCGACCCTCGACGGCGAACTCGTCGGCATCCTGTTCCGCCAGGCCGACGCCTCGCCGAACTCCCGGGCGCAGTGCACGTGGTGCCAGGACGTGAAGCTCCCGAACGACGTCGTGTTCTACAGCGCGAAGCGGTCCGGCAAGGCCGGTCGGAACGGCAACACCGTCGGCACCCTGGTGTGCGAGGAGTTCCAGTGCTCCCGCAACGTCCGGAAGCTGCCGCCGCCCGCCTACGAGGGCTACGACGTCGAGGCTGCTCGGATCCAGCGGATCGAGGACCTGCAGCTCCGCGCGGCGGCCTTCGCCGCCGAGGTCTGAGGCGACCACAGCGTCTGAGACGTCCACAGCGTCTGGGACGGCCACAGCGTCTGAGACGACCACAGGGCGGACGGGAGGCACGGTGCCAGGCCGCCACGAGCCTCCCGTCCGTCGTCGGCCGCGTTTCAGGTCTGTGGCCGGCCGACCAAGGGGACACCGGACGGAAATGCCCGTGAAACACGCGTTCCATAGCGTTGCCGCATGGACCTCGGCGATTTCAACGACGCGACCGCCCTCGACGCAGCCACGACCGTCCGCGGGTGGGCCGATGTGCCCGATTGGGTGGACGCCCTCGTCGCAGCACGGCCGTTCGGCTCCGTCGCCGCACTGATCGACCGTGCGCGCGCCGACGCTGCGGACTGGGGCGGGCCCGAGCTCGACGCGGCACTCGCGCACCACCCGCGCATCGGGGAGCGGGCGACCGACGCGTCCTCGGCGCGGGAGCAGTCCTCGATGCGCACCGCCGACGACGACGTCGCCGCACGGATCGCCTCCGGCAACACGGCCTACGAGGAACGGTTCGGCCGCGTGTTCCTGGTGCGCGCTGCCGGACGGACCCCCTCGGAGCTGCTCGCGGAGCTGACCCGACGGCTGTCGAACGAGCCGTCCCGCGAGACGGACGAAGCCGCCCGGGCGTTGGCCGACATCGCCGTGCACCGCATCCGCGCGACGTTCGGCGTCGCGCACCTGACCACGCACGTCCTCGACGCGACGACCGGCACGCCTGCCGTCGGCGTCGGGCTGACGCTCCGCGGACCAGCCGGGGACGTCGTCGCGACCGGGACGACGGACGCCGACGGCCGTGCCGCCCTCGGACCGGACGTGCTCGCTCGCGGTGACCACGAACTCCGCTTCGCGACCGGCGCCTGGTTCGCCGACGCGGGCGTCCCGACGTTCCACCCGTCCGTGACCGTGGCGTTCACCGTCGCGGGCACCGACCACCTGCACGTACCACTGCTGCTGAGCCCCTTCGCCTACAGCACCTACCGAGGGAGTTGACCCATGACCGTCCACCTGGGACCGAACAAGTACGGCAAGGCCGAGAACCGTCTGGTGCGGGTCACCCGTCACGGTGACCGGCACGAGCTCGCCGACCTGACGGTGACGTCGCAGCTCACGGGCGCCTTCGACGAGTCCTTCACGACCGGCGACAACGCGTCGATCATCGCGACGGACACGCAGAAGAACACGGTGTTCGCCTTCGCCAAGGAGTACGGCGTGGGCGCACCGGAGGACTTCCTCGCGCTGCTCGCCTCGCACTTCACCACCGAGTTCGACTGGGTGACCGGCGGGCTCTGGCAGGCGGAGGTCCACCCGTGGGAGCGCATCACCGTCGACGGGCAGCCGCACGACCACTCGTTCCGGCGGACCGGTTCGGGCACCAGGCTCGCGGCCGTGCAGGTGTCGGACGGGCAGCAGCACGTCACCGGCGGGGTGAAGGACCTCGTCGTCCTGAAGTCGACCGGCTCGGAGTTCCACGGGTTCCCGCGGACGCGGTTCACGACGCTGCCGGAGGTCACGGACCGGATCATGGCGACCGAGGTCACCGCGCGCTGGCGCTACCTGCCGGAAGCGGTGTCGGCCGGGATCGACTACGACGAGGTGTACGCGTCCGTCGTGGAGGTCATGCTCGAGCAGTTCGCGACCGTGCACTCCCTCGCGCTGCAGCAGACCCTGTTCGAGATGGGCCGCGCGGCGATCGAGCTCCGACCGGAACTCGCCGAGGTGCGCTTCGCGATGCCGAACAAGCACCACTTCGTCGTGGACCTGTCGCCGTTCGACATGACGAACGAGAACGAGGTGTTCATCGCTGCCGATCGTCCCTACGGACTCATCGAGGGGACGGTCGTGCGCGACGGTGTCGAGGACGCCCCCGCGGCGTGGGAGCACCTCCCCGCGTTCATCTGACGGGGACGCCCCCTTCGCGCCGAGACGCCGCCGAAACCCCGAGACGCCGCCGAAACCCCGGGCGTCTCGGGGGTTCGGCGGCGTCTCGCGGAGCGCGGGAGCCGGCCACCGAGCGCGACCCGAGCAGCAGGTTCAGCAGGATCGCGGCGACGGCCCCGGCCGAGATACCCGAGTCGAAGATCAGCGTGAACCACGTCGGGAACTCGCCGTAGATCGCGGGCGCGATCGTCGGCAGCAGCCCGATGCCGAGGGGCAGCGCCACCACGAGCACGTTCCGGTTGTCGAACCGCACCTTCGAGAGCGTCCTGATGCCGCTCGCCGCGACCATCCCGAACAGCGCCACCCCGGCACCACCGAGGACCGCGTGCGGGATCGCCTCGACCACCGCGGCGACCTTCGGCACCAGCCCGAGTACGACGAGGATCCCGCCGGCAGCCGTGGCGACGTAGCGCGAGCGCACCCCGGTCAACGCCACGAGGCCGACGTTCTGCGCGAAGGCCGTGTACGGGAACGTGTTGAACACCCCGCCGACGACCGTGCCGAGCCCGTCCGCCCGGAGTCCGTCGGCCAGGGTGCGCTTCGACACGGGACGCCCGGTGACCTCACCGACGGCGATCATGTCCCCGGTGGTCTCGGTCATGATCACGAGTCCGACGACGAGCATCGACACGATGGAAGCCGGGTCGAACGTCGGCAACCCGAAGTGGAACGGCGTGACGAGCGCGAACCACGACGCGGACCCGATGCCCGATCCGTCCACCATGCCCGGCACGAACAGTGCTGCCACGGTGCCGACAAACAGCCCGAAGAGCACCGAGACCCGTGCGAGTCCCCGGGGCGCGAACCGCTCCACGAGGACGATCGCCAGCAGCACCCCGGCGGCGAACGCGACGTCGAGCGGCTTCGCTGCGCCGTCCTTCCCGCCGTCGGTGACCCACCCGGCAGCGACGCTCATGAGCGACAGCCCGATGATGAGGATGACGGTCCCGGTGACGATCGGCGGGAACAACCGGACCAACTGGGCGAACCAGGGCGCGACCACCACCATGAACACGCCGCACGCGATCGTCGCCCCGTAGACGGCGGTGATCCCGTGCTGCGACCCGATCGCGATCATCGGTCCGACCGCGGCGAACGTCACGCCCTGCACGAGCGGCAGCCGGACGCCGAACCGCCAGAAGCCGACGGACTGCACGATCGTGGCGAGCCCGGCGACGAACAGGTCGGCGCTGATCAGGAACGCGAGATCGGCGCTCGAGAACCCGAGCGCCCCGCCGACGATGAGCGGGACGGCGATCGCTCCGGCGTACATCGCGAGGACGTGCTGCAGCCCGAGCGGCAGCAGTCGTGCGAGCGGCGGAACGGCGTCGACGCCGTCCTCGCCCCTGGTCTTCGTGGTCGTCATGACTGCCCCTCGCGGTCGGCGGATTCCCTGTCCTCCGGACGCTATGCAGCCCCTGTTTCGCCGAGATGACGGCGGTGGGTCGCGTGGGTCACGCGCCCCACCGCCCGAAACGCACCCCGGAACGGACGGGAGGCTCGGTGCCAGCCGGCACCGAGCCTCCAGTCCTGGACACGGCCGGGTTACCGGCCGATGCCCGACATGTCGGGGTAGCGGTCGCCGGTCGGGGCGGGCAGCGCCGACAGGCGCGCCACCTGGTCGGCGGTGAGGGTGAGGTCGGCTGCGCCGACGTTCTCCTCGAGCCGGGAGACCCGCTTCGTGCCGGGGATCGGGACGATGTCGTCGCCCTGGGCCAGGAGCCACGCGAGGGCGACCTGCGCGGGAGTCGCGCCGGCCTCGGTGGCGACGCTCTTCACCTCATCGACGATGCGCATGTTCGTGGCGAACGCTTCCTCTTGGAAGCGCGGGTTCACGCGGCGGAAGTCGTCGGCGTCGAGGTCGGACGGCTTCGTGATCGCGCCCGTCAGGAACCCGCGGCCGAGCGGGGAGTACGGCACCAGGCCGATGCCGAGCTCGCGGAGGGTGTCGAGCACGCCGTCCTCGGGGTCGCGCGTCCACAGGGAGTACTCGCTCTGCAGCGCCGTGATCGGGTGGACGGCGTGCGCCTTCCTGATCGTCTCGGCGCCGGCCTCCGACAGGCCGATGTGGCGGATCTTGCCCTCCTGCACGAAGCCGGCGAGCTGGCCGACGACGTCCTCGATCGGCACGTTCGGGTCGACGCGGTGCTGGTACCAGAGGTCGATGTGGTCGGTGCCGAGGCGCTGGAGCGATCCCTCCAGGGCGATGCGCACCGACTCGGGGTCCGAGCTGATCGCCCGTTCGGTGCTCGGCGTGATCTCGCCGGGCGTGTGCGTGATGATGCCGAACTTCGTGGCGAGGACGACGTCGTCGCGGCGGTCCGCGATCGCGCGGGCGACGAGCTCCTCGTTGATGTACGGGCCGTACATCTCGGCGGTGTCGATGAGCGTGACGCCCAGGTCGAGTGCGCGGTGGATGGTGCGGATCGACTCGTCGTCGTCCGTGCCGGCGCCCGAGTAGAAGGCGCTCATCCCCATGGTGCCGAGGCCGATCGCGCCGACCTCGAGTTCTCCGAGCTTCCGTGTCTGCATGCTCCCGGTCTACTCCGCGCGGCTCGGTTGGAGGGAGGCACCGGTCGTACCGGTCACGGGCGGGCCCTGGTTCGTCCGGTTCCTCCAACGTCCGGGTCCGGTCGGCGCCCGTCTGCTCTGATCGGATGCGTGAACCTGTACTTCCGACTGCTGCTCCTGCGCCTGCGGACCCGCACCGGTCCGCGACTGTCGCTCTGGGACGAAGCGCGGACACCGTTCCGGGTGACCCTCACCGACCTCGATCCGCTGCGGCACGTGAACAACGGCAAGTACCTGTCGATGCTCGACCTCGGGCGGCTCGACCTGATGATCCGGTCGGGGTTCTGGGGTTCGTTGACCGACCGCGGGTGGTACCCGGTCGTCGCGGCGCAGACGATCACGTACAAGCGGTCGCTGACGCTCGGGCAGCGGTTCGAACTGGTGACGCGGGTGCTCGGCGTGGACGAGCGGTCGGTGTACCTCGAGCAGACGTTCGTCCGGCGGGGGGAGGTCATCGCGCGCGCCGTCGTGCAGGGGCGGTTCCTCCGGAAGACGGGTGGGACGGTGTCCCCGTCGGAGCTCCTCGACGCCGTGGGTGGGGCGCCGTCCGACCTCTCGCTGCCCGAGTGGGTGCACGAGTGGGCCGGTGCCGTCCGGATCAGCAGCGACGCGGCGTGACGCTCGCCCACGTGCCCACGCGCTCACCGGCGCCACCGCCGCGCGATCGAGGAAGGGGAGCGCGGGCGGGGAGCGCGTAGAAAGGGTGGGTGACCGAGGGACGCAGCACGACCACACGCAGCACGACCACACGCAGGGGGCTCATCGCCGGGGGAGTCGGGCTCGGGCTCGCGGGGGTCCTGGCCGCGTGCACCGGGCCGTCGCCGTCGCCGACCCGCACGCGGACACCGAGTCCCACCCCGACACCGTCGTCACCTCAGGGCCCGGATTCGTGGGACGCGCTGGCCGCCGCGGTCTCCGGCACGCTGCTGCGCTCCGGCTCGACGGGGTGGGACGGCGCGCGCGTGCTCGAGAACCCCCGGTACGACGACGCCGACCCGCAGGGCATCCTCCGCGTGGCGAACAGCGACGACGTCGTCGCCGGGCTCGCGTTCGCCAGGAACACGCACACCCCGGTGGCGCTCCGGGCCGGCGGCCACTCGTACACGGGGTGGTCGGCCGGCGGTGCGTCCGGGACCGACGTCCCGCGGTCGCTGGTGATCAGCACGCAGGCGCTGGACGGGATCGACGTCTCCGGCGACTCCGTGACGATCGGCCCCGGCGCACAGCTCGGCGACGTCTATGCGGCGCTGGCGAAAGCCGGCCGGGCGATCGGCGCGGGATCCTGCCCGACGGTGGGCATCGGCGGGCTGACGCTCGGCGGCGGTGTCGGCGTCCTCGTCCGGTCGTTCGGGCTGACGTGCGACCAGCTCACCGGAGCCACGGTCGTCACCGCCGACGGAGCCGTGCACGAGGTCTCGGCCACGCGCGAACCGGACCTGTTCTGGGCCTGCCGCGGTGGGGGCGGTGGAACCGTCGGCGTCGTGACGTCGATGACGTTCCGGACGCAAGCCGCGCCTCCCGTCCTGCTCTTCAGCATCGTGTTCCCCTGGTCGGCCGCTCGGGACGTCGTGCGCGCCTGGCAGGACTGGGCGCCGAAGGCGGACCCGAAGCTCTGGTCGACGCTGAAGCTGCTCGCCGGATCCCGGCACAGCGCACCGACCGTGACGGTCACCGGTACCTGGACAGGCGAGAAGTCAGGTGCTGACACCAGCGTCGACGGTTTCATCCAGGCGACCGGGGTGACGCCGACCACACACACGGCGACCGAGCTGACGTACGGACAGGCCATGGCGCAGCTCGGCGGGAAGGCGCAGCGGGTGTCGCAGGCGGCGACCTCGTCGATCGGGACCGCCGCGTTGACGGACGCCCAGATCGACGTGCTCGTGCAGCAGGCCGCGGGTGCGGGGGAGGTGTCCGGCGTGCTCGAGGGCGGGGTCGCGCTCGACGCACTCGGCGGGGTCGTGGCCGATGTCGGGCGGACGGACAGTGCGTTCCCGTGGCGGTCGGCGCTCTGCACGGTGCAGTACACCGCGGTGTTCCGGAACGGTGCCGACCCGGCGCCGTTCGACCAGTACGTGCGCGGGTTCCGGAAGGCGATGACGCCGGCGTGGGGCGACGGGGCGTACGCGAACTACTGCGACGCGGCGATCACGGACCCGGCGGCGTACTTCGACGTGAACACCTCGCGGCTGCACCGGATCGCCGAGCAGGCGGACCCCGATGGCCGCTTCGCCCAGCCGAACTGGGTGTGACGCGGGGGCGGCGGCGGCGCGCGTCGGGCGGTGCCGTTTGCGCCTGCACAACCAAAAGCAGCTCGAACCGCCGACTTGCATGGTTCGAGCTGCTCTTGGTTGTGCGGATGCGAAGCGCGCCGGGCGCGGCGCCAGCCCGCGTCAGCGGCGGAAGTAGGCGTTCGAGGCCGGGAGGAACATCAGGATCGTCGCGATGATCACGGCGATGAGGCCGATCGTGCCGACGATGCTGAACGCGCTCACGACGCCGAGGACCTGCAGGATCGCCAGGACCAGCAGCACGATGCGGGCCCAGTTCCGGCCGTCGCGCATGCGGAACACGATGAAGAGCTCGACCAGGGCGATGACGATCGCGATGACCGCACCGATCACGAGGGCGGTGCCGCCGGCGGCTCCCTGCACCTGCGAACCGGAGGAAGCGAAGCCCACGATGCCGCCAATGATCCCGATCAGGACCGTCACCAGCCAGAGGACGAACGAGATGGTGACCGTGGTCGGCCGACCCGAGGCGGAAGAGCTGCTCATGATGTGTTCCCTTTCGTGGCCGACCTCGGCCGTGGCGACCGGATAGTCGCTCGGATCAGAAGGTAGTCGCGCGCATCACTCACGTCCGGACCATCCGATCGACGCGTCCTACGATGTGCCGCATGGAGATCGAGCCGTTCGTCGTCGTGAACGCCGCAGCCTGGCGCGCGTGGCTCGACGCGAACGAGGACTCCTCCGACGGGGTCTGGCTCGTGCTCGCGAAGAAGGGCACGACGGAGCCGACGTCCGTGACCTACGCCCAGGCGCTCGACGAGGCACTCTGCTCCGGGTGGATCGACGGTCAGAAGCGCAGCCTCGACGCCGCGACGTTCCTGCAGCGGTTCACGCCGCGTCGGAAGGCCTCGCTGTGGTCCGAGCGCAACATCGGGCTCGTCGCGACGCTCATCGCCGACGGGCGGATGCGGGACCGGGGTCAGGCGGAGATCGACCGCGCGAAGGAGGACGGGCGCTGGGACCGCGCCTACGCCGGAGCCGCCTCGATCACGGTGCCCGACGACCTGCAGGCAGCGCTCGACGCCGCTCCGGCCGCAGCCGCACTGTTCGCCGACCTCGACGCCACGAACCGGTACGCGGTGCTGCACCGGATCACGACCGCCCCGAGCGCGACCGCGCGGACGAACCGGCTGACGAAGCTCGTCGGGATGCTGGAGCGCGGCGAGACCCCGTACCCGCGCCCGGCAGGGGGACAGGTCCGCTGAGGACGGAGCGGCCGGACGGGGTAGACCGGACACATGACGACAGGTCCTGACACCACCACCCGTCCCGCCGACGCCTCCGGTACGTTCCGCATCGGCGGCGATCTCGAGGTGAACCGCCTCGGGTACGGCACCATGCAGCTCACCGGCCCCGGGGTCTGGGGACCCCCGAAGGACCACGACGAAGCCGTCCGCGTCCTGAAGCGCGCCGTCGAGCTCGGCGTGAACTTCTTCGACACCGCCGACAGCTACGGCCCCTACGTCGCCGAAGAGCTGCTCCACGAAGCGCTCCACCCCTACGGCGACGACATCGTGATCGCGACGAAGGCCGGCCTCACCCGCACGGGCCCGAACGAGTGGCCGCCCGTCGGCCGACCGGAGTACCTGCGGCAGGAGGCCGAGATGAGCCTGCGCCGCCTAGGGCTCGAGCGCATCGACCTGTTCCAGCTGCACCGCATCGACCCGAAGGTCCCGCTGGAGGACCAGGTCGGTGAGCTCAAGAAGCTCCAGGACGAGGGCAAGATCCGGCACATCGGCCTGTCCGAGGTCCAGGTGGACGACGTGAAGGCCGCGCAGGAGATTGCCACGATCGTCTCCGTGCAGAACCTCTACAACCTGCAGAAGCGCGACGCCGAGGAGCTCCTCGACTGGTCGACCGAGCAGGGCATCGGTTTCATCCCGTGGTTCCCGCTCGCCACCGGCGGCCTGACCGGCGACGACTCCCCGCTGACCGACCTCGCGAAGCGCAAGGACGCCACCCCGGCGCAGATCGCCCTCGCCTGGCTGCTCAAGCGATCGCCGGTCGTGCTGCCGATCCCCGGCACCTCGAGCGTCGCGCACCTCGAGGACAACCTCGCGGGCGCGACGATCGAGCTGACCGACGACGAGTTCGAGGAGCTCTCCGCGCTCGGCAACTGACGCGCGAACGGGACGCGCGGGCCGCTCAGCCCGCGATCGCCGCCATCGCCTGCGCGGTCGCCTCGCCGAGGTCCTCGGCGGGGCGGCTCAGCAGTCCCTTGACCATCCGGGTGTCGTCGTCGGCGAGGACCTCGAACGCGCCGGCGACCGCGCCGTCGTACGCCTGCGCGACGACGCTCGCCGGGCTCACCTTCGGCACGTCGAACCGTGCCCCCATCGCGGTGTCGATCATGCCGACGAGGACCCCGGTCACGGTCGTGCCCTGCGCCGCCAACTCGGTCCGCAGCCCGTTCGTCGCGGACCATGCGGCCGCCTTGGACGCGGCGTACACCGTCGGGATCGGCGTCCATGCGGCGAGGGACAGCACGTTCAGCACGGCGCCGCCGCCGTTCCGGGCGAGCACGGGGGCGAACGCGCCGGAGACCTTGATCGTCCCGAACACGTTCGTCTCGAAGACGGACCGGAGCACGTCGTCGTCCGCGCTCGCGATCGAACCGTCGGAGCTGGGGGCGATGGCGGCGTTGTTCACGAGCAGGTCGACGTCGGGAGCGGCCGCCGCTGCCGACGCGATCGACCCCGCGTCGGTCAGGTCGAGGGTCAGCGGCACGATCCGGTCGTCGTCCCACTGCCGCGGGGAGCGGGCGGTCGCGTACACCTTGGCGGCGCCGCGTTCGAGGGCCTGGCGCACGAACTCCTCGCCGAGCCCGCCGTTCGCTCCGGTCACGAGCACGATCCGGTCGTCGAGTCGCTCAGTCATGGTCACTCCTGTAGGTTGAGAGATGAAACGGGGATTGTCCCCGGATCAGTATGTGGGGAGTCCCCCCACTTCTGTCAACCGAGCCCCACTTCTGTCGACCGAGACAGAGCAGATCGGAGACGCCATGGACCGGACGACCACGAAGCCCATGCGCGCCGACGCACGACGCAACCGTGACGCGATCATCACCGCGGCTCGACAGGTGTTCGAACAGGGCGGCACCCTCGCGCCGATCGACGGCATCGCGACCGCGGCCGGCGTCGGGAACGCGACCCTGTACCGCAACTTCCCGACACGGGAAGACCTCCTCGCGGCCGTGATGGCGGAGAGCTTCCACGCAGCACTCCGCGACTCCCGAGACCTCGAGGAGCTGCCCGCCGACGACGCCCTCGCCGAGTGGATGTTCCGCGTGACCTGGCAGCTCCGGATCTGGCAGAACCTGCCGACCTGCATCGCGGGTGCCATCGGCGACGACGACTCGCCCGTCAGCAGCGTCTGCGCCGGCCTGACCGAGCGGACGGGGGAGTTCCTCGAGCGGGCCCGGTCGGATGGATCGGCGACCGACGCGGCGAGCGCCGAGGACGTCTTCGAGCTGCTGACGACGCTCTCGTGGGGAGTGGACCGGTTCGGCGACGACCAGGACCGAGCCAGGGCTCGAGTCCGGCTCGGCACCGCCGGCCTGTTCAGCGGCGCCGCGCGACCGGCGCAGCGCTGAAGGCCGCGTGCTCAGCGGCGCCGGAACAGGTCGGCGATCGCCCACGGCCCCGGAGCCAGGCGCACCGCCATCTCGTCGCGCACCCGGGCTTCGCGCTCGCGGTCCCGCGTGAGCTCCGTGATCTCGGCGTTCACCGTCCACCACATCGCGACGCGTTCGCGCAACGAGGGCCGTCCGGCCGCGGGGGTCGTCGTCTCGATCGTGCTGGTGTCGTCGTGCATGCCTCCACGGTAGGAGCGGAACGCGCGGTGAAGGAGGCTCCACCAGGACACGGCCCAGCGGGACTACCGTCGTGACCATGCAGCGACGCACCCTGGCCAGCACCGGCCGTGAGACCTCCGTGATCGGCCTCGGCACCTGGCAGTTCGGCGGCGACTGGGGTCCGGTGGAGGACGCCGATGCCTTCGCGGTCATGGACGCCTCGTTCGAGTCCGGCGTGACGCTCTTCGACACCGCCGACGTCTACGGCGACGGTCGCAGCGAGGAGCTCATCGGGCGATGGCTCCGTGCCAACGCCGACTCCGGCGTCACGGTCACGACGAAGATGGGCCGCCGTGCGGACCAGGTCCCGTCGAACTACAGCGCGGCGAACTTCCGCGAATGGGTCGACCGCTCACGCACGAACCTGCAGCAGGACACGCTGGACCTGGTCCAGCTGCACTGCCCGCCGTCCCCTGTGTTCGACGACGACGCCGTCTACGACGCGCTCGACGCGCTCGTCGCCGATCAGTCGATCGCCGCGTACGGCGTCAGCGTCGAGACTGCCGACCAGGCGCTCACCGCGATCGAGCGGCCCGGTGTCGCGAGCGTCCAGATCATCCTCAACGCGTTCCGCTTGAAGCCGCTGGACGCGGTCCTGCCGGCCGCACGGGAGGCAGGGGTCGCCGTGCTCGCGCGCGTCCCGTTGGCATCGGGGTTGCTCTCCGGCAAGTACACCACCGACACCGAGTTCGCCCCGGAGGACCACCGCACCTACAACCGCCACGGCGAGGCGTTCGACCAGGGCGAGACCTTCAGCGGCGTGCCGTTCGAGGACGGTGTCCGGGCGGCGCAGGAGTTCGCCGCCGCACTGCCCGACGGCGTCTCCGTCCCGCAGGCGGCGCTGGCCTGGATCGTCGCGCAGGACGGCGTCACGGCCGCGATCCCCGGCGCACGGAACGCCGAGCAGGCCCGCTCCAACGCCGCCGCCGGCTCGCTCGACCCTGTCCCGGGACTCGACGCGACCGTGCACGAGCTGTACGACCGGTGGTTCCGCGCGACGGTGCACGAGCGCTGGTGACCACGGCGGACGATCCGAGCACCGCGGGAGCAGGTACCGACAGGACCCGTCGCCCCGTCGAGCACCGGCCTACCGTTGCCCGCATGGACAACATCACCCTCAACAACGGCGTCCAGCTCCCCCCGATCGGCTTCGGCGTCTTCCAGAGCTCCCCTGAGGACACGGTCGACGCGGTGCGGACCGCGCTCGAGGTCGGCTACCGCCACATCGACACCGCCGCCGCGTACGGCAATGAACGACAGGTCGGCGAGGGCATCCGCGCCTCGGGCGTCGACCGCGACGACATCGTGGTCGAGACCAAGATCTGGGTCTCCGACTACGGGTACGACGAGACCCTGCACGCGTTCGACAAGGCGACGCGCAAGCTCGGCTTCGACACGGTCGACGTGCTGATCCTGCACCAGCCCGCACCGGACCGCTTCGCCAAGACCGTCGCCGCGTACCAGGCGCTCGAGCAGCTGTACGCCGACGGCCGGGTCCGGGCAATCGGGGTGAGCAACTTCATGCCGCACCACCTCCGCTCGCTCCTCGACCAGACGGACGTCATCCCGGCGCTCAACCAGATCGAGCTGCACCCGTACTTCACGCAACCGGACGTGCAGCGGGCCGACGCCGAGCACGGGATCCTCGACCAGGCGTGGTCCCCGATCGGCGGCATCACCTTCTACCCGGGCTTCGGTGACGAGCGGGTCAGCGTGCTCGACGACCCGACGATCCGCGCGATCGGCGAGGCGCACGGCAAGACCGCTGCGCAGGTCATGCTCCGCTGGCACCTGCAGCAGGGGCGGAACGCGATCCCGAAGTCGACGAACCCCGGACGGATCGCGGAGAACTTCGACGTCTTCGACTTCGCGCTGTCCGACGAGGAGCTCGCGTCCCTCGACGCCCTCGACACCGGGAAGCGCAACGGCCCAGACCCCGACGGGACGGACACGTCGCGCTTCGAGCGTGTCATCCCTGAGGACTGACGATCAGCGGACTGACGATCAGCGCGCGGTGATCACCTTGGACGAGCCCGCGATCACCGCGGCGTCTTCGCCGAGGGCGACGAGCGGGTCCCGGAGGCCCGTCGTGGTCCCGATCGCCTTGCGCAGGAAGTAGCCGGCGAAGCTGCCGATGAGCGCACCGACCGCGCCGAGGACCGCTCCCTCGACGCGGCGGTCACGCTTGCCGGTCGTGGCGATCGCCGCGCCGACGAGGGCACCAGATCCGGCGCGCCCGATGAGCCCGGCTACCGCGATGCGACTCGGGGTCTTCGGCAGCTTGTCCCCGACGAGCTCCCCGACGGCACCGGCGACGAGCAGCCCGCGACCGAGCTGCGTGCGGAACATCGGCCAGTCCTGCCACGCACCGGTGAGCTCCTTGCGGTCCCGGTTCAGCGCCAGCAGGGCCAGGGGCGTCGCGCTCCGACCGCCGCTCAGGATGCCGAGCAGCAGTGCTCGCGTGCCGGTGTGCTTGGTGTTCTTCGCCATCGTCTCTCGCCTTCTCGTGTCCGTCCGACGCTACGCGCGCGGGCTGACGACGCCCCCTGGGGACCGGCGACGGCGACGCTTGCGGCCGAGCGTCCACTGGCGGGACTCCGCCCCGGACAGCGCGAACAGGATCGCGATGTCGAGCGCGAACCCCGCAAGCCCGCTCTGCATCGTCAGCGATTCGGTCCCGCCGATCCAGGCGGTGGCGACCGTGACGATCCCGATCGTCGACAGTGTCATCGCCGTGAACCGGGCGAACGGTCGACCGAGCCAGACACGGAGGGTCAGCACCCACCAGAACAGCGACACGATGCCGAAGACCACGGCGAGCACGACGCGGACCCCGGGTGTCGCGAGCGAGGCTGTGTCCGCCGTCGGCCCCAGCAACCCCGCGATGTCGACCCCGGTGACGACAGCGAGCACGAGCGCGGCGGCCGCGAGGGGCCGGATCGCCATGAGCAGCACGCCCGCGACGACCTCGCCCGGACGGACACGGCCGACCCGACGCGAGGTCTCCTGGCGTGCCGGTTCGTCGGCGACGACGGACCCGAGATCCGCGACGGGCAGGTCCCCGTCGGTCTGGATCGCGTCCCCGCCACCGTTCCTCGAGTGGTAGCCGGCGGAGAACGCCTCGATGACGTCGACCCGCGCAGCAGGACCGAGCGACCCGACGACGTGGTCGCGTTCGGCGTCGATGTCCTGCGCGACACGGTGCGTGACCTGCCACGTGAACACGCTGAAACCGACCCCGCTGTCGAACGTCGCCGCCGCGAGCCACTCCACCCGGCGCCCACCGGGCAGCAGCCAGTCGTCCGGCGTCCGCCAGAACCGCACGTGGTGCCGCTTACCAGGGCTGTTGCCGACCTCCTGCTGGTAGCAGAACGCCTGCCGTCCGCCGAAGAGGTACAGGTTCGACACCGGGGCGTTCGGGTAGCTCCGCCTGGTCAGCGTCGCGACGACGATGCGCAGGTTCGCCCGGAAGCCGAGGTCGTCCGCCAGCACCCACCCGGCGTCCCGCATCACCGTGTGGATCTGCTCCTCCGACCCCATCAGCGCGATGTTCACCGGGTCGCCGAGGATGCCCTCGCGGGTCCGGGTCCTGCCGATGAAGTAGTCGGGCAGGTACACCGCGGCGAGCGCCGTGTGCAGCCGGGGGAGCACCAGGTACGCGATGACCAGGTAGACGAGCACGACGAACCAGCTCTGGCTCCACCCGCGGGCGAAGGCCTGGGTCGCGAGGACGACCGCCAGCAGAGCCGCCGCGACGATGGCGAGCCACGCGAAGGCACCGTCGATCCGCCGGACGACCGACGGGATCGGGGAGCGCATGTCCTGGAACCTAGTCCAGCAGCGCGATTCGGTCGCGACCGACAGGCGGACGGGAGGCTCGTGGCGGGCCCGCCACGAGCCTCCCGTCCGGCGGTCAGATCCCGAACTGCGCGTAGAACGCGGCCGGATCGGCCGCCAGCGACGCCTTCACCAGCGCGCTCCACTCGTCGACGACGACCTCGGCCGCGTCCCGCTGGACGCCGTCCAGGGACGCGATCGCGACCTCCATCGGGTCGATCATCTGACCCTCGTACCCGGCCATGATGTCGGTGTCGGCGGCGCCGAGGTGGAGTCCCTGCACCGTGACGCCCCGCGGCACGAGTTCGAGCCGCACGGCGTTGGTCATGTTCCACTCCGCTGCCTTGGCGGCCGCGTACCCACCGCTGCCGGGGTACGCGAACCACGACAGGGCCGACAGGACGTTGACGATCGTGCCGCCGCCGTTCCGCTCGATGACGGGTGCGAACGCCCGGACCATCGACAGGTTCCCCCAGAAGTGCGTGTCCATCTCGCGCCGCACGTTCTCGAGGTCGTCGGTCAGCAGCGAGGACTGCGTCGCGATCCCGGCGTTGTTGATCAGCAGGGTGACGTCCCCGGCGCGCTCGGCCGCGGCGGTGACGGACGCCTGGTCGGTGATGTCGAGCGGGAGCACCTCGACGCCCTCGATGTCGACGAGCTCGGGGCGGCGCGCGGTCGCGTAGACCTTGGCTGCACCACGCTCCAGGAGCTGCGTGACGAAGCGGCGACCGATGCCGCGGTTCGACCCGGTGACGAGTGCGACCGATCCGGCGATGTCCATGGTTTCCTTCCGTCGACCGGGCACCTCCCGGACCGACGGAGGTACGCTAAGACCTCACATCCATGTCAGGTGCAAGTCGCGGAGGACACATGCGCATCGGGGACCTCGCAGCGAAGGCCGGCGTCAGCGTCCGGTCGCTCCGGTACTACGAGGAGCAGGGGCTGCTGGCGGCGACCCGGACGGCGTCCGGCCAGCGGACGTACGACGCCGAGGCGGTCGACCGTGTCCGGCTCGTCCAGCAGCTCTACGCCGCGGGGCTCGCCAGCCGGACCATCGCGCAGCTCATGCCGTGCGTCGACGCCGGGGTCGCCACCGCCGAGAGCGCGGCGCTGCTCGTCCACGAGCGGGACCGGATCACGGCGCAGATCGCGGAGCTCGAGGCCGCACGCGACCGCCTCGACGAGGTCATCCACATCAGCGAGCACCCGACCCCGGAGCACTGCCCGGCGCTCCGCACCGACATCGCGCGGCAGCACGACACCGAGCGACGGCACGACACCGCACGCCACGACGACATCGCACGGAGCGCCGCCTGATGCGCGCCGCGTGGCGCGTCCTCCGGTGGCTCGGATCCACCGTCGTCGCGGTGCTGCAGGTGCTGGCCGGTGTCATGGACTCCCTCGGGTCGGGCGGCGCGACCGGTCCGCGCGTCCCACCGACCACGACGCGGGCACACGGCCGTCGGGACGAGTACCGCCCCTGACCGCGGTCGTGCTCAGCCGCGGGAGACGACCACCCGCCGGTCGCCGGCACACCAGCGCAGCACGAAGCCCGAGGCCACCGCGCCCAGGGTGTCCGCAGCGAGGTCGCCGATCGTGTCGTCGTAGCCGACGAAGATCGTCGCGTCGAGGTAGGTGTGCCCCGCCCACTCGAACATCTCCCACAGCCCGCCGATCGCGAGACCGATCGTCCCGCAGACGACGACGGCGGTCGCGAGGTGCATCGACCTGGCGGCCGGCAGCACCCCGAGGTCCGCGGCGACGATCGCCACCAGGGCGCTCAGCGCACCGATGAGCAGCAGGTGCACGATCTTGTCCCACCCGAACACCGTCGTGTACCAGTCGAGGACACTGCTCCACCCGGCGACCACCGACAGCACGCAGAGCGCGATGTCGAACCCCGGCCGGAACCCGAGGATCCGCGGGAGCACGACCCCGAGCAGGGACAGCCCCATCACGGCGAAGGAGATCGCACCCCAGCCGATCGCCGCCACGGGGACGCTGACGAGCGCGAGCACGCGGAGGCCGTCCGCGACGAACTCCCACCCACGGGGGCGGCGGAGGAAGGTGGACGCGGCGGACTGCACGAGCGGACGGCTCATCGGGGCTCCCATCGCAGGACGGCGTGCACGGGCAGGTGGTCGGACGGCCAGATCCCGGCCGGACGCCGAGCGGAGATCGCCACACGATCCACGGCGACACCGACCGACGGGGTCGCCCGGACCAGGACCCGGTCGATCCGGGGACGACCAGCACAGGGCGCGCGGTACCGGGCGTACGTGCCGACGGACACCTGCCGTCCGGCGGGGTCCGCCAGCACCCACGTGTCGTCGAACCCGGCCGCCGCGAGCACCCCGGCCGACGCCGAACGCTCGCCGGCGTTCCAGTCCGCCAGCACCACGGCCGGCAGCCCCGTCTCGCGGACGACCCGCCCGATCAGCTCCGCGGACCGGGTCTGCGCCGGCCGGGAGAACGGGTCGACGTGTGTCGCGACACCGGCGAAGCGCACACCCGTGGCCAGGTCGTCGAACTCGCAGACGACCGCGATCCGCGGGAACGGGGCACCCCACGCCCTGGCCCCGACCCGCGACGGGTCCGGTCCGAGTGCGATCGTCCGCTCCGACACCACCCGCAACCGCTCGGTGTCCACGAAGAAGCCGACGCCCTCGCCACCACCGCCCGGTCCGCGCCCGGTGACCACGGGGTGCCAGCGCGACCCGAGGGCGGCGCCGAGGTGCTGCACCTGGGTGGGCACTGCCTCCTGGACGGCCAGGAGGTGCGGCGTCTCGGAACGGACCAGCGTGGCGGCGGCCGGCGCCCGCCGGACCCACGAGTCCGGATGCCCGGACCGCAGATGCGGGACCGGACGGCGCACGTTGAACGTCATGCAGTGCAGACCGGGCGGCGCGACGTGCCCGACCACCGGAACGTCCGCGGTCACGGTCGGCGCACCACGGGGACGGCCCGCGTCCCGGCGAGCACGCGGCGCATGATCCGACCGGGAGCGAACGCGCGCATCCCCGACGTCCACATCGTCCTGCCCGCCTTCCGGGTGCGGACCACCAGCCCCACCGCGTCACGGACCGGCGTGCCCGACACCGACGCGACCAGCGACGGGTCGAAGACCGTGCGCCAGGCGGGGTCGAACTGGATCGACAGGTCCACGTCGTCGTGCACCTGCGGGTCGAACCGGTGGACGCGGTGACGGACCGCCAGCCAGGCGGTCCGCCGCATCACCATGTTCGAGCCGAACAGCGGCGGACGCGCCAGCGCCCCGGTCATGAGCAGGAAGTACGCGCGCATGTAGGCGACGTCCCAGAACACCGCAGCGACCGGCCCCAGCCCGCGGAACCGCCCCGGTCCGGTGACCGCGGTGACGAGCGGGTCGTCGAACCGACGTGCGGCGCATTCGACCCAGTCCGGCGGGAGCACCGAGTCCGAGTCGACCCGTGCGATCAGGGTCGAGGTAGCGGCGTCGTACCCGTGGCTCGCTGCCGCCCCGATGCCGCGGACCGGTTCGTGCAGCACGGTCGCGCCCGCCGCTGCAGCCACCGCCACGCTGCGGTCGCTGCTGCCGTTGTCGACGACGATCACCTCGGTCGGCAGGACCGTCTGTGCCGAGAGCGACGCCAGGCAGTGCGCCAGCTGGTCGGCGTCGTCGAGCACCGGGACGACGACGGAGACGGAACGCATCGATCCAGACAACCAAGGTGGTGCTGAGCGGACGGGAGGCTCCGGTCGCGTCCGCCGTGTACCCGGCGGCGCGATCATGGCTAGGTTCGGGGCCATGGCAGCAGAGCAGCTCACCGTCACGACCGCAGACGGCACTGCGATCGCGGTGTCGCGCCGCATCGGGGGCGACGAGTCGGTCGTGTTCCTCCACGCCGGTGTCGCCGACCGCCGGTCCTGGTCAACCGTGTTCGATGCGCTCGCGGACACCGACCTCGACCTCGTCGCGTACGACCGTCGCGGGTTCGGGCACACGCCGGCCGCCGCGGATCCGACCGGGTTCTCGCACCTCGACGACCTCGTGACGGTCCTCGACGCGTTCGAGCTCGAGCAGGTGTTCCTCGTCGGGAACTCGATGGGCGGAGCGCTCGCGCTCGACGCCGCGCTGACGGTTCCGTCCCGGATCGCCGGGGTCCTGCTCATCGGTGCCGGCGTCTCCGAGATGACCGACGAGGACACCCCGTTCGACTGGGTGCTCGATCCCGCGTCCGCACCGCTGCTCGAGGTCGCGGAGTCGTCGGACGCCTCGGTCGACGACCGCATCGCCGCGCTCGCGCACCTGTGGCTCGACGGGCCGGCGGCGCCTGCCGGACGCGTCGGTGGTGCTGCTCGGACGCTGTTCGAGGACATGAACCGGCGGATCCTCGAGATCGCCGCACCGGACTCGGCGGGGTCGACCGGGGTGGAGGCGTGGACGCGGCTCGGCGAGATCCGGCTGCCGGTGCTGTCGACGTGGGGCGACCTCGACATCCCCGCCGACCTGCCGTTCTACGAGGAGACCGCGCGGCGCATCGGGCAGGAGCCGGGCCGGGTGCTGCCGGGGGTGGCGCACCTGCCGGGACTCGAGCGGCCCGCGCTCGTCGCCGACCTGGTGCGCGAGGTGGTCGCGGCGTGAGCGCTACCAGTACCCCGCTCCCTCCCGTCGATCCGCGTGCCCTCGCACTTGCGGAGCAGCTGGCGGAGGAGGCCGTCGCCGAGCCGTTCCGGCCGCTGCCACGGTGGGTGCAGAACTGCTCCGTCGCCGTGTCCGTCGTCGCGACGCTGCTCGCGCTGGTGTTCCGTGTCGTCGGGGGCGACCCTGCATGGATCTTCCAGCTCGTCTGCTTCGTGGGGTGCATCGTCGCGTTCGTCGCCGGCTGGATCGTCGGCCTCCGTCGGGGCTGGTTCCGGGCGTGGTCGTCACCGGTCGCGAAGCCGCTCGGCCGCCAGACGACTCGCCGTGTGGGCCGGGCGGCAGTGGGGCGCGCGGCCGTGCCCGACGGCCTGGACCTCGTCGTGCTCGGCATGGCGAGGCAGACGGTTCGCCTCGCGCAGTGGCAGACGTTCGCGCTCCCGGCGTTCGTCCTCCTGGAGGCGGGGAACGCGGTGGTCTCGGACGGCGTCTTCGGTCCGTGGACCTGGGGCTTCGTCGTGCTCGCGGCGCTCGTGACCGCCTTGCTCGTGTGGACGGTGCGCCGCGAACGAGCGGCCGACGAGGTGTTCCTCGCCGGCCGCGTCGATCAGCGGTTCCAGTCGGTCCAGCCGGCTCAGCCCTCGTAGTCGTACGTGCTGACCCAGTCGACGAAGAGGTGCCCTGATGCACCCCAGTTGCCGACCTGGAACATGTAGCGGTGCGGCTTCGTCGGCACGTCATCCGTGATCTTCTGGAGCACCTTGCCGTCGAGCAGGTACGTGACCGACTTGCCCGGGATCCACTCCACGGAGTACGTGTGCCATTTCCGCCAGTCGACGCCCGTGCCGATGGTGGCCCGGTTCGCTTCCTGGCCGGGCGTCATCGAGTGGTGGTACCCGGTCGGCGACGCGTCGAAGTTGCCCTCGGGGTAGTCGATTTCCCCGTCCGCCCAGGTGTTCGACGTCGGCCACAGCATGAAGGCCGCACCGTTCCCGTCGCCACCGCTGGCCTTCGCCTTCACGGTGAACTTGCCACCGACGTGCGACCATGCCCCGTCCGGGGTGCCGAACGTGCCGGCGGCACCGTTCGACCCGTCGAGCTTCACGTCCATCAGCCCGTCGTGCGCGCTGATCTGCGAGCCGGACGAGTAGATCCCCGCGTCCGGGTACGGCTGCCACGAGCCGTCGTACGTCTTCGCGAACCCCCCGTTCGCGGAGGCGTCGGTGCTGAAGTCCTCGACGAACGACTGCTTGAAGTCACCGATGTCACCACGGGGGGCGGTGACCCCGGCGACGGCGACCGACCCTGATCCGAGCGGCACCGAGATGAGTGCTGCGCTGAGGACCGTTGCGGCGAGTGCCGCTCTCTTCGTGCGTTGCTGCATGAGCTGTCACTCCCTGTTCATGACTCGCGACGCCGTCACCCCTGTCGGCGCCGGGACCGCCGGATCTCGGCGGGCCGCAGCGAGGGTAACCGCTCCTGGCGCCGATCCCGAGGACTTGACATCGACGGATCACCCCCGTATGGGGGTCAGTTGATGATCTCGCCGCGGGGCTCCGACCGGAGCGCGGCGAGCCGCTCGCGCCACCCTCGGAGGGCCTCCGGCGTCAGGCGGGTCCAGTCGTGCACCTCACGCACGATCCGGACCGGCGACGTGCTCCGGTACGACCGGGTCGGGTTGCCGGGGAACTTCTTGTCCGTGACGTTGGGGTCGTTCTCGTAGTCGCCCGTCGGCTCCACCTCGTACACACGCGGCGCGGCATCACCGGCGGCGAGTTCGGCCGCCAGGCCGGCGCCGTCGGGAAGCGCGGTGAAGTAGACGTGGTTCATCACGATCTCGGGACGGTAGTTCGAGCGGAACCCCGCCGTCAGCAGGTCCCCGACCTGCAGGTCGGCCTTCGTCCCGTGGAAGAACGGCCCGTCGTCCAGCGCTCCGGTCACGACGGTCAGCGTACGACGTCCGTCGCGGTCGCGGTCGCGTCAGTCCTGTCAGGACGGCGTGATGAAGTCCCGTCCCGCCGTAGGGGATCCGTCAGGGTCCGGATCGCCCCCGCCGTCCGGGACGATCGTTGCCGACGTGACACTGACAGCGATCATGCCGACGCTCCGAGCGTCGCTTCCCGATCCATTCGACGCATCCCGGTGGCCCGCGCGCACGACGCCGACCATCGGCGACGTGGTGATCTCCGCCGTGTCGATGGTCCGGCTCGCCGAGACCGTCGGCACCCCCTGCGTGCACACCGCCGAGCAGGCTCCGCCGCGGTTCCGGCCGCCGGCGTGGACACCGCGCGAGGTCAGCGTGGCGGTCGCGTCCGTCACCCGGGTGCGACGACCGCGAACCGGCATCGTGCTCCTCGAACTCGACGCCGTCCTGCCCGCGTGCGCCGTGCTCGACGAGGTCCGCCTGATCGGGCGGGTCACGACGGCGCCGACGGCGGAGACGTACGTCGTGACCCCGTGCGACGGTGCCGCCGACGGCCCCTTCCACCGGCTCCCGGCACCGCTCCCGACCGACGTGCACGAGGGCGACCTGCTCTGCTTCCCGTGCCTGGCGGCGTTGCGGCACCGGGACGTGGTCGAGCCCGTCCGGGCTGCGCTCGGCGCCGAGATCCGATGAGTGCGATCACCCGGGACCGCACGACGGCGGGGATCCACCTCTGGGGTCGGTACTCCGTCCACCCGGTCAGCCGGTCCATGTGGAGCTCGCGGACGCTCGTCGTGTTCCCGCCGGGGACGAGCACGCGCGAGCGGGCACTCCTCCGCGCCTGGCACGGCTGGACGATCCTCGGCGCGCTCCTCGCGGTCGGCATCATGGCCGCGACGAACCCGACCCCGGCTGTCGGGATGGTCGCCGCGCTCGCCACCTACGCGTGCGGGTTCCTCGTCCTCGGCCGGGCCACGCGCACGCTCCGGCCCCGCGTCCGGTCGATCACGGTGACCACCTTCTACGGCAACGGCCGCCCCGAGGTGCACGGTGACGCCCGGCTGCTCGACGGCTCACTCGATGCCCTGGCCGTGCTGGAACGCGCGCTCCGCGCACAGCAGGTCCGGCCGGTCGACTTCGAGATGGTCTGGGCCGACGTCTGGAACACCCTCCCGCCGAGGACGCACCGACCGTGACGGGAGGGCGAGCCGTCAGCGCTCGACGTTCTCCAGGTCCTCGAGCAGGCTCTCGTGCGTCGGCTCCCATCCGAGCGTCCGCCGGGTGTACTCGCTCGAGGACGGCTGGTCCATCGCGAAGATCGGCGCGAACGACCCGAACGCATCGTCCGCGACCCGCTCCACCGGCAGCCCGAGCCGTCGCCCGATGACCTCGGCGATGTCGCGGACCCGATCGGCCTCGTCCGCGACGGCGTGCCACGCGGTGCCAGCCGGGGCCCGCTCCAGCGCGATCCGGAACAGCACCGCTGCGTCACGCGCATGCACAGCCGGCCACCGCTGCTCGCCGTCGCCCGGGTACCCGGCGACCCCGCTCTGGCGTGCGATCTCGGTGAGGATGCCGGCAAACCCACCCGTGCCGTCCGCGTGCACGGTCCTGGGGAGACGGATCGCGGAGACCCGCACGCCGCGCGAGGCCAGGTCGAGCGCGGCGAGCACCGATCGGGCACGGCCGGCGACCGGACCCTCGAGGGGGAGCGGATCCGACTCGACGGAGGCACGACCGGGAACCCAGGGCGTGCCAGACACGACGACGAACGGCCGGTCGGAGCCGACGAGCTCCTCGCCGAGGGCGGACATCGCTGCGGACTCCTCGGCGATGCCCGCGGCGAGCGCCTCGGGAGAGCTGAAGTCGTTCGAGAACGCCAGGCTCACGACACCGTCCGCGTCACGGGCACCGGCTCGGAGGACGTCGAGGTCGGACAGCCCGCCGCGGACGGGCTCGGCGCCGGCAGCGGTGAGCGCTGCAGCAGAGCGATCGGAACGGGCGAGCGCGGCGACCGTGTGCCCTGCCGCGATGAGTTCGGCGACGACGGCCGTGCCGATCGTGCCGGTTCCGCCGGTGATGAAGACGTGCATGGGATGCTCCTGACAGTGATGGGACCGTTGTCTCATCACCGTACACCCGGGATGGGACGATTGTCCCGTCACGTATGATCGTTCCATGGCGCGATGGGAACCCGGTGCTCGGGAACGACTGGTCCTGGCCGCGGTCGACCTGTTCTCCGAGCTGGGCTACGACGAGACGACGGTCACGCAGATCGCCGAGCGCGCGGGTGTGACGAAGAGCACGTTCTTCCGGCACTTCCCCGACAAGCGCGAACTCCTGGTCGCCGGGCAGGAGACGCTGAGCCGGCTGCTCGCGTCGGGCATCGCCGAGGCCCCCGTCGACGCGACGCCGCTCGACGCCGTTGCCGCAGGGCTCCAGCGGGCATCGGACGAGATGGGCCCGATGAACCGCGAACTCGGACCACGGCTCAAGGCCGCCGTCGCCGCGAGCGCCGAACTCCAGGAACGCGATGCCCTGAAGAGCGTCGGGATGGCGGCCGCGATGACCGAGGCGCTCGTCGCGCGCGGCGTCGGCACAGCGCCCGCTCGCCTCGCCAGCGAGATGGGGGTGCTCGCGTTCAAGCAGGGGTTCGATCGCTGGTCGGGCGGGGACCGCTCCGACGACGACCGCCTCGACCACCACACCCTGACCGCCCTGTCGGAGCTCCGGGAGGCGGCCGCCACGCTCGGCTAGCCTGCACGCCATCGCGTTCGAGAACGTCGGGCATCGAGTGCGCGGATCAGGCCCTGTCGTGCAGCGTGATCTGGTAGCCGTCGGGGTCGGCGAACGTGAACGTGCGGCCGAAGGGGCCGTCGATCGGTGCCGAGACGATGGTGTGCCCGTCAGCGACGAGAGCGGCGTGGATCTCCTGGACACCGGTGGCGTGCAGCCAGATCGCTGCACCGACGCCGGGCTGCGGGGTGCCGGCGATGTCCGTACCCGGGATGACGTCGCGGAGCGCGAACGCGATCGGGGTCGTCTCGAAGACGACGGCGTGCGGCGGCCCGGCCTGCGAGCGGACGAGGCCGAGGTACTGCTCGTAGAACGCCTGGGATGCGGCGAGGTCGGTCGCCTGGAGGTTGATGAAGTCGGGGCCGGTGACGGGCATGTGGTACTCCTTCGGGCTGTGTCAGTCTTCTGACACACCTGAACCTATGTCAGACTACTGACATGAGTCAAGACCGGGCCGGCATCGACCTCGAGACCTCGCTCGGGTACCTGCTGAAGGAGGCCGCGAGTGCCCTGCGCGCCGCGATGGAGTCGGTGCTGCGCCCGCTCGGGCTGACGGTCACGCAGTACTCGTGCCTGGAACTGCTCGCGCAGCGACCCGGCCTGTCGAACTCCGACCTCGCACGGGGCGCGTTCGTCACCCGGCAGTCGATGAACGTGCTGCTGCAGGCGTTCGAGCGCGACGGCCTGGTGACCCGCCCAGCGGCACCCCCGGTGGGGAAGGCGCTCCCGACACAGCTCACCCCGTCCGGTCGGGAACTGCTCGAGCACGCGAGCGCCGCCGTGCGGTCGGTCGAGGACCGGATGCTCACCGGGATGTCGACGGACGACCGGGCGGTCGCGTTCCGGAGCCTGCGGAGCATGATCCGTTCACTGCGGGTCGACGAGCAGCCTGGCGGGTGACGCTGGCGGGGACGGAGGTTCGGATTCGCCGATGACGGATCCGGTTCCCTGAACCCGGGTTCGCGGAACCGGATTCGTCAGGAGCGCCGTCGGATCACCTTCGGTCGGGCCGCAGCACTGATCGGTCGGACCGGAGGTGTCGCCGGAGGGCGATGAGGCCGGCCGATGCCCCGATCGCGGGGATCGCGAAGGCCAGGAACGCACTCAGCGCGATCACGATCGACCGGTGCGTCCGTCCGGGGTCCTCGCCAGGCAGCTGCGCGATCACCACGAGCACCCAGGTCGGGAATGCGACGGCGATGGACCACAGGACGATCACAGCGCAGGTGAGCACCACGACCCACGGCGAGCGCCTGCGCTGTGATGGTTCATCGAGCATCCGTCGAGTCAACCAGCTCCGGTCAGTCGCGGGAGTTGATCAGCCCGAGGTAGCGGCCGAAGCGGGGCTTCGGCTCGTCGCGCAGCGCACGCTGGGCGGGCCAGCAGTCGCGGTCGTCGAGGGTGGTGTTCGTCCGGTCGAGTTCGTGGCTCATCGGTTGCTCCTTCGCATGGGGTGACGAGTACGACACCGGCGAGCGACGGGGCATTCCCGACTCAGGGCGCGCCGTGCGTGACGGTGATCCGGGCTTCGCGCGGGTTCACCAGGGTCTTCGAGACGTAGAGCGGACGCCCCGCGAACCGCAGGCTCCGTGTCAGCACGAGCACGGGCTCCTCGGCCGGGACACCCAGACGGTGCCCACGGGTCTCACCCGGGGTACCGATCGACACCTCGGTGGTACCGGGCCCGGGGACGATGCCGGCGTCGAACATCGCAGCGAGCATCGTCTGGTCGGGTCGGCTCATCCGGATCAGCTCGCGGACGGGGGCGAACTCCCCGACCAGGGCGTCGTCGGGCGGCAGGTGCTCCTGCACGAGTCCGACGACGGTGTCCCCGCGGCGGACGACGCTCTCGACGAACCAGGACGGCGACGACTCCGCGATGCCGAGCGACTCCGCGGCGAACAACCCCGTGCGGTCCTGTACGACCATCTCCGTCCGCTCGACGTCGCCGCCCTCGGGCACGAGCAGGCGTTCAGGGGCCTCGACGCGCTCGAGCCCGGCGACCGGCAGGCGCTCCGCGACGAAGCGGCCGATGCCCCGTCGGGAGCGGATGAACCCGTCCTCCTCGAGGAAGATCAGCGCCTCGCGCACGACCGTCCTGGACACCCCGAGCAACTCGACCAGCTCCGCCTCGGACGGCAGCAGGATGCCGGGCTGGATGGCGCCGCCACGGATCGCGTCGCTGATGCGCATGTACGCAGCGACGCGGAGCGGGACTCCGGCGTGCGCAGGGAGCGGGCCCCGGAGGACGTCGGCGGTCGTCATGTGCTCAGCCTCTCAGACCGCGGTCCGTGCGGCGGTCGCAGCCCGGGACCGGTACGACGCGAACGGCTCGAGGTCTGGCTGCGATGCCTCGTGCGCCACGGCCGCGGCGCCGACGTGCGCTGCGGTCGCGAGCGCGTCCTCGGCGGAGAGCCCGGCTGCGAACCCGATGGTCACGGCCGCGGTGAAGGCGTCACCGGCACCGACCGTGTTCCGGACCTCGGCGCGGACCGACGGCACGTGCACGACGAGACGTCCGTGCTCGAACACCGAGGCACCCGACGACCCCGCCGTGACCACCACGCGGCGACACCGAGCGAGCTCGGGGAGTGCGGCCCACTCGAGCTCGTTGACGACGAGCAGGTCGGCGCGGTCCAGCGTGGCCTGCGCCAGACGTCGAGCGGGAGCGGCGTTGATCGCGACGAAGGCCCGGGACCGGACGACGACCTCGTCCACCACGGCCGGGTCGACCTCGAGCTGGGAGAGGAGCACGTCGGATTCGGGGAGCGCACCGGGCACCCCGACCAGGTCGTTCGCCCCCGGGAACACGGCGATCGCGTTCTCACCGGCGGCGTCGACCGTGATCGCCGCTGCACCCGTCGGCGCGGCCGAGGTCCTGGTGACCAGCTCCGTCCGGACGCCGACGAGCCGGAGCTGCTCGACCGCGAACGCCCCGTCCGGGTCAGCCCCGACGGCGCCGATCATCGTGACCGCAGCGCCGAGCCGTGCGGCGGCGACGGCCTGGTTCGCGCCTTTGCCGCCGAGGAACGTCCGCCGCTGGGTCGCGAGGACGGTCTCACCCGGGGCGGGGAGTTCAGGAACCCGCAGCACCGAGTCGACGTTGATGCTGCCGACGACGGCCAGCGACGGCAAAGCGGGCGAGGACGGCAGAGCGGGCACGGCCGTCACGCGGGCACCGTGTCGAGCTCGAGGATCCGGGTCCGGATCACGTCGGCGGCAGACGCTTCCGCCGTCACCACGACCCGCACCACCGGACCGTCCGCAACCGGCACGGTGCGGCCGCGCTCGTCGCCGTCCGTCACCACGTCGAGCGGGGTCTCGCGGACGGTCGGTGCGACCTCACCCGCGGCGATCGCCGCAGCGAGCGGGTCGTGCAGCGGTGCTCGGCGGACGTGGTCGACGGTCTCGTAGAAGTCGATGTAGCGGTGGAGCATCGTCCCGAGCGCCACCCGGAGCGGGTCGCCCGCGGCGATGAACCGGTCACCGTCGCTGTCGTCGAACCGGTGCTGGCGGGTGACGTCGAGCGGCACGAGCACCAGGTCGAACCCGGCGGTCAGGACCCGGCGCGCGGCTTCGGCGTCGTTGTGGATGTTCGCCTCTGCGGTGGGCGACACGTTGCCGGGCTCCCACACCGCCCCGCCCATGATCGTCAGCGTGCCGACCAGCTCCGGCAGGCGCGGCTCCAGCTCGAGCGCGACGGCGAGGTTCGTGAGCGGGCCGATCGCCAGCACGTCGAGCTTGCGGTCGCCGAGCGCATGGGACCGTGCCAGGCGCACCAGCAGCTCGGCGGCCGGATCGGCGGCGGTGGCCACCCCGGCGGGCAGGTCGACACCGCCGACACCGTTCACGCCGTGCACGTGCGGGGCGCCCCCGCCGTAGACGCCGCCGAGCGGGTCGTGCGCGCCGACGGCGACCGGCACCGATCGCCCGACCATGCCGAGCAGCGCCGAGGTGTTCACCGCCGCGGTCGCGGAGTCGATGTTCCCGGAGACCGTCCCGATGCCGACCAGGTCCACGTGCGGGACGTCGAGCAGGTACGCGAGGGCGAGGGCGTCGTCGACGCCGGTGTCGCAGTCGAGGAAGAGCGGGATCGTGGGGGTGGTCATGCGGTTGCGGCTCCTTCGGGGCGGGCTCCGGCGGGCAGAGCGTTCGGGGTGGGACGGAGGACGAGCGCTGCGGCGAACGCGGCGGCGGTGAGGGCGACGGAGATCCAGAGCGCCAGGTGGTACCCCTCTGGCGTGCCGGCGCTGACCGCAGGGCCGACCAGGGCCACACCGGTGCCGGCTCCCAGTCCGAAGCATGCACCGTGGATCCCGGGCAGGGAACCCGGAGCGTCGGCGGGGGCGTTCAGCACCGACAGGCCGTTCGCCGTCGCCTGGTACAGCCCGAGGTAGAAGACGCCCATCACGATGAGCAACCCGAACGCGACCCACTTGTCGAGGGCGAAGAGCGCGAGCGCGATCGAGATCAGCAGGATCGCACCGGTGGCCATGCGGAGCGACCGCACCCAGCCGATGCGCTGGGCGATCCACCCGGCGGCCGGCGCCGTCAGCAGCCCGGCGACGGCGGTCGGGGTGAGGAAGAGCAGCCCGGACATCGCCGCGTTCAGGCCGAAGCCGTTCGCGCCGTCCTGGCTCAGCACGACGACGGTGAAGTTCGTCGACGCGAACACCCCGGACAGCGTCAGGAACGTGCACATCAGCACCGGCCACGCCGTTCGAGCCCGGAGCGCCGGGACCGCGATGAGCGGCTGGGCCACCCGCCGCTCGACGAGCACGAACGCGACGGCTGCCACGACCGCGACCGTCAGCCACACCAGCGTCAGCGGGTCGGCGATCCCGCGGGACGGCACCTCGCTGACGAACTGCGAGAACCCGACCAGGAACGCACCGAGGATCGTCGCGCCCAGCCAGTCCATCCGGCGAGCCGCGCTCCGGCGGACCCGCGGCACGAACGCCAGCACCGACAGCGTCCCGAGCACCGCGACGACCAGGATCACGACGAACACCGCCCGCCAGCCGAACGCATCGGTGATCGCACCGCCGATGTACCCGTCGAGCCCGCCGAGGCCGCCGTTCACCGCAGTCACGACCCCGACCGAGATGCCGAACTGCTTCGCCGTGAGCTCCTCCGACAGCACCAGGAACGCGATCGTCAGCGCTGCCGACGACGTCCCCTGCAGCACGCGGCCGGTCAGCAGGAGGGGGAGCGACGGTGCCGTGACCGTCAACAGCGTCCCCACGAGCAGCGCGGCCATCGTCACCAGGAGCGCGCGGCGCCGCCCGATGGTGTCCGACCAGCGCGACACCACCATCCCGAGCACCGACCCGGACAGGAAGAACAGCGACTGCACCTGGGACACCACACCGGCCGAAGCGTGCAGGTCCGCGGCCATCGACGGGATGGCCGGGGTGAGCAGACTCGCGTTCAGCTGGAACGCGAGCACCGCGACGATGAGCGATCCGACCAGCAGGGGGATGCGAGCGCCGGACAGGCGCTCGCGTTCCGCTTCGGGGCGAGCGGGGGCGACAGTCATGCGAACTCCTTCGTCCGGTTGTCGTACGTACCTGTAATACAGGTCCGTACTCTATGGTCCGCACGGCACGCTGGCAAGCGGGCCGACCCCGATGGCCGGTTCCGGCCGCGGAGCCGCCACGATCGGACGGGAGGCACGGGTCGGGCCCGCACCGAGCCTCCCGTCCGGCGGGTGGTGACTACCGGCTCGGCGCGACCATGCGGAGGACGTCGCGGACCAGGCGCCGCGGGCGCTCCTCGTCGACCGGCAGGGCGAAGGCGACACGGTAGTACAGCGGCGCGATGACGTGGTCGAGGACCTGCTCGGCGGTCGGCACGGCCTCGCCCCGGCCCTCGGCGCGGCGAATGAGCGCCGATGCCTGCTCGAGACGGGTGTCGGTCACCTCGCAGTGCGCGACGACGTCCTGGCGGGCGGCCACCATCGCCCGGAGGTACCGAGCGCGCTCCGGCCGGGTGATGTCGCGCGTGACGATCAGCGCCCACTCGGTCAGGTCGCCTGCGAGGGTGCCCGTGTCGGGGAGCTCGTCGCCGTCGCGGGTGAGGGCCGCGACCGCGACCTCCTCGAGGAGCTCGTCGACGTCACCCCATCGTCGGTAGAGCGTCGTCGGGTTGACGCCAGCGCGCTCGGCGATGACGGGGAACGTGATGCGCTCGGCCCCCTCGCCCACGAGCGCGCCGACGGCCGAGTAGACGGCGGAGAGCACGCGGCTGCTCCGCCCACCTGGCCTGGTCGTCGACGTCGCGGACATGGTCCAACTATCGCAAAGTTCTTTGCTTTTCGGAAGCGGGCGGTCTACTGTCCCAAAAGCAAAGTTCATTGCTTTTGATGGAGGACTCCATGGTGTTCCCTCGCCCGGTCGCGTTCCTGGTCGCCGGAGCCACCGGTGCTGCGACCCTGACGGCCGCTTCAGCGCCGTCGCCGCTCTACCCCGTGTACCAGCGGCTCTTCGGGTTCTCGGCGTTCACGCTGACGTTGGTCTTCGCCGTCTACGTCGGAGCGCTCCTCGTGGCCCTGCTCACGGTGGGGTCGCTCTCCGATCGGATCGGACGTCGACCCGTGGCGTCCGGGGCGATGGTGCTGCTCGCGCTCGGCATGCTGCTCTTCGTGGTCGCCGGCGGGACCGGCGGGCTCATCGTCGCCCGGGTCGTGCAGGGGTTCGCGGTGGGCGCGGCGACCGGCACGGTCACGGCGATGATCCTCGACGCCGCCAAGGACCCGCGGCGAGGGTCGATCGTCAGCAGCGCTGTCCCGTCGCTCGGCATCACGATCGGCGCGGTCCTGGCGGGAGCACTCGTCGAGTTCGCGCCGTTCCCGCGCCAGCTCGTGTTCTGGGTCCTCGCGGCCGCGTACCTGCTCCTCGCCGTGCTCGTCTGGTGGATCCCGGAGCGCACCCGACCGGCATCGACCGATCAGGGACCGCTCTGGCGCGCACTCCTGCCGAGCGCGGCGCTGCCGTCCGTCGTCCGCCCGGCGTTCCTCGCGCTCGTCCCGTCGATCGTCGCGACGTGGGCGCTGTCCGGCCTGTCGTTGTCACTCGGGTCGTCGGTCATCGGCACGCTGCTCGGGGTGCACAGTCACTTCGTCGTGGGACTGGTGCTCGGGGCGTTCTTCGTCGCGGGGACGATCGGCGGCGCGGTCTCGACGATCCTGCCGCCGTCGACCCGGCAGTGGTTCGGGTACGGGACGCTCGCCGGCGGCGTGGTGGTCATGCTCGTGGCGGTCATGGCGACAGCCCTGCCGATCTACGTCGTGGGGTCCGCGATCGCCGGGCTGGGCTTCGGCAGCACGTTCCAGTACGCCGTCACGACGCTCGGCGCGGCTGCTCCCCAGGACCAGCGCGGCCAGGTGTTCGCGACGATGTACATCGTCAGCTACGCGGCGTTCAGCGTGCCGGCGCTCGCGGCCGGCCTCGCCACCGCGGCGGTCGGGCTCGAGCCCACCGTGCTCGCGTACGGGGCGTTCGTGGTCGTCCTGGTCCTGGTCGCGGTCATCGCCGGGCCGCGAACGCGTCGATCGCCCGCTGCGCGATGAGCACGCTGATCGAGTCGGACCATCCCGAGGTGCACACTCGGGTCCACCATGCCGCCCGACATCCGCGCGCTCGACAGCTCCGACGTCGACGCCCTCCAGGCGTTGCTCGAGGCGACCCCGGACTACTCCGAGCAGGTCACCGGCTACCCGCCGGGACCGTCGGACGCGCTGAGCGCCCTCATCGCGGTCCCTCCCGGGTACGACCCGGCGGGCAAACGGGGCGTCGGGCTCTGGGCCGACGGGGAGCTGACCGCGTTCGGAGACGTCCTGATCGGCTACCCGGATCCCCGCACCGCGTACCTCGGCCTGCTCATCGTCCGGGGCGATCGCCGACGGCGTGGACACGGCCGTACCCTCCACGACGCCCTGCTCGCCGACGTCCGCACGGCCGGTGCCTCCGTCGTGCGGGCCGGGATCGTGGACAGCGTCGAGCGCGAGGCCGCTCCGTTCCTCCGTTCTCTGGGCTACGAACCGACCGGTGAGCAGAAGCCGTACCGATACGACCACCTCGTCAGCGTCACCCGCTTCTGGGAGCTCGAGGTGGGGTGAATGCGAGCGCGTGGATCCAGGGGTGCCCCGGATGCGCCCGTTCCAGAGCGCTGCGCAGCCATGCTGCAGCGCGCTCGTCCAGGAGCGGCAGGCAGGCGTCGAAGTCCTGCTGGTCCTGCGGCCGGAGGCCCGGTGCCTTGTGGAGGAGCTGGACCTCTGGCCTGAGGTAGCTGATCCCGTCGCGCTCCCAGAGGAGCTCCGACACCGGCAGCGTGATGCTCCGGTCGCGCTTGTAGCCCCACTTCCCGGAGTCGATGTCCATCAGGAGGACGTCGTACTCCCACGGGTCCGACCCACTCTGACGGAGCCAGAGGTTGCCGCAGGTCTCGGGCAGGGCGTCCGTCTCGTCGACCAACGGCCGCAGGGCTCCCTGACCAGCTGCCCAGACGTCCATCCAGCCCGCGAGGTGTGCGCGAAGCAGTGGCACATCGGAGCGGGCAATGCTCGGGTCGATGTCGCCGTGGGGTCGACTCCGGCCCGTGAACGTGTTGATCGCCCATCCGCCGGCGACCCACCAGGTGCTGGGGAAACCCGCGAAGAGCGCTGCGACATCCGCAGGGGTGCGCGGACGCCAGGGACCGTAGAGACGCACGAGTTCGTCGTGCTCGAGTCCGTCACGCACGTCCGACCTCCTCCCGGATGCGCCCGAGCCCGGCGCGACACTGCGAGAGGTACTCGTCGTACAGGTCCGGACGCCGGTAGCGGGCCCACCGGGTGACGTCGACGAGGTGCAGTGCCGTCATCGCGGCCAGCGTTCGTCGAGCAGCATCCGACCCGAGTCCGGCGCTGGCGACGAACTCGTCGTACTCCTGACCGGTGATGGACCCGTCGACGAAGGCCCACCGGAACACTCGTCGCGCGTCCGTCCAGGGCGTCGGGCCGGTCTCGGCGGCACCCCAGTCGATGAGCACGGGCGGCTCGTCGGGACCGCGCGAGATGAGGTTCCGCGGGGCGAGGTCTCCGTGCGCGAGCCCGAACTCGACCTCCTCGCGGGTCAGCGGTTCGAGCAGTGCTCGGACGTCCGCGGCCGATGCGTACGCGCCGTCTCGTCGGAGGGGGTCGTCCTCGACGAGTGCGGCGAGGTTGTAGTCCAGGTGCGCTGCCCAGGCCTGGCGTAGGTCGGGCCCGAACCGTGAGTACAGCGACACCGGCGCCCTGTCGAGCGGGATAGTGCCGACCGCCACCGCGTACCGACCGAGCCAAGCCCACGGCTGCTCGATCGGACGCGGATCGGGCTCGATGTACTCCGAGATCGCGAACGGGATGCCGGCCTCGACGCCGTGCAGGACGGGTGCCGCAACCGGGATGCCGACCTGCGCCGCTTCCGCCATAGCCCACGCCTCGACGGGGAACTCGTCCTCGCGGAGCGGATCGACGGGGAACCGCAGGACGATCGGAGACGCATCGACTCGTTCCACCCGGAGGGTGTGGTTGACCGAACCGCCCGCGAGCGGGGCCACGTGCTGCGTCGTGGCACCGACCACCCCCAGGACCGCACGGAACCACGGTTCGCCGACCGCTTCGTTGGACACGGACCCATCATGGCCCGGTAGACGGGGGGTGACGTCTGCTCGTGTCCGACGTAGGGTCGAGCGCAACGACAGGGGGAACACATGGGGAAGTGGACTGTGAGTGAGATCGTCATCGCGGCTTGCGCGGGGATCTGCGTCGTCCTCGGGCTGGTCGTCGCACCCATCGCATCCGGGTCCGTGTGGATCCCGCTCCTGATCGGTGCCGCGCTGATCGCGATGCTCGTCCGCATGCGTCGACAGCGAGCACGGCCCACCCGCTGAACGACGGTCCGCTCACGCCGGGAGGCGGCCGGTTCGATTCCGTCGGTGACCGATCCGGTACCCCAACCGCGGGTTTCGGGAACCAGATCGGTCATGGCCCGGTTCGAAACCCCGGTCGCCGCGCGTCGCGTGCTCCGTTCCGCCATGCTGTGTCGATGACGCACGACGACGTGACACTCAGCTGGCGGACCCCCGTCGAGGACCGGGAGCTCGTGGAACTCACCGCCGCGCACGGTGGGACCCCCGAGGCCGGGTGGTGGGACCGCGTCCGACCGCACTCGCTCGGCTGGGTCGCTGCTCGAACGCCTGACGGAGCGCTCGTGGGCTTCGTCAACGTCGCGTGGGACGGCGGCGACCACGCGTTCCTCATCGACACGAAGACGCACCCGTCGCACCAGCACCAGGGACTCGGCACCGCGGTCGCCCGGCACGCCGTCGCCGAGACGCGCGCTGCCGGGTGCGAGTGGCTCTTCGTCGACTACAGCGCCGACATGGCCCCGTTCTACGAGGACGCGTGTGGGTTCGCTCCGACCCGGGCGGGCCTCGTCCACCTCCGCTGACGGGGCGGGAGCGATCGCAGCGGTCGCGCGGTCAGACCGGGGCGAGCGGCTGTCGTTCACCCGTCGGGAGCTCGACCCGGATGCGGTCTCCCGGTCGGACGGTCCCGCCGGTCACGACGACGCTCATGACGCCGCCCTTGCGTTCGACCGAACCGTCCTCCGCTCGGCCGAGCACCTCGCGGAGGAGACCCGACTCGAAGTCGTTGATCTGCTGGCACGGGTTCCGCAGCCCCGTGACCCGGACGCACGCCTCGTCGCCGAGGTGGAGCAGCGTGCCGGTCGGCAGCCCGAGCAGATCGACCCCGCGGGTCGTGACGTTCTCGCCCATCTGGCCCGGCTCGACCGTGTATCCGGCATCCGCGACCTCGTCGAACAGCTCGGCATGGATCAGGTGCACCTGACGCAGGTTCGGTTGCGACGGGTCCCGTGCCACCCGGGAGCGGTGCTGCACGGTCGTGCCGGCGTGCGCGTCGCCCTCGATGCCCCACCCCGCGACGAGCGTGACTTCGTCCACCACCGACTTGCTGAACCGGTGCTCGCCGTCGCGACTCACCGCGACCACCCCTGCTTCGTCCTCGAGTTCCCCGCTCATGGCTCGATCCTCGCGGACTCCGCGGGATCGCGCGACCCCCGGTTGTCCCCCTCACCGTCGGCGTCCTGCGGCGGAGCCGCCGTCGCGCTCGCAACGGTCGGGCTGACGATGTTCCGGGCGGACGATCCCGGCGTGACCCAGTTGAACGCATCGGCGCTCTCGCTCGCGTTGATCGGAGCGGTCGCGGCGGTCGTTGCCGCTCAACTGCGACGTCACGGCGCGAGGACCAGTCCCTGACCCCGTCATGGTGCACCGGTCGGGGAGCGCAGCCGCGCCGCCCCGTAGGGCACCAGCCGCAGGTCGTCGTCCAGCCCGTGGTCGAGCACCGGGCTGGCAATCGCCGTCCACGACAACGATCCGGACATGCGCGAGGTGTCCCGAGGTCGGGTCGTGCGGCTGCTCGACGGGCACGATCACCTCGACGCACTCCGCTGGTAAGGGCATGGTGGATGCATGACCACCACTGCAGCGCTGCAGGAACGCATCCACTCCGAGCTCACCCGGCTCCGCGAGCAGCACGGCGTCCCGGGCGCCTCCGTGGCGATCGCGGTGGGGTCCGACGTCGTCGAAGCGGCCTCCGGCGTGCTGAACACCCGCACGGGGACCCCGGTCACCCCGTCGTCGCTGTTCCAGATCCAGTCCATCACGAAGGTGTTCACCGCGACCCTCGTGCTGCAGCTCGTCGGCGACGGGCTCGTCCAGCTCGACGAACCGGTCCGGACGTACCTGCCGGAGTTCCGCACGGCCGACGATGCGGTCAGCGCCGGGATCACCGTCCGGCACCTCCTGACCCACACCGGCGGCTTCGAGGGCGACCTCTGGCAGCCCACGACCGACGGCCCGGACGCGCTCGACCGCTTCGTCCGCGACCTGGTCCGCCACGCTCCGCAGCACAGTGCGCCGGGGCAGCGGTGGGCCTACTGCAACGCCGGTTACGGCACGCTCGGGCGGCTGGTCGAGGTCACGCGGGGCACGACGTACGAGCAGGCACTCCGGCGGTTCCTGCTCGAGCCGCTCGGCATCGAGGACGTCGCCTTCTCCGCGAGCCAGGCCCTGGCGTACGGGACGGCGATCCCCCACGTCCACGGATCGGACACGGGCGAGCTCGGTCCGTCCCGCGAGTGGGCACTCATGCCGCCGTCGAACCCGGCCGCCGGCAACCAGCTCGCCATGTCCGCGCCGGGACTCCTCGCCCTCGGACGGCTCTTCCTGGCCGGCGGGGTGGGCCCGACCGGGCAGCAGGTGCTCTCGGGGACGTCGACCGCGATGATGCTACGACCCGAGGTACCGATCCGCGGCATCGGCCCCGTGCCGTCGTTCCAGTCGCTGGGCTGGGCCCTGCTCCGGCCGGGCATCGCCGAGCACGGCGGCGGCGCCCCCGGCGTGGCCACCCAGCTGGCCATCGCAGAGGACGGGTCGGTGGCCGCTGCCGTCGTCACGAACGCCGATGCTGGAGGGCAACTCGCGCGCGAGTTGCTGGACCCGGTGTTCGCCGAGTTCGCCGGCATCCGTCCGACCCCGCCTCCGCCCGTCCCGGGGCGGACACACCTGGTCCCCGACGCGACGCCGTACCTCGGTCGCTACGCCACCCGGCAGACCGAGTCCGAGGTCACCCGCGATGCGGATGGGCGGCTCTGGCTCTCCGAGGAACCCGTGCGCGAGGGCGCTGCCATGTACCGCACCGCGGGGTCGTCGCCCACCGTCGCGAGGTACGAGCTCCGCCCGATCGACACCGAGATGCTCGGGCTGGTCGCCGACGAGCAGCTCGTCGGCAGCATCGCGTTCCTCGAGCCCGACGAGCACGGCGGGTTCCGGCTGCTCGCGAAGGCGCGGATCGCCGAGCGACGGTCCTGAGCGCGGTCCGCCTGCCGGCCAGGCTCCGACTGGCAGGCTGGGACCGTGCACACCACGCTCGACTCCGCGACCGACGTCGTCACCGGCATCCGCTTCCCCGAAGGGAACCGCTGGCACGACGGCCGGCTCTGGTACTCGGACATGCACACGGGCGAGGTCTTCTCGATCGACCCCTCCACGGAAACCGGACCACGGCTCGAGGCCACGGTCGACGGCCAGTCGTCGGGCCTCGGGTGGCTCGCCGACGGGCGGCTGATCGTCAGCGCGATGGAATCCCGCACGGTCGTGGCCGTCGAGCCCGACGGGACCACGTCCGTGTTCGCCGACCTGTCGGCGGTCGAGTCGTCGCTCGTCAACGACCTGGTCGTCGACGACGCCACCGGCCGGATCTACATCGGCGCGTTCGGCTACGACCTCTACGGCGGCGAGGAACTGCGCCCGGGGCCCCTGTACGTCGTCGAGCAGGACGGCTCCGTCCGCCTGGCAGCAGACGGCCTCGTCTTCCCGAACAGCGCGAACGTCCTCCCCGGCACGCGGACGTTGGTCGTCAGCGAGACCTGGGCCCACCGCCTGACCGCCTTCGACATCGCACACGACGGGTCGCTGAGCGGCCGGCGCGAATGGGCAGCGCTGCCCGACGGCGTGACCCCCGACGGCAGCACGGTCGACGCCGAGGGGGCGATCTGGGTCTGCTCGGTCGACACCGGTGAGTTCCTCCGCGTCCTCGAGGGCGGCGAGGTCACCGACCGCATCGATGCCCCGGGTCGGTGCGCGATCGACTGCGCCCTCGGCGGTCAGGACGGGCGGACGCTCTACCTCGCGACCGCGGACAGCTACGACCCGGCCACGACGGCGCGGACGCGGGCCGGGCGCATCAGCGCCGTCCGCGTCGCGGTGCCGGGCCAGGCGGCCGGCCGCTGACGGTCCGGCCGGCGCTCCGGTGCTGGCCACGGACGGACGGGAGGCTCGTGGCGGGCCCGCACCGTGCCTCCCGTCCGGTGGGTGGTCGGGCCGGTCAACCGTCCAGGTGCGCGACGCGGCGGAGGAGCTCGAGGGCGAACCAGTCGCCGGTGTGGAGCCGCTGGTACAGGTAGGAGCTGGTCGCCCGTGCCTGCACGCAGGCGAGCGCGAGTCCGGCGTCGACGTCGGCGGCTGCCGCGAAGCGCCGGATCCGATCGCGGAACGCACGCTCCGGGTCGGTCGCGTCCAGCAGCGCCTCCCGCTTGCCCGCGCCGACGGTGAACGCGTCGTACGCAGCCGTGCCGCGCCAGCCCTTCGGGTCGATCGCCAACCACGGCTGCCGCTCCGCGCCCAGCACGTTGCCGAAGTGCAGGTCGCCGTGCAACATCGTGGACGTCGACTCGTTCGACAGCGCCCGGATGGTGCTCCTCGCACGGTCGAGCACGGCCGTCGGCAGGGCGTCGGGGAGTACGGCGACCTGCTGGTCGAGCTCGGCCTCCCAACCCTCGGTCGTGTCGGCGAGCGCCGGCGTGCCCGCCGGTGCCGGGACCGCGAGCCGGCGAGCGAGATCGCCCGCGATGTCGATTGCCTCCTCGGCCGTCGCGACACTGTCGAGCGACTGCGGCCCGGCCCGTTCCAGGAGCAGCGCGAAGGCGTCCTCGTCGGCGTCGAGGAGCCGGACCGCGCCGTCGCCAGCGAAGCTGCGGAGCGCGTGCGGCTCGCTGCGGTTGCCCGGGTGCGGGAACGAGACCTTCAGCGCTGCTGGCACATCGCCCCGACGAACCGGCAGGACGACGGCGACCTCGCCGTGGGTCGGGGCACCGTCGAGCTCGCAGCCCCACTCGGCGAGCAGCCGCGAGACGATGGCCGGCAGCTCGGCGAGCCAGGCCGTCCCGGCTGCTCCTTCGCGGCTTGTCATCGCACGGGTCAGGCCCTCCGGGACGTCGATCATCCGGGGCCCGCGATACCCAGCTGTGCGAGAGCGGCATCCGCGCCGTGGACCGTGGCCCGCCAGTCCGGACGTCGGAACCGCCGCCGATCGAGCCGGACACGCACCTCGTCGACCGGCTCACCGGGGCGAGGTGCCACGCGCGTCACACCGTTCGATTCGTAGCCGAGCGAGCGGGAGACCGCCAGTGACCGCTCGTTCCAGGACGCCGCGCTCGATTCCGCCCACTCCGCACCGAGCACGTCGAACGCGAAGAGCAGCAGGCCGGCACGCATCTCCGTTCCGAATCCCCGGCCCTGCGCGGACGTCGTCAGCCACGAGCCGGAGCCGACGGTCCGGCGATCGGCGAAACCGCGAGCGCTGAGGTCCTGCACGCCGACGAGTGCTCCGTCGACGTGGACCCCGAACGCGATCGACCAGTTCTCGGGCGACACCTGACGGAGGCTCCACTGGTACATCGCGAGGTTCCGGGGGATCTCCTCGGGGGCAGCATCCGTCCACGGCACACCGAACGGCATGCGGTCCGCGTCGTGGATGCCCTGCAGTGCGGCGACCGCCAGAGCGGGGAGGTCCTCGTCGCGGATCGGGCGAAGGGTGAGCCGCGGCGTCCTGATCTCGAGTGCGAACAGCGGCCAGACGTCGTCGATCCCCATACCGACGAAGGCTAACGTGGCCGCACGTCGGATCTCGGATCACGGGTCAGGTTCGGTCGAACTCCACGATCGCCGTCACGTGAGCGGTCGCGGTCACCATGCGCTGGTGCCACTCGCGGGGATCACCGTCACGCCGATCGACGTCCTGCCCGAAGTCGTCTCGCGCCCGGAACCGGATGGCGTCACCGTGGAACGCACCCACGGTCCCGCCTCGCGCGGCCACGAGCATCGGCCACGTGACGTCACTCGCGATCGAGGTCTCGCGGCTGTGCGTGACGATCGTCTGCGCGGTGGCACGGTTCATCAGGCGCATCGCGATCATCAGGTCCCACCGGCCCTCGAGTCCGTTCGCCAGTCCGTAGACGTGGTTGACGAGTTCCTCGGTTCGTCGGAGTCGCTCCGGCGCCTCCGCCATCGCGGCTGCGGAACGCCCGACGACGAGGAGGTCGTGGTCGCGTTCGGCCAGGCAGCGCTCCACCTCGTCCCGCGCGGTGCTCAGCCAGCGCAGGACGTGGTCGAGGTCGGAGTAGAACACCCGGGCGAGGCCACTCCCGACGCCGAGCGCGAGGGCGTCCTGCCGCGCCGTGCCGATCCCCACCGTGCCGGCGCCGTGCTCGCCGAAGGACGTCGGCAGGTTGAGTGCCCGCAGCGCGTCGATGGTCGCCGGGTGGGTCTCTGCCGTCGCGTTCACTGCCAGGGCGCCGAACACCTCGGAGAGGCTGCGGCCCGCGTCCTCGATACCCGGGGCGAACCGGCCCAGCGGGTCGTGGCAGGTCACGGCGAGCGCGACGTCGCTGGTGGTGCTCACCTCGACCGCCCGCCGTCCGAAAACGGGACGTGCTCGCAGAATCCGACGGCCCTGCCATCGACGCCCGTGAGCGCTTGGATGACGAAGGCGTGCGTGACCACCAGCACCGCAACGCCGTCCCGGGGGAGTCGCGCGAGCGCTGCTGTTGCGCGCTCACGGATCTGCTCGGCCCCCTCCCAGCGTGCACCAGCCTGCGGGACTCCGTGATGGTCGCGGAACTGCTGGGTCGCCCGCTGCCACCCGGCATGGGTCTCCGTTGCGGAGATGCCCGATTCCCACTCGCGGAGGTCGATGTCGACCGTCAGCGGGAGCCGTAACCGCAGCGCGATGATCGCCGCGGTCTGGAGCGTGCGGGTCATCGGTGAGCTCACGATCTCCGACAGACCGAGGCGCTCGAGCGCTGCGGCGGTTTCGTGCGCCTGCTGTCGGCCCGCTCGCGACAACGGCGCGGTGTCCCGAGACCGGAAGTCGAGACCGCGTGCCTCGATCGCCTCGTAGTCCGGCTGCGCGTGCCGGAGCAGATGGATTCGGGACACCGCTCCACACTAGGACGGCTCCCTCGACAAGCGTGTCGAAACGCGGCACGCTCGGCTGCAGGACGAACGGGGGACGCAGTGAACCGAGTGGTGGCGTGGACTGCGGTTGCGGTCATCAGCACGCTGATCGTGGTCTTCTTCGCGATGTACCAGGTGAGTAGCTGTGCGGATGCCGCGCCGGGGCACGGCGAGAGCGTGTGCACCTCCGGACCCGCGATCGGCGTTCCCGGTCTCTGGGTGGTCTCGATCATCGGCGCGGTCGTGGTCGCCGTTGCCGTGTGGCAGATCGTCCGAGCGTGGCGGGCCCTGCCACGATGACGTGGTGAACAGCGTCGTGCGCCTCATCCGCTCCGAAGCACTCAGCGACACGGCGGAGTACGCGTACGCGGCCACGGCACCCAGCGGCACGCGCTTCGTGTTCCTCGCGGGTGCCTGCCCGCTCGAGCCGGACGGTTCGACGGCGGCGGTCGGCGACTACGCCGGGCAGGCCGCGAAGTGCGTCGAGACGATGCAGGAGGCGCTCCGAGCCGCCGGCGCGACCATCGGGGACGTCATCAGCACGCGGGTGCTCGTCGCGTCCGCCCGACAGGCCGACCTCGTCGCCGCATGGGAGGTCGTACGGGACGCGTTCGGAACCCACGACGTCCCGAGCACACTGCTCGGCGTCACCGTCCTCGGCTACGACGACCAGCTCGTCGAGATCGAGGCAGTGGCAGCGGTTCGCGACGGCGAGCCCGCCGTCGGGTGACCCGCTCGAGCTGGCTCGCATGACGGGGAAGGCGTCGACGACGCGGACCGCGGCCGGTTCGGCAGGGTGGACGTCACCGACACGGCCGCGGCGCTCGCGGCCCACTTCCCGCCGGCGTGACCGGCCCGATCAGCGGGTCGCGAGGAAGTCCGTCAAGGACGCCCGCGTCGCGACGAGTTCGTCGATCCGCTGCGTCATCTCGTCGCGCATCCGCTCCACGGTGTCCATCACGGCTTCCCGGTCGACGGTGTCGTGCCGGCCGGTCACACACGGTGAGATCTGTCGGACGTCGTCCCGCGAGAAGCCGATCTCGAACATGGTGCGGATCGTCCTGGCGAGCTCGACCGCCGGTTCGGAGTAGTTCCGGTAGCCGTTCGCCGAGCGCTCCGCGGTGAGCAGCCCCAGTTCCTCGTAGTAGCGGAGGGACCGGGGGCTGACGCCGGAGCGGGCGCTGAGTTCGCCGATGTTCATCCCGAGGCCTCCTACCCGCTTGACCTTCACATGATGTCAGACATTACCGTGACGGTCGACGAGGGACACCCGACCACGGCATCCCAACACGGAACGAGGAGCAGGACCATGCGGAAGACGATCGACGTCGGTGGACGTGCACGCACGATGACCATCGTCGGGGCCACGGCTGCCGACCGACCACGCGACCTGCTGCTGGTGCTGCACGGGTCGAGGCAGCAGGGCGAGTCCCACCGCGCCTTCACCGGGCGGATGTACGACGGATTCGCAGCCGACGGGGGTGCGGTCGTGGCGTACCTCGACGGACACCGTGGCAACTGGAACGACGCCAGGCGACAGAGCTCGTTCCCGGCCCGACTCGACGACATCGACGACGTGGGTTTCGTCCGGGCAGCGATCGCGTCGCTCGTGGACTCGCACGGCATCGACCCGACGCGCGTCTTCGCCGTCGGCTACTCGAACGGCGGCCAGATGGTCATGCGCCTCGTCCACGAGGTGCCGGAGCTCCTCGCAGGCGCGACCGTCATCGCCGCGACGATGCCGGCGGCGGAGGACTTCCTCGCCGCCGATGCCCTCGCTGTCCCGATGCCGATGCTGCTCGTCCACGGCACGTCTGACCCGATCGTCCCGTTCGGCGGCGGCCCGATGAAGCGCTGGGCCGAACGCGCATTCAAGGTCGGCGGCACGGCGCTCTCGGCGCCGGACACAGCGGCGTACTTCGCCCGGCGCAACGGCATCGCGGCAGCTCCGACGACCGCGCGTCGTGGGACCGGGAAGGTCTGGACGGAACAGGTCGACCACGCCGAGCCCGGACATGCGCCCGTGCGGTTCCTCGCCGTGCACGGTGCCGGGCACACCGTGCCCGGGCCGAAGCGCGGTCCGTTCGTCATCGGCCGGACGGAGCGCAGTTGGTCGATGGCCGACGAGATCGCGACCTTCTTCGGGGTCAGGACGCGCGCTGCGAGCGGGTCCCGCTGACCGACGTGGGGCTCACGACAGCTCCACCCGGTCGTGCGGCACGGCGGCGAACCGCTGACCGGGGTACCGCAGGCCCGCGAAGTACATGTTCGTGTGCGCGACGATCTGCTCGCCGGTGATGACGACTCCGTCGTGCTCGGCGTCCGTCGTCGTGTGCGCATCGGACACCAGCGTGACGTCGAACCCGCGTGCCGCCGCTGCCTGCGTGGTCGTCCGGACGCAGTAGTCGCTCTGCGCCCCGGCGACGACGAGGTGCTGCACACCCAGCCCGTCGAGCACCTCGGCCAGGTCCGTACCGGCGAAGGAGTCCCGGAACTCCTTCCGCACGAGCGGCTCGTCGGCATCGCGCACGAGCGGTTCCGCCAGCGCCCAGCCGTCTGACCCCTCGGAGAAGTCGTCGTGGTCCTGCACCCAGACGACCGGCACCCCCTCGGCACGGGCACGATCGACGAGCCGAGCGACGCGGTCGAGCACGGCGTCGGCGTCGAAGCAGTCCACGACGACACCGCGCTGCAGGTCGATGACGAGCAGAGCGCTGGAGACGGTCACAGCGCAAGTGTCCCATCGCACGCCGGACTCTGGCATCGTCGAGCCGTGCGCCCGTCGACGATCCTCCTCGCCGCCATCACCGTCGTCTTCGGAGTCGCGACGGTCGTCCTCGCGGTCCTGATCGGTCCCGACGAGGGACAGGCCCTGTCCACCGAGCTCCGTCTCGGCATCCTCGTCACCGTCGCGTTCGGCGTCGCCTGCGTCACCACCGAGGTCAACCACCGCCGGCGGGCACGCCTCCGGCACAAGACCGACGCCCATCCCGGCACCGCGTTCGTCACCGCGCACGCGACGGATTCGACGGCCGCCGACCTCGCCGCCTGGAACCCCAGCCTGCGCATCTGGTTCCCGTGTGACCTCGGCTTCGACCGGACGGGGATCACGAGCTGGTCGACGCGCGACGACGGGCCGGGGATGCCGATCGCCCTCCGCTCGGAGGTACTCGGGTTCGACGTGTTCCGCGAGCCCACGCCGCGCGGTGTCGCGTACCGATGGGGGATCGTGGTCCGCCTCGCACCGAGGAGGTCGTGCCCCGGAGCGGTCCACCTGTGGGTGGCCGACGACCAGCCGGCGCAGGACGAGTACGCGATGCGCCGGACGATCAGTCGGATCGAGTCCGCACTCGGCACCGTTCGCTGACCAGCACCGTCCGGTGGCGGTGACCGGTCACCGGACGGGAGGCTCGTGGCGGCCTGGCACCGAGCCTCCAGTCCGGTGCGGGACGCGTGAGCGGTGCCGGTTCAGCTCCCCGACGCACCGGACCGGTTCAGCTGGTCTGCGGCACGGCCGAGCAGCCAGTTCACCGCCCAGCCGACGAAACCGATCACCGGCAGGAACAGGACGGCCACGGTCCAGGCGACCTTGACGACGTCCGACCGGCGCGGATCACGCCACACCTGCACCAGCGCGACCGCGTCCAGCGCCAGGATCAGCGCCATCACCAGCAGGTGCAGTCCACTCAGGTTCTCGAGCACGTCGTCCTCCATCCGTCGCCCAACAGGTCGAGGGCAACGTTACGAAGGCGTCGACGGCATCGCGTCCCTCGCGCGAACGACATCGCCCGTCCTCCCCGGGTGATCGCGGCTGCCCTGCAGACGGCAGCCGCGACCCATCGGATTCACTCCCCACCACGAGTCTGCGTCGGCCGGTCGGCCAGGGACATCCACCGAGAGGACGAATTCCGAGCCGAGGTCAGAGACCGACGCTGCCCTGAGAGATGCCGCCGTCGATCGTCACCGTCGTGCTCGTCATGTACGCGGCCTTCCCGGACGCCAGGAAGACGACGACCTCGGCGATCTCGTGCGGTTTCGCCGGTCGTCCGAGCGGGATGGCCGCGTCGAGCTGCTCGAGCTTGTCGGGATCGGACGTCGTCGCCGTGTTGATCGGGGTGTCCACCGCACCGGGCGCGATGTTCACGATCCGGACACCGTGCGGGCCGAGCTCGACGCCACCGCTCCGCGCGAGCATGCGCATCCCGCCCTTCGACACGCAGTACGCGAGGTTGCCCGGCATCGGCCAGTCCTCGTGCACGCTGGAGATGTTCAGGACCAGACCGCCGGAGCCCTGCGCGATGAACTGCTTGGCGGCCGCCTGCGTCCCGAAGAACGCGCTCTTCATGTTGACGGCCATCACCTTGTCGTACCCCTCCTCGGTCTCCTCGAGCAGGGATTTCCGGTCCTCGATGCCCGCGTTGTTGACCAGGACGTCGAGGGCCCCGAACGAGTCGACGGCCTTCTGCACCATGTGGTGCAGATCGGCCGAGGTCGTGATGTCCGCGTCGACCCCGACCGCGTGACCGCCGGCCTGCTCGATCCGGTCGATCAGCGAGTCCGTCTCGTCCGGATGTGCGACGTAGTCGATGACGATGTTCGCGCCTTCGGCAGCGGCGGCGAGGCAGATCTGCTCGCCGATCCCGCTGTTCCCGCCGGTGACGACGATGGTCTTGCCCTCGAGCAGCATGCGGACTCCTTGTGTGGGGGATGGTGCGTCCCACGGTGCTCCGCCGCGGCTGGGGTCGCCCGCACGATCCGCTGAAGCATCCCGCAGGCAGGCGCTGCGGCGACCAGGTGACGGACGGGAGGCCCGGTGCGAGCTGGCACCGAGCCTCCCGTCCGTCAGGTGGGCGCGCCCACCGCGACGGCCCGGTTCAGAGTTCGCGCCGCCGGTACACGCGCACGGCGACCGCAGCAGACCCGACGAACAGCGCGCCCACCGCCACGAGCACGAGCGCCGCGAGCCACGGTGCCGGTGTGAGGACGTCCGCGGGGCCGATCCCGTCGAACCACCCGGTCTGCCCGACGATGAACCCGACGACCGCGATGATGCCGACCGGGATGTAGATCATCGGCCGCCCGCGGGTGAACCCCAGTGCGAAGAACCACGGCAGTTGGACGGCGAACGAGATCCCGACGCAGGCGGCAGCTCCGAGGAGCATCGTCGCGACGAGCGGCCACCCGATGTCCTGGTGGCGGACCGCCCCCATCACGAGCGTCGTCGCCGTCCCGATGCCCACCGCGACGACCGCGAACACCAGCATCGACAGGTAGCGACCGAGCACGACGGCGGTGCGGCCGATCGGTGCGATGCCGTAGAGGGTGTCGAGCCGGCCGCGCTCGTCGCCCTGGAAGGGGATCGACGCCGAGACCGCCGTGACGACGGCCCCCACGGCGATGCCCATGCCCGGGACCGGCAGGGTGACGCAGAACACGACGGTGAAGAGCAACGGCAGCAGCACGCGCAGGGGCTGCGTGCGGGCCATCGCGACGAGGTCGAACCGAGCGAAGCGGATGACGGCGGCACTCATGCGGTGATCTCCTTCCTGGTGGAACGGGTGCCTTCGGCGAGGTGCACGACCACGTCGTCGGTGGTGGCCTGGTCGATGACGACGTCCGGCCCGAACCAGGCCGTGTCGTCGGAGCGGATGAGTCCCTCCCACCGACCGCTGGCGTCGTGCCGCACGCCGATCGTCGACGGCCGTGCCACCTCGGGGAACGGACCGGCACCGCGCACGACGGCGAAGCGTTCGTGCAATTCGTCGACGGCACCCTCGTACGCGACCGTCCCACCGGCGAGCACCACGAGGTGGTCGGCGAGGTCGTCGAGCTCCTCGGTGATGTGCGTCGAGAACAGCACCGTGTGGCCGGGGTCGAGGACGAACTCCCGGATGGTGTCGGCGAGTTCGCGCCGTGCCACGGGGTCGAGGCCGCTCGACGGCTCGTCGAGCACGAGCAGCTCGGGGTCGTGCGCGAGCGCCATCGCGAGCGAGAGCTTCACCGTCTGCCCGCGCGACAGTCCGCCGACCCGGTTCCCGGCGGGGACGTCGTACCGGTCGAGCAGGTCGCGGAAGCGGCGGTCGTCCCACCGCTCGTAGAGCAGCCCGGCGTAGCGGCCGACAGCGCCCACCTTCCATTCCGGGGCCGCACTCACCTGGTCGAGCACGACGCCGATCCGCTCGCGGACCGCGGCGTCCTGCGGGCTGCCTGTACCGAAGAGCCCGACGGAGCCGGAGTCCGTGCCGACCAGGCCGAGGATGCTCTTGACGAGGGTCGTCTTCCCGGCGCCGTTCGGCCCGACCAGCCCGGTCACGAGCCCGGCCGGGACCGTGACGTCGACGTCGTGCAGGGCGAACGTCCCCTGTCGTCTGTGGAGGGAACGGACCGCGATCGCGGTGTCGGTCAGTGTCGGTTCCATGCGTCTTCGACCTTCCGTCGGATGTCGTCGATGGTCATGCGTGCTGCGCGGGCCGCCTGGACGAGTTCGTCGGTCGCGCCGTCGACCCGTGCGGCCAGAGCGGACCCCGCGGCCCCGGCGTCCACGGCTCGGACCACGAAGCCGCGGCCGTGCTCGTTCCGGACGAGCCCCTCGGCCACGAGGTCGTTGTAGGCGCGCGTCACGGTGATGACGCTGACCCGCAGTTCGAGGGCGAGCTGGCGGAGCGACGGCAGGAGCGCACCCTCGGCGAGCTCCCCGGCGTGCACCGCGTTGCGGACCTGGGTCTTGATCTGTTCGTACATCGGCACCGAACTGGTGCTCGAGAGGATGATCCGCAAGCCGTACTCCAACTGTTTATGTACAGCAGAACAGTACGCAACCAGCAACGGCCAGTCAAGAGGAGCACGATGATGTCGTGACCGATGCGACGACGACGGTGTTCGGGCGAGACGTACGGACTTGGTCGACCCGACCGGGCGAACGGCTCGCCCGCGCGCACCGGAAGGTCGCACAACGGGTCGGCGGGCGCGCGGCGTCCACGCTCGGGCTCGTCGCCGGAGGCGTCGTCGTCGCGATGAGCACCGCCGCCGCGATCGCCGTCTACGACGACGTGACCGGTCGGTCAGGGGTGCAGCGACTCGACGGTCCGGCGCTCCGACTCGCGAAGCGCCTCCGCTCACCGTCGGTCAACACCGCCGCCGGCTCGATCGCGTACGGGTTCGGACCGGTCGGCATGCCACTGCTCACGCTCGGGACCGGCGCCGTGTTGGCGCTGCGGTCCCGTACAGCCACACCGCTCGCGTTCGTCGCGGCTGCCGGCGGTGGCTCCCTGACGATGACGCTGCTCGGGAAGCGGATCGTCCACCGCAACCGGCCGCCCCGTCGTGAAGCGGCGCCGCCGTACGAACACTCGCCGTCGTTCCCGTCCGGACACACCATCAACGCGGCCTCGGTGGGCGCGGTCGTCGCGTACCTGCTCATGCTGCAGCAGCGGCGGCGAGGGAACGAGGTCGCCCTCGCCACCGCCGCCGGAACGACCATCGCCGCAGTGGGAGCGTCCCGGGTCCTGCTCGGCGCGCACTGGTTCACCGACGTCGTGATGGGGTGGACCACCGGGCTCGGCTGGGCGACCGCGGTCATCACCGCGCACCGACTCCACCTGTCGCTCTCCGAGGACCAGGCGGGCGACGCGGGCCAGGCCGACTGAACGGACGACGGGAGGCGCGGTGCCAGCTGGCACCGCGCCTCCCGTCCTGTGTCGTGACCGGATCAGACCGCCGCGGTCGCCTCGTCACGGTGCGGCAGCTTCCAGCCCGGCCGCACGAAGTGGCAGGTGTAGCCGGCCGGGTACTTCTCGAGGTAGTCCTGGTGCTCCTCCTCGGCCTCCCAGAATGCTCCGGCGGGCTCCACCTCGGTGACGACCCGGCCTGGCCAGATCCCCGAGGCGTCGACGTCCGCGATCGTGTCGCGTGCGACCCGCTCCTGCTCGGGCGACGTGAAGAAGATCGCCGAACGGTAGCTGCGCCCGACGTCGTTGCCCTGGCGGTCCTTCGTCGACGGGTCGTGGATCTGGAAGAAGAACTCGAGCAGGTCGCGGTACGAGATCACGGACGGGTCGAACACGATCTCGACCGACTCAGCATGGTCGCCGTGGTTCCGGTAGGTCGCGTTCGGGGTGTCGCCACCCGAGTAGCCGACGCGGGTGCTGACGACGCCGGGTCGACGACGGAGGAGCTGCTGCGCTCCCCAGAAGCAGCCGCCGGCGAGGATGGCGGTTTCGGTGGTGGTCATGCTGGCCTCCTTCAGTCGTGCCACTGGTTCGGGCACTGCTCGATGCAACACGGGACGGGCGTTCCCTGTTCCCGTCGTCCGGGGCAGAGTCGGATCATGTCATCCTCCCGCCGGCTGCTGCACGCCCCTCGTGGGGTGTCGCTGACCGTCGCGCCGGGAACGACTGCGACCGGATCGTCACTGGTGCTCCTGCACGGATCGGACGGCCACGAGACCGACCTCCTGCCGCTCGCCGATCGCGTCGCGCCCGGCAGCGCGACGATCGCACTCCGTGGCGCCGCGACGACCCCGCTCGGCCACGCGTTCTTCGACCGGCGAGGAGACCGGACGATCGACGAAGCGCTGGTCCACGACCGCATCGATCCGGTCGTCGACGCGATCGAGTTCGCGGGGTCCCTGGTCGGAGGTGATCGACGAAGGTTAGTCATCGGCTTCTCGAACGGAGCGGTGATGGCAGCAGCCCTGGTCGAGACCCGGCCGGACCTGTTCGCCGCAGCGGTCCTCATCCGCCCGGCAGCGCCGTTCCGCTCGGGACCGGTCCCGGTGCGCCTCTCGATGCCGATCCTGGTGCTCGATGCCCGCCACGATGCGCGTCGGGTGCCGGAGGACGGGATCGAAGTGGCGAGCAGGCTCCTGGACGCGGGCGCCACCGTCCAGCACACGACACTCGACGTCGGCCACGGCATCACGCCTGCCGACGAGGACGTGGTGCGTACCTGGCTCACCCGGCTGAAGCGGGTGGCCGGAGCGCAGCCGTGACCGCTCGTCACGCGTTCCGACCGCCGGACGGGAGGCACGGGTCGGGCCCGCACCGAGCCTCCAGTCCGGCAGATGGCGGTGCCTTCACCGCCGGTCCCGTCGACGGATCAGGCGCGGCTGGCGCGTCGGCGGTGACGGGCGACCACGGTGAGTGCGGTGCCGGCGGCGAGCAGCGCTCCCGCGATCCCGAGGGGGACGGTGGGGTCGCTGCCGGTGTAGGCGAGCTCACGGCCCCCTCCGTTGCCGGCGCGGACGGCAGCCGCGGTCGGCGTGGACTGTGCGGGCGTCGGCGCGGCCGCCGACGGCGTGGGGGTCGCGGCGGCGCTCGGTTGCACGGTGATGGTGACCGTCTGCGTGTCGTTCGGCGCTGTCCCGTTGGACGCGGTGATCGTCACCGTCGAGGTTCCCGGCGTCGTCGGTGTCCCGCTGATGACGCCGGTCGTGCTGTCGATCGTGAGCCCCGCTGGCAGCCCGGCCGCTGTGTACGTCGGGGTCGGGGTGCCCGTCGCGGTCACGGTGTACGAGTAGGGCGTCCCGGCGGTGGCCGGAGTGGGTGCTCCGGAGGAGATCACCGGCGCGGTCGTCTCCGAGGGAGTTCCCGGGGTGGGGCAGCCGCTCGAGGCGGTGATCGTGTTCGTGTCGAGCGTCACCGCACCGGTGCGGGCGAGCAGGCGTCCGGCGACGGTGGCGCCGGTGGTCGCGGTCACGGACTGCTGGGCGAGGACGGTGCCCTGGAACTGTGCGCCGCTGCCGAGGGTCGCGGAGCTGCCCACCTGCCAGAACACGTTGCACGCGTTCGCGCCGCCCGTGATGGTGATGCGGCTCCCGGATCCGATCGTCAGCGTCGACGCGGCTTGGAAGACCCACACCGAGTCCGCACTGCCGGCCAGGGTGAGTGCGCCGGTGTCCGCGAGCTGCAGCGCTCCACCGGAGTACACGCCGGGGGAGAGCGACAACCCGGCGAGCTCGGTGATGCCGGTCCGGGTCGGGGTGAGCGACGCAGCCACGTCGTACGCCGTCGTCGTGTCCCGCTGTGCCTGCGCAGCTGCTGCGTCGGTCTGGTGCACCGTGCCGTTCACGACGCCGTTCGGTGCGGTGCCGAACCCGGTGATCGACGTCCCGGGGGAGACCCCGAGGTCACCGTTGACGACGGAGGGGCCGGTGTTGGTGACGGCGCTGGCGCCGAGGACGCCGTACGTCGACGCGGTGCCGAGGCCCACTGGACCGTCGATCACCGTGGCTGCCGATGCGGACGACGGAGCGGTCACCGCCAGGCACGCGGCGAGACCGAGGCCCGTGAGGACGAGGAGAACCGGTTGGAAGGAACGGGACGTTGCCATGGGAGGCCTCTGTCTGAGCGGGAGAGGCACAAGGTGAACGTCGACGACGCGAACATGATCTCCGGTCTCCGCAGTATGCGCGTCATCCGCGCCGAACGGTGGGGATACCTCCATCGCAGGCGAACGGTCAGGAACGTTCGGTCCGGAACGTCGGGCCCGGCCGTGCCAGACGGGAGGTTCGGTACCCGATTCCGTACCTCCCGTCTGTCACTCGCCCGCTCGGCCATCGGCCGCGTGCGCTCCACCAGACCCGAATCCGGTGGAGGTCTCAGTGCCGGTACAGCGTGTCTCGCGTCACGATGGCGAAGTCCCGCAGGAGGTCGGTCTCCACGGTGTCCTCCCGGCGTGGCGCCGAGTCGAACACGCAGACCGCGCCGATGCGCGTTCCGTCGAGGTCCTCGAGCGGGTGGCCCCCGTAGAAGCGGATGGGTCCCCGTCGCACGACCGGCGGGCGATCGGGATCCCACGCGTCACCGACGACCATCGGTCCGGAACGCAGCACCGTCGAGCGGCAGAACGAGTCCTGCAGCGCCGCGGTGCCTCGTGGCAGCCACAGGCTCGCCGCGGACCACTGCCGTCCCGCGGGCAGCAACGTGATGGCGGCTCCTTCCGTCTCGAAGAGCACCGCCATCTGCTGCACGATCCGGTCGAGCGCAGCGTCCGCTGGTGCGTCCACGATGCCGAGGCGACGGATCGCGTCGTAGCGGTGCTCGAACGGCTGCGGCTTCGAACGGAGCCACTGCGGACTGCCGGCACGGGCACGTTGTTGCTCGAGCAGGAGGTGCGTCACCTCCAGGAACAGCGCAGGGGCCGTCGCGTCCGGTGCGGTGTCGAGCACGACCAGGTCGTGCCGTGCCTGTTGCAGCGCGGTCACGAGGCCGGTCTGGTCCCCCTTGTGCGCGAGCGCGACCACGATCTCCGCGGTCGGTGCCAGATGCGGGCGCAGTTGGTCGACCAGGACGAGGGCTTGTCGGGCAGCACCGACCACCGCGGTGTTCGTCGTGCGGCTGTGGACGACGCTGCCAGACAGGCAGACCACCACGACGTCGTAGTTGTCGAGGTGCATCCCGACGCCCGCCGAGAGCAGCGTCTCCCCGGTCCAGCTCGACCAGGGCACCGCGGTGACGTCGGCACCCCGTCCTGTCCGTGCGCCGAGCGCGTTCGCCGTCCTCAGGGCGGCGTCGTGCAGCGAGTCCTCGGCGGCGAGGACCGCATCGCCGAAGACGAGGATCCGGTCGCGGTCCAGGCCGCTCGCGGACGCGGTCACGACACGCGGCGGCTGGGCGCGACTGCGGCGCTGCGGGGTGCCCGTCATCGTCATGGTCGACCTTCCTCTCCGAGGGAGCTGCGCTTCGATGGAAGTCGACGGTAGGCAGCCCGATGACCTCGGACCATCCGTTGCGCGCAGGATCACTGTCAGCGAGCGCGGGATCGTGGCCGATCGGCACGAGCGCCGCCGGTAGAGTCGCCGAATGGCCAGGCCCGCGTCGGAGATGTTCGCCACGCATCGCGTCGCCGACAGCACGACCGCCGACGAGGCCGCGGCCGTGCTCAGCGACGTGTTCCTCCCGGTGCGGGTCGCCCCGTCCGTGTCGTCCCCTGACCTTCGGATGCAGCTGAACGCGGTCGTCGCTGGGCGGATCACCTTCGGGTACATGCGCTTCCGTGAGGCCGTCCACATCCGCACCGCGGAACCCACCGACTACCACCTCGACATCCCGATCCAGTCCGAGATGACCATGCGCGCTGCCCGGGGGACGCACGTCCGAGGAACGGATCAGATCGCGGGGCTCTTCATGCCTGGCCGTTCCGTGGAGCTCGACTGCGGCGACTGGTTCGCGCAGGTCGCCGTCATGATCCCGGAGCGCGACCTCGAGACCGAGCTGCAGCTCCTCCTGGACACGCCCGTCTCAGCGCCGCTCGAGTTCGACGGCGTGTTCGACCTCACGACCGACGGTGGTAGGGCGGTGTCGCAGGCCGTCCGGCTCGTCGACCACGGCTCACGGCAGACGGCCGGTCTCCTTGCGCACCCACTCGCCGTGCGGGGCCTCGAGCAGGTGTTCATGCACAGTCTCCTGCTCGGGCAACCGCACAACCACTCGGTCGCACTCGCCACCCCGAGAGGCAGCTCCGGGGCTCGATCGGTGTCCCGCGCTGTCGAGATGCTCCGTCACGATCCGGCGCGTGCGTGGACCGTGGGGGAACTCGCCTCCGCCGTCTCGACGAGTGTTCGCAGTCTCCAGGAGGGCTTCCGTCGGACGCTCGACACGACGCCCATGGCCTACCTGCGTCGGCTCCGGTTGGAGCTGGCGCGTGAGGACCTCATCGCCGCCGGTCCGGGCGTCTCCGTGTCCGACGTCGCCGCCCGCTGGGGTTTCCTGCACGTCAGTCGTTTCGCCGCGGAGTACTCCGCACGCTTCGCCGAACTGCCGTCTGCGACCCTGCGGGGAGCACCGAGAACGGGTCGCTAGTGGACCGTTCGGCGCGCCTGCTGGACTCGGTACGCGCGCGACGCAGACCGCCGACGGAGTCGAGCCGTCGGTCATCGAGGACGATGCTCACGGGCGGGCGTCCACTGCCGTCATCTGCTCGGAGATGGACCAGAGGCGTGCCGCGGTCTCCGGGTCCTGCGCCTGCTTCGACCGGCCGATGACCTCGGCGCCGCCGCGCATGTGCATCATGCGCTGCGGTCCGACGAAGGTCCCGCCGGGCAGGTCGGCGGTCGCGGCCAGGAGGGACGGCAGCGCACCGTCCTCCGGCTCCTGCCCGAGGATCGGGACGAGACGGTCCCACAGGTTGGGGCGCTGTCCGGCCGGTCGCTGGTAGATGGCCGTCTTCACCAGGCCGGGGTGGGCCGCGAACGCGCGCACGTGCGAACCCGAGGTCAGGAGGCGCCGGTCGAGTTCGGAGGTGAACAGCAGGTTGGCGAGCTTGGAATCGGCGTACGCGCGGCCGGCGTTGTAGGTGCGCCGGTACCAGTCGAGGTCGGTGAGGTCGAGCCGGGCCATGCGCTCCGCTTGGGAGGCGACGGTGACGACCCGGTCGGTGATCCGCGGCAGGAGCAGCGTCGTCAGCAGGAAGTGCCCGAGGTGGTTCGTCCCGAACTGGAGTTCGTGCCCGTCCGCCGTTCGCTGCAGGTCCTTGGACTCGACCCCGGCGTTGTTGACGAGGATCGCGACGGGCTCGTCGACGCCGCCCGCGAAGGCCTCGACCGTCTCGAGCCGGGCGAGGTCGAGGTGACGAACCCGGTGGGTTCCGCGTGTGCCGGGGAGGTCGGATGCGACCGCGCGCCCCTTCTCCTCGTTGCGGACCGCGAGGATGACGCGCGCTCCTGACTCGGCCAACGCGACGGCCGTCGCTCGGCCGATGCCGCTCGTGCCGCCGGTGATGATCACGGTCTCGTCGGTCGGTGCGCGACCGGTCCTGATGTCGTCCATGTCGCCAATGTAGACAGTGACCACTTTGTTGTCAACGCCTACACTGGGGTCATGAGTGGGCAAGCACGTCCGTACCATCACGGGTCACTCCGACAGGAGCTCGTGCGGGAAGGCCGTGCGCTCCTCATCGAAGAAGGGGAACAAGCCGTGACGGTCCGGGAGCTCGCGCGCCGCGTCGGCGTCAGTCACGGGGCACCGTTACGGCACTTCCGCGACCGCAGCGCCGTCCTCGACGCGATCGCCGCAGACGGCTTCGACGAGCTGCGCGGTCACCTGGAAGTCGCTCGCGGCACCGGGGACCTCGAAGCTCGTCTCACCGAGTACGTCCGGGCACACGTCCGGTTCGCCCAGCAGAACGGCCCCCTCGTCCAGCTGATGTTCACGTCGACCGACGACGGCTCACGCACCGAACGCGACCCGGAGTCGCAGTCCGCGGCGGAGCGGTTCTTCGCATTGGGCGCCGAACTGCTCGGTGAGCGCGACCCGGGGTCGATGGGCCCGGTTCCCTTCCTGCTCGCGGCGACGACCGAGGGCATCAGCGCACTGGCAGCAGCCGGCCGGATCCCGCCGGAGCGTGTGGACGAGGTCGTCGTCACGGCCGTGCGGATGCTCCTCCCGCAGATCGAGGAGCAACTCGGCGGCGCCACCACGGCGTGACGAGCGCCCGGTTCGCCGGGATCCCGTCGCGCCGCCAGCAGCGACTCAGACGCGGCCGAGCACCGCCGCGTTGAGGATGGTGCCGCCGAGCATCCAGCCGCCGTCGGCGACGTCGTCGAGGATCACGAGCGTCGTCGGGCGCGCTCGCTCGCCGTACACGTCGACGATGGCTTCCGTGACCGCGTCCTGCAGCTTCTTCTTCGACTCGGCGGTCAGGGTGTCAGCGGGGACCTTGATGTTGGCGAAGGGCATGGTGTTCCTCTCGGTTGGGGTGTCCCGGACGGTCCGGGGGTCAGATTGCGGTGTTCGAGGACAGGAGGTCCTCGATGCCGACGCGGCGGGAGAACTCGGCTCGGATGCGGTCCGCGACCGCATAGCCGGACATCAGACCATCCCGCCGTTCGCACGGATCGTCTGGCCGTTGATCCAGTGACCGTCGGGCCCGGCGAGGAACGCGACGACACCGGCGATGTCCTCCGGCGTGCCGAGGCGCTCGAGGGGCGGGACCTTCGCGAGCGTGTCGATCTGTTCCTGCGTCTTGCCGTCGAGGAAGAGCTCGGTCGCCGTCGGCCCCGGCGCGACCACGTTCGCGGTGACGTCCCGGCCGCGGAGTTCCTTCGCCAGGATCATCGTCATGCCCTCGACGGCGCTCTTGCTCGCGGCGTACGCCCCGTAGGCCGGGAACTGCGTCCCGACGACCGAGGTCGACATGGACACGAACGCACCACCGGACCGCAGACGACGGGCGGCCTGCTGCGCGACGACGAAGGTGCCGCGGATGTTCGTGCGGTGCAGTGCGTCGAGGACATCGAGGTCCTGGTCGGCGATCGTCGACAGTGCGAGCCGTCCAGCGGAGTGGACGACGACGTCGATGCCGCCGTGGTCGGCCTCGATCCGGTCGAACATCGCGGCGACGGCGTGCTCGTCGGCCACATCGGCCTGCACGGCGACGGCGCGACCGCCAGCGGCTTCGATCTCCTCGACGGTGGCGGCGGCCGCCGCTGATCCGCTGGCGTGGTTCACGACGACGGTGAAGCCGTCCGCCGCCAACCGGGTCGCGACCGCGCGGCCGATGCCGCGGGAGCCTCCCGTGACCACGGCGACGCGTTGTGGAGTGCTGCGCATTCCGCTTCCTTTCAATGATATGCGCTCTCAATTTCAGCGCTAGCGGCAGAGTAGCACGGTTACGATCACTGATAGCAGATGCGCTACGATCGCCCCATGGCCCGGTCCGACGAAGCACTCCGGAGCGCCCTGCTCCACGCGGCGGAGGAGCAGCTCAACGCAGCTCCCGACGGTGACATCGCCACCCGTGCCGTCTGCGAAGCGGTCGGCGTGACCCAACCCGTCCTCTACCGCCTCTTCGGTGACAAGCGTGGGCTGCTCGACGCCCTCGCCGACGCGGGACTGCAGCGGTACGCGGCTCGGAAGGCCGAGCTCGAGGTGTCCGACGACCCGTCAGCGGACCTGCGCCGCGGCTGGGACGACCACCTCGCATTCGCACGCGAGCACGCTGCGCTCTACCGACTGATGTTCGCTCCCCGGCCGTGGGCGAGCAGCTCGGCACGCGACGGCGTGACGGCGCTGCTCGAACGGACGCTGACCCGCTGCGCGGCCGCCGGCATGCTCCGTGTCGACGTCGGAGTCGCGGCGACGATGCTGCTCGCCGCGAACGTCGGACTCGCGCTCGACCGGATGGACACGAAGGGCCGTGACGACTCCGACGACGTCGCCGACGCACTCCGGAACGCGGTCCTCGATGCGGTGCTCGTGGGCTCGTCCAGCGGGGACCACCACGACGTCGACGCGGCCTCCCGACGTCAGCTCCGCGCGCGGCTCGAAGCAGGCGGATCGACCGCCCTGCTCCCGGAGGAATCCGCGCTCATGCGGCTGTGGCTCGACCGACTCGATTCCGAGGCAGTCCCCCGATGATCTCCACCTTCCTCGTCGAACACGCACCGCTCGTCCGCCCGGCGTTCTGGGTGGCGATCGCCGTCGCGGCCGCGCTCGCATGGTTCCTCCACCGCCTGCGGCTCCACGGCGTGCTGCTGGGACTGTCCGGGGCGTCGCTCGTCGCGGTGCTCGTGCTGACCCTGCTGCCCGACGGTGCCCGGTCGGGAGGCATCACCTGCACCGTGCAGTTCTCCGCGCCGTTCCAGGGCATCGACACGCTCGCCAACGTCGCGATGCTGCTGCCGCTCGTGCTCTTCCTCGGAACGGCGACGAACCGCCCCCTCGTCGTCCTCGCCGGTGCGCTCGCGCTCTCCGCCTCGATCGAGGTCGTGCAGGCGCTCGCGCCGGTGCTCGGTCGTCGCTGCGACACGAACGACTGGTTCATGAACGCCGTCGGAGCACTCCTCGCCGCCCTCGTCGCCCTCGTCATCTGCGGGACCGATCGACGTCGCAGGACCGCGAGGTCCGCGCTCGGCAGCTGACCAGGGCGCCGCGACGGCCGAGTGGCTACGGCAGGAGCGCGCGGAGCCGCTCGGCGTCGACGGACCCCGCGTCCGCGTGGTGGACCACGAGCGCCAGACCGTCCGTGCCGCTGACCTCCAGACGGTCGCGGTTCAGGGTGAGCGGCCCGACGAGCGGGTGCACGATCCGCACCGTTCCGCTGCTCTGCCCCTGCACCTCGTGCCGCGCCCACAGTTCCCGGAACCGCGGGTTCCCGGCGAGCGCCGTGATCAGCTCCTCGAAGCGCCGATCCCCGTCGTTGCCGATGACCTGCCGCAGGCTCCCGACGAGGCACTCGGTCACGCTCGTCCAGTCCGGGTACATCGCCTGCTCGGATGGGTCCTCGAACAGGGCGAGCAACTGGTTGCCGCCGACGTCGAACCCGGTCGAGAGCGCCCGCGCCCACTCGTTCGACGCGATGACGTCGAAGTGCCGGTCCTCGATGAACGCCGGCTGGTCGATCGAGTCGAGGAGCTTCCGGACGCTGTCCGGCACCTCGGTCGCTCCCTGCCGCGGACGACGGTGCGTCGGGTCGTCGCCGCCGAGGCCGAGCAGGTGCGCACGGTGGTCGTCGTCGAGCCGGAGGACGCGGGCCAGGGAGTCGAGCACCTGCACGGACGGGTTCCGGTCGCGTCCCTTCTCGAGCCGCAGGTAGTAGTCGGCACTGATGCCGGCGAGCATCGCCACTTCCTCGCGACGGAGGCCGGGTACCCGCCGGACACCGATCACGGAGATGCCGGCGACCTCCGGCGTGACGAGCTCTCGACGGGCCCGGAGGTACTCCCCGAGGGGGTTGCTCCGCCCTGCAGGAGGGCGCTGGTCGAGCGGGGGCCCCGCGGGACCCCCGGGACGAGAGGGCTCTGGGAGCAGGACGTCAGCGCGCATACCGTCGACAACGGCCGACCCCGGCACAGCATTTCGAGAGGACCCACGCATGACCGTCACCCTGATCACCGGCGCCAACAAGGGCATCGGCTTCGCGACCGCCCGCCAGCTCACCGACCTGGGGCAGACCGTCTACATCGGCGCACGCGATGCCGAACGCGGTGCCAGGGCGGCCGAGTCGATCGGAGCGCGGTCGGTGCAGCTCGACGTGACCGACGACGACTCGGTCCGCGCCGCCCTCGCCACGATCGACGCCGCCGAAGGTCGCCTCGACGTGCTCGTCCACAACGCGGGCGTGCTCGACACCACGATCGACGGCCCGACCGCCCTCCGCACCTTCGACACGAACGCCGTCGGGATCGTCCGGGTCACCGAGGCCGCGCTCCCGCTCCTGCAGCGCTCCGACGACCCGAACGTCGTCACGGTGTCGAGCAGCCTCGGCTCGTTCTGGGCGGTGACCAACCCGGAGCGCGTCGAGTCGACCCTGCCGTTGCCGCTGTACTCCGCGTCGAAGGCTGCGGCCACGATGCTGACCGTCCAGTACGCGAAGGCACACCCCGCGATCCGGTTCAACGCCGTCGAGCCGGGCCCGACCGCGACGGACATGACCGCGGGGTTCGGCATCGGCCGACCGGTCGAGGAGAGCGCACGGGTCGTCGTCCGCCTCGCGACGCTCGGCGCGGACGGCCCGACGGGCACCCTCCAGGACGAAGGCGGCCCACTCGCCTGGTGACGGACCGACGGGACCATCATCGGACTGGAGGCACGGTGCGGGCCCGCACCGAGCCTCCAGTCCGGTGGGCACTCGCGACCGTCAGCTCGCGGCGACCACCGAGTAGGCGGTGTCCCGCCCCGCCTCGTGCTCGGTGAGGCGCGCCTGGAGCGCCCCTCGGACGTCCTCGTAGGTGTCCGAGCCGAGCGGCAACCGGAGCACCCTCGAGCCGGAGTCCACGTGCGCGACGATCGCGGCGGCGATCTTGTCCGGGTCGTTCGGCAGCGGGAACCCGCCGTCCGCCAGCGCGCGCCGGACGTCACCGGCAGGGGTCGCGTCGTACGCCTCCATGACGGGCGCACGGTCCAGCCCGCTCCCGAAGCCGGTCGGCGTCGCGCCGGGCTCGACGATGGTCACGGTGATGCCGAACGGGGCCACCTCGGCGGCGAGCGTCTGCGCGAAGCCCTCGATGCCCCACTTCGACGCGTGGTAGTAGCTGAAGTTCGGGTACGTGGTCTGCCCACCGGCGGTCGAGACCTGCACGACGTGCCCAGAGCCCTGCGCCCGGAGATGGGAGAGCGCCGCGCGGACGACCCGGATCGAACCGAGCAGGTTCGTGTCGACGACGCGCTCGATCTGCTCGTCCGACGCCTCCTCCACCGAAGCGAAGACGCCGTAGCCGGCGTTGTTCACGACGACGTCGATCGTGCCGAGCTCGGCGAACGCGCGGTCGACGACCTCGCGGACCTCGTCGGGATCCGTGACGTCCAACCGCGCGACCCAGAGGCGGTCGCCGAAACGCTCGCGGAGGTCGTCGAGCGCTCCGGGCCGGCGGAGCGTCGCCGCGACGCGGTCGCCGCGGGCGAGGAGCTGTTCGGTGAGGAGCCGACCGAAGCCGGTCGACGTGCCGGTGATGAACCAGGTGGTCATGGTGTCCTTCCACGCCGGGAGTCTCTCGGCGACATGAGCACGGTAGGAGTTCGAGTCGACTCGAGGTCAAGTGCTTATGCTCGGGACATGACGACGACCCAGGAGCGCACCTTCACCATCGGCGAGGTCGGCGAGCGGACGGGGCTCACCACCCACACCCTCCGCTTCTACGAGAAGGAGGGGCTCTTCCCCATGCCGGTGCGCCGCGACTCGGCCGGCCGCCGTGTGTTCTCGGTCGAGGACGTCGAATGGCTGCGGGTCTGCACGAAACTGCGGTCGTCCGGCATGCCCCTGCCGTCGATCCGGGCCTACGTGGAGCTCGTCGTCGCGGGACCCGGGAACGAGCACGAACGGCTCGCGGTCCTCCAGGAGCACGAGGAGAACGTCCGGCGGCAGGTGGCCGACCTGCAGGACGCGCTCGCGGTCATCCACCACAAGGTGGACCTGTACGAGCGGCGGCTCTCCGAGGGCACGGCGGACGGACTGTGGCGGAACGGGCCGGAGTGCGACTGAGGCGCAGGCCGATCGGTCGGTCTCCCCGATGGTGCCCGCGGCGGGTCAGGACTCCGGCATCCCCGGGGAGCCGTCGGGAGCCACCCACACGAGAGTGGACGTCACGACCCGACCGCTCGCGAGGGCGTTGCGCAAGGACCGTGTGTTGCCTGCGTTGATGTGTCCCCACAGCACGTCGGAACCGCCATCCGGCAGCCGGTCCGCCAGGCAGTGCAGCACCACGGGACCGTAACCGCGGCCCCGGTGGGCGTCGTCCAGGACGATCTCCTCGACGCTGTACCCGGTGAAGCCGCGGGCGTCCTCGCGGGAAGCGGCGACGACCCCGGCGACCCGGCCCTCGATCACCACGTCGAACAGCAGGCCTTCCTCCTCAGCGTCTTGGAGCGTGGCGACGTCGGATGGTGTCGCCCATTGATCGAGTCGTGGCTCGTGCACCCGGACATCGTCGTACATCGACCGGACCCGGGCCGCGGCGGACTCGGCGGAGGTCGCGCGGAGTTCGACGGACCCGGAGACCGGCTGGCGCGCCCGGATCGCGGCCAGCGGAGCGGCGACGACGAGTTGGTCGGGACGGGCGGCGAACGCGGACGACACCGGCGCCTGGTCTCCGCGTGCATCGCCCGGCAGCGCCACGCGGAAGCAGAGGGGTGCGAACTCGGCGTGGGCATCGAGGGTCGCTCCGAGCTCGGCGAGACCCGACGCATCGGGAGCGACGCTGGTGGCGATGACGTCGACGAACGGCTTCGCGAGGTCGCGTCCGCGGAACCGGATCCCCGTGACCGCCCAGCCGCCGGAGGGGAGCTCGACGACGCGGTTCGCCCAGCGCAACGGGTCCTGGACCGGTAGGCCCACGGCGTCCCGCACCGCGGCTCCCCAGCTCGCGTCACCGACGAGTGCCAGCTCCGGCTCCGCCCAGCGGAAGAGCAACTCGCGCCAGTCCGCGTCCCACCCTCGGACGGTGCTCGACGACCACGACTCGACGGCAGCGCGGAACTCCGGTTCGTCCATCCGGCCAGGCTACGGCGGTGGACGGAACTGCGGCAAGGTACCGGGCGACCGCCGGACTGGAGGCTCGTGGCGGCCTGGCACCGAGCCTCCAGTCCGGCGGATCGTCCAACGCTCGTCGGTGTCCTCTCGGGTCGCACCGACGACGCCGTTTGCCCAGCGGAACAGCAATCCGCGCCAGTTCGCGTCCCAGCCTCGGACGGCGCTCGGTCACACGGAACTGCGACCGTCGAGTCAAACCGGAGATCGCGGGCGTGCACCTCGTCCTCTACCGGCCCCGATCGGCCGCTGCGCCCCGGCGCCGCCTGACCGCATCGGACGCGGCGACCGCGGCGGCGAGCACGGCCCCGTCGTGCGTGAGTTCGAGAACGGGGCCGTCGAGGATCAGGGCCGCTGGTCCGTTGCTGCGTGGCAGACTCCAGCGGCTGCTGCCGACGTCGAGGGCGAACTCGTCCTGGTGAACTTGCAGCGTCCAGACGACACCGGTCTCGGTGTGGCCTTCGAGTACCTCACCGGTGCGCGGTGACCAACGGATGACGCAGGCACCTTCGATTCGGTCGTCGATGTCGACGGAACGGAGGTGACGTGTGGCGTCGCCGTGCAGCGTCAGCCGCAGCGTTCCGTCGACGACCGACAGCACCCACGGAAGGCTGTGCGCACCCGCCCAGGTCCGATCAGGGTCGACGACGTCGCGGAGCCAGAAGGTGATGCACGGACGTCCGCTGGCATCGTGGTACACCGTGGGGGCGTACGGGCTCGCGCCGTAGGCCAGATCGCCCCACCGTTCGACGTCGAACCGGCCCGCGCTCCACCGTCCGAGCGCGTACACGGTGCCGTACCCGGTGTCGGCAGCCCACACACTGAAGACGAGCACGTCGTGTCCGTCAACAGAGATCAGTTGCGGGCACTCCCACAGCTCACCGGTCCAGATGGGCAGCTGTGCCAGTGAGGACCGCGATGCGGCCACGCCATCGAAGTGCCACGCCCTCAGATCGCTGGACGAGTACGAGAGCAGCCCGGCGACGCCATCGGCCATCGCTCCACCGACGAGCATCCGCCACACGCCGTCATCGTCGAACACGAACGGGTCCCGGAACGCGGTCAATCCGAGCCCTTCGGGGGCGTCGACGACGACCGGACCCTTCTGCCAGGACCGGAGCTCCTGGTCGGCCGCGGTCGCCACCCGGATCCGACCCACCTGTGTCTCCGGGCTCACGACGGCGGTGTAGAACGCGCGTGCTCGATCGTCTGCGGTGACGATGCTCCCGGTCCAGATGCCGTCGTCGCCGTCACCCGGTTCGAGTGCGCTCCCGAGCAGCGTCAGGGACAGCACATCCGGCCCGACCGCGTGCCCCCAATGGATGCCGGTCTCCCACTCGGTGCTGCCGGGGACGTACTGGAAGAACACGTGGTACTCGCCGTCGATGACGACGAAGCCGTGCGGGTCGTTGATCCACCCGTCGGCCGTGAAGTGCGCGTCTGGTCGCATCTCGAGGTCCCTTCCGATGCGTGTCAGCGGGGTCGGCGCGCTGCAGCGTCGGGGAGTGTCGGGTACGGCGCATGCGGTTCCACCTGGTACCAGTACGCGGTGGTGCTGATGTCGTCGCTGCGTTCGAACAGCCCGTGTTCTGCCGCGCCGATCTGCTGCAGGGTGACGCGCAGCTCCTGCCGGAACGCGATCGGGTCGGGCAGGTGCCACCGGTACATCGCGTGCGCCGGGGGCATCGCCTGCCAGAACGGCGACCCCTTCGACTCGTCCGCCTGTGACACGTGCGGGTAGCCGAAGTACGGCGCACTGAACGGCAGCGGCGTCGGGTTCGGGTTCTCGCGCAGTTCGTCCTGGAAGGCCCATGCGCCGCCGGCGTAGTCCTCCAGCCCGGTGCTGCAGAGCGTCGGGAACTCGGCGTCGCCGTCGAGGTAGAACTTCACCTCGCCCTCCCCCCACCAGTACCGCTCGAGCTGTGACAATGCCACGTACGTGCCGACGTAGTGGCCACGTCCCGCGATGCCGTCGACGACCACGTGGTCCTCGCCCAGGGCCGTCGTGCCGTTGCTCCGGCGCCACTGCGCGTGGAACCGAGCGACGTCGTCCGGGTGTTCGTCACCGATCGTGTAGTCGACCTGGTAGAACACAGCACCGATCTCATCGGAGTGCTCGCTGCTCAGTGTGATGCGCGCCGAGGTCCTGAACGGCATCGGGAAGTAGCTGTTCATCCCGCCGGTCGGCGCGACCACGATCGGTATCGACGTCACCACTGCACGGGCGCCGAAGCCGTTGCAGAAGAAGTCGCCGAGCGGCACCTCCACCGACGGTTCCGCTTCACCGTCCCAGTAGGCCCGCAGGACCAGGTTGCGGAGGACGAATGCGCCACCGTCGGTGCGGTCCGGGACGGTGATCCAGATGTGGCGGATGGTGCCAGGCCCGGTGATCTCCGCCAAGGTGATGGTCGCACCTGCGGCGAGCGGGACGAACGCGGTGCCCTTGCGGCCGGGACCGAGGTCGGACGCGGTCGTGGCGCCGGCGCCCCGTGCTCCGGTGGGGTTCTCGGCGTTGATCGAGCGGCTCTCGACGCGGGTGGGTGCTGACAGGACGGTGTCCCAGGAGAACGACATGCGGGTGGTTCCTTACTTGACGGCGCCGGCGGTGATTCCGCGGGTCAGGGAGCGTTGGAAGATGACGAAGAAGATCAGGGTCGGCAGCAGTGACAGCAGGGAGCCGGCGTTCTGTTCCGTGATGTCGGTGGACAGCTGGCCCTGGAGCGTGGACAGGGCGATCGGCACCGTCTGGTTGGTGGGATCGGTGAGCATCACGACAGGGATGTAGAACTCGTTCCACGTCCAGATGAAGAAGAAGATCACCAGCACGGCAAGGGTCGGCCGCATGACGGGGAACACCACTCGCCAGAGGATCTGCCACCGGTTCGCGCCGTCCAGTGCTGCTGCCTCGAGCAGGGAGGGTTCGAAGGTGCCGAGGATCGATCCGAGCAGGTACGTGCCGAACGCTGCCTGCAGCACGGAGAAGATGATGATCACGGACCAGATCGACCCTTGCAGGCCGAGCGCCTGCGCGCCGTAGAACAGCGGGTAGATGATCGACTCCTGCGGCAACATCGTCGCGAACAGCAGGATCGCGGTGATGACGGCGCCGCCGCGGATCCGACCGATCCCGATGGCGTACGCGGCCAGGAGTGCGATGACCACGGCGACGAGGGCGACGATGCCGGAGATCAGGATGGAGTTGAGCAGCGCGACCGGGAAGTCGACATCGGCGAGGTACTTCGAGAACGCGACGGTGGTGAACTGTTCCGGCCATGCGAATGGTCCGTTCGCCGAGTAGTCCGCTCGGGTCTTGAACGCGTTCAGGATGAGGATCAGGAACGGTGCGGCGAGGATCACGCCGACGAGAACCGCGACGGCGAGGAGCAGCCACCGGATCGGGCTCTTCCGAGTGCGACGCAGTGGCGCAGAGGGGGCGGCTTCCGGCGCGGCCGTGGGGGCGCTGAGGGTGGTGGTCATCAGCGTTCCGCCTTTCGGATGCTGGCGCGCTGCCACCAGAGGATCAGCGACGCGATGATGAGGATCAGGACGGTCAGGACGGTCGCGATCGCGGAGCCGTAGCCGACGCGGGAGAGCTGGAAGAAGTTGAGGTACGAGTAGTAGGAGGGCACGTAGGTGGAACTCTCCGGTCCGCCGTTGGTGAGGATCAGCACCGGGGCGAACACCTTGAGCGCACCGACGGTGGCGGTGAGGATCACGATGAAGACCTCCGGACGGATCTGCGGGATGGTGATTGCCCGGAAGCGGCGCCACCAGCCGGCGCCGTCGACCTCGGCTGCTTCGAGCAGTTCCGGATCCACACGCTGCAGACCGGACATGAAGATCACGACCGGGTATCCGATCTGGCCCCAGATGAGCACGATCATGATCGAGTACAGCGCCAGGTGGGGGTCGCCCAACCAGTCCGGCCCCTCGATGCCGACTGTCCCGAGGAGGGTGTTGATGGCGCCGCTCTGCGCGCCGAGGACCCAGCTCCAGATGACCCCGGCGACGGCCACCGGCACGATCTGCGGAAGGTAGTAGGTGGCACGGAGGAAGCTCGCGACTCGGGGCCCGAACTGACGGCCGAGGTAGTCGAACAAGAGCGCTGCCAGGACGAGGCCGATCGCGGTCGGGATGACGACGATCGCGACGATCATGTAGATGGAGTTCTTGAACGAGGACCAGAACAACTCATCGTGCAGCAACGACGTGTAGTTGCCGAAGCCGATGAACTCCATCGGGGCGAGACCGCCCTTCCACCGGAACATGCTGAAGAACAGATTGCAGGCGAAGGGGACGAGGACGATCGCGGCGAACCCGAGCCCGATCGGCAGCAGGTACCAGTAGTACGACATCGGTCGCGTTCTGCGGTGTGGAGCGTGCCTGGTCGCGGGGCGCGCCAAGTCGGAGCTGAGGATGGCCACGAGAGCCCTTTCCGTGCGGTGAGGAGAGAAGGCCGTGGGCCGCCGCGGGGAGCAGCGGCCCACGGGAGGGGCTACTGCAGTTGCGACTTGCCCTTGGTGTAGTACTGCTGGAAGGACTTGCTGAACGCGTCGGCGGTGGTCGACTTGTTCGTCAGGGCCTGCATGCCGCTCTGCTGGAAGTCGAGCAGTCCGGGCAGCGGGTAGTCCGGGAAGTAGGACAGCTTGTCGCCGTCGACGAGGGTCTGGAACTGCTCCGACAGGGCCTTCACCTGCGGGTCGCTGATGACGCTCGGGTCGCCGGCGAGCGGCAGCCCCGCGTTCTTGCCCATCACGTTCTGCACCTCGGGGCTGAGCGTGGTGTTGATCCAGTCGTAGGCGAGCTCCTTGTTGCTGGACTTCGTCGGGACAGCCCAGAGGTGACCTGAGGACCCGACGTTGAGGTTGGCGTCGGGGAGGGCGAACGTGCCCCAGTCGAACTTCGCGGACGCCTTGATGTTCGTGAACGCGTTCGAGTCCTCGAGCAGCATGGGGTTCTTCTGGCTGAGCCAGGCCTGGTCCATCTGGTCGCCCGTCACCGACGCGAGTCGAGTACCGAGGTAGCCCTTGTCGATCCAGTCCTGGAACTCCTCGGCGCCGGTGGACCAGGGAGCCTTGTCGACGTCCGGGGACCCCTTGAGGAACATGTAGTCGTCGATCTGGTCCCGGGTGGCGCCGGCGGAGACGAGGGAGTACCAGGTCCACAGCGCTCCGAACCCGTTGGCGCTGCTCGCCACTGGTGTCGTGCCCTGCTCGGTGAACTTCTGCATGTCCGCTTCGAGTTCGGCGCGGGTGGTCGGCGGCTGGGTGGTACCGGCCTTCGCGAACATGTCCTTGTTGTAGAACCAGACGATGAACTCGCCGATGTTCGGGATGCCGTACCAGTTGCCGCTCCCGGCGTTGCCGTCGGCGTCGTACTTCGCCAGGCTGGCGACGGAGCCCTTGATGTCCTTGTCCCAGCCGTACTTCTTCACCTCGTCGTTCAGGTTCTCCAGGAGGCCCTGCGAGGCGAGCTGACCGGCATCGGCGCCGCCCTTGTTGACCTCGAGGACGTCGGGCGCCTTGTTGCCGGAGAGCAGCAGCTTGCCGTTCTTCTGGATGTTGGCGAAGCTGGTCGTGACGAACTTGACGTTCACGTCGGGGTGCTTCTTCTTGAAGATCGTGACGGCTTCCTGCCAGCCCTTGTACTGCGCGCTGCTGGTCGCTTCGTACTGCCAGATGGTGAAGGTCTTCGAGTCGCCGTTGCCGGCGCTGGAGCAGCCGGACAGCGCGGTGGCAGCCAGGCCGATGCTGACGAGTCCGACGACTGCTCGCCAGAACTTCCGGGGATTGCGTTGCATGGGGGTACACCTCTTCGTGATGGGGCAGGGGACTGTTCCGGGCGCGCTGAAGACCGTCGGGTCACGACGGTTCGGCAGCGCTCCGGGCTAGCGCGAGTCAGGCTGCGGGATGTGCAGCGCTTCGGGTCAGGACACGAGTTCGGGGTCGGGCGTCCGCGGGTTGGGTGGTGCTGGCACGCGGGACAGCGGCGGGGCGACGGAGCCACGACGCACGACCGGGCACGGGACGATGTGTTCGGTGGGGTGACGTTCCGTGTGGGGGTCTTCTCCCGCACGCTGGATCGCGAGGTGCGCGGCGAGCTCTCCCATGGCTCGGTGGGGGAGTTGCACGGTGGTCAGTCCGGGGACGAGCCCCTCGGAGATGTCGATCTGGTTGTCGAACCCGACGACGGACAGGTCCTCCGGGATGCGAAGGCCCCGCTCGTGCGCGACGTGGTAGACCGCGTTCGCCATCCGATCGCCAAAGCAGAACACCGCGGTCGGCCGATCCGGTCGGTCGAGCAGCGCTCGAGCAGGTTCCAACGTGTGCACCGTTCCCGCCTCCGCTGCCTCGACGACGAGAGTCGGGTCGAACGGGATACCGGCTGCTGCCAATGCATCTGCGTACCCCTGCAGGCGGAGCTCCCGCGCCGGGAGGTCCCGAGAGATCGTGCAGAAGCCGATGCGGCGATGGCCGGCATCGGTGAGCACGGACACCGCACCGGCAGCGCCGCCGCGTTCGTCCGGGATGATCCAGTCGATCGGGGCGGATGGGTCCTTCGGTCGGCCGTCGAGGATGACCAACGGGACACGGTCGGGGACCACCGGTGGGACGACGACCTGGTGGTACTCGCACGCGTAGATCAGGGCGTCGACGTTGCGCTGCAGGAGCATCGTCAGTGCCTCACGGACGACGCGCTGATCGCCGTCCGTGTCGACCATCAGGATCAGGTACTCCTCGTCGATCGCGACGTGCTGTGCCCCGCCGATCATCTGTCCTGCGAACGGGATGCTCGCAACGCGGTCCGAGATGAGTCCGATGGTGTGCGTCTGGCGGGTCCGTAACCCTCGCGCCATGAGGTCGGGGACGTAGCCGAGCGTGTCGGCGACGTCCCGGACGTGGTCGACCACGCTGTCGCGTACCCGTCCCTTGTGGCGGCCGCTCAACACCAGCGAGACGGTCGAGATCGACACGCCGGCGCGGGTGGCGACATCCTTCATCGTCAACATGATCAACCTCCTCGTCAATCGGTTGATCTGACGGTAGGAGGTCAACAGATTTGACGCAAAGGCCGTGCGCAGATTTTCTTCGACCGTGTGGATCAGGGCGGGGACGTCGCGTCACACCGTGTTCGGAACGCTCTGGTGCCGGCTTCGACGAACAGCTGATCGAGGACCTCGTACACACCCTGACCTGACGCTCGACTCTTCAGAGAGGCGTCTCGATGGCCGGTCCGCAAGTGGGCACAGGGGTGCTTGCGGGGGCTTCGGACTTCTAAGGCCCTGCTCCGGAGCGATCCCGGTCTCACATAGGTGGTCCGCGAGCTATCTCAGTGCACGCACGCCATACGGACGCCCCAGGACGTACGAAGGCTGAGCTGTGCCCTTGTCGAGTCAGCGGCTCCGTGCTTCCAAACAACGGGTCCACACCCGTACCTCGGACACGTTGGATGGCAGTCGGACAAGTGAGCCGGCGGACGACAGACAGCTGTGCACGGCGCCCCAAAGTGTCGTCGGCACCCTTGGTTTTCCGGGCTTGGTCAAATAACTTGTCGTCGCTGCCGACGCCGCAAAGTGTCGTGCAGCGGTTTCCCCTGATCAGACGGTGCGTCTGTGTCCATGTGCGATCCGGTCGATCGGAGCGAGTGTGGACCGCAGCACAAGGTCTAGTCGCCGCCCGCGCAGCCGGTCGAAGGACTTAAGCCGTCGCTGGTGCCTGCCGGGCGGGTAGCTACCCTTCGTCGGATACATCCCAACTCAACGTGGGGTGCAGTGTGGCGTAGAGCCTGCCGCGGGAAGATCACGCCAAGAAGCCGCCGTCTACAGCAATGTGTGCGCCGGTGACTTACGACGCCTCGTCGGAGAGGAGAAATGCTACGGTCTCAGCGATCTCGCTCCCGGTGCCGACACGGCCCAACGGAATCCCGGTGTCGGCGACGTGCTGGGCTCCTTCCGGGTTCACTTGCGTCATTTCGGTGTCGATGGCTCCGGGTTGCAGCTCGTTCACGCGCACGCCCTGGGGCCCGAACTGGATGGCCGCGGTGCGGGTAAGGCTTCGGATGCCGTGTTTCGCGCTGGAGTAGTCGGCCGTCGGACCGCCCTGATCCGCGAAGACGCTTGACGTTCACGATCGCACCGCCCCCTTGGACAGCGCGTGCACGCTGTCGTGGATGTGGGAACTAGCTTTCTATCCCGAGGTCAGCTCGATGATTGGGCAGCGTCAGTCTTCACACCCGACGAGCGTCCTCGAAGCTGGACTATCGTGCACGCGCCCATCCGAGACGACACCGGCAAGGTCCGCCGTCGCCTCTGGCGCTGACACTTCGCGCCGCGTCCCGTTGGTCGAGCGGTGCAGAGGGCTGTTGGCTCGCCCCTTTCACCGGCAGTGTGGGTCCGAGCCGTGATGCCAATGCGGGACTGCGATGCCCTTCGCGAGCGAGCGCTGGGTGTCGCGGTCGGCCTTCCACTCGACGCGTTTGCGACAGAGCTGGCAGGTGATCTCGGTCGGATCGTCTGAAGCAAGAGGGTGGTTCGTCACCTCATAGGCTCAACACCCGCTGACGCCCCCGACGTGCACCACTGACACGTCACCCATGTAGGCATTGCTGCCGGTCGACGATCAGGCGGACGCATCGAACGCGGGCTGAGAGCCCACCTCACATGGCCCGGCCGCACCTCCCCGAAGCGGTCAGGCGGCGGCCAGAGTGTTCCCGAGGAAGAGTTCTAGCTCGCCTGGGCGTCGAAAAGGGTCGCGACGTCAAGCTCAGCCGCGTCGTCGTCGCGGCGGACACCGATCCGCTCGAGCAAGTCGGGAGGGTTCTCACCGAGGTACGACGACGTGATGAAGCTCGGCCCCTCGGCCCACAGCGCAGGGCGAAGCGGGATGACTTCGCTGGCGGGCATTGTCGAGGTCATATTGTCCAGTCTGACGGTTGAGCCGATGAGCGCACCATACTACTCGTCTTCACCCTGATGTAGAGCGACGCCCCGCACGCGGCGACGTTCACCAGCAGGACCGCGCAGACCAGGAACCACATCGGAGCGGCGATCGAGACGTCACGCACGAGCAGGAAGACGAAGGCCGCGAACACACACGCGAGGATGGTCGTGAACTTCGACGTGTAAGCGGCAAGCGTCTGGCGCACGTTCTCACCGAATCCGGCCCAGAGCGCGATGCCCGCCGGGAAGGCGAGCAGGATCGCGATGAGATCCGCGTTCGATTCGTTCGGTGCCGCTGGCAGCAACGCGCGTGACGCGGTGAGCAGACAAACGATGAGCGCGGCACCCGCGGAGAGCAGGGCGGCCATGACGGCGCCCGGGGGGCGCTCGTAGAACGTCGCTGCGACTGCGAGGGTGCGGAACGGAGCGGTGCTGTTGCGGATGTACGCGTGAGAGTGGCGTTGTCCTCGTCGCGGTCCGAGCACCGCGGCCGACCGGCTCAGCTCAGCCGGCGCCTCGTCGGAGAGCGGCTGGATGGTCTGTTTCGCTAGGTAGGTTCCGGGCGGGCCAGCGATCTGGAGATGGTAGCTGTCGCTCAGCTCGGCGTACGCCAGAGAGTGCTTGTAGATGGTGGTCTCGACTCCGACAATCCGCCTAAGCCTCGGTAGGCGTGACAGGATCCATCGTTCGCTCAAAGAGTCACGCTGAGAGGCGCCTACCGGAGCAACGGGCTGCTTCGGATCGACACGTTCGACAGTCAGGCGCACTGAGCGCGGGACGGCCGTTGGGCCCGCAGGTGCCAACTCGAACGCCACGCACACGACGTCCGAGCCCAGATGCGCAGCCAAGATCTCCATGATCGTCAGCAACCGGAAGCCAGACACCCCAGGGAGCTTGCCGAAGAGCGCGGACAGCTCCTTGGTCCGCTCCTCGATCGTCGGGGAACTCGACGATGAGTACACGCGACCGTCCAAGAGCACTTTGATCAGCTCCTCCTCGATCCAGGACTCGTACGCCTCGAGTGCGGTCTTCGAAACGGCGGCGACGAGGCTACGGACGACGCCACAGGCGTATGCGACCCCCTCAGCGTGTGTCAGTGACGAGAGTCGCTCCTCGTTTGGTCCGAAGAAGCGGAGCCCGTCTTGGATCCGACCTCGCTGTGCTCTGAACAGGGGGACGACGACACGGCCTTCGAAATCGTTCGGCACTTCGATCGTGTAGCTCGTGCGGACCACCTGGCTCGCGGTCCGCGGCTCAATCTGCTCGCTGATGCGCGAGATGACAGCTTTCGGATCGGTGAACATCTGGACGTACAGAGAGAGCGAACGCCGGTGCGACGGAAGCGTCCGAGGTGTGCCACCCGACGCGCTGGAGATCGTTTCGGCAGTTCGTTTCGCCGACGCGAGCACCCGCCGCTGGCGAGCCTCTGTCACCCCGAGCTGCTCCACAGTGCCCGACTCGAACGGTGACGACCACGTGTTCTGCTTGAGGGTCAGTTGCACGTATGTCAATGTCGCCGCGACAGCGGCGATAGCTAGAAGGATCAGCACGACTGCCGCGGCGACCGGTATGTCGAGCCGCGGCCACGTGCGAAACGTTGGCTCGCCAACCACGACTGCAGCAAGCGCGAAGATGATCGCAGCGAAGCCCGAGATCAGGCGGGCACGAAGCCGATGCGCGGATTTTGGGTCAGCGAATACTCCGTGTTGCGGTGCCATGGCGATCCTCTCGTGGCTCACAGTCGAGCCATCAACGATGATGCCTCACATCCGCCATCGGTGAGCGGCAGTCCGCTCGGGTCGTCGGTCTGCATATCGGCCCGTGTCCCATCGACCCCTGCCACTGCCCCGGCCGGCGCCGGTGCCACAGCACGAGACACTGTGGTGCAAGAACCATGTCATCGACTGGTGCGGCTCACGAGACAGAACAGCAGCACCCCGGCTAGAAGGAAGCGTGGCTGGCGACCCGGCCAGCGTCGACGAGTGGAGAGCGACGCAATCGGACCGGTGGATACGGCAGCCCAGGCTTCGTCATTGGCGGCGCAGCCGCCGCAAGACGATGGGAAATCGGCTACTTCGCGCTCAGCGACGTGATCTGGGGAGCGGATCCCACAGACCTCGGTCTCGCAAGCGACCCCGTGCGCTTCGAAACCGCGACTCTTGACGATGAAGACGTGGTTTGGGACGACGATGGCTACCCCTACACCAGCGTCGAGCGGACAATCGCCGACGGGTTCTTCCTCGAGGGCGACCTCGAGCACGCCGCGGCGGCGCTGGAAGACGCTCTTTGGGCGCTACACGCTCTCGACCTTGCACGGCTGCGGCAGCTCGTTGAGCACCACCCACTCAGCTCAACCCCTGAGTCATCCGGAACCTTCGCGTCATTGGTGGAGGCAGCCGGCGGATACCCACTTCAGCCGGATCGGCCCTACGGCTTTCACAGGTGGCGACGCTATAACCCGTCTCGACCATGAACCCCGTTCTGTGGGTGGTGGCATGTGGTTGGCATCGGGTCACCCATCAATCGTCCGAGCCGGGGAAGTAAGCGACGTCGCTGACGGGTCGAGACCGCGCTGCTCAGACAAGCGCCGGCCTATCAGCGAGCTGCCGCTGCCGCCGCTTCCGGTCGGACAACGTGAAGCATTGATCACACGTCTGCACGGATCCCCCAGCCAGCAGCATGTCCCCGTTACCGTTCCGAGTCCGATTGCGCTGACGCGTCCATCGGGTCGTGGCCGCCGCCCCTGACTGACGCACGCATGTCACCCGCTTGCTGAGCCTCCGTGCGGTCGAGTTCCTCGCTCTGTCGGGCAGCATCGGCCCGCCGCATCGCCTCCATCGCGCGAGGATTGAAGGCGCCCAACTGGAAAGTGCTGACTTCCGCTGCGCCAAGACGAAGGGCGGCAACTTCGGCGGCGCGAAAGTCAACGGCGCGCAACTCGAAGGAGCGCATCGGGATGGCGCTATCGGCCTGGATCCAGGTACCGCTCTACGGCGTTCGACTGAACGATGGAGTCGGAGTGGAAGTCGAAGTCGAAGTCGACTCATGCACCTTCGGCGATTGTTGTGCCGAAAGGACTACGACACCCACCGCCGTGAGGAGAAGGATGGCAATTCCACAGAGATAAAATGTATTGAGCTTGCGAGTCGAGTTGCTTTTGAAGACCAGCCACTTCGCATGGCTTGCCTCCGTGATCGAAGTTGAAAGACCAGCATCGATGCCACTCTGCTTGAGCGTGGCCTCAACGGGACCGGCCGCTTTCCCTGCTCCGGTCAGAAGACGGTGGTACCAAACACCATCAGCGAACCAAAATAGCAACCAAATCATGACACCCAGGAGCGGAACGAGCGCGGCGGGGTTCGTGGTCAGATTCCCGAGGGGTGAAGAACGCCCCTCGCGCCTTCCGCAGCTCAGCAGTGTCGATGCCGAACGTGGAAGCCTCACTCATGAGCACCATCCTGCCCTACGACGCCGACAGCGTGACCACACACTGCCGTGACGGTCGATGTCGGTGCGGTAGGAGATAATGGGGTACTGAGGCAAAGGAGCCGACATGCAGATGCACCCGATCACATCGACCAACGTCAGCGCTGTCGGTTACGACCCCTCGTCCCGTCGTATGCGTGTGCAGTTCTCGAGCGGGGGCATCTATGAGTATTCCGACGTCGACGAGTCGCTATACGAGGCGATGCTGCAGCCGTTCCCCTGGCGGCGCGTCGGCCGCGTAGTGCGAGCGCACGCGAACCGCCGAATCGGATGATTCGCACCTCCTAGGTGCAGGCACTTCGATCGTAGAATCAGGGCATGGACCTGGGGTGGCTCGCCGCGATCGCCGCTGCGCTCAGCGGCGCGGTCGTCACAATCTGGGTACATCACATCACGACCCGGTCGGTGGAACGGCAAGCACGGACTGCAGCCGCACGCGACGACGCTCGACGATCCGAAGACCGCGCCCGGGAGCGTCGATCACTCGAGCGCAACGCCGTGCTGGCGCTGGTCAACGAGTTCCAGGCCGCGCACCGCTACCAGCGACGTTTTGTCTTCGAGGCCTGGCCGATGCGGATGGACGTTCCCGGCCACGGGACCATCACTGAGGTCGTCGAAACCGACAAGCTTGAGGAAGCGTTCCCACTGTGGTGGGAATCGCGCCACGAGGGGCTATCGGTCGACGCCGAGCTCATCACCGACACTCAGGTACGAGAGATCGTCCGCATCTGCCTCAACATCCTCGACGACGCACCTCACATTGTGAAAGCGAGCGGTCAGGTCGACATTCGAAAACTCGTGGCGCGTGCATCACACACCGGCTTCATGGTTCTCGGCGCATGGTTACGCGAGGAGACCGTCAGCGACGAGCTGCAAGAAGAAGCAGCAAACCTTGGAACAGCCGGATCCACCCTCTGGTCACGAGCACCTCGATCCTTCCAAGCGGGAGCCGAGGAGGCGAGTACTTGAACTGAGGCCTGACTGCGGCAGGACGCACGCCACGAGGTCGATCTCCGGCGCTACTGCCAGATTGCTTGTCCAGGAACGAGCAGGGTCTCGATGGACGATCCCTCAGCAAGCTAGGACGCCCGATCCTGCTTCTGTTCGTCTGGGCCAATTACAAAAAAGTAGCAGTCAGGGTGCTGAGGTGACGAGTGCGCGAGCGGCGTCCATCACCTTGATCAGCTCACCACTGGGGGCAACAAGGCACTCCTGCGCAGCTAGGGCGTACGTCGCTGCGTTTTTGCCCGCTGCGCCACGACCGCTGTCAACGATCGACTGTCGAGTGCTGTCCCAGTCGCCCCACTCGTTCTCGATCACATCCTCAAGCCGGTCTGCCCACACGTGAACAGTGGCGCTTACCTGTCCCTCGGGGTTGTCGACAACAGTCTCACCCAAGTACGCGAGTAGCCGACGGTTTGTGGCAATCTCGTTCGCCTCAGTGGCAGCGGCCTTCTCGGGTCTCCCGTTGGCCCGTAGCCGCGACCCGCCGCCCTTGTCATTGTCGAACACGACAAGCGTCGGGATGGACAGCTCCGCGAGGATTGCGTGAGGAATGAACAGGTGCTGTTTTCCTCCGGAGTAAGCGACGGTCACACCCTGCACCTCCAGAGCGGTCTGTCCTTCACGTGCCGCGATGCCATCGAGGATGCCCTTATCAGTGTCACCCTCAACCAAGACGACGGCGTCCGCGAAGAACGCCTCGGCGAGGTTCTTCGTACAAACCTGATCCCACCTTGACCGCAGGGCGGCGTCGGTCACTTCGAAGCCGTCGAGTCGATTGGTGACGGCATCAAGAGACGCGACGTGGACGCTGACCGATGGATGCTCGTCCGGCGCATGCTGACGGCGAGTGACACGGCGAACTTGATCGAAGAACCGCGGGTCGATGAAGTATGGCGAATGCGTCGCGTACATGACCTGGAGCCCGCCCGCGGGGTCGTCGGCGAGATCACGCAGCACGTTTGAGAAGACTCGTGCCTGGGTGGGGTGTTGAAACAGTTCGGGCTCCTCGATGGCGAGGCAGATAACGCTGCCGTCGTTGCCTTGGGCACCTCGGGCTGCGAGCAGTTTGAGCGATGAGATCAGCAGCGCGCGCTGGAAGCCGTGTCCCTGCCGGTCCACGCTGGTCTCGTTCAGAGCGTCGCTGATGGCGACGCTGATGGAGGCCGGGCTGGGGCGTAAGTCCGGGGTACGTGGGTGAAGTCGAACACCGCGGCCAGCGGTGAAGGCGCGAACCTCGGCGGTCAGCGCTTCAGCCAGGTCGTCGAGCTGCTTGCCGAGGTGTTTCTCGTTGATCGCCGTCTGCTTCTCGCTGACCTCTTTCGCAAGAGCCTCGAACGCTGTGTTGGCACCTTCCCGGTCGATCGCGCGTTCCAGGATTCGTCCGATGATCGTCTTCTTGCCCTCCACACTCTCCTCGCTTGCGCGAAGATCCGCCGTTACGAGCACGAAGTCGAACAGTCCCGACAGCTTGTTCTGCCCGTTGAAGCCGAACAGGTGCGTGACGCCCGTCTCCGTCTCTTCAAGACGATCAGGGTTGTCGCTCTCCCATAGCGTCATCGCTTGGTCTGCAGCACCGAGATTCGTCCACGCCGGGAGCCCGGGCGCTTCACCGCGTGCGATCAGGTCATTCCAGAGACCCTTCTTTTCCCTTGCTGATCCCACGTTTCGGATCTCCTCGAACGCTGGGAACGACCGTGCTCGAGCAGTCATCTTGTCGCTGCCGTCGTCCCAAATTCTCCAAGCGGTGAAGGTCGTGGAACCGGGGGGAGCGTACGTCGTTCCAAGGGCTTCGCGATCCGAAACGGTGAGGTCAGAAAACTTGACCTCGACGCTGATCCGCCGGTCATCGACGGCCCCCGAGTACACGTCCTCGTCGACAAGGCGTGTTTCACCATTGAAGAACCAGTCCAGCGCGCGGAGGACTGTCGATTTACCTGCCCCGTTCGGCCCGACGAACGATGTCAAAGCGTCCATGTCGACCCGCACGTCCTCGAGGCACCGAAAGTTCTTCACCCTGATCGACGCAATGTGCACATCCACCCCTTGATCGCCGCCGCGCTGTCGAAACGATTGTTACAGCGTCGTGTCTTCAACGCTGAAGCGACACGGACGACCGGCTCGACGACGGTGCGGCACGGCAGGCAGGTCGAGCGTCACTGGCCGACCATGATCCTCGCTGCTCAAATCTTCGATCGTGCCAGCTCGGTACGTGACCGATAGACGATCGGCCAGAGAGACGGTAAGGCCGGCTGCTGAGATCGACATGCCCTTCGACCGGACTGCCACCCAACCTGTCTGACTCCGTATTCCAGACACGTTGGGTGGCAGTCAGACAAGTTAGCTGGGGGAGCACAGCACTCTTCGCGAGCGGCAAGTTGATGAGTGTTTTTTGTGGGATGGGACGAGTCCCTGCAGTGCTACGACGGCCGGACCGTTTGAGTGACGAGCGGACCAGATGAGTGACGAGCGCTACGAGCGGCCTCTGAGGCGCACACAAGATGTCGCTCAGCACGCCGCCGACAACTTATGAGTTCCGCCGATACTTTGTGATGGCGTGCACAACAGCGCTACTGCGGCATGTCCACAAACCGCGAGAACATCCCGTGGAACGCCACCGTGATCGTGTCCGTCGGCCCGTTACGGTGCTTCGCCACGATGAGGTCCGCCTCGCCCTGCCGCGGGTTGTCCTTCTCGTAGGCGGACTCACGGTGGAGCAGGATCACCATGTCGGCGTCCTGCTCGATCGAGCCCGATTCACGCAGGTCGGAGATCATCGGCTTCTTGTCTGCTCGCTGCTCGGGTCCACGGTTCAGCTGCGACAGCGCGATGACGGGGACCTGGAGCTCCTTCGCCATGAGCTTCAGCGCACGCGAGAACTCGGAGACCTCTTGCTGACGCGACTCGACCTTCTTGCCGGAGGTCATCAGCTGCAGGTAGTCGATGACGACGAGCTTGAGGTTGTGCTGCTGCTTGAGCCGGCGGCACTTCGCGCGGATCTCGACGAGGGTCATGTTGGGGGAGTCGTCGATGTAGAACGGGGCGTCGTTGATGCGCCCACGGGTCTGCGCGATGGTGGTCCAGTCACGGGAGTCGACGGTGCCCTTGCGCATGTGCTGCAGCGGCACGCTGGTCTCGGCGGAGAGCAGACGCATCGCGATCTCGGCGCGACCCATCTCGAGCGAGAAGAACGCGGCGGTCTGGTCGTGCTTGACGGCAGCTGCGCGGCAGAGGTCGAGCGCGAGCGTGGACTTCCCGAGTGCGGGTCGGGCGGCGATGATGATGAGCTGCCCCGGGTGGAAGCCGTTCGTCAGGCCGTCGAGCTGGGCGAACCCGGTCGGGACGCCGGTCATCTGCCCGTCACGGCCCTTGGCGGCTTCGATCTCGTCGATGGCGGCACCGATGGCGTCGGTGAGCGGCACGTAGTCCTCGGTCTGGACGCCGCCGGCGACGTTGTAGACCTCGGCCTGGGCACTGTTGACGAGGTCGGTGACCTCACCTTCCGACGCGTAGCCCATCTGGACGATCCGGGTGCCGGCGTCGACGAGGCGACGGAGCACGGCCTTCTCGGCGACGATGCCGGCGTAGTACCCGGCGTTCGCGGCGGTGGGCACCATGCTCGTCACGCTGTGCAGGTACTCGGCGCCACCGGCACGGGACAGCAGACCGGTCTTGGTCAGCTCGTCGGTGACGGCGATGACGTCGGTCGGCTCACCGTGGGAGTACAGCGACAGGATCGCGTCGAAGATGACCTCGTGCTTGGGGATGTAGAAGTCCACGCCACGTGCGGTCTCGATGACGTCGGCCACGGCGTCCTTCGACAGGAGCATGCCACCGATGGTCGACTGCTCGGCGAGGAGGTCGTGCGGCGGCGTGCGCTCCATGCCACCACGCTCCGCGTAGTCCTGCGGTGCGGGATCAAGATGCGCGATCGACACACGGTCTCCTCTTGTTCTGCGACCTGCCCCGGACGAAACCGGTCCAGGCAGTACTACCCCGAGCGACCGACATCCCCGAGTCGCTGGGCCAAGCTACGGGTACGAAGTTATCCCCACAAAACATGCCTGTGGATAACTCTGTGGACGAATCGCGGAACACGCCGGAAGGTCGTGTGAACAACTGTGGACAATGCTGTGCAGAACCGACCCACCGAACACACTTTCGACAGCTTGACCTGGGGTTTTCGATTCCACACTGTGTGTGGAGAAGTGGGGTTCAACGTGCAGTTGAAGGTTCCCGATTTGACGTTTCCACTGTGTAAAACGACTTGACAAACGCGAGCCTGAGGACAACTTTCCCGGCTGGCTCCCAGGCACTCCCGGCGCCGCGCCGGACGTAACCGGTCAGGCCAGCGCACCCGAGCCTCCAGGCCGCCGCGCAGCGGATCGGTAACCGCCCAGCGCGACCGGGTCGACAGCCGAGATCAGCGAGACGCCGCGCCGGAGCCGAGACGCCGCCACTTCCGACGTCGTCTCGGCGGAACGACGGCGTCTCGACGGACCGGCAGCGCCGAGCCGCAAGCCGAACCGCAAGCCGCAAGCCGCAAGCCGAACGCCGAACGCCGAACGCCGCAAGCCGAGCTCCAACCCCCACCCCGCCTCAGCGCTCGGCCAACTCCCCGGCCTCGCTGCCCGTCCGCGTCGACGCGGTGACCAACGGCACCTGCAACGTCGACGCCAGCCCGGTCCCCAGGTGCACGAACGCCGTCCCGGGCTCGATCCGCGTGGAGATCGACGATCGGGAGATCCGGACGCCGATCAGGTCCCCGGCGAGCGTGTCCTGCGGCGAGAGCAGCGCACCACGACGGTTCTTCTTGGCGTCGACCTGCCAGCCACCGAACCCGGCCGCGAGCCCGGTCGTGTTCCCCCCGAGCAGCAACCCCTGCCGGTTGTCCGCGGCGGCACGGCCCCAGTCGCGCAACCACTTCGCCGCCGAGCAGTCGATGAGGAGCTCCCCGTCGTCGACGACCAGCACGGTCGGCGTCCCGGAGGGCGTCAACACGGGGGACAGCTCCTCTACAGTGACGTCGTCCCCGGTGAACACCGCGCGGACGCCGGGCAGCCCGGCCAGGTCCCGGACGGCACCCTGTCGCGGCGCGAGCACGACGAGCTGCGTCCCACTCGCGAGCAGCGACCGCGCCATCGACGCGAGCATCGTCGAACGCCCGGACCGGGACGGCCCGGCGACGATGAACGTCCCGCCTCCGGTGGACAGGTCGACGGTCTGCAGCTCCATGTCGTCGCCGCCGATCCCGGTCACGGCGACCATGGGTGTCAGCGCAGGCGCCGATGACAGCGCGAGCGCCCCGTCGAGGTCCAGGTCCTTCGGCAGCGCGTCGACGCGGAACGGACGCGGACCCGGCGCGGACGGACCCTCGAACGAAGAAGCCAGAGAGACAGCCAACGCCCGGATCGCAGCCGCCTGCCCCTGCCCGGACACGTCCGGCCCGAGCGAGGCGAACTGCAGCTCGATGCCCGACTCGGCGCGGAACCCACGGCCGGCCGGGATCGACGCGGGGAGCTTCCGGTGGTTGATGCCGCCGAGCGAGTAGTCGAGCCGGTCGGTCAGGCGCAGGACGATCTTGTCGTCGGTGAGTGTCGACATCCGCGAGGACAGCAGCGTGCGGTCACCCGAGATCACGATGTGGATGCCGGCTGCCGCTCCGTCGCGGAGGAGGGACTGCACCGAGTCGGTCAGGGCACCGCCGTCGACCTCGCCCAGCGACGTCGTGAAGTTCTCCCACCGGTCGATGAGGACGAGCACGTGCGGCAGCTGCTCTCCTGGCGCGGCGAGCAGCCGCTGCTCGGTGATGTCCGAGGCACTCGCGGCGGCGATGACGTCGTGCCGACGGGCGGTCTCGCGACTGAGCCGGTCGATGAGCCGCGTCGCACGCTCGACCTGCGTGCGCTGCACGACCGCGCCGCAGTGCGGCAGCGCCTGCAGGGACGCGAGCGCGCCGTTGCCGCAGTCGATCGCGTACAGGTGCAGATCGGTGGAGGGGATGGAGGACGCGGCGGACGCGGCGATCGTCCGGAGCGCCAGGGACCGCCCGGAACCGGGGGCTCCGACGATGAACAGGTGGTTGAAGCGGTCGAGGTCGATCTCCGCCGCGCGCTGCTCCTGGGTGTCCGGCAGGTCCTCGGTGCCGAACGCGAAGCGGAGCGCGTCCTCGTCGGCGGTCAGGGCCCGCCCGGCTCCGACGGCCGCCGTGCCGACGGCGTCGAGCGGCAGCAGCTCGGGCAGCGGCGGCAACCACGGACTGTGGAGGGGGCCGATCCCGAGTCGCTCACGCGCCTCGCCCATCGCACCGACGAGGACCGACAGGTCGGTCGCGGCCGACGCTCGGTCGCTCCGCACGGGTCGGGCGGGCGGTGCGGTCGCGAAGTCGCGCCAGTCGAGCACACGGACGAACGGGAGGCTCGTGGCCGGGTCCTCGTCACCGGCCCACTTCCCGCCGACGCGAGCCGATTGGAACGGCACGACCGACGAGTGGCCGAGGCGCGCGAACGCGCGCCCCGGCACGCTCTTCGGGATGCGTGCCGCATCCGCGACGTCGATGACGTCGGTGCTCTCGCCCGAGTCCGTCATCCGGAGTGCGACACGGAGGTTCGTGTTCGCGCGGATGTCCGGGCCGACGACGCCGCCCGGGCGCTGCGTGGCGAGGATGAGGTGCACGCCGAGGGACCGGCCGCGCTGGGCGATCCCGATCAGGCCGGACACGAAGTCGGGCAGCTCGGTGACCATCGCGGCGAACTCGTCGATGACGAGCACGAGCCGCGGCATCGCCTCGCCCGTGCCACCGCGTTCCAGGTGCGCCTCGTGGTCCTCGATGTCCTTGGCACCGGACGCCGCGAGGATGTGCTCGCGACGGGTGAGCTCGGCACGGAGCGACCGGAGCGCACGCTCGACGAGGTGCTGGTCGAGGTCGGTGACGAGGCCGACGGTGTGGGGCAGGTCGGACGCCACGCTGAAGGCAGCGCCACCCTTGTAGTCCACGAGCACGAAGGTCATCTGGTCAGGACGGTTGGCGAGTGCGAGCGACGCGACGAGGGTCTGCAGGAACTCGGACTTGCCGGAACCGGTCGTGCCCGCGACGAGACCGTGCGGGCCGTCCTTCACGAGGTCGAGCGCGAATGCGCCGTCGATCCCGACGCCCACGACCGCCGAGGTCGTCGCTGCGCCGCGCTGCCACCGCTCCGCGACGATCGACCCGGACGGCTGCGGCAGGTCGACCACGTCGAGCAGTCGCGCCGCGTCGGGCACCAGGCCGTCGCCGTCGGAACCGCTCGTGTCCCGCAGCGGGGACACGGCACGGGCGACGTCGTCGTACCAGTCGTCCTCGACGCGGTCGGCGAGCACGAGCTCCACGGGCGCGGAGAGCTGCCGCCGCAGGACCAGCTCGGTCTCGGTGCGGTGGGTCACCGTGGCGACGCATTCCTCGGGGAGCTGCCACTCCTCCTCGTCGATGCACACCAGCCGGATGCCGCACGCCGGTCCGTCGCGGAGGAGTCCCACGACACCGGGCATCGCGCGCAGCCGACGGGCGCCGTCGAGCACGACGACGATCTCCGGGGAGAACCGCGCGCGCATCGAGCCGTTCTTCGTCCGCTCGGCTCGGCGCTCGGCGAGCACCTGGGTCAGCTCGGCCAGCCGGCGACCGATCGTCTCGCCGTCGGCACCGATCAGGGCGAGTGCGTCCTGGCCACCGGTCGGTCGCAGATGGGGGAGCCACATCGTCCATGCCCAGTCCGGCATGTGCTGCTGGGCGGTGAGGACGACGAACTGCACCTCGCGCGGGCTCTGCGTCACGGCGAGCTGTCCGAGCACCCACCGGCCGAGCTCGCGCGGCGACGACCCGGCCCCGGCGATGCCGAGCACGCCGACCTCGGCGAGCGGCACGGTGACCGGGACGCCCCTGGTGATCCGGTCCTCGTGCGTGAGGCCGTCGAGGTCGCGGTCGTCCTGCACGGTGACCGTCGAGGGCAGGTCGCCGATGCCGATCCGGACGTGCAGGTGGTCGGCGTCCGAGGGTCGCCGCTCCCAGAGTCGGCGCCCGGGTGTCGTCGCGACGACCCGCAGCGATCCGGCGTCGGACGACGACGACCTGCGCTCGTCCCGTTCGGCGAGTACGGCCGAATCGATCGCCCGCTCGAGTGCCGCGACCCGCTCCCGGTGCTCGGCGGTCTGCTTGCGGTGGCTCTTCTTGCCGGTCCGTCTGGCGGTGACGGTCTGCCCGACGACCATGATCGGCGTCATCGCAGCGAACAGCAGGTAGAACGGCGAGTGGAACACCGTCGCCATGACGATGCCGAACATCGCCGGGACGAACACCATGATCCACGGGATCGCGGACCGCTGCGGCGGCACGGGCGGCTTCGGGATCCGGAACTGCGTCGTCAGGAACGGGGGCAGTAACCGGGGAGGCCGGTTGAAGTCCAGCTGTCCCGAATCCGGCGGACGGAGCAGCATGCGGTCCACGACCGCGACCGGGCGCACCGTCAGCACGGTCGATCCGAGGCGCACGAGCGCATCGGGGACCCAGTCCACCCACTCGTCGCCGATCTCGTCCTGCTCGATCGTGACCGAACCTGCTGAACCGGTTACCGGCTCGTCCACCGGTGCCTGCCGGACCGTCACGGTCCCGTCGAAGGCGATCCGAGCCTCCAGTCCGGGGTGGTCCGCAGCGTCCGCGCCGACCGTCGGCGACCCGTCGTCAGCGACGGCGATCCGGAACGTGCCCGGTGAGAGCCGGCGCGTCCGGCCGGCGTCGACACCACCGACGACCAGCAGGTGGACGATGCCTCGTTCGACTTCGGGGCGGTCCGCGCCGCCGACGTGCAGGACCGCGCCGTCGACCAAACCGCTCCTGGCGAAGGGGACGTCGCCGTCGGGTGCGTCCTGCGGCATCGCCGCGCCACCGGTGCGGCGAGCGAGCGCGTCGACCACACTGCGCATCGGGGTCTGGCCGGGCGCGTCGACGAGGACGTCGGAGGACTCGCCGGTGACGTCGTCGACGACGGTGACGACGACGCGCATCAGGCGTCCGCCTCCACGGCGTCCGGAAGCGCTGCCGGATCGGTCTGCGTGGTTGCCGACTGCGTTGTTGCCGCAAGGGGCATGGACAGACCGACGTCCATCCACCGGACCGTCCCGAGGACATCCGAGACGTGGGTTCCGTCGCGGCGAGCCTCGATCGTCCACCGGGCGAGCGGGTGCGGCGCGGCCGCCACACAGGCCCACCGGCCGCCGGGCCGCTCGAGGAGCCGGCCGAGTTCGCGACCGTCCTCCCCGGACGGGACCTTCGCCACGACCAGGAGGCCCGGGGTCGCGTCCGCCGCGACAGCCGCGATCGCGTCGCGCACCGACACGGCCACACCGAGCGTCGACCCGGTGCCCACGCTGAGCACCGCGGTCCCCGTCGCCCACGGATCGGTGCGGACCTGGTCGACCACGCGGCGGAGCACCGCGTCGCGTGCGGCCTGCTCACCCCGGAGCGCGACGATCCCACGCACGCGACGCAGGTCGACGAGGACGTTCTCCTCACCATCGGTGCCGAGGGAGACCACCGTGGCGAACTCGTTCGGCGCCGGTGCGGTCAGCGGCACGGCCTGTAGCGCCCACATCGGGGCCGACCACGAACGACCATCCGGGGTCGCGGTCCACGGCTGCGGTGGTGCGATGGTCGGGGAGGCGAGATCGAGCCGCACGGTCGTGCCGACCAGGATGCGGACCGCGCCGGGGAAGACGACCCCGGCGGCCGCGCACGAGGCGTCCACCGCGCGGAGGACCCGGTCGATGCCCCACGGCGCCGCCGGGTCGCGGCGGACCTGGTCGGCCCACGCGAGCGCATCGGTCGCGGTGCGCCGACGGACGGCGACGATCGTCGGGATCACGAAAGCCAGGGTCCCGAGGAACAGCACGACCGACATCGTCAGGAGCAGGTGCGACTCGGGGTGGGCGAAGGACCAGGTCACGCGGCTCCTCCGAGCTCGGCCAGACGGCGTTCGAGGGTGGTCGGTTCGGCTCCGGGGACGTCGGTCCAGCGGAACGTGGTCATGATCGCGTCGAAGAGCGAGACGAGCGCGTCGGTGAGCTGACCGTCGGCGTCGGGCAGGCTGATCGCGGAGAAGGACATCACGACCCACCGGCCGGGCCGGTGCGGGACCGGGATCGTGTACACGACCTGGCGGTCGTCGACGACGGGGAGGTCCTGGCCGAGCTCTGGGAGTTCGTTACCGGGGTCCGCGCGCCGGATGGTGGTGTCGGTCCGGGCGGCGATGCCGCCGTCCACCTCGCGGATGCCGGGGTCGTCCTGGTCCCGACGGTCGGGCAGGGCATCGGCGAGGATCTGCGCGATCACCTGCTCCGGGGCCTCGTCGGACTCGTCGTCCACCTCGGTCTCGATGACGGACACCGGGGGCGTGAAGCCGTCGACGGGCTGCACGGGCAGGTACACCGCCGTCGCGCCGTTGTCGCCGGCCTCGACCACGGTCGCGGTCAGGCGCTTCCGCATCTCCTGTCGCAGCGGTTCTGCACGGTCGCGGGGCAGGTCGTCCGGGAGCGCGTTGGCGATCACCTGCCGGACGATCGTCCCGAGCTCCTCGCGGTGAGCCTCGTCCGCGGGGAGTCGCGCCCACCCCGGCGGGACGACCATGAAGAAGGAGGCGGTCGGTTCGGTCATGCGGCCACCTCGTTGCGGATCGCGGCGAGCAGGTCGACGACCTCTGGTCCGAACACCGGCACGACGTCGAGGTCCCTGGTGCGCCAGAGGACGCGGGTGTCGACGGCGGGGCCGTCTCCGCCGCCTTCCCGCCGGACCGCACACACCGTCGCCCAGATCGCGCCGTCGTCGTCGAGGTCGTACCGGGTGACGACCGGCCCCTCGCCCCCGACGTGCTCGGGGAGCTCGTCGACCGCGGGCTGCTCCACGGGGAGACCACCGTCGGCACCGGCGAGCTCGAGGAGCGCGCGGGTGCCGTGTGCGCCGTGTGCGTCGTCTCCGTCGGCGATCCCGACCGAGACCACGACGGGGAGCGGCCACCGGTTCGGGACACCGAGGCCCGCGACGAGCCGGTCCCCGCCGTCGAGCGAGGCGCGGAACTCGAGCAGGGTGTCGAGCGCGGTCTGCGGGTCGACCTCCCGGCCGTCGTCGAAGATCCGCTGCTCGCCCTCGGCCTCGCGGTCCACGTGCACGATCGCCGCGAACAGCCGGAGCACCTCGGCGCGCCACTCGGGGGTCACGTCGGCGAGGTCCGGTATGACGAGCCACTGCGGGGACTCGACGTCGATGCTCGACGTGACGGCCGGTGCTGCTGTGGTCATGGCGCTGCTCTCAGACGGCGATCGGGTGCTTGATCGCGTTCCAGTCGTCGGTCCACGGGCGCTTCTTGTCCGCGCCGTCGCCGATCGGGTTGATGACGAGCCCGGCGATGGAGTAGTTCTTGCCCCACACGGCCATCCCGCCGTTGACGTAGGTGTGCCACTTCGGGGCGTTCCCGACCAGCGTGCCGAGCCCGTTGGCGCCGCCGAACTTGCCGAGGTCGTTCCGCAGCAGCTGGAAGTCGACGCCGCCGATCCGTTCTGCCCAGCTCGTGAACCCCTGCCGGGTGAACCGATCGGCACCGAACTGTTTCGAGATGGTGGCCCAGTCGTTCTTGATCGTCGTGCCGACCTTCGGGATGTTCCACCAGTTCGGGTTGTCCTTGAACTTGCCGGCGAAGTCGTCCAGCCTGTTCAACCCGTTCGTCCGGACCTCGTTGCCCAGCTGGTTGGCGTACCGCACCTTGGTCGCCGACCCGGCGCTCGTCCAGTCCTTGATGGCGGCGTCCCGGATCTTCGAGATCTTCCCGAGGTCGACCTTCGTGGCGTTCTGGATCGCGGTCTTGCCGGCGGTGACGCCCTTGCCGACCGCGATGGAGGTGGCCTTCGTGATGCCGGCACCGACCCCGAGCGTGACCACGCCGACGACCGCCATGACGAGGTCGAAGACGTTCCCCTCGCCGAGCGCGGTCAACCCGATCTGCGCGACGAGGCTGACCCCGGCCGCGACCGCGCCCATGATGGCCAGCACACCGACGCCGGGGATGAGGATCGCCAGAGCGGCCAGGGCGATGCCGATGTACGTGAAGATCTTGACGATCAGCTTCAGCAGCTTCGAGAAGAACGCCTTGATCTTGTCGCCGAGGGTGTCGTGCAGGCCGTCGTCCCATGCCGCGCGGATCGTCGACGCCGCCGCCTTGCCCGCACCGTCAAGTGCCGACAATGCGTTCCGCAGCTTGGTCTTCGCCGCGTCCATCGCGTCGTTCGCCCTGGTCGTCGCCGCGTGCTTCGCGTCGATCTGCCCCTGCTCGTCGTCGGTGAGCGGGGGAGCATCGTCGGCGCGGTTCTCGGAGGGGTCCGGCATCGCCGACGCACTCGCACCCGACTGCTGCGCGGTCTCCGCTTCCTGCAGTGCGGCTGCCGACTCGCTGAGCCCCTGCTCGAGCGACGGCAGGTACCCCGTCAGGGCATCCCGGATCGCGTCGTACCGGCCGGACATCTTCTGCAGGGACTCGGCGACCTCCTTGCTCTTCTTCCGGACGGCGTCGGCGGTCTCGCCCTTGAACTTGCTGTCGTCGCCGTCGCCGATGCTCTTGAGGACCGCCGCCTCGGAGGTGATCTCCGACGCCATGTCCTTGTAGTACGTGATGAGCTCCTGCATCACACCGGTGTCCGCGATCACCGGGTCGGTGGACTCGCCGAGCAGGCCCCAGTTGCCCTCGCGCACCGGCATCAGGCGTTCCCCGCGTCCGTCGTCTCGGTGGTGAGCTTCTCGCTGAGGTCGTGCTCGAGGTCGGTCCAGTTCTGGGTGACCTTCTGCATCTTGTCCCGCAGGTCGGCGATCGCGCCCTTCATCTTGTTGCGGTGGATCTTCCAGTCGCCGGAGAAGTCGTTCATGGCCTTGTACACGTCGTGCTGGCCGTAGACCTGGTCGAGCGCGCGGTCGTCGGACTTCTGGTGCTTCAGCTCGTCCGAGATGTGCTGCAGCTTGGTGGTCGAGTCCTCGAGGACTTCCTTCGTGATGATGAGGTCTGCCATGACTGCTCCTGGTCGGTGAACGGGATCGGAACCGGATCGGCCCCGGTGCTCGTCGTCGTGACGAGCACCGGGACCGATTCGCGGTCGCTACTTGATGGCGTTCGCGAGTTCCTGGTCGGTCTGCTGCAGCGCCTCGGCCGCCTTGTTCAGGTACATCGACATGCCCTCGAGGCCCTCGATCGTCTTCGTCGCACCGTCGTTGAACTCCTGGTACGAGCTCCCGAAGGCAACCGACGACTGGTCCGTGACGTAGCCACCCGAGATCAACGAGTCCACCAACGACTTCAGCTCACGCAGCTTCGAGGTGATGTCCTGCTCACCGTTCACGAGTCGGGTCGCGGCGTCCTGCATCTCGCCGTAGGTCACGTTCAAGTTGGGCATTGCCTGCTCCTGTCGTTCGTCTGCACCCCCGATCGAGGGACAGATGAGAGGTTATTTCACGATGAAACCGGTTGTCGGGGTACGTTTCCCGTCGTGTTGCGGAATGCACTTCTTCACACGATTGTGCAGATTCCAGTACATCGGCGGCGGCGCACGGTCGATGCCGAGCGGTATTCGTATGTCACCCGTTATGAAATTCCGGGCTGTTCGGCGTGTCGGGACGCGCCGAGCGGACGTCCAGTCCTCCGAAAGGGGGACTCAGAAGCTGTGTACCAACGCGCCGGACGCCTCCTTGTAGCCGGGGACCCGCTCCTGGTCCGAGCCCCACCCGGTCGGTTTGATGCCCTGGCCGTAGATGAACGTGTTCGTCCAGCTGGCGACGACACGGCCGCCGGCGACGTACTTGTGCCACGCGGGGAGCGCGGCGATGTCCACGCCGTAGTCGCGCTTCAGAGCGACCTTCATCGCGTCCATCTCGATCTGCCGGTCGACGCTGAAGAGCCGGTCCGCGCGCCAGTTGCCCTTCGACAGGACGTCGGAGATCTTGCCCTTGTCCTCGGCCCACAGGGTCTTGTTCGGGTGCCACCAGTTCGGCTTCTCCTTGAAGCCGCCGAGGACGTTCTTCATCGTCGTGTCGACGCGCAGGTCGGTCAGGCGGTTGATCTGTCGGTCGATGGTGCCCACGGTGCGCGCGGCGTTGGGGTCGTTCAGCGCGTTCTTGATGTTGTACGACCGGACGTCCTGGAGCTTCTTGATCTTGTCGAGGTTCATCTTCTCGAACCCCTTCATGCCCTTCGCGAGCCCGGCGGTCTTCGCCACCGAGGCCGCCTTCGTGACGATGCCACCGACCCCGACGAGCACGAGTCCCACGGCCGAGGTGATCACGTCGAGCCATGAGCCCTCGCCCATGCCGGCGAGGGCGATGTTCGCCACCAGGGTCACCGACGCCGCGACGGCGGCCATGAAGGTGAGCATGCCGACGCCCGGGATGAGGATCGCGAGCGCGGCGAGGGCGATGCCGATGTACGTGAAGATCTTGACGATGATCTTCAGCAGCGCCGAGAAGAACGCCTTGATCTTGTCGCCGAGGGTGTCGTGCAGGCCGTCGTCCCACGCAGCCCGGATCGTCGACGCCGCCGCCTTGCCCGCGGCGTTGATCCCGTCCACCGCCCGACGGAGCCGGGCGACAGCGGCATCAGCGCCCTCCTGTGCACGGCTCGATGCGGCGTGCTTCGCGTCGATCGCCCCCTGCTCGTCGGCCGTCAGCGGGGGAGCGTCGTCCGCCCGCCCCTGCGAGGGGTCCGGCATCGCGCCAGCACGGGTCCCGGCCGCGGAGGCGTCCTCGGCATCGCGGAGCGCGGCGGCCGATTCCGTGAGCGCGTCCTCCAGCGACGGCACGTATCCGGTCAGGGCGTCGCGGATCGCCTCGTAGCGCCCGGCCATCTTGTGCAGGGACGCGGCGACCTCCTTGCTCTTCGAGCGCACCGCGTCAGCGGACTCGCCCTTGAACTGGCTCGTGTCGCCGTCGCCGATGCGCTCCAGCACCGCGGCCTCCGAGGTGATCTCCTGGGCCATCGTCGTGTAGTAGGCGACGAGCTCGTGGACCACGGGCACATCGGCCACGACCGGGTCCGACGACTCGTGCAGCAGTTCCCAGTTGCCGGCGCGGGCGGGCATCAGACGTCGCTCGCGTCGGTCGACTCGGTGGCGCGCTCGTCGTGCAGGTCCTGCTCGAGGACGGCGCGGGTGATGATGAGGTCAGGCATGGGTGCTCCCGATCGGTGAGGTGGACGCGAACGGCGCTCGGGGCCCGACCGGTTCGGCAGGCCCCGAGCGATCCGACTACTTGATCGCGTTCGCGAGTTCCTGGTCGGTCTGCTGCAGCGCCTCGGCCGCCTTGTTCAGGTACATCGACATGCCCTCGAGGCCCTCGATCGTCTTCGTCGCACCGTCGTTGAACTCCTGGTACGAGCTCCCGAAGGCAACCGACGACTGGTCCGTGACATAGCCACCCGAGATGAGGGAGTCCACCAACGACTTCAGCTCACGCAGCTTCGAGGTGATGTCCTGCTCACCGTTCACGAGTCGGGTCGCGGCGTCCTGCATCTCGCCGTACGTGACGTTCAAGTTGGGCATTGCGTGCTCCTTGTTCGCGGTTTCCGGTCGCCCCCGGATCGGAGGCCGCAATGACGCTAACCGGCCGCGCACCCCCGAACGGGGGTGTTGGTGAGTTGTTCACCGCAATTTCGACAGGGTGACCAGCACCCCCGTCCCGGCGACACGCCCCGGCTTCCGCGAAACGCCGCCGATTTCCGCGGCGTCTCGCGCCCACCGCGGCGTCTCGCGCCCACCGCGGCGTCTCGCGCCCACCGCCGCGTCTCGCGCCCACGGCCGCGCCGAGCGCACACGGCCCCGCCCAGCGCACCCCGCACCGGCGGGAACGACGAAAGGCGGGCCTCCCGGAGGAGACCCGCCTTTCGACGGAACAGACGCTGCCTTACTTGGCGGCGACGACCTTCAGCGAGATCGTCGCGACGATGTCCTCGCGCAGACGCACGGTGGCCTCGTGGTCACCGGTGGTCTTGATGGTCGCGGGGACCTCGACCTTGCGCTTGTCGAGCGAGCCGACGCCCTGGGCCTCGACGGCCGCGGCGACGTCAGCCGGACGCACGGAGCCGAAGAGACGGCCGTCCTGGCCGGCCTTGACGGTCAGCTGGATGGTGGCGTTCTCGAGCTTCATCTTGAGGTCCTGGGCCTCTTCGATGGTGGCGAGTTCGCGAGCGGCACGGCCGGCGCGGATCGACTCGACCTGCTTCTCGCCGCCCTTGGACCACGCGACGGCGAAGCCCTGGGGGATGAGGTAGTTGCGGGCGTAGCCGTTCTTGACGTCGACGACGTCACCGGCGGAACCGAGGCCGGAGACCTCGTGGGTGAGGATGAGCTTCGACATGTGTCGACCTCCGATCAGCGGCCGGAGCCGGCGTAGGGGAGGAGCGCCATCTCACGGGCGTTCTTCACGGCACGGGCAATGAGGCGCTGCTCCTGGACGGAGACGCCGGTGATGCGACGGGCGCGGATCTTCCCACGCTCCGAGATGAACTTGCGCAGGGTCGCAACGTCCTTGTAGTCGATGACACCGACCTTGATGGACTTCGCGGGAGCGGCGTTCTTGCCGCCCTTGCCGCGAGGCTTGCGGCGGTCGCCGCTGCTCTTTCCAGCCATTGTGTTCTTTCCTTAGGGAGAAGTTTGTCTACCGTGTGATCGCGAGGATCAGAACGGGGTCTCGTCGTCGTAGGTGCCACCGGGGGTCGACCAGACGTCGTTCCCCTGCTGACCACCCTGCTGGCCGCCCTGCGGGGACCACGGTGCGTCGGACTGGCCACCACCGGCAGCGTTGCCGCCACCGTTGTTGTTCCAGTTCCCACCGTTGCCACCGGCCGGGGCACCGCCGCCGACCTGTCCACGGCCGCCGCCGCCACCCGTTGCACGGGTGACCTGCGCGGTCGCGTAGCGGAGCGACGGGCCGATCTCGTCGACCTCGAGTTCGATGCTCGTACGCTGCTGGCCCTCTCGGTCCTGGTACGAGCGCTGACGGAGACGACCCTGCGCGATGACGCGCGAGCCCTTCGTCAGCGACCCCGCGACGTGCTCGGCGAATTCGCGCCACACGCTCGCACGGAGGAACAGCGCTTCGCCGTCCTTCCACTCGTTCGCCTGACGGTCGAACGTGCGAGGGGTGGATGCGATGGTGAAGTTCGCCACAGCGAGCCCGTTCTGCGTGTAGCGCAGCTCGGGGTCAGCAGTGAGGTTCCCCACCACCGTGATGACGGTTTCGCCGGCCATCGGTTACTCGGCGCTCGCGGTCGCGGCGGCCGGGGCGGCGGCAGCGTTCGCTGCCTTGCGGGCGGCACGGGCCTCGTCGCGCTGCTTCTGCGCGGCGACCTGTGCGATGCCCTCTTCGGCGCGGAGGACCTTGGTGCGGAGCACGGCCTCGGAAAGACCGAGCTGACGGTCCAGCTCCTTGGCGGCCTCGGGCGAGGACGTGAAGTTGACGACGGCGTAGATGCCCTCGGTCTTCTTGGCGATCTCGTAGGCCAGGCGACGACGGCCCCAGACGTCCACGTTGTCGACGGTTCCACCGTCGTTGCGGATCACGGCGAGGAACTTGTCCAGGCTGGGAGCGACGGTGCGCTCATCGATCTCGGGGTCGAGGATCGCCATCAGTTCGTACTGGTGCATGCGGAACCCACCTCCTTTGGTCTCGAACGGCTCCGGGCGGTTCCCGGAACAGGAGGGTTGATGCATGTGCGCCGGATCCGCAGGTGCGGTCGGCACAACCCCGCAAGCTTAGCGGACGGCCTGGAGGCTCGCCACCGTTCCGCCGGATCGGTGCGAGCCGATCAGGCGGTGGCGTCCCGGGCGGCCCACCAGTCGCGCAGTCGCGCTTCGGCCGCCTCGACGCCGAGGGGACCCTCGTCCATCCGCGCCTCGAGCAGGAAGCGGTACGCCTCACCGACGGCACGCCCCGGCGGGATGTCGAGGATGCGCATGATGTCGTCGCCGGTCAGGTCGGGACGGATCGAGTCGAGTTCCTCCTGCTTGGAGAGGACCTCGATGCGGTCCTCGAGGTCGTCGTACGCGAACGCCAGGCGATCGGCCTTCCGCCGGTTCCTCGTGGTGACGTCGGAGCGGGTGAGTTCGTGCAGCCGCTCGAGCTGGGGTCCGGCGTCGCGGACGTACCGGCGCACCGCGGAGTCCGTCCACGCGCCGTCGGTGTACCCGAAGAACCGCAGGTGCAGCTCGATCAGGCGGGCGACGGCGGCGATGGTGTCGTTGTCGAACCGCAGTGCACGGAGTCGTTTCTTCGCGAGCTTCGACCCGACCAGGTCGTGGTGGTGGAAGCTCACGGCGCCGCCCGGCTCGAGCTTCCGCGTCGCGGGCTTGCCGATGTCGTGCAGGAGCGCCGCCAGCCGCAGGACCGTGTCCGGTGCTTCCCCCGCGTGCCGCTCGGCCTCGTACCCGATCGCCTGGGTCAGGACGGTGAGCGAGTGCTCGTAGACGTCCTTGTGGTGGTGGTGCTCGTCGATCTCCAAGCGCATCGCCGGCAGCTCCGGCAGGAACCGCTCGGCGAGCCCGGTGTCGACGAGGAGCCGGATGCCCGGGACGGGGTCACTCGTGTTCAGCAGCTTGACGAGCTCGTCCCGGACGCGTTCGGCGGAGACGATCTCGATCGAGTCGGCGAGGGACTCCATCGCGTCCCGGACGTCGTCCGACACCGTGAACCCGAGCTGCGAGGTGAACCGTGCGGCGCGCATCATCCGCAGGGGGTCGTCCCGGAACGAGGTCTCGGCCATCTGGGGCGTGCGGAGCCGCTCGGCGAGCAGGTCCTCGACACCGCCGTGCACGTCGACGAGCTCCCGCGCCGGCAGCCGGAGCGCCATCGCGTTCACCGTGAAGTCGCGACGGAGCAGGTCGTCCTCGATGGTGTCGCCGAACGCCACCTCCGGCTTCCGGGTCTCACCGTCGTAGACGTCGCTGCGGTAGGTCGTGATCTCGACCTGCTCGCCCTCGACCCTGGCCGCGATCGTGCCGAACTGGCGCCCGACGTCCCACGTCGCACTCGCGATGGGTTCGACGATCGCCAGGACCCGGTCGGGGAGGGCGTCCGTCGTGAAGTCCAGGTCGGTCACCGGGCGACCGAGGAAGGCGTCGCGGACCGGTCCGCCGACGAGCGCGAGTTCGTGCCCGGCGTCCGCGAACGCGCGGGCGAGGACGGCGACGGGCGCGGTGGCGGCGAGTGCGTCGAGTCGTTCGACGGCCTGGGCTACGGACTGCATGACGTCCTCGATCATCCCAGATCGTCGCTGCCGGTTGTCCACCACCCTGGCGCGCACGCGAGGCTCTCATGGTCGCGCCTCATACACTCGTCCGAGGTCCGAACCGAAAACGGACCACCTCGCATGCACATTCTCCGCACCTCGCTCGCCGCCGCCGCGTCCGCCCTGGTCGCCCTCGGCCTCGTCGTCACGCCCGCCGCGGTGACCGCCGCACAGGCGACGACCGCCCCCACGGCGAAGACCCACCTGGCGCACCCGGCCGCCACCGACGCGGGCAAGGCGACGATCGACATCGTCCCCGCCGACCGGGGCGTGCTGCAGCCCGACCAGGACCTCAGGCTCTCGCTGACGGTGACCAACGACACCGACTCCGACCTGCCGGCCGGCAGTGCAGAGCTCGACATCTTCCGGCAGTACGCGGGCACGCGAGACGTGCTCAGCGACTGGCTCGCTGACACCAGCACGACCGGTTACCTCGGCGCCCCGATGGACTCCGTCGACGTGCCGGAGGTCCCCGCGCACCGCTCGGTCACCCTGGACGACGTCACGATCGTCTCCGGCAACGTCGCGCTCGGCGGGTACTCCTCCTTCGGTGCCAGGCGCATCGCAGCCGACTACACGGCGGGTTCCACGAGCGCCGTCGCCCGCTCCGCGATCACCTGGTACCCGGACTACGAACAGACCCCCGTCGGAGTCTCGGTCGCGATGCCGATCACGATGCCCGCGAACCCCGACGGCCTGATCTCCGGCAAGGACCTCGCGAGTGCCACCAGCGTCGACGGCACGCTCACCCAGCAGCTGAACGCCGCGCAGGACCACAACGTCGCGCTCGGCATCGACCCGAGGATCATCGCGTCGATCCGGATCCTCGGCGAGAACGCCCCGTCGTCCGCGACAGCGTGGCTGCAGCGACTCGAGCGGATGCGCAACGAGACCTTCGCGCTCTCCTACGCGGACGCCGACGTCACGGGCCTCCGTCAGGCGGGCTCCTCCGGCATCCTCGCCCCGATCTCGCTCGACCAGTCGATCGACCCAGACGACTTCCCCGGCGCCAGCACCCCGACCCCGACGCCGACCGCGACGCCGGGCAGCACCGGGACCCCGACCCCGAGCGCCACCCCCGACTCGAACCCCACGAACGACCCCGCCGCGGGCGAAGCGGACGCCGGGACGACCCTGCCGACCACCGCGTCCCTCCTCGACTTCCCGTACTCGATGTCGGCGATCTCGTGGCCGGCGGAGGGCACCGTCGCCACCGACGACATCGACGCGCTCGCGGACGCCGGTACCAAGTCGACGATCCTCTCGAGCGGGAACACCTCCGCCGGCGCGAACACGTCCCTGAGCGCCTCCGAGAAGATCGGCGACGACCAGGTCCTCGTGTCCGACGGCGGCATGTCGAAGCTGCTCCGCGACGCCGCCACCGCGACCACGCAGCGCGAGTGGTCGAGTGCCATGAGCAAGCTCACCGCGACACTCGCCACCGTGTCACGCCAGGGCGGCACGAACGGACCGGTCCTGCTCACGCTCGGCCGCGACTGGCCGACGGACTCCAGCCGCCTGAGCCAGGCGCTCGACGCCCTCGAGCGCACCGCGTGGGTCTCGCCGGCCGACCTGTCCACGGCCGCCGCGACGACCCCCGGGTCCCTGACGCTCACGAGTTCCCCGAACAGCGACGCCCGTCTCGATCAGCTCCGCCGGCTCGTGCAGTCCGAACGGAACCTGACGGACTTCGCGTCCGCGATCGAGAACCCCGCAGACCTGACCGCTCCGGCGCGACTCGAGACCCTCGCAGCGGCGTCCAACGCGTTCCGCGCGGACGACGAGGCGTTCACCAAGGCCGTCGACACCCGCGTGACGCAGTCCGCCAAGACGGTCTCCAGCGTCGGGATCCTCGACGGCAGCAGCATCACCCTGCTCGGCGACCGGTCGTCCCTGCCGATCTCCATCCGGAACCGTTCCGAGTTCCCGGTCACGGTGTTCCTCACCGTCCAGCCCTCGAACTCGTTCCTGCGCATCGAGAAGAACGCGGTCAAGGTCACCGTGCAGCCGGACTCGTCCAGTCGCGTGACGTTCCCCGTCCAGTCCGTCGCCAACGGCAAGGTCGAGCTCACGATGTCGCTCACCAGCGCCACCGGCGTCCGCATCGCCGATCCCGCCACCGTCGAGATCAACGTGCAGGCGCAGTGGGAGACGTTCATCACGGCGGCAGCCGCGATCGCCGTCATCGCGATCTTCGGCCTCGGGATCTACCGCAACGTCCGTCGCCGGCTGCGCCGACGCCGGAACGGGGAGCCGGAAGAGGTCGAGGAGGACCCGAACCGTCCGCTCGAGGTGCAGCCGCCGGCACCGGGGGAGACCCAGCCAGGAGGCCCGTCCGACGCGGCCACGTCCGCTGCGGCCGTGCCCATGGCTGGTTCCATGGCCGGTTCCACCGCCACGCTCACCGACCGCGACCGCGACCCCGACCCCGAGGAGCCGACCATCAGCGCCACCCAGCCCCAGCCCGCCGTCGACGCCGAGCCGGTCGCGGAGCGGAGCCTCGGGCGGGCGAGCGCCATGCTCGCGGCAGGGACGATGGTGTCGCGCATCCTGGGGTTCGCGAAGACGTTCGTGCTCGCCTACGCGATCGGGCAGAACAAGAGCGTCTCCGCCAATGCGTTCGCGGTCGCGAACCAGCTCCCGAACAACATCTACGCGCTCATCGCCGGCGGCCTGCTGTCGGCCGTGCTCATCCCGCAGATCGTCCGGTCGATGAAGAACAACGCCGACGGCGGCCAGGGGTACGTCAACAAGATCGTGACCCTCGGTGGCTCGGTGTTCGTCCTGATCACGATCGTCGCGACCGTGCTGGCACCGCTCCTGGTGCGCTTCTACACGAGCGACACGGTCAACTCGGACCCCGCCGCCGTCGACCTCGCCGTCGCGTTCGCGTTCTGGTGCCTGCCGCAGATCCTCTTCTACGCGATGTACTCCCTGCTCGGCGAGGTGCTCAACGCGAAACAGTTCTTCGGGCCGTTCACCTGGGCGCCGCTGCTGAACAACGTCATCGCGATCGCCGGCCTGGTCGTCTTCATCGCCCTGTTCGGGCACGGCAACACGAACCCCGGCGAGTGGACACCGGTGAAGATCGCCGTCCTCGCCGGCAGTGCTTCACTCGGCGTCTTCGCGCAGGCCGCGTTCCTCCCCTTGTTCTGGCGCCGCGCCGGGATGACCTTCCGCCCGGACTTCCGCTGGCGCGGCGTCGGCCTCAAGGCGACCGGCACCGCGGCCGGCTGGCTCTTCGCGATGATCCTGGTCACGCAGGCGGCCGGTCTCGTGCAGTCGCAGGTGGCGTGGGCGGGTCAGGACGCCGGGCCGGGCAACGCGGTCCTCGGCAACGCGTGGCTCATCTTCATGCTCCCGCACTCGATCATCACCGTCTCCGTCGCCACGGCCTACTTCACCAGGATGACCCACGACGCCGAGCGGGGGGACCTCGCAGCAGTCCGTCGGAACCTGTCGCTCTCGTTGCGGATCATCGGGCTCTTCACCGTGTTCGCGACCGTGGCGCTCATCGTCGTCGCCGTGCCGTTCGGCCGACTCTACGAGGGCACGTTCGACAGTGCACTCCAGGTGGGTGCCGTCCTCATCGCGTACATGCCGGGGCTCGTGCTGTTCAGCATGCTGTTCGTGATCCAGCGCGTGTTCTGGGCGATGCACGACCACCGGACCCCGTTCCTCATGCAGCTCGTGCAGTCGGTGCTCTTCGTCATCGGAGCCCTCGCGGCGTCCACCCTGTCGACGTCGGTCATCGGCATCGGTGTCGCGGCCGCGACCACCATCGCGGGATCTGCACAGACGATCGTCGCACTCGTGGTCGTCCGTCGCCGGCTCGGGAACATCGAGGGTCGGGTGATCACCCGCTCGCACGTCCAGTTCATCATCGCCGCACTGATCGCCGGTGCTGCCGGTCTGGTGACGGCGAACTTCTTTGGAGCGTTCTCCGCCGATGGCTTCGCGATGTCGGACCGCACGGGCGCGCTGATCACGATCGCGTTGACGGGCGCCGTGATGACAGCGGTGTACTTCGTCGCACTCGTCGTCGCGAAGAACGGCGAGATCCGCGGCGCCGTGGACATCCTGAAGGCCCGCCTGGGTCGCTGACCGTTCCCGGGTGCTGCGGAATGCCGCGCCGGTACCATGTGTTGACCCGGTCAGACGCAACGGAAGGGCATTCAGGCATGCGCCAGCTCATCATCATCGGTTCCGGCCCGGCCGGGTTCACCGCCGGCATCTACGCCGCACGCGCCCAGCTCGAGCCACTCATCGTCGCATCGAGCGTCGAGACGGGTGGCGAGCTCACGAAGACGACCGAGGTCGAGAACTTCCCGGGCTTCCCCGAGGGCATCCAGGGTCCCGACCTCATGATCAAGATGCAGGAACAGGCCGAGAAGTTCGGCGCAGAGGTCCTGTACGACGACGCCGTCTCCGTCGAGCTCACGGGCGACGTCAAGAAGGTCACCGTCGGCTCCGGCGAGACGTACGAGGCCCTCGCGGTCATCTACGCGACCGGCTCGGCGTACCGTCAGCTCGGCCTCGCCGACGAGGAGCGCCTGTCCGGCCACGGTGTCTCGTGGTGCGCGACCTGCGACGGCTTCTTCTTCCGACAGAAGAACATCGCCGTCGTCGGCGGTGGCGACTCCGCGATGGAAGAAGCGACGTTCCTGACGCGCTTCGCCGACAAGGTCACGGTCATCCACCGCAAGGACACCCTGCGCGCGTCGAAGATCATGCAGGACCGCGCGATGAACGACCCGAAGATCGAGTTCGCGTGGAACAAGGAGGTCGTCGGGATCACCGGTGCCTCTTCGGTCGAGGGCGTCACGCTGAAGGACACCGTCGACGGCACCGAGAGCGAGCTCGCGCTCGACGGCCTGTTCATCGCGATCGGCAACGACCCGCGGGTGCACCTCGTCCACAAGCAGCTCGAACTGGCGCCGGAGGGCACCATCGCCGTCGAGGGTCGCACCTCGAAGGCCGTGGGCGTCCCCGGGGTGTTCGTGGCGGGCGACGTGCTCGACCACACCTACCGGCAGGCCATCACCGCCGCCGGCTCGGGTGCCGTCGCAGCGCTCGACGCCGAGAAGTACCTCGCCGACCTCGAGGACTCGCTGACGGACCAGGCCGAGGGTGAGACCCCGGTCGAGCCCGTGACCGTCTCCGCCTAGGGAATTGAACGGCGGTCTCCGCCGTTCACCTCACTGACCGACCACTCCGAAGGAGTACACATGTCCAACGCCAAGGCAGTCACCGACGCCACCTTCTCGGACGAGGTCCTCAAGTCCGACAAGACGATCCTCGTCGACTTCTGGGCCGAGTGGTGTGGCCCGTGCCGCGCCGTCTCGCCGATCCTCGACCAGATCGCCGAGGAGCACGCCGGCAAGATCGAGATCGTCAAGCTCAACGTCGACGACAACCCCCAGTCGGCCATGAACTACCAGATCACGTCGATCCCGGCGATGAAGGTGTTCAAGGGCGGCGAGGTCGTGAAGACCGTCATCGGCGCCAAGCCGAAGCCGGCGCTCGAGGCCGACCTCGCGGAGTTCCTCGCGTAGGCACCCGCACACAGACCCGAACGCCCCATCCTCCATTCCATCGGAGGGCGGGGCGTTCGTTCGTTGTTGGTCTTGACTGACATTCCGCCGTTCAGTAGGTTGGCTCCACGCATCATCGGGGTGCCGAAGGAGTCAATAATGAGTCGTTTCGGAAAGTGCATCACAGGGTTCATCACCGCGGGCCTGCTGGTCGGCGGCAGTCTCGCCACACCGCTGGCAGCCAGCGCCGATACAGAGGGAGAGCGTTCGCTCCGCGTCCCGGCAGGCCCCTGCAACATCGCACCACAGATGGTCTTCAAGAAGGGGAAGAGCGGCAACCTTTACTGGTACACACTTCAGAATTGCTACAGCAACTCGGTTCGTGTTCAGGTCCATGCCATGGTGTTCGGCAGCGGCTGGAGTCCGTGTCAATCCGTTGCCGCAGGTCGCACGGCCTCGTACTCGGGAAGCGTCAATCCTTTTGACTCTTGGCGTTACTGCTGATTGAGCAGTTCCGTACCTGATTGAGCAGTTCCGTAACGCCCCGTCCTCCATTCCATCGGAGGGCGGGGCGTTCGCTGTGCCCGCGAGGGGCCACGGAACTCCGATCGGCCTGCGCCCGGGACCCCGGGTTTCCGGGTTGCATGTCGTACTGTGGCTGGAATGCCGAGTGAACGGAGAACTCGATGACCAACGGCAACAGTCTCGACCCCTGGTACGACTCCTACGCCCAGCGCACCGCCGGGCTGAGCGCATCCGAGGTACGAGCGCTGTTCGCCGTCGCGTCGAGGCCCGAGGTGGTCTCGCTCGCCGGCGGCATGCCGTTCGTCTCCGCGCTCCCGCGTGAGCTCGTCACGGGCTCCCTGGACCGCGTGATGGCCGAGGACGCCGCCATGGCCCTGCAGTACGGCGGCGGACAGGGCCTGCGCTCCCTGCGCGAGCACATCGTGGACATCATGTCGCTCGAGGGCATCCGTGCGAGCGCCGAGGACGTCGTGGTGACGACCGGCTCGCAGCACGCGCTCGACCTCGTCACTCGGCTGTTCATCGATCCGGGCGACGTCGTCCTCGCCGAGTCCCCGTCGTACGTCGGTGCGATCGGCGTGTTCCGCTCGTACCAGGCCGAGACGGTCCACGTGGCGACGGACGAGCACGGTCTCGTGCCGGAGGCGCTCCGCGAGACGATCGCGAACCTCCGTGCAGCAGGCAAGCGGATGAAGTTCCTGTACACGATCCCGAACTTCCACAACCCCGCCGGCGTCACCATGAGCCGCGAGCGCCGCATCGAGGTGCTCGACATCTGCCGCTCGAACAACATCCTGGTGCTCGAGGACAACCCGTACGGACTCCTCTGGTTCGACGAGCCCGCGCCGCAGGCGATCCGGTCGATCGACGACGAGGGCGTGGTGTACCTCGGGTCGTTCTCGAAGACGCTCGCACCCGGCTTCCGCGTCGGCTGGGCCCTCGCGCCGCACGCGATCCGCGAGAAGCTCGTCCTCGCCAACGAATCAGCGGTCCTCGCGCCGAACTCCTTCGGCCAGTACGTCGTGAACGCCTACCTCGACGCAGCCGACTGGAAGGGCCAGGTCGACACCTTCCGCGGCATCTACACGGAGCGTCGCGACGCGATGTTCTCCGCGCTGGGGGAGTTCCTCCCGGACCTGACCTGGACGAAGCCGAACGGTGGGTTCTTCGTCTGGCTGACCCTGCCGGAATCGCTCGACTCCAAGGCGATGCTGCCGCGTGCGGTCAAGGAGCTCGTGGCCTACACGCCCGGTACCGCGTTCTACGCGGACGGTCGCGGTCAGCAGCACATCCGTCTGTCGTTCTGCTACCCGACGGCCGAGCAGATCCGCGTCGGCGTGAAGCGGCTCGCGAACGTCGTCAACGACGAGCTCGAACTCATCGAGACGTTCGGGCCCGCGACGCGTCCGAACACCGTGGTGCGTCAGGGCTCCTCGGTGAGCGCTCCGCCGCCGAACATCTCCTGATCAGCACTTTTCACGCGCTTCACGCAGTACCCGGAGGTCTCCTCGCATGGCCGAGCTCACCCGTCGTCACGTCGTCGTCGTCGCTGGGGGCATCTCGCACGAGCGTGATGTCTCCCTGCGCTCGGGCCGGCGCGTGGCTGACTCGCTGACGGGGTACGGCTGGCAGGTCGACCTCCGGGACGCTGACGCGTCCCTGCTGCCGGCCCTCACCGAGTCCCGCCCGGACGTCGTGTGGCCGGCCCTGCACGGAGCGTCCGGCGAGGACGGCGCGCTCCGCGGCATCCTGGAGGCCCTGGACATCCCCTTCGTCGGCTCACGTTCCACGTCGGCCCGGCTGGCATGGGACAAGCCCACGGCGTCCGCGTTGGTCGCCAGGACCGGCGTGCACACCCCGCGCTCGGTGACGTTGTCCCACGACGTCTTCCGCGAGCTCGGTGCTGTCGGGGTCCTCGAGAGCATCGCGGCAGAGCACCCGGTCCCGCTCGCGGTGAAGCCAGCACGGGGCGGGAGCGCGCAGGGCGTCACGCTCGTCGAGGACACGAACGACCTCCCGCGAGCGATGGTGACCGCGTACACGTACTGCGACGACGTCGTCGTCGAGCAGCTCATCCGTGGCACCGAGGTGGCCGTGGGGATCATCGACACGGGCGACGGTCCCGTGGCCCTGGCTCCGGTCGAGATCGTGCCCAGGAACGGCTTCTACGGCTTCGAGGCACGGTACAACGCGGGGGAGACGACGTTCTACACGCCGGCCCGTCTCTCGGACGAGCACGCGGCGGCAGCAGCGTCGGCGGCCGTCGCTGCCCACAGTGCGCTCGGTCTCCGGCACATCTCCCGCGTCGACCTGATCATCGACGGCGCGGGGACCCCCTGGTTCCTGGAGGCGAACGTGCTCCCGGGTCTCACCGAGACCTCCCTGGTGCCGCAAGCACTGTCCGCGTCGGGGTTCGACCTCGGGTGGACGTACGCCGAACTCGCCGAGCAGGCGATGCGCGACCACAACGCGTAGTCGCGAATGCCCCGTGCGAGGGTTACCCGAGTGCGTGTTCCACGTGGAACGTCCATCGCAGCCGCGGTGATCGGCGCCGCTCTCGGAGGAGTCTTCTGGTCCGAGTGGGTGCACGCCCGTGCGTCCACTCGTCGTCTCGGCACCGCTCGGATCGGGAGAACGAGCCACGGCGTCGTCGTGGTGCTCGGGTTCGCAGACCCGGGGCCCACCGCGAACAGCATCAACCGATGGCGCGCACGGATGGCCGTCCGGTCTGCCGTGCCGGGATCCTCGACGATCATCACCAGTGGGGGATCGGTCCGTGGAGCCGTCGCTGAGGCGACCCTCCTCGCCCGGCACATCCGCTCCGATCTCGGCTGGAACGGCCCGCTGATCGAGGAGACGGCGAGTACCAGCACCTGGGAGAACGTCCGCAACGTGATCCCCGATCTCGAGTCCGCGGACTGGATCGTCTTCGCGTCGAACGCGCTGCACGCCGAGAAGGCGCGCGAGTACCTGCGGCGACAGCGCCCCGACCTCGCTGCGCGCCTCGTGCGCGGCCGGGAACACCGCTTCGGGGAGATGTCCTACGTGAAGCCGTTGTTCGCCGTGGTGGGGCTCCTGAAGCTGCGCGCGCTGCGCTGACGGACCGCCGAGTGTTCCACGTGGAACACTCGCGCTGCTGTCGGCAGCGCTGCTCTCAGCAGCATGCCGTGCGCGCGGTCCCGCACGGGGAGACGCTGAGCACATGGCTGATTCACCCTCCATCCCGATGTTCGACATGCATGCGCGTCGAGAGCTGCTCGAGCGGCGGGTCCTCGTCCTCGACGGGGCACTCGACGACGACAACGGCACGCTCCTCATGACGCAGCTGCTCACGCTGAGCGCTGACGACCCCGCCACAGACATCCAGCTCTGGATCCATTCGCCCGGTGGCTCCGTCCCCGCGATGCTCGCGATCCGCGACCTCATGCGGGCAATCCCGAACGACGTGAGCACGCTCGTCCTCGGCATGGCCTGCAGTGCCGGACAGTTCCTGCTCTCCGCCGGGGCGCCGGGGAAGCGCCGCGCATTCCAACACTCCCGCGTCCTGATGCACCAAGGGTCAGCGGGCATCGGTGGTTCGGCCGTGGACATCGAGTTGCAAGCAGACGCCCTGCGCTCCACCCGCGACACCGTGCTCGGACTCATCGCGAGCGACACCGGGCAGCCACTCGACCGCGTCTTCGAGGACTCGCTCCACGACCACTGGTACTCCGCCCAGGAAGCACTGGACTACGGGTTCGTCGACGTCGTCCTCACGAGCGCCGAGGACATCGTTCCCACGCCGCGGGCCGGACGATCGCGGACGGGCTTCGTCGGTACCGGCGTCGACGGTGTGGGACTGGAGGTGGCGCGATGAGCAGCTACACGATCCCCAACGTCGTCGCCCGTGATGCGCGCGGCGAACGCATCATGGATGTCTACTCCCACCTGCTCACCGAGCGCATCGTCTACCTCGGTACCGCGATCGACGCCGGGGTCGCGAACACCCTCATCGCGCAGCTGCTGTACCTGGAGTCCGACAACCCGGACTCGGAGGTCCAGCTCTACGTCAACTGCGACGGGGGAGACCCCAGCGCGATGCTCGGCATCTACGACACGATGCGCTTCCTCAAGCCCGACGTCGCGACGACCTGCGTCGGACAGGCCGTGGGAGTCGGAGCTGCTCTCCTCGCTGCCGGCGCTGCAGGCAAGCGTGCGGCCCTGCCACATGCGCGAGTAGTCCTCCATCAACCGGCGTCACAGGGGCAGGGGACGATCCCGGACCTCATCCTGCAGGCGGACGAGCTCGTGCGCATCCGGAGCGACATGGAAGCGATCGTGGCGGAGCACTCCGGGCAGACGGCCGCACGCCTCCGCGCCGACACGGACCACGACCGCGTGTTCTCGGCCATCCAGGCCCGTGAGTACGGACTGATCGACCACGTCCTCGCGGCACGCTGAGGTCAGGCCGCCAGCGCGAACTCCGTCCGGACCTGCGAGCCGGCGCTGGAGTCGTTGTTCGCGCGCGCTCTGAGTCCTTCGGCGACAGCACTGGTGAGGTCGAGGAGCGAGGTGTCCAGCGCACCAGCCACCGCGGCGATCATCTCGCTCGACGGCTCCTTGCGTCCGCGTTCCATCTCCGACAGGTATTGCGGTGACACTCCCGCACGCCGGGCGACGTCGTTGATGGTGGCGGCTCGATCACGCCGGAGGTCGCGGAGTCGTGCGCCCACAACGTATCGCCACAGGGGCTCGGTGGAATCACTGTCGGACATCGGCGTCTCCTCAAGTCGGCTGCAGGTCCAGCTTGGCCGTTCGACGCCGTTCGCGATGTTCCACATGGAACGCCTACAGCGAACAGGTACGGCGGCGCGGCTCAAGGCGCGCTGCACCCACTGAAGGCGCCTCCCCGGCCGTCACACGCAAATCCACCCGTTCGGCCCGCAAGCGGCCGCACAAGGCCGTTCAGCGCAGCCCCCCGGACCCTGATGGGCGCTCCGTTCCACGTGGAACATGCGCCCTTCGAGTGCGTCTGTCAGCCGTTGACATCCTCGGCGCCGAGTTCGCCGAGGATGCGGTTCAAGTCCGCGGCGTTGGCGAAGTCGATCGTCACGCGACCCTTGCGGGCGCCGACCGCGATCCGGACGCGGGTGTTCAAGCGATCACCCAGGCGCTCGGCGACGTCCGCGAAGTGCGCGTCCCGCTTGCTCGGCTGCGTCGGCGTCTTCTTCGGGCTGCCCTGCGCCAGTTGCTGCGCCGCCGCCTCGGCCTGGCGGACGGAGAGGTCCTCGTTCACGATCTTCTCGGCGAGGTACTCCATCGCCTCGGCATCCGGCGCCGCCAAGATCGCTCGAGCGTGTCCGGCGGACAGCACGCCAGCCGCGACACGGCGCTGCACGGGAGAGGGGAGCCGAAGCAGACGGATCGTGTTCGTGATCTGCGGGCGCGATCGACCGATGCGCTGCGCGAGTTGCTCCTGCGTGATCCCGAAGTCCGCGAGGAGCTGCTGGTAGGCAGACGCCTCTTCGAGCGGGTTGAGGTTCGCGCGGTGGAGGTTCTCAAGCAGCGCGTCCCGGAGCATCGCGTCGTCCGGGGTGTCCTTGACGATCGCCGGGATCGTCGCGAGACCGAGCTCCTTCGTCGCACGCAGCCGGCGCTCGCCCATGATCAGCTCGTACTGCGGCTGCGTGCCGGTGGCGCCCGCGAGTGGTCGGACCACGATCGGCTGCAACACGCCGATCTCGCGGATGGAGTGCACGAGCTCCTGGAGCTCCTCTTCGCGGAACTCCAGACGAGGCTGCTGCGCGTTCGGAACGATGTCGAGCGGGTTGAGGTTCGCGAGACGAGCACCGGGGACCGCGACGAGATCCTCCGCAGTGCCACCGTCGACGGCCGGCGCCGACGAGGGCGATCCGCCGGTCGGGAAGAACACGTCGACCGGGCGTTCCTGCTGGTCAGCAGCCGTGGGGATGAGTGCGCCGATTCCCCGGCCGAGTCCGGTCCGCTTGGGTGCCATCAGTGCTTCGCTCCTCGTGCTGCGATCTCGGCGGCCGCCTCCAGGTAGGAAAGCGAACCAGTGGAGTTGACGTCGTACGCCACGACGCTCTGACCGTAGCTCGGCGCCTCGCTCACCCGGACTGACCGGGGAATCATCGCCTTGAGCACCTGGTCCCCGAAGTGCTCGCGAACGTCCGCGGCCACCTGGTTCGCGAGGTTCGTGCGGCTGTCGTACATCGTGAGCAGGATCGTCGACACCCGCAGGTTCGGGTTCAGGTGACGCTCGATGAGCTCGATGTTCCGGAGCAACTGGCTCAGCCCTTCGAGCGCGTAGTACTCGCACTGGATGGGGATCAAGACCTCTTGCGCAGCGACGAACGCGTTGATCGTCAGCAGCCCGAGGGACGGCGGGCAGTCGATGAAGACGTAGTGGTACGGCTCGTCGAGCGACGAGAGGTACTGATCGAGGGCTGTCCGGAGCCGCTGCTCGCGCGCCACGAGCGACACGAGCTCGATCTCCGCACCGGCCAGGTGGATCGTCGCGGGGACACACCAGAGCGTCTCGGACTCGGGGGAGCGCTGCACCGTGTCCGCGATGGGAGCCTCGTCGACGATCACGTCGTAAATGCTCGCGACCTCCGCCTGGTGGTTCACACCGAGCGCCGTCGACGCGTTGCCCTGCGGATCGAGGTCGATCACGAGCACTCGCGCACCGCCGTGCGCAAGAGCAGCCGCCAGGTTCACGGTCGTCGTGGTCTTGCCGACGCCGCCCTTCTGGTTCGAGACCGTCATGATGCGGGTCTTGTCCGGCAGCGGGAACTGCTCTGTGGCGATGGCCCGCCGGCGCCGGTTCAGATCAGCGATCTCACGCGCGAGCGGCGTCGACGCGTCGTAGTCGGTCGATGAACTCAACGAGTGCCTCTTCCCCGGTTCGATGTTTCACGTGGAACGCGGGGCGCTGCGCCCGATCCACGAACGATCTCAGCGCCGCACGGCGTCAGTCAACTGTAGCCCGGAACACCCGCGTGGTCTCCTCGACCACACCGACTCCGAGTTCGAGCACCTCGACATCCGAGAGACGCTTCCGCAGGATGACCTTGCGTGCCGCGGTCACCTCGTCATCGACCCGCGCGCCCTTCATCAGGATGAGCTGCCCGCCGGACCGGACGAGCGGCACCGTGATGGGGATCAGCTTCGAGAGCGCACTGACGGCCCGCGCTGTGACCTGGTCGAGCACCAGGTCGTCCGACACGTCTTCGGCCCGCGCGCGCAGCACCGTCACGTTGTCGAGGCCGAGCCGGTCTGCCTCGGACTGCAACCAGTCCACCCGACGCTCCATCGGCTCGATGAGCGTCATGGACACGTCAGGACGGGCGATCGCGAGCACGAGACCCGGCAACCCGGCACCGGAGCCGACGTCGCCGACGCGACCATCAGCCTCCAGGAGCGGCGCCAACAAGGCGGAGTTGAGGATGTGTCGCGTCCACAACCGTGGCAGCTCCAGCGGGCCGATGAGGCCCAGCTCCTCGCCCCGCCGGGCAAGCTCGTTCGTGAACGACCGGGCCGCCTCGAGCCGGTCACCGAACAGCGTCGCGGCGACCGCCGGTTCTGCTTCGAGGACCGGGGCGTCCGTCATCGGGTGATGACCGTGTGACGGTCGCGACCCTCGCCCTCGGACTCCGAACGGAAGCCCTTGTCGGCGACGAGGTCGTGGACGAGCTTGCGCTCGTAGGACGACATCGGGGGGAGTGCAGCGGATGCCGAGCCGGCTTCGATGCGCTCGATCGCGGTGTCGACGAGCCGCTGGAGCTCCGACGCGCGGGCGTCACGCGAACCGCCGACGTCGAGGATGAGACGGCTGAACTCGCCGGTCTCCGCCTGCACGGCGATGCGCGTGAGCTCCTGGAGCGCCGACACCGTGTCCGGCTTCGCGAGGACGCGCAGCGCGTTGCCCTCGTCGGTCACCGAGAGGTAGACGCGACCAGCGCGCTCCTCGATCTCGATGTCACCGTCGAGGTCGCAGATGTCGAGGAGTTCCTCGATGTAGTCGGCGGCGATGTCCGCCTCGTCGCGGGTGTCGTCGTCGACCTCGGTGGGCTCGACGGTGGCGGCGATGTCCTGCTCGGTCACTTACTTCTTCCCGTTCTTCTTCGAGCGCTGCTTGCCGACCGGCTGCTGACGCTGGGTCGTGACGCGCACGGCTTCGATCTCCGCCGCACCCGCGCCGGCACCGGCCTCGGCCAGGACGCCTGCGGGAGTCCCACGACGCTGGGCCTTCTTGGCCAGGCGGGCTTCACGGGCGAGGGCCGCCTCGGAGCCGGGCGTCGGCATGCTGCGGATGACGAAGTACTGCTGCGCCATCGTCCAGATGTTGGAGGCGAGCCAGTAGAACATGACGCCGAGGGGGAACGAGAGACCCGAGATCACGAAGATCAGGGGGAGCACGTACAGCATCATCTTCTGCTGGCGGTACATCGGAGACTCCTTGGTCTCCGGGGACATGTTCTTCGCGACGAGCTGCAGCTGCGTGACGAACTGCGATGCCGTCATCACGACGATCATGAAGCCCGCGATGACCCGGACTTCCCAGCCGGACGCGTTCGTGAAGGTCTCGTGCAGCGGAGCACCGAAGAGCGAGGCGTTGCCGAACGACGCGGCGAGGTCGTTCGTCAGCAGGCCGATGCCCGTCTTGTTGATCTGCGCTTCGTGCAGCACGGAGTACAGCGAGAAGAAGATCGGCATCTGCAGCAGCAGGGGCAGGCAGGAGCTCAGCGGGTTCGTACCGGTCTCCTTGTAGAGCGCCATGGTCTCGCGGCTCATGGCCTCACGCGAGAACTGGTCCTTCTTGCCCTTGTACTTGTCCTGGATCTTCTTGAGCTGCGGCGCGACCTCGAGCATGCGGCGCTGCGACTTGATCTGCCGCACGAAGATCGGGATGAGCGCGGCGCGGACCACGAAGGTCAGGAAGATGATCGACAGCACCCAGGTGATGCCGGCGCCCGGGTCCATGCCGAGGGACTCGAAGATCCAGTGGAAGCCGACCAGGATCGCCGAGACCACCCACTTCAGTGGCCAGAGGATCGTGTTGAGGATCGCCATGAGGACGGTCACGCCTTTCGAGTGCGCTGGGGGAGCAGCACCGGGCGGACCATGCCGACCGAGGACTGCGATTGCTGCTGGACCGGCGCGAGCACGAAGCCGAACCGGTTCACGATGAAGGGCTTGCGCCGCTCGGGGACGTCGTCGATGCCGCCGGCGGCCCAGGGGTTGCACCGGCCGATCCGCCACGCGCCCATCGCGGTGCCACGGACGACGCCGTACTGCTGGATCGCCTCCAGCGCGTAACGGGAGCACGACGGGTGGTACCGGCACACGTTGCCGTACAGCGGGGAGATCACGGCACGGTAGGCGCGGAGCACGACGACGCAGGCGTTGCGAGGGAGCAACGCTGCCACCCACAGGGCCCGCATCAGGAGCGTCCGGTTCATGCTGCCTTCTCCACACCGCGCGCGAACGATCGCGAGACGTCTTCGAGCAGGGTAGGCCATCCGGCCTGCGCAGCGGCTGGCAGTGCGCGCACCACCACGTCGTGCCCGACGGGCACCGACCCGAGCAGCTCGTGCGCGATCGCCTTGAGCCGACGGCGGACGAGGTTGCGGGTCACCGCGTTCCCGACCGTCTTCGCGACGATGAAGCCGAACCGTGTGGGCGCCGACGTGTCCGACGTGCGACGGACCACCGAGACGACGACGTTCGCCGTGGCGCTCCTGCGACCACGACGCACGGTGTTCCGGTAGTCGTCCCCACGGACGATGCGGTTCCCACGGGCCAGCACGACGTCACCGACCGATCGCTGAGCACACCGAAGCGCCGCCCGGTCGGACACGGGGTCCGACCGACGCGGCGCGGGGTGCAGCTGCGACCAGGTTCGTCTTACGCGCTGAGCTCGGTGCGGCCCTTGGCACGGCGTGCGGCCAGGATGGCGCGGCCGGCGCGGGTGCGCATACGGAGACGGAAGCCGTGCTTCTTGGCGCGGCGACGGTTGTTCGGCTGGAAGGTGCGCTTGCTCATGATCTTCTCCACACGGCTGCTCGAGGCGAGCCGTCACGAATACGTTGGTTGACGCAGGTGGGCGCGACCAAGGGGGCCGCAGTCAACTGGTTAACGGTACGTGACAGCGGCGAGGAGGTCAAACGCCGATCACCTCGTTCATGACGACTGCCAGGACGGAGCACGTTGTCCACATTGGGGACAACTTCCGTTCGGTGTGACCCGCCTCGGTCCTTTACAGTGGTCGGAACGATCCGCCCGCAGGCCCGGTACGACGGGGGAGCACTCCGACCTCGCGGCCCAGGGCGATCGTGGACAACACTGTGGACAACCCTGTGGGAAGCCCGCGGCACGACGGCGTCGACGAAGCCACCCGAAGCCACGGACGACTCGCCGGGAACCGACCGCCACCGCGCCCGCCCGTGCGCCCTGGCACGTCCGCAGCACCGACCACACGAGACCCCTGGAGACGAGCGCGACATGACGATGCCGGCCGACCCCGTCGAGGACCTCTGGTCGTCGGTCCTCGGACTCCTCGCGGAGGACGACCGGATCACCCCGCAGCTGCACGGCTTCCTCAACCTCGTCGAGCCGAAGGGCGTCCTCGCCGGCACCCTCTACCTCGAGGTCCCGAACGACCTCACCCGCGGCATGCTCGAGCAGCGCATCCGGGTCCCCATCACCGAGGCGGTCTCGCGCATCGGCGACGACACCGTGGCGAACTTCGCGATCACCGTGAACCCGGACATGGCCTCGGAGCCCCGCGTCGAGCCGACCGTGCCGACCTACGCCGAACCGGTCGCCGCCGACCAGGTCGTCGAGCAGAGCGCAGCGCCCCGCCAGTACATCGAGGCACCGTTCGTCCCGAGCCAGATCGACGCACCGGGGACGAGCGGTCGCCCGGAGTCGCGCCTGAACCCGAAGTACAACTTCGACAACTTCGTCATCGGCGCCTCGAACCGGTTCGCCCACGCCGCCGCGGTCGCCGTGGCGGAAGCGCCGGCGAAGGCCTACAACCCGCTCTTCATCTACGGCGACTCCGGCCTCGGCAAGACACACCTGCTGCACGCGATCGGCCACTACGCCGAGAGCCTCTACCCGGGGATCCGGGTGCGGTACGTGTCGAGCGAGGAGTTCACCAACGACTTCATCAACTCGATCGCGAACAACCGCTCGAACCAGTTCCAGCAGCGGTACCGCGACATCGACATCCTCCTGATCGACGACATCCAGTTCCTCCAGGGCAAGGACTCGACGCAGGAAGCCTTCTTCCACACGTTCAACACGCTGCACGACCACAACAAGCAGGTCGTCATCACGTCCGACGTCGCGCCGAAGCACCTCACCGGCTTCGAGGACCGGATGCGCAGCCGGTTCGAGTGGGGCCTGATCACCGACGTGCAGGCGCCGGACCTCGAGACCCGCATCGCGATCCTCCGCAAGAAGGCGCAGTCCGACCACCTGCAGGTGCCGGACGACATCCTCGAGTTCATGGCGTCGAAGGTGTCGAGCAACATCCGTGAGCTCGAGGGGACGCTCATCCGCGTCACCGCGTTCGCGAGCCTGAACCGGACGGCCGTCGACATGGCGCTCGTGCAGACGGTCCTGAAGGACCTGATCACGCTCGACGAGGACAACGTCATCGCGCCGACGGACATCATCAACCACACCGCGGAGTACTTCAAGCTCTCGGTCGACGACCTCTACGGGTCGTCCCGCTCGCAGGCGATCGCCACCGCACGACAGATCGCGATGTACCTCTGCCGGGAGCTGACGAGCCTGTCGCTGCCGAAGATCGGGCAGCTGTTCGGCAACCGGGACCACACGACGGTGATGTACGCGAACAAGAAGATCGCGGAGCTCATGAAGGAGCGCCGGTCCATCTACAACCAGGTGACCGAGCTGACCAGCCGCATCAAGCAGGACCGCCGGTACCGCTGAGCGCATCGCTCGCGACCGCCGGAACATCTGTTCACACTGACGGGAGGCCCGCCTCGGGTTCCCGAGATCGGCGCGCGTCGGCGCGCGTCCACCATCTGAGACGGTTCCATGCGGCGGAGTTCTCACAGTGTGGAAAGCCTGTGGATAACTGTGGATGACACGCCGGATGGTTGTTCACAGTGGATGGGGCATCTGTGGAGACTGGGGATGGAAGTGGATAGATGAGATTCATTCATCCCGTTAACGCTCACACCCCGCCCACAAGTCACACGGTTGTAGTTCCCTGTCGCTGACAGGCATGCACAGAGTTATCCACAGTGTGCACAGGCGTTAACACTCTTATTCCTGCTTAACGATCGGGATCCCTGGGCCAACCCTGTGGACGGCGGGATGACAAGAAATCCGGGTCCCGCTGGGCTGTGCCACAATGGGGCGGCCGGACAGTCCAACGATCGACAGGGGTCCCAGCTGTGAAGTTCGAGGTCAACCGGGACGTCTTCTCCGAAGCCGTCTCATTCGCGGTGAAGCTCCTCCCACAGCGCACGACCCTCCCGATCCTGTCGGGTGTCCTCATCCACGCCGAGGGCGACCGACTGACGCTCTCGTCGTTCGACTACGAGGTCTCGGCGCAGACGTCCATCTCGGCGCAGATCGACGACGCGGGCACGGTCCTCGTCTCGGGTCGCCTGCTCAACGACATCGCGAGCCGCCTGCCGAACGCACCCGTCACGTTCTCCACGGACGAGTCACGGATCACGGTCACCTGCGGATCCGCGCACTTCACGCTGCTCAGCATGCCGGTCGAGGAGTACCCGACCCTCCCCGAGGTCGGTGCCCAGACCGGTGTCATCCCGGGCGACGCGTTCTCGGAAGCCGTCTCCCAGGTCGCCGTCGCCGCCAGCCGCGACGACGTCACCCCCGTCATCACCGGCGTCCAGCTCGAGGTCGGCGACAACGACCTCTCCCTCATCGCCACGGACCGCTACCGCGTCGCCGTCCGCACCATCGCGTGGGACTCCGGCCGCGTCGGTTCCGAGCCGATGCATGCGCTCGTCCCTGCGCGCACCCTGCAGGAAGTCGGTCGTACGTTCGGCTCCGCGTCGACGGTGTCGGTCTCGATCAGCGGCACCTCGGACCGCGAGCTCATCGCGTTCCACGCCGACGACAAGACGGTGACGTCCCTGCTCATCAAGGGCAACTACCCGCCGGTCCGCCGGCTCTTCCCCGAGACCGTCCAGGACCACGCCGTGATCAACACGGCCGAGCTGGTCGAAGCGGTCCGACGGGTCTCCCTCGTCCTGGAGCGCGAAGCAGCGCTCCGGTTCTCCTTCACGGTCGACGGGCTCACGCTCGAGGCGATCGGTTCCGAACAAGCGCAGGCGTCAGAGTCGATCGATGCGTTGCTGACCGGTGAGGAAACGGTGGTCTCGTTGAAGCCCGCCTTCCTCCTGGACGGGTTGAACGCGGTGCACTCCGAGTTCGTCCGCATCTCCTTCACCAAGACGGAGAACCCCAACAAGCCGGGCCCGGTGCTCATCACCGGCCAGTCCTCCCGCGACGAACCGGCGACGGACGGATACCGGTACCTGCTGCAGCCCAATCTCCTGCTGCGGTAAGCGCAACAGCCGAACACTGCGCTGACGCGCCACCCCTGCATCAGCGCGACGACGAACAGAAGAGGAAATCATGCACATCGGTCTTGTCGGCCTCGGTCGCATGGGCAACAACATGCGTGCCCGTCTCCGCAACGCAGGCATCGAGGTCACCGGGTACGACGCGAACCCCGCCGTCTCCGATGTCGCCAGCCTCGCCGAACTCGCAACCGCGCTCCCCGAGGGCAAGAAGCTCGTCTGGGTCATGGTCCCGCACGGCAAGATCACCGATGACGTGATCACCGAGCTCGCCGGGGTCCTCGGCGAGGGCGACCTCGTCATCGACGGCGGCAACTCGAAGTGGCTCGACGACACCAGGCACGCCGAGCAGCTCGCGGCGAACGGCATCCGCTACATGGACGCCGGCGTCTCCGGTGGCGTCTGGGGCAAGGACAACGGCTACGGCCTGATGGTCGGCGGCGACGCCGCCGACGTCGAGTTCGCGATGCCGGTCTTCGACGCGCTCCGCCCCGAGGGCCCGCGCGAAGAGGGCTTCTCGCACGCCGGTGCCGTCGGCGCCGGGCACTACGCCAAGATGGTCCACAACGGCATCGAGTACGCGATCATGCAGGCCTACGGCGAGGGCTACGAGCTCCTCGAGGCGAAGGACATCATCACCGACGTCCCTGCCGTCTTCGCCGGATGGCAGCGCGGCACCGTCGTGCGCTCCTGGCTGCTCGACCTGCTCGTCCTCGCGATCAACGAGGACCCGAAGCTCGCCGAGCTCGAGGGCTACGTCGACGACTCGGGTGAGGGTCGTTGGACCCTCGAAGAGGCGATCGAGCTCGCGGTCCCGATGCCCGCGCTCTCCGCGGCCATGTTCGCGCGCTTCGTCTCGCGTCAGGGCAGCGAGTCCCCGACGATGAAGGCCGTCGCGGCGCTCCGCAACCAGTTCGGCGGCCACGCCGTCAAGAAGTCCTAGGACTTCCCGGGGAAACCCGGCATCGGCCCGCGTGCACGTCGACCATCTCCAACTGACCGACTTCCGGAACTACCGGGAGGCGGACGTCGACCTCGCACGCGGGCCGAACCTCTTCGTCGGGAGGAACGGCCAGGGCAAGACGAACCTCGTCGAGTCCATCGCCTACCTCTCCACCCTCGGCTCGCACCGCGTCCCCACCGACGCGGCACTCGTCCGGCAGGGCTGTGACGCGGCGATCGTCCGCGCACGGCTCGCCCACGAGGAACGCAGCATCCTCGCCGAGGTGCAGATCAACCGCTCCGGGTCGAACCGGGCGCAGATCAACCGGGCTCCGATCAAGCCCCGCGAACTCCCGCGGTACTGCGCGAGCGTCCTCTTCGCACCGGAGGACCTGGCACTCGTCCGCGGCGAGCCGTCCGGTCGACGCCGCATGCTCGACGAGCTCCTCGTGCAGATCGCCCCGCGGATGCAGGGCGTCCTCGCCGACTACGACCGGACGCTCCGGCAGCGCAACACCCTGCTGAAGTCCGCCAGGGCGACCGGTGCGAAGTCGGGATCGCTCGCGACGCTCGACGTCTGGGACGAGCGGCTCGTGGCGTTCGGCTCCGAGATCATCGCCGCGCGGGACCATCTCACCCGTCGGCTCGCACCGTTCGTGGCGGAGGCCTACGCGACCGTCGCCGGTGAGCGGCACGAGGCATCGATCACCGGTGTCCTGTCGGTCCGCGGCGGCGATCCGGAAGACGCGGCGGCGACCGATCCGGTGCTCGGGACACCGGACGAGCCGGTTACCGTGCCGGCAGCCGCCGAGGCGTTCCGGGGTGCGCTCGAACGCCGTCGCCGCGACGAGCTCGACCGGGGTCTGACGCTCGCCGGCCCGCATCGCGACGACGTGCTCTTCCAGCTCAACGGGTTACCGGCCCGAGGATACGCGAGCCATGGCGAATCGTGGTCGTTCGCCCTCGCCATCCAGCTCGCGAGTGCATCGATCCTCCGCGCCGAGTCGACCCTCGGCGACCCGATCATCATCCTCGACGACGTGTTCGCGGAGCTCGACGAGTCGCGACGCGAACGCCTCGGCAACGCGGTGGCGGACTACGAACAGGTCCTCATCACCGCTGCGGTGTTCGGTGACGTGCCCCAGCAGCTGGCGGCGCACACGGTCCGGATCGAGCACGGCACCATCGTGACGGACGATGCGGACCCGGCCCCTGCCTCCAGTCCGGCCGAGCCGGACGTGTCGGAAGCCGGCAACTGATGCCGCGCCCCTGGAAGCCGACCGAACCCAGCCGGGTCTACATGCACTTCAAGCAGGTCTTCGGCGATCCGTCCAAGCGTGGCATCGACGCACGCCGCCGGCGGGCGAAGGAGTTCGAGTCCGACACGGTGCCCTACGGCCGCGGCCGGGAACCGAAGGGCCTCGGCGACATCGTCGGATCCCTCGCCGCCGAACTCGGCTGGACCGAGCCCCTCGCCCGCTCGGAGCTCTTCACGGACTGGCCGAGCGTCGTCGGCGACGAGCTCGCCAAGCACTCCCGACCCGTCACGATCGAGGACGGTGCCCTCGTCATCCGATGCGACTCGACGGCATGGGCGACGCAGCTCCGACTGATGCGCGCGAGCGTCACGACGACCATCGCGGAACGGCACCCGCAGGCGGGGGTGGAATCGATCCGGGTTTCCGGGCCGGACGCCCCCACCTGGAAACGCGGCCCCAGGACGGTCCAGGGGCGCGGTCCTCGCGACACCTACGGTTGAGCAGACGAAATCATCCTCTGGTCGCGAAATCGGCCGTCAAACGGCCGATTTCGCCCTCGAAAGAGGGGCTCCTGGGATAGACTGGGCGGTGCAGTGCGTGGGTGTTCCGCGCGCAGGCAAGGAGCACTCTCGACATGACATCAGAATCTGAAGACGACCGCCAGACCTCTCCCGAACCGTCGTACGGCGCAGACCAGATTCAGGTGCTCGAGGGGCTCGAGGCCGTCCGCAAGCGCCCCGGCATGTACATCGGCTCGACGGGCCCCCGTGGTCTCCACCACCTGGTGCAGGAGATCGTCGACAACTCGGTCGACGAAGCCCTCGCAGGCTACTGCGACACCATCGACGTGACCATCCGCGAAGACGGCGGCGTCCGCGTGGTCGACAACGGCCGAGGCATCCCGGTCGACGTCCACGCGGCAGAGGGCGTCTCGACGCTCCAGGTCGTGCTCACCGTCCTGCACGCCGGCGGCAAGTTCGGTGGCGGCGGGTACGCGGTCTCCGGTGGTCTGCACGGTGTCGGTTCCTCCGTCGTGAACGCGCTCAGCTCCGAGCTCGACGTCGAGGTCCGCCGTCAGGGACACGTCTACCGGCAGAGCTACACCGACGGCGTCCCGGTGGCCCCCGTGTCCGAGGACGAAGCCACCGACGAGACCGGCACCACGATCACGTTCTGGCCGAACGCCGAGATCTTCGAGACCGTCGTCTTCGACTACGAGACGCTCCGCGCGCGCTTCCAGCAGATGGCGTTCCTCAACAAGGGGCTCCGGATCAACCTCAAGGACGAGCGCACCCCGGACGAGGGCGAGGAGTCCCGTCACGACACCTTCCGCTACGAGCGCGGTCTGGCCGACTACGTCGAGTACCTGGGCAAGCAGAAGAAGGCCGACCTGGTCCACCCCGACGTCATCGGCTTCGAGGCGGAGGACCCGGAGCGCAAGATCGCGCTCGAGGTCGCGATGCAGTGGAACACCTCGTACCAGGAGAGCGTCCACACCTTCGCGAACACGATCAACACGCACGAGGGCGGAACCCACGAAGAGGGCTTCCGCGCTGCGCTGACCACGCTCGTGAACCGCTACGCGCGTGAAGCCAAGATCATCAAGGAGAAGGACGACAACCTCACGGGTGACGACATCCGTGAAGGCCTGACCGCCGTCATCTCCGTGAAGCTCGGCGAGCCGCAGTTCGAGGGCCAGACGAAGACCAAGCTCGGCAACACCGAGGCGAAGTCCTTCGTGCAGCGCGTCGTCGGTACCGAGCTCACGCACTGGTTCGAGAGCAACCCGACCCAGGCCCGAGACGTCGTCCGCAAGGCGATCCAGGCATCGCAGGCACGTCTCGCCGCCCGCAAGGCCCGCGAGACCACGCGACGCAAGGGCCTGCTCGAGTCCGGCGGCATGCCGGGCAAGCTCAAGGACTGCCAGTCGAAGGACCCGACACTGTCGGAGATCTTCATGGTCGAGGGTGACTCAGCGGGCGGTTCCGCCGTCCAGGGACGCAACCCGATGACCCAGGCGATCCTGCCCCTCCGCGGCAAGATCCTGAACGTCGAGAAGGCCCGGCTCGACCGCGCCCTGGCGAACCAGGAGATCCAGTCGATGATCACGGCGTTCGGCGCCGGCATCGGTGAGGACTTCGACCCGGACAAGGCCAGGTACCACAAGATCGTGCTGATGGCCGATGCCGACGTCGACGGCCAGCACATCACGACGCTGCTGCTCACGCTGCTGTTCCGCTACATGCGGCCGCTCATCGAGCGCGGCTACGTGTACCTCGCACAGCCGCCGCTGTACCGCCTGAAGTGGTCGAACTCGGCGCACGAGTACGTGTTCAGCGACCGCGAACGTGACGCGCTGCTCCAGTCCGGCATCGCCGCAGGCAAGCGCATCCCGAAGGACAACGGGATCCAGCGCTACAAGGGTCTCGGTGAGATGGACTACAAGGAGCTCTGGGACACCACGATGAACCCGGACACCCGCACGCTCCTGCAGGTCACGCTCGAGGACGCCGCAGCCGTGGACAGTGTGTTCGCGACCCTGATGGGTGAGGACGTCGACGCACGCCGCTCCTTCATCCAGCAGAACGCCAAGGACGTCCGGTTCCTGGACATCTGATCCCCGACCAGGAGGCGCGGTGCCAGCCGCGCGCCCTGGTCCAGACCACCTGTGGTCGCGCGCGGCGCGACGAACGGAACCACGGCCTCCAGGTCGGGTCGGCCGGATGGCCGAGAAAGGTACTGAAGCCACATGGCTGACGACAACGAGACGAACGACGAGCAGCCCGAGATCGTGCACGGCGACAGCGGGGACATCGTCGTCTCCGGTGACCGCATCTCGCAGGTCGACCTGCAGCTCGAGATGCAGCGCTCGTACCTCGACTACGCGATGTCCGTCATCGTCGGTCGTGCGCTTCCCGAGGTCCGGGACGGCTTGAAGCCGGTGCACCGTCGCGTGATCTACGCGATGTACGACGGCGGGTACCGACCGGACCGTGCGTTCTCGAAGTGCTCCCGCGTCGTCGGCGACGTCATGGGACAGTTCCACCCGCACGGTGACAGCGCGATCTACGACGCACTCGTCCGTCTCGTGCAGCCGTGGTCGCTCCGGTACCCGCTCGCGCTCGGTCAGGGCAACTTCGGTTCGCCCGGCAACGACGGCGCAGCTGCTCCGCGGTACACCGAGACCAAGATGGCGCCGCTCGCCATGGAGATGGTCAGGGACATCGACGAGGAGACCGTCGACTTCCAGGACAACTACGACGGTCGCACGCAGGAGCCCGCCATCCTGCCGGCTCGGTTCCCGAACCTGCTCGTGAACGGCTCGGTCGGCATCGCGGTCGGCATGGCGACGAACATCCCGCCGCACAACCTGCGCGAGGTCGCTGCCGGCGCGAAGTGGGCGCTCGAGCATCCCGACGCCACGCGTGAAGAACTCCTCGGTGCGCTCATGCAGCGCATCAAGGGACCGGACTTCCCGACCGGGGCGCAGATCCTCGGCGTCAAGGGCATCCAGGACGCCTACCGCACCGGCCGTGGCTCGATCACGATGCGGGCCGTCGTCAGCGTCGAGGAGATCCAGGGCCGCACCTGCCTCGTCGTCACCGAGCTGCCGTACCAGGTCAACCCCGACAACCTCGCGATCAAGATCGCCGAGCTCGTCAAGGACGGCCGTCTCGCGGGCGTCGCGGACATCCGCGACGAGACCTCCGGTCGGACCGGCCAGCGCCTCGTCATCGTGCTGAAGCGCGACGCGGTCGCCAAGGTCGTGCTGAACAACCTGTACAAGCACACGCAGCTGCAGGAGAACTTCGGCGCGAACATGCTCGCGATCGTCGACGGCGTCCCGCGCACGCTCGCGCTCGACGGCTTCATCTCGGCGTGGGTGGACCACCAGATCGACGTCATCGTCCGCCGGACCCAGTACCGGCTGCGCGAGGCCGAGAAGCGCGCGCACATCCTCCGCGGCTACCTGGCGGCACTCGACGCGCTCGACGAGGTCATCGCGCTCATCCGTCGTTCGCCCGACGTGGAAGAGGCCCGCACCGGCCTGATGGACCTGCTGTCCGTCGACGAGATCCAGGCGCGTGCGATCCTCGAGCTGCAGCTCCGTCGTCTGGCCGCCCTCGAGCGCCAGAAGATCCACGAAGAGGCCGAGGCACTCGAGCTCAAGATCGCGGACTTCAACGACATCCTCGCGTCGGAGACCCGGCAGCGCTCGATCATCGGCGAGGAGCTCGACGAGATCGTCGAGCGCTTCGGTGACGACCGTCGCAGCGAGATCATGCTCGGCTACGACGGCGACATGTCCATCGAGGACCTCATCCCCGAGGAAGAGGTCGTCGTCACCATCACCCGCGGCGGCTACGTCAAGCGCACCCGCAGTGACCAGTACCGCTCGCAGCACCGCGGCGGCCGTGGCGTCCGCGGCGCCCAGCTCCGCGCGGACGACGTGGTGGAGCACTTCTTCGTCACGACGACGCACCACTGGCTGCTGTTCCTCACCGACCAGGGCCGCGTCTACCGTGCGAAGGCGTACGAGCTGCAAGAAGCCGGGCGTGACGCCAAGGGCCAGCACTCGGCGAACCTCCTCGCGATGCAGCCGGACGAGCAGATCCAGCAGGTGCTCGACATCCGCGACTACGAGGCGGCGCAGTACCTCGTGCTCGCCACCGAGCAGGGTCTCGTGAAGAAGACCGCGCTCACCGAGTACGACACGAACCGCACCGGCGGCATCATCGCGATCAACCTGCGCGACGGCGACAAGCTCCGCTCGGCGCTGCTCGTCGACGAGTCCGACGACCTGCTCCTCGTGTCCCGGCACGGCATGTCGCTCCGATTCACCGCGACGAACGACACCCTCCGCCCGATGGGTCGCTCGACCTCCGGCGTGAAGGGCATGTCCTTCCGCGACAGCGACTCGCTGCTCGCGGCACGGGTCGTCTCCGATGACGGGTTCGTCTGGGTCATGACCGAGGGCGGCTACGCCAAGCGCACCTCCGTCGACCAGTACCGCACCCAGGGCCGCGGTGGGCTCGGCATCAAGGTGGCCAAGCTGGCGGCCGATCGAGGCGACCTTGTGGGTGCTCTCATCGTCGGCGAGGACGACGAGGTGCTCGTCGTGCTCCAATCGGGCAAGGTGGTAAGGTCTGCCGTGGCCGAGGTCCCTGCCAAGGGTCGAGACACGATGGGCGTCGTCTTCGCGAGGTTCGCGGAGAACGACCGGATCATCGCGGTGGCCCGGAACAGTGAGCGGAACCTGGACGACCAGGACGACGCCGAGATCGAGCCCGCGGGCCCGGTGGAGTCGGTCAGCCCGGACGAAGCGGCCGCCGACCCCGTCGAGCCCGAGGCCGGAGAGGACCAGTCAAGCAATGAGTAGTGTCGCCGAGAAGCTCCAGAAGAAGGCGAAGCGGCCCGTCGGCACCCGTCAGGTGCGGCTGCGGCTCGTGTACGTCGACTTCTGGTCGATGGTGAAGCTCAGCTTCCTGATCGCCCTGGCCGGCAGCATCGTGATCGTCGTCGCGACGGCGCTGGTGTGGGTCATCCTCAACCAGACCGGGGTGTTCACCCAGGTCGACGCCCTGCTCAAGGACGTCACCGGGCAGAACAACTACTCGATCATGGACCAGTTCTCGCTGGGCCAGGTGCTCGGGTTCTCCATCGTGGTGGGCATCCTCAACGTAGTCGTCGGCACCGTGCTCGGCGCGATCGTGAGCGTGCTGTACAACCTCAGCGTGCGCATCACGGGCGGTCTGCTCGTGGGCTTCACGAACAACTGACACACCCGGTCCGGATGGGCCGCCCGCTCGATTTCGTTCCGACGGATTCGTACGGTAGGCTTTCATCCGGTCTGAGGGGCTATAGCTCAGGCGGTTAGAGCGCTTCGCTGATAACGAAGAGGTCCAAGGTTCAAGTCCTTGTAGCCCCACCATCCCCTTCCGGGGGCCTTAGCTCAGTTGGTAGAGCGCCTGCTTTGCAAGCAGGATGTCGGGAGTTCGATTCTCCCAGGCTCCACAATCTCATCCCCGCCGCCGCCCCTGCGGCGCGACGTCGCTGACTGTTCGGTCGTCGTGCTTGTCTACGCCTCCGGCGCGCCGCTCCGCGATGGCCGGGTCGGCGCGTGCCGCGTCCGTCCGGTGCGTGGTCCTTTGTGCGCGGCCGTCCGGTGAGTGGTTCGTTGTCGCGGGCTGGAGGCTCCGTGTCCGGCCGCCACGAGCCTCCCGTCCGTCGCCCCCGCTCCCCGCACCGCGGCGAGTGGTCGCGACTCCCCGCCGGGACACCCTCGACTGGTCAGGAACCGTCGGTTCGGACCTGTGTCGGCGACCGGATGCGACCAGTCGGTGGGCGTGAGCGGGGTGTCGTGACCGCTGGGGACGGCGTCGCTCGGGCGAAGGACCCCGGGACGCCCTCACGCCCGGACCCTTGGGACGCCCGGGCACCCGGGCGCCCGGGAAGCCCTCACGCCCGGGACGCCCTCACGCCCGGGACGCCCGGACGCCCGGGACGCCCGGATACCGGGCTGGCGCGGACGACGAAGGGCCCCGGCGTGTGCCGGGGCCCTTCGTACGAACCGGGAGGTCAGGCGGCGGACTTGTCCGCCGAGTCGGCGTCGTCGGCGACCCAGAGGTCGTCGTCGGCGCGCAGCGTCTGGTACGCGGCGTAGGCGGCACCGGCGACGGCGACCACACCCACCACGATCAGTGCGACTCCGCCGAAGCCGATGCCCTTCTTCTGCTGCGACGGCACGTACTTGGCGGCAGCCTTCTTCGCCTTCTTGCCCTTCTTCTGGGCGTCCTTCACGATCTTCTTGACCCGGGGGTCCTTCGCGAGGTCGACCACGCTGAGCACGGATCCCGCAGTGGACACGAGGCCGGGGACGACCTCGGACTGGAAGCGGTGCGAGGCGTTCTGCGCGGCAGACGTCGCTGCGTGCACGCCCGTCGCGACAGCCGGGCGGATCCCGCTGTCGATCGCGTGCTGGACGCGGGGGGCGATGTCCTTGCGAGCAGCATCGGCTGCGTTCGAGCGGGCCTCGGCGAGGATCGCGTTCGCGTGCTCGAGCACCTTGCGCTGCTCACCGAGGAGCGAGGCGGTCTGGCCCTTGAGCTTCTTGATCTGCTTCCGGCGCTTGCGCGGCAGTTCGATCGTCGTCATCTGGTACCTCCATCGGAACGGCGTGACACCCATCCTGCCACCGGAGCACCTGACAGGTCACGGAGCCTCACCTGTGGGTACCGTCTGTACGCAGCGGACGCATGCGAGAATCGGAACATGTCTCTGCACACCGCTGTCGCAACGATCCACACGAACAAGGGCGACATCCGCGTCAACCTGTTCGGCAACCATGCTCCGAAGACCGTCAAGAACTTCGTCGACCTCGCGACGGGCCAGCAGGAGTGGACCCACCCGGGGACCGGCAAGGTCTCGACGGACAAGCTCTACGACGGTGTGGTCTTCCACCGCATCATCAAGGACTTCATGATCCAGGGCGGCGACCCGCTCGGCCAGGGAATCGGCGGCCCCGGCTACCGCTTCGACGACGAGATCTCGCCCGAGCTCACCTTCCAGAACCCCTACATCTTCGCGATGGCGAACGCCGGCATCCAGGGCGGCCGCGGCACCAACGGGTCGCAGTTCTTCATCACGACCGTGGCCACGCCGTGGCTCCAGGGCAAGCACACCATCTTCGGTGAGGTCGCCGACGACGAGTCCCGCGCGGTCGTCGACGCGATCGAGGGCGTCCCCACCGACGGCCGCGACAAGCCGCTCGAGGACGTCGTCATCAACAGCATCGACGTCGAGTCCGTCTGACCTTGACCGACCAGGCGTACAACCCGGCCAACTACTGCTACCGGCACCCGGACCGGCAGAGCTTCGTCCTGTGCCAACGGTGCGGGCGGACGATCTGCCCCGAGTGCCAGACGCCGGCGGCGGTCGGGGTGCACTGCCCTGAGTGCGTGCGTGAACAGCGCGCGCAGTTCACGGCGAACCGCCGCGCGTCCGGAGCCCCGAGCAGGGTCACGGTCGCGCGGCGGCGCTTCGCCATGCTCGACCAGAAGGCGACCGTCGTCATCGTCGCCGTCTCCGTGGTCATCTGGCTGCTGGACCAGGTGTCCAACCGGGCGCTGACCCAGCTGCTCGGCTACAACGCCTACTACCTGCCGACGCAGCCGTGGCGGATGGTCACGTCGTTGTTCGTCCACTCGGGCTTCTTCCACATCGCGTTCAACATGTGGGCGGTGTGGATCTTCGGCAGGATGCTCGAGAACATGCTCGGGACCTGGCGGTTCCTGGCGTTGTACTTCATCTCGGGCCTGGCTGGATCCATGGCGGTCACGCTGCTCGCTCCCCAGACGTCGGTCGTCGGCGCCTCCGGAGCGATCTTCGGCCTGTTCGCCGCCTTCTTCATGATCCAGCGCAGCCTCGGTGGCAACGCCGTCTCGTTGCTCGTGATCATCGGCCTGAACCTGCTGATCGGGTTCCTGCCCGGGACGAACATCTCGTGGCAGGCGCACATCGGCGGGATCGCTGCGGGCTTCCTGACCGGGTACATCTTCGCGAAGACCCGGAACGTCCGGAAGCGCGGCTTGCAGATCACCCTGCTCGGCGCCGAGGCGGTGCTGATAGTCGTCCTGGCGTACGTCGGGTACGCGATCGCGTTCAACTGAAGCGCATCGACCGCACGAGCATCCAACGCCCCGTCACTCTTCGGAGTGGCGGGGCGTTTTCGTACCTGTGGACAACTCGGTGAGTTACACGGGTGTGATTATCCCCACTGTGGATTCACCTGTGGATAACTCCGGGACGGGGGTGTGGAACAGCGTGTGGAGAACTCGTCGAACTGTGGAGAACGGGGGAAAACCGCGCTGCTCCCACAGCGGCCTGTGGAAAACGAGAACGCCCGCCGCACCGATCGGTGCAGCGGGCGTTCGACGACGCGGAAGCCGGGATGTCAGCGCCAGCGAGTGGTCATGAGGAAGCCGATGAACATGATGCCGAAGCCGATGAGGATGTTCCACGAGTTCAGCGAGGGAACCGGGAGGGTGCCCTGCGAGACGTAGAACACGATCACCCAGGCGAGTCCGACGAGCATGAAGCCGAACATGACCGGCTTGAACCACACGGGGTTGGGCTGGTCGCCCGCCGTGTCGACCGAGTCGGCTCGGGTCCTCCGGGCGGGCTTGGTGCGGTCCTTGTCCTTGGCCATGGCCGGTATCCTACCGTGAACATGTGTGTGCACAGGCTCCACGGAGGCTGCACACGACCCCCACGAGTACGGTGAACCGACCATGACCAGGATCCTCGTCGTCGACAACTACGACAGCTTCGTCTACACGCTGAACGGCTACGTCCAGCAGCTCGGCGCGGAAACCGACGTCGTGCGCAACGACGCGTTCCCCGAGTCCGAGATCGCGGACCGGATCGCCGAGTACGACGGCGTCCTGCTCTCTCCCGGCCCGGGCACACCCGCAGCCGCCGGCATCTCGATCGCGACCGTCCACGCGTCCATCGCGGGCGACAAGCCGCTGCTCGGTGTCTGCCTCGGCCACCAGGCGATCGCCGAAGCCCTCGGCGCCACGGTGACCCACGCCGAAGAGCTCATGCACGGGAAGACCTCGCAGGTCGACCACGACGGCAGCACCCTCTTCGCCGGCGTCCCGCACCCGTTCACGGCGACCAGGTACCACTCGCTCGCGATCGTCGACGGCACCGTGCCCGACGAGCTCACCGTGACCGCGCGGACCGGCGGCGGCGTCATCATGGGTGTCCAGCACCAGGACGCCCCGGTCTACGGCGTGCAGTTCCACCCGGAGTCGGTCCTCACCGAGGGCGGCTACCGGATGGTCGGCAACTGGCTCGAGACGACCGGACTCTCCGGCGCTGCCGAGCGCGCAGCGGGCCTCGGCCCGCTCATCGCGGCGCACCGCGCCTGAGCGGTCCCGCGATCGGTCACCTGACCTGATCGGCCCACCCGGGCCGTGGACGCGGCCGGTGGGGGGCCTGGAGGCTCGTGGCGGGCTGGCACCGTGCCTCCCGTCCGGCGGTCGGCCGGGACCAACGGTCGGTCGGGACCGGCGGTCAGTTGCCGTCGCCGCCGTCGCCCCCGTTGTCCTTGCCGTCCCCACCGTCGCCGCCGCTCGGGGTCGCCGGGGCACTCGGCTGGTTCGACGCGGCGCAGTACGTGAGCACGACCGTGCTGCCCTGCGCGACGTCGCCGGCCGGCTGGTCCTGCTGCGTCACCGTGCCACCGGTGCACGAGTAGGACGCCTGCTGCTTCACGGTGAGACCGAGGTTGGCGAGCGTCGAGTTCGCGGTCGAGAACGGCTGCTGCGTGACGTCCGGGAGCTGCACCAGGCCGTTCGACACCGTGAGGTTCACGACCGTGCCCTTGGTGTGCGAGGAGCTCGCCGCGGGGTCGGTGGACATGACGGTGCCCTCCGGCACGGTCGGCGAGTAGGTCGAGTTGACCGCCCCCACTGCGAAGCCAGCGGCCTCGAGCGCCTGCTGTGCGGCGTCCTGGGACTGGTTGGCGACGTCGGGGACCGCGATCTGCTCCGGCCCCAGTGAGACGACCACACGCACGTTCTGCTGTCTGGCGACGTTCGTGCCGGATCCCGGCTCGGTGCGGATGACCGACCCCTTGTCGACCTTGTCAGAGTTCTGCTCCACCTTGACCGGCACGAGGTCCCGCTTGTCGAGGGCCTTGGCGGCGGAGTCGTAGGTGGCGCCGACGACGTTCGGCACGCTCACCGACGACGACACCGGGGCCTGACCCGGCTGCAGGTTCGCCACCCAGAAGATCACACCGGCGATCACGGCGATCGTCAGGACGATGCCGACCCAGATCCACGCCACCGGCGGACGGTTCTGCGTGCGCTGCGGACGGTGCTCCTGCGTGTCGTCGAGCTCGCGGAACGCCACCTCCGGGTTGGAGGTCGTCCGCGGGTTCACGCCGAACAGCACGGTCGAGGCGTCGTTCGCGCTCTGCTGCAGCTTCTTCGTCGACGCGGGGACCTGTCCGGCGGCGGCCTGCTCGAGGTCGCGGCGGAACTCGGCGGCGTTCTGGAACCGGCGCGTGCGGTCCTTCACCAGGGCGTGCAGCGTGACCGCGTCGAGCGCCGGCGACACCGCGGGGGTGATCGTCGACGGGGCGACGGGCTGCTCGCTGACGTGCTGGTAGGCGACGGCGACGGGCGAGTCGCCGAGGAACGGCGGACGGCCGGTCAGGAGCTCGAAGAGGACGATGCCGGTCGAGTAGAGGTCGGTGCGCGCGTCGACGGTCTCGCCGCGGGCCTGCTCCGGGGAGAAGTACGACGCGGTGCCGAGGATCGAAGTGGTCTGCGCGACCGTGGCCGACGTGTCGGTGATGGCGCGGGCGATGCCGAAGTCCATCACCTTGACCTGCCCGGTGGCCGTCACCATGACGTTGGCGGGCTTGATGTCGCGGTGCACGACGCCGGCGCGGTGGGAGTACTCGAGCGCGGTGAGGATGCCGCTCGTGAGGCGGACGGCCTCGTCCGGCTCGACGGGTCCGTCGCCGATGACCTCGCTCAGCGGGCGGCCCTCGACGTACTCCATGACGATGAACGGCACCTGCACCTCGGCGCCGGACTGCTCGGTCACGGTCTCTTCGCCGGCGTCGTAGACGCGGACGATGGTCGGGTGCGCCATGCGTGCGGCGGCCTGTGCTTCCTGCCGGAAGCGCGTGCGGAACGCCGGGTCGTTGGCGAGGCTCGGCTTCAGGAGCTTGACGGCGACACGGCGGCCGAGCCGCGTGTCCTGGCCCACGTGCACGGTGGCCATGCCGCCACGACCGATGACATCACCGATCTCGTAGCGATTTGCGAGGAGCGTGATCCCCGCGGTCACACCTTCTGGCACGTACTCCTCCGAATGTCCGTCGGGGCAAGTGTACGACAGCCCATCCTGGTGAGACGCTGGCTGCGGGGCCGCCGCGCGAACCGTTACCGGAACGGTGTCGGCGGCCCCATCAGGCCCGCTACTTGTCGGGTTCGGCGGTCGCGGACGGGCTGCTCGTCGGTGTCGGCGTGTACGTGGCCGACGCGGTGTCCGACGACGCCGACTGCAGGTCGCCGCAGTTCACGACGTAGCTCAGGCTGACGTCGCCCGGCTGCGCGGCGGTGACCTGGACGGCCGTGCCGCGGGTCGCCCCTGAGCTGTTGCCGGACGAGTCCGTGCCGTTCGTGATCGTGTAGGTGTACCCGGTGAGCTCGTAGCCGGCGGGGCAGCTCCCGTACGCACTCCACGAGAACGTCACCTTGCCGTCGGTCGACACCGTGCCGGCGGTCGGTGCTGCCGGGCCCTCGAGCGTGGGCTGCGCGGTGTACGCACGCAGCACGATCGCGGTGCCGGCGGTCAGGCTGCCGGTCGGGCTGATCGACTGGACGGTGCCCTGCTTGTCGGAGCTCGGTGCGGCGTCGCCGTCCTCGATGCTCGTCTGGAAGCCGAGGGCGTCGAGCTCGGCCTTCGCCTGGTCGGCGTTCTTGCCGATGTAGTCGCTCTGGTTCACCGTGATCCGCGTCTGGGTCGGCGACGCACTCGGCGTGCGTGACGGTGTCGGGCGCGGCTTGGCGCTCGACGACGACGGGGACGGAGTGGGTTCGGCCGCACCGTTCGCGAACGCGAACGCTGCGATGACGCCGCCGGCGATCAGCACGACCGCTGCCGCCACGACCCACCAGATCCAGGCGCGCTTCTTCTTCGGTTCCTCGTCCTCGGTAGTCGTGGGCGAGCCCGGTGTCCGGGGGCCGCCACCGACGGCACCCGCCGACTGCGTCCCGATCAGCGCGGTGGCCGCGTCGTTCCCCTGCGGCGGGTTGAACGCGACGGTACCGGCGCCACCGAGGGCGGGCACGGCGACCGTGGCCGCTGCGACGTCACCGCGACGGAGGGCCTGTGCCGCACGGGCCAGGTTCGCAGCGGTGGCGGGACGGTCGGCCGGCTTCTTCGCGATGCAGGACATCACGAGGGCGGCGACCGGCTCCGGGATGTCCCCGGGGAGCGCCGGTGGCTGCTCGTTGATGTGCGCCATCGCGATCGCGACCTGCGACTCGCCCGTGAAGGGACGGCGTCCGGCCAGGCACTCGTACGCGACGATGCCGAGCGAGTAGATGTCGGTCGACGGGGACGCCGGGTGACCGCTCGCCTGCTCGGGTGACAGGTACTGGACGGTTCCCATCACCTGTCCGGTGGCGGTGAGGGGCACCTGGTCGGCGATGCGCGCGATCCCGAAGTCGGTGATCTTGACGCGGCCATCCGGGGTGATGAGCAGGTTGCCCGGCTTGATGTCGCGGTGCACGAGGCCCACGGCGTGCGCTGCCTGGAGCGCGTTGGCCGTCTGCGCGACGATGTCGAGGACCTTGTCGACGGGCAGGGTGTGCTCGCGCTCGATCATCGTCGAGAGCGCCTCGCCGGGGACGAGCTCCATGACGAGGTAGGCGCTGCCGTCCTCCTCGCCGTAGTCGAACACGTTGGCGATGCCCTCGTGGTTGACGAGCGCCGCGTGCCGGGCCTCCGCGCGGAAGCGCTCGAGGAACCCGGGGTCGCCGAGGTACTCGTCCTTGAGGATCTTCAGGGCGACGGTCCGGCCGATGACGAGGTCGGTCGCCTGCCACACCTCTCCCATGCCGCCGATGGCGACCCGGGACGAGAGCTGGTACCGCCCACCGAAGGTGAGTCCGCTGGTGGGTCTCATTTGTTCAGCACCGCCTCCATGACTTTCTTCGCGACCGGGGCCGCGACCGTGTTGCCGACGCCGGACTGTCCGAGTCCGCCACCGTTCCCGACGACGACGGCCACCGCGACCTCGGGGTCCTTCGCGGGCGCGAACCCGGTGAACCACAGGGTGTACGGGTCGCCCGTTCCGCCTTCGGCCGTCCCGGTCTTCCCGGCGACGTCGACCCCGTCGATCTTCGCATTCGTGCCGGTCCCCGCGTTGACGACGCTCTGCATCGCCTCGGTGAGGTCCGATGCCTCTGACGAGGACAGCGGGTCGCTGTACTGCTTCGCCGAGAAGGACTCGACCTGCTTGAGGTCGCTCGTCGTGATCGAGTCGACGAGCGACGGCTGCATGACCTTACCGCCGTTCGCGATGCCGGCGGAGACCATCGCCATCTGGAGCGGCGACACGCGGACGCTCGCCTGCCCGAACGAGCTCAGCATGAGCTGCGCCGTCGAGTCGACGTCGGGGTACTGGCTCGCCGTCGCCTTCATCGGGACCTCGATCGCGTCGCCGAAGCCGTACTTGTCGGCCATCGCCTTGATCGTGTCGTACCCGAGCTTCTGCCCGAGCTCCGCGAACGGGATGTTGCACGAGTACTGGATCGCGGTGCGGAGCTTGACGGTGTCGCCGCCGCCGCACGAGCCGCCCTCGGCGTTGTTGATGTACGTGCTCGTCCCCGGCAGCTGCAGTCGCGAGGGGTTCGGGAACTCGGAGTCGAGGTCGTACTTGCCGCCCTCGAGCGCGGCGGACGCGACGACGAGCTTGAAGACCGATCCCGGCGTGTACAGGTCGCCGCCGATCGCGCGGTTCTGCAGCGGCGTCGGGGACTGGTTCAGCAGCGCGTCGTACTGCGCCTTGACGTTCGCGGTGTCGTGCGAGGTCAGCGAGTTCGGGTCGTAGTCCGGCTTCGACACCATCGCGAGGATCTTGCCGGTCTTCGGCTGGATCGCGACGACGGCGCCGGTGTTGGACCCGAGCGCGTCGTACGCGGCCTGCTGGACGTCGGGGTCGATCGTCAGGTTGACGTTGTCGCCCTGGACGTCCTGGCCGGTGAGGATCGAGTTGAGGTTCTGGAAGAACGAGTCGTCCGAGTTGCCGGACAGCACGGTGTTCTCCGCACTCTCGATGCCGGTGTTGCCCTGGCCGATCGTGAAGTACCCGGTCACCGCCGAGTAGAGCGCGCCGTTGGAGTACTTCCGCTGGTACTGGTACTGGTCGTCGACCGCGGTGGACTCGGCGATCGGCGTGCCGTTGACCAGGATCGCGCCGCGCTTCGTCGAGTAGCTGTCGAGGATGGTGCGGGAGTTCCGGGGATCGGCGCGGAGGGAGTCCGCCGAGAAGAACTGGATCGACGTCGTCGACACGAAGAGTGCGACGAACATGAGCACGACGACCGTGGAGACGCCGCGGAGCTGCCGTTTCATCGACGCCCCTTCCTGGTCCGGCCGAGGGCGTCGCCACGCTCGGACAGGACCCGTTGTTCCGCCGGGATGGAGTCGGTCAGCCGCAGCAGCATCGCCGCGATGATCCAGTTCGCCACCAGGGAGGAACCACCTGCGGCCATGAAGGGTGTCGTCAGACCGGTCACGGGGATGATCCGGGTGATGCCGCCGACGACGACGAACACCTGCAAGGCGATCGTGAAGCCGAACCCGATGCCGAGGAGCTTGCCGAAGTCGTCCTGCGCCATGAAGCCGACGCGGATGCCGCGGGATGCGAGGACGATGAAGAGCGCGAGGATCGCGAAGACCCCGATCAGCCCGAGTTCCTCGCCGAGCGACGCGATGATGTAGTCCGCGTTGGCGACCGGGGTGATGTACGGGCGGCCCTGGCCCAGGCCGGTGCCGGTGATCCCGCCGTTCGCGAACCCGAACAGGCCCTGCACGAGCTGGTAGCTCGCCTGGGTGCTCGCGTTGTAGATCGTCGGGTCGAACGGGTTCAGCCACTGCTCGAAGCGGCCGTGCACGTACACGAGCGCACTCGCCGCGATCAGCGCACCACCGACGAACAGCACCAGACCGATGATCACCCAGCTGAGCCGCGCCGTGGCGACGTAGATCATCACGAGGAACAGGCCGAAGTACAGCAGCGCGGTGCCGAGGTCGCGCTGGAACACGAGGACGCTCATCGCCGCGCCCCAGACGATGAGGATCGGGCCGAGGTCACGGGCACGCGGGAACGTCATGCCGAGGAACTTCTTGCCGACGATCGACAGGCTGTCGCGCGCGGTCACGAGGTACCCGGCGAAGAACAGCGCCATCGTGATCTTGGCGAGCTCACCTGGCTGGAACGAGAACGGTCCGAACCGGATCCAGACCCGGGCGCCGCCCGGGGCGTACCCGATGCCGGGCAGCATCGGCAGGAGCAGCAGCACGATCGTCAGGAACATGAAGATGTACCGGTACCGCTGCAGGAACCGGTGGTTGCGCACGACGATGATCGTGACGAGGGCGAGCACCATCGCGAGCAGCGTCCAGACGATCTGCTTGACGCCGATCGCGTTCCACCCGGACAGGCCGTTGTGGATGTCGATGCGGTAGATCTCTGCGATCCCGATGCCGTTCAGGACCAGGGCTACCGGCAGGATGAACGGGTCGGCGTTCTTCGCGACGATCCGCAGCACGATGTGCATGATCAGCGCGAGGCCGAGGATCGTCGAACCGACCCAGAGCACCGACGTGTCGAACAGCTTCCCCTTGGTGCCGAGCTGCACGAGGACCATCGCACCGGCGCAGATGCCGCACGCGATGACGAGCAGGACGAGCTCGAGGTTCCTGGCGCGCGCGGGCTCCCGGAGCTTGATCGTGATCGCCTGGGTGAAGGACTGCGGGGTGGTCGCGGTCATCGGGCATCACCCGATGGGGACGGCGACGGCGTCCCGGTGCGACCGGGTGTCGGGGTCGGCGAGGACGACGCGCCGCCGGAGCCACCGGTTCCGCTCTGGTCCTGGCCCGTCCTGGCCGCGGTCCGCAAGCGGTCGACGATGTCGCGCGCGTCGGACAGGGACTGCGCGTTGATCGTGGACCGGACGTTCTCCCTGGTGTACTCCGGCAGGTCCGACACGCTGATGTCGGAGTCCTCGTACACGTCGGAGAGCTTGATCGGACCGATCTGCTGCTGCACGCCCTTGTAGATCGCGACCGTGCCGCGATCGGTGCCGACGTAGTAGTGGTCCTGCACGATGCGCCAACCGAGGAACACCGCACCGACGAGCGCTGCGACGGCGAGAACGAGCGCGATCGTCCACGAGATCCGGCGGCGCACCCGGCGTCGACGGTCCTCGGCGATGAGCTCGGCGAAGTACTGGTCGCTCTCCGGCTCGAAGTGCGAGTCCTCCGGTGCCGACGTGACCTTGAGCGGGTGCAGCAGGATCGTGGGGAGGCGGATCGGCTTGCGGCCGGTCGACGCCTCGAACGTGAGGGGCGCTGCGGCTGATCCGACCGTCGTGGCCGCGTCGTCGTCGTCCTCGGTCGGGACGGCGTCGGTGACGTCCATCACGACGACCGTCACGTTGTCGGGGGCGCCGTGGTCGAGCGTCTCCTTGACGAGGCGCTGCGTGACCTGGTTCGCGTCCATGTTCGACGCGAGCGCGTGCCGGATGCGCTCCTCGGCCAGGTAGGACGACAGGCCGTCCGAGCAGAGCAGCCAGCGGTCGCCCGGTCGGATGTCCATGATCGCCGTGTCGACCTCCGGAGCGGCGTCGACGTCGCCGAGCACGCGCATCAGGACGGAGCGGCGGGGGTGGACCGCGGCTTCTTCCGGCGTGATGCGACCGCTGTCGACGAGACGCTGCACGAACGTGTGGTCGGACGTGATCTGCTGCAGCTCGCCGTCGCGGTGCCGGTAGATCCGGGAGTCGCCGATGTGCGCGATCGCGATCTGGTCGCCCACGCGGATCATCGCACTCACCGTGGTGCCCATGCCGGTGAGCTCCTGGTGCTCGAACACCGTCTCGGTGATGAGCTGGTTCGCGGCGATCAGCGCCGACTGCAGCGCGAACTCGGCGTCGTGCGCCGAGGGGAACTCGCGGTCGACCTCGCGGATGCGACGGATCGCGATGGCCGAGGCGACGTCGCCGCCCGCGTGCCCGCCCATGCCGTCCGCGACGGCGAACAGGTGCGCCCCGGCGTAGCCGGAGTCCTGGTTGTTCGCGCGGATGCGTCCGACATGGGACACAGCGGCGCTCAGCGTGCGAGCCGTCATCTGGGGGTTACCGCCGCAGCTCGAACGTCGTCGTCCCGATCGTGATCGGCGTGCGCTCCGCCACGGTCACGGGAGCGCTCACCTTCTGACCGTTGACGAAGGTGCCGTTCGTGGACTCGAGGTCGATGACGACCCATCCCGACGGCTGCAGTTCGAGCCGGGCGTGGTTGGTGGACGTGTAGTCGTCGCGGATCACGACGTTGCTCTCGCTGGAGCGTCCGATGGTGATGGGGCCGCGACCGAGGGGCATCTCCATGCCCTCTCGTGCGCCCTCGGTGATGACGAGCCGGGTGGCGACGTCTGTCGCCGGCTGCGCCGAGCCGCCGGACTGCGCCTGGTTGATGATGTCCGTGAAGGCCCCGCCACCCGCTGGCGCTGCTGCGTTCGCAGCGGGGATCGTCGGTGTCGTCGGGCCGGACGGTGCACCCTTCGGATCGGTCGGGATCGTGCGGACGCGCTGGCCGAAGAGATCGCTCCGCAGCGCGAACACGATGACGAAGACGAACAGCCACAGCACCGCGAGGAACGCGAAACGCAGGACGAGCAGTGTCAGTCCTGTGGTCATCGCGCACCTCCGTTCTCCGGGATCACCCGGAACACCATACGGGTACGACCGATCTCGATGGTGGAGTCCGGCTCCACGATCGCCTGCTGGAAGCGCTCACCGTTCAGCTTCGAGCCGTTCGTCGAGCCCAGGTCGTTGGCCTGTGCGTGCTTGCCGTCCCACACGATCTCGACGTGCTTCCGGCTCGTGCCGGTGTCCGCGACGGTGATGTCGGCGTCCGTCCCGCGGCCGATCACGGTGCGTCCGCGCTGCAGCTTGTGGCGCTGCGAGCCGATGTCGAGCACCGCGACCCACGCGACGTCCCGCTGCACGGTCGTGGAGTCGATCTGCAGGATCCCGGTCGACAGGGTGCCGTCCTGCTGCAGGCGGATCGTCACGGGACCGGAGAACGAGTAGTTCTGCGCGACGGCGTGCTGCTGCACCATCTGCGTGAGTTCGTCGATGAGGGGACGACCGACGTCGTTCATGCGCGTGCAGTCCGGCGGTGCCAGACGCACGGTGAACTCGTTCGGCACGAGGATGCGGTCGCGTGAGACCACCGCGGCCTTGGTGTCGAGTTCTCGTCGGAGCGCGCTCGAGATCTCGACGGGCTGCACACCGGAGCGGAAGGTCTTCGCGAACGCGCCGTTGACGGCGCGCTCCAGCCCTCGCTCGAAGTTGTCCAGCAGTCCCATGGGTCTCCACGTTCTCGGTCGTCGACCCCTGCATGGTAGTAGGTGGCACCTGGGGGGCTCTGTGCATGGTAGTGTTTTCGGGCTGGCGCGAGTGGCGGAATTGGTAGACGCGCACGGTTCAGGTCCGTGTGCTGGAAACGGCGTGGGGGTTCAAGTCCCCCCTCGCGCACCAGGCACTGTGTTCACGACACAGGGAGAAGGCCCCCGATCGGAAGATCGGGGGCCTTCGTCGTAGAGGCGCGCTCCGCGGACTGGAGGCTCGGTGTGCGTCCGCCTCGCCGGCCCGGTCCGGCCGTGGTCGTGTGGTCGTCTCGCTGATCGTCGCGGGCTCGGACCTCGACTCCTTCTGGTACTACCGGTCATACTCAGCCCATGAAGACGGCGATCTCGGTTCCCGACGCTGACTTCCTGCGGTTCGAGCGGGTCGCCAGACAGCACGGCATGAACCGGTCGCAGTTCTACCGGACGGCCGCCTCGCGGCTCGCCGACGAACTCGAGGGGACGTCCGAGCTCACCGCCCTCGCGAACGCTGCTCTTGCCGTGTCCGGGCGCGACGACGACCTCTTCGTCCGTGAGAGCGAGCGCAACCGTGTCGAAGGCGACGAGTGGTGATCGAACGCGGCGACGTGGTCTGGGCCGATTTCGGTTCCCCGGGGGGCTCCGAGCCGGCGAAGGTGCGACCGTGCGTCGTGCTGCAGGCCGACTGGCTCATGGCATCGAAGATCCAGACCGTGCTGACCGTTCCGCTCACTTCGAACACGGCGATGGAGCGCTTTCCCGGCAACGTCCTCGTGCCATCGGGAGCATCTGGCCTCGACAAGGACTCGGTCGCGAACGTCACCCAGGTCGGTCCGGTCAGCCGCGAGTTCGTGGACCCGCATCCGGTCGGCATGCTGCCCGCCTACCTGCTCGGCCAGGTCGAAGCCGGAGTGAGACTGGCACTCAGTCTCTGACGCGATCGGGTTGCCGGCGCCGGTCCGCAGCCGCACCGGCCTACCGTGACCGGCATGAGCAGCAACCAACGCGTCGTGGTCATCGGCGGTAGCGGACACATCGGCACGTTCCTGGTCCCACGGCTCGTCCGTGCCGGACACCGGGTCGTGAACATCAGCCGCGGGCAGCGCCGCGCGTACGCCGACGCGCCCGAGTGGCAACTCGTCCAGCAGGTCACGGCCGACCGCGAGCAGGAGGACCGCGACGGCACCTTCCCCGACTGCGTCGCCGAGCTGCAGCCCGACGTGGTGATCGACCTGGTCTGCTTCACGCTGGAGTCCGCGACCGCCCTGGTCGAGCGGCTCCGCGGCACCGGCGTGCACCTGATCCACTGCGGCTCGGTGTGGCGCGCGGGTCCGAGCGAGGTGCTGCCCATCACCGAGGACGCGATGACCCCGCCGTTCGGGACCTACGGCATCCAGAAGGACCGCATCGCCCGGATGCTCAAGCAGGAGACCGCCGACGGCGGTCTCGTCACGACGAGCCTGCACCCCGGGCACATCAGCGGCCCCGGCTGGGCGCCGATCGGTCCGCTCGGGAACCTGGATGCGTCGGTGTGGCGCACGTTGGCTGCTGGGGAGGTCCTCGAGGTGCCCGGGATCGGCGCCGAGACGATGCACCACGTGCACGCGGACGACGTCGCGCAGGCGTTCGAGCTCGCGGTCGAGCACCGGGACGCCGCCGCCGGCGAGGACTTCTCCGTCGTCGCTCCGGACGCCCTGAACGTCCGTGGCTACGCGGCGGTCGCCGCGTCGTGGTTCGGACAGGAGGCACGGCTCGAGTCCGTCACGTGGGACCGGTTCCGCGAGACCACCGACCAGGACGCGGCCGGCGCGAGTTGGGACCACCTGTCCCGGAGCCAGGTGTTCAGCATCGAGAAGGCGCGCCGGCTGCTCGGGTACGACCCGCGGCACACGGCCGGCGCGACGGTCGAGGAGGCCGTCCGGTGGCTCGTCGACCACGGCGAGCTCGAGGTCGCTGCGCCCTTCTCGGCCGCCTGAGGAGATCAGTACCGCGGGTGCTCGCGCCGCCCGCTTCGTTCGGCGAACGCGTCGAGAGCGTCGACAACGTCATCGTTGATCCAGACCCGGTTGCGCTGCTTCGAGTTCGCCAACCGCAGGACTCCGAGATCGACCAGCTGCGCGAGTCCGTTCAGCACGGCCGGACGCGTCGCGCCGATCCGCTCGACCGCGAGCCGGGAGTTGAGCACCGGGTATTCGATCGAGAACCGGGCGATCCGCCGTGCGGCTGCGTCGGAACGGAGCTCGCGCATGGCGAAGTCCCAGCGGGACTCGAGCTGCCGCAGGTCGTCCGCGAGCACGGACGCGTTCCGGACGCCGGCGAGCGAGGCGTCGGCGAAGACCTCGACGATGGGCGTCGCATCGCCGCCGCGGTAGGCCCCGAGTGCACCGAAGTAGGCATCCAGATCCGTGAGGAGTCCACTGCTCACGGGGATCGTCAGGTGCTGCAGCACCCCGCGACGGCGCAGGATCGACTGGACGAGTGCGCGTCCGGTGCGGCCGTTGCCGTCCGGGAACGGGTGGATGGTCTCGAACTGGGCGTGCGCGACCGCCGCCTGGACGAGCACGGGGACGTCGTCCCGGCGGACGAACGCCACGAGGTCGTCCATGGCTGCTTGGACACCGCTCTGGTGGGGCGGAACGAACTCCGCGGTGTGCGGGAGTCGCCCGCCGATCCACACCTGCTCGTCCCGGTAGTGCCCGACCATCGACGGTGCCGACTCGGCGAGCAGGGCGCGGTGCATCGCGATGATCGTCGCTTCGCCGATGTCGTCCGCGAGGGCGATCGCTGCTTCCATCGCGCGGACGTTCCGCACGATCTGCGGTGCGTTCCCGGTGACGCGCTCGTCGATCTCTGCCTCGGAGATCGCCCGGGCACCCGCGGTCAGCTGTTCGATCTCGGAGCTCGATGCCGACTCGCTCCGGAGCAGGACACCGGAGAAGGGCGCCGGGAAGTGTGCGAACTCCGCGTCGAACCGGGTGATCGCGCCAGACGCGTCGTCTGCATCGGCCCGAGCGTGCGCGGCGACCTGCACGTCGAGGTCCGCGATGCGCGGCACGACGGCTGCTCGGTACGGGCTGTCCCACAGCTCGCGCTGACGCCGTGGGAGCAGGTCCGGGGTCTCGAACCGGGGGAGGGCGCGCTGCTCCCACCTGACCGCCGTGGTGCCCATCGAACCTTTCCCTTCCACCGTCCTTGGTGAAGGATACTGCACAACCTTTACCAAGGACGGAATGGAGGGTCGGATCCGGGCCGGCACCGAGCCTCCAGTCCTGATCGTGGGTGCCTTCAGGACGTGAGCTGCTCCGGTGACAGGCCCACGGCTCCGGCGATGGTGGCGACCACCAGGTCCTCGCGCTCCGAGCGGGACCGGTAGTCGACGAGCGCGTAGCCGTTCGTGGCGTCGACGAGTGCGAAGAGGAGGAGCGCGACGCGCTCCGCGTCGTCGGTGTGCATCGATCCGTCCGCGACGCCGTCGGCGACGACCGACCGGGCGAGGGCCTGCCAGTCGTCCATCACGGAGCGGGTGGCCTCGGCGAGGGAGGGGTTGGTCCGGCCGATGCTCCATGCGTCCGCCCACAGTGCCGCGACGTCGTCGCGCACGGGGTCGTTGATCGACGCGAGCAGGACCGCGAGCCGTGCGACCGGGTCCGGCCGCTCTTCGACGATCGCGCCGACCTCGGTGACCTCGGCCGATGCGATCGCACGGAACGTGTCGGCGAGGAGGGACTCCATCGACGGGCGGTAGTGCGCGACGAGCGAGGGCGCGACACCGATCGACGCGGCGACCGACCGCAGCGTGACCCCGGCGAGGCCGTCCGCGCGTGCGACGGTGACGGCTGCGTGGTCGATCTGGGACAGACGGTCCGCGGCGCTCAGTCGACGGCGGGGCTGGGCGGTCACACCGTCAGCCTAGGCAGTGGACCGTGCTTCACGCGGCTGGCAGGGCGACGAACGCGGCCCAGACGTCGGCGCGGGTCGCGAACAGCCCGAGGTCCCGATCGAGGAGCCGCGCGGCGTGCTCGATCCGGGCGCGGGCGGTGTGCCGGTGGACACCGAGGACCTGCGCGGCGCGGTCGTACTCGCAGTTCTGCTCGAGCCAGGTGCGGAGCGTCCGGGTGAGGTCGGTGCCGGCCGCGGCGTCGTGCTCCGTCACCGGGGCGAGGAACGCCCTCGCGATGTCCGCGGCGTCCGTGTGCGCGAGGTGGGCGAGGACGCCGTCGCGGGCCAGGTCGCCGAACTCGACGATGCCTGGGCGGCCCTCGCGGCTGCGGTCGAGTGCCTGGACGGCCTCGGCGCGGGCGCGCCCGAAGTACCCGTACCCGGCACCGTCGGACAGCCCGGCGTGCAGGCCGTACTGCGTGGTGAGGCGTTCGACCGGGCGAGGGTCCTCGGCGCTCACGCAGAGGAACAGCGCGTCGTCGACGGCGAAGAACAGCTGTCCGGGGGACTCCTGCACCCAGAGCTCGAGGAGGTCCACCACGGAGTCCGTCTGGTGGTCGGGCACGTCGATCGCGGCGACGCGGATCGGCTCGGTCGGCAGTGGCCCCCAGAGCTCGCGTGACGTGGTCTCGACGACCTCGGGGTCGCCGAACGACAGCATCGTCAGGAGTCCGGTACGGAGCAGCCCGCGGGCACGAGCCAGCTCGCGGTTCTGCTGGAGCGCGAGTCCGGCGAGGGCGATGACCGCGGTGACGACCTCGCGGCCGGCCTGGTCGAGCGACCCGGTCGCGATGGCCAGCACGCCGTCGAGATGCCCTCCCGACCCGAGCGTCTGCAGGGTGAAACCCCCTGTGGCGGTACTCATCGGCAGGCTCGCACGCTGTCCGCCGCGGAGGAGTCGAGCCCCCTCGGCCTCGAGCTGTTCGCGCTCGTCGGACGGGATGCCGTCCGCCGGGAATTCGCGGTCGATCCGCCCGGACACGTCGAGCAGCCCCACCCAGCAGTCGAGTTGCCGGGAGAGTTCGGCGAGGGTGGCGCCGAGTCCGTCCGGGCGCAGGGCGGCGAGGGAGATGGCGCGCTGTGCCGCGAGGGCCCATGCGCTCCTGGCGTTCGCGTCGCGGGCGATCGTCTCCGCGTTGGCCTGCACCACGGCGATGAACGAGGTCTCGTAGGGGACCTCGAAGAGCGGCAGCCCGTGGGCGCGGCACGCCTCGACGAGGGCGTCCGGCGTGCCGGCCCTGACGACCTCCGTCCCGAAACCGAGCGCGACGACCCCGCGGTCGGTCAGTCGTCGGACGTACGCGTCCGCCGCCTCGGTCGACACCTCGGCGTCGGAGTCGAACTGGGTGCCCGTGGTCAGCAGTGCCTGCCCGGTCCCGAGGAACGGCGTCGGGTCGGGGAGGTCGGAGCTGTGCAGCCACGTGATCGGGACGTCGGGGTCTGCGTCGGTCAGCATGCGGAGCCGCAGGTCGCGACGGTCGAGCAGGGATCGCAGGGTGGCCGGCATGTCACCAGTATCCACCGTGGCGATCTCTCCCCGCGCGCCTGTACGTGGTGGACAGTGAGTCGGCCGCGATGGGCTCCTACGATCGCCGCATGACCTCCACCGCTGTCCCCGCGACCACCACCGGCGGACCCGGGCTCCCGCAGGAGCGCCGCCTGGTCACCGCGATCCCCGGCCCGCGCTCCCAGGAGCTCCTCGCACGCAAGGCGGCCGCCGTGCCGTCCGGAGTCGGTGTCGCGGTGCCGATCGCGGTCGTCGCGGCCGGTGGCGGCGTGGTGGTCGACGCCGACGGCAACTCCCTGGTCGACCTCGGGTCCGGGATCGCCGTGACGAGTGTCGGGAACGCGCACCCCGGCGTCGCCGCAGCGGTCGCGGCGCAGGCGGTCGCCTTCACCCACACGTGCTTCACCATCGCGGCCTACGACGGGTACGTGGAGGTTGCCGAGGCGCTCAACCGCCTGACCCCCGGTGACCACGAGAAGCGGACGGCCCTGTTCAACTCCGGCGCCGAGGCCGTCGAGAACGCCGTGAAGATCGCGCGCAAGCACACCGGCAAGCAGGCGATCGTGGTGTTCGACCACGCGTACCACGGGCGCACGAACCTCACGATGGCGCTCACCGCGAAGAACCAGCCCTACAAGAGCGGCTTCGGTCCGTTCGCCCCCGAGGTCTACCGGGTGCCGATGTCCTACCCGTTCCACGACGGGCTCTCGGGCGCCGAGGCCGCAGCACGCGCGATCAGCCAGATCGAGAAGCAGGTCGGCGTCGAGAACACCGCGGCCGTGCTCATCGAGCCGATCCAGGGCGAGGGCGGGTTCGTCGTCCCCGCGTCGGGCTTCCTGCCGGCGATCGCCGAGTGGGCGCGCACGAACGACGTCGTGTTCATCGCCGACGAGGTGCAGACCGGCTTCGCCCGCACCGGCGCGATGTTCGCCAGCGAGCACGAGGGCGTCGTCCCCGACATCGTGACCACGGCGAAGGGCATCGCCGGCGGCCTCCCGTTGTCCGCCGTGACCGGCCGGGCGGAGATCATGGACTCGCCGCACGCCGGCGGCATCGGCGGCACCTACGGCGGCAACCCGATCGCCTGTGCGGCAGCGCTCGCCGCCATCGACGCCTTCGAGCACGACGGACTGATCGAACGCGCCCAGCAGATCGAGACGGTGCTCCTCGGCGCACTCCGCGCGGCGCAGGAGCGGGACCCCCGAATCGGCGACGTCCGCGGGCGGGGCGCGATGATCGCCATGGAGCTCGTCGATCCGGACACGGGTGCTCCGGACCCCGGGTTGACCGGGCGTATCGTCCGGTATGCGTACGAACACGGCGTGATCGCGCTGACGGCCGGCACGTACGGGAACGTCGTGCGCTTCCTCCCGCCGCTCGCCATCGACGACGCACTGCTCGTCGAAGGCATCGGCATCGTCCTCGAAGGGCTGGCAACGGCATGACCCACGACCTCCTCTCCCGCATCCCCACCGGACTGTTCATCGACGGCACGTGGCAGGACGCATCAGACGGCAGCACCTTCGCGGTGCACGACCCGGCAACGGGGGACGTCCTGGTCGAGGTGTCGAGTGCCACCGCGGCCGACGGTCTCCGCGCGCTCGACGCCGCCGACCGGGCCCGTGCCGACTGGGCAGCGACGCCGCCCCGGCAGCGTGCAGAACTCCTCCGAGCCGCGTTCGACCTGCTCCAGGAGCGCCGCGACGACTTCGCGCTGCTGATGACCCTGGAGATGGGCAAGCCCCTCGCCGAGGCGAACGGCGAGGTCACCTACGGCGGCGAGTTCCTCCGGTGGTTCGCCGAGGAAGCGGTCCGCATCGGCGGCTCGTACGGCACGAACCCCGAGGGCTCCGGCCGGACGATCGTCTCCCACAAGCCCGTCGGTCCCGCGTACCTGATCACCCCGTGGAACTTCCCCCTCGCGATGGCGACCAGGAAGATCGCCCCGGCGCTCGCCGCCGGGTGCACCGTCGTCGTGAAGCCGGCGGAGCTCACGCCGCTGACGACGCTGCTGTTCGTGGACCTGCTCCGCGAGGTGGGCGTGCCGGACGGCGTCGTGAACGTCGTCCCGACCAGCGACGCGAAGGCGGTGTCCGCCCCGATCCTCGAGGACTCCCGGCTCCGGAAGCTGTCCTTCACGGGATCGACCCCCGTCGGCCGGTCCCTGCTCGCGCAGGCGTCCGAGAACGTCCTCCGCACCTCGATGGAGCTCGGCGGCAACGCCCCGTTCCTGGTGTTCGCGGACGCCGACCTCGACGAAGCAGTGGCCGGCGCCCTCGCCGCGAAGTTCCGGAACACCGGGCAGGCGTGCACCGCGGCGAACCGGTTCCTGGTGCACGAGGACGTCGCAGCGGAGTTCGCCGACCGGCTCACCGCCCGCGTCGAGGCGATGCGGGTCGGCCCCGGCACCGAGGACGGCGTCGCGATCGGGCCGCTCATCGACGACCGTGCCGTCGCGAAGGCCGACCGGCTCGTCTCCGACGCGGTCGAGCGCGGTGCGGTCGTCCGCACCGGCGGTCACCCGATCGACGGCCCCGGGACGTTCTACGCGCCCACCGTCCTCACCGACGTGCAGCCGGGCAGCGCCATCCTGACCGACGAGATCTTCGGTCCGGTCCTGGCGATCGCGACGTTCGCCACCGACGACGAGGCGATCACCCGTGCGAACGACACCGAGTACGGTCTCGTGGCGTACGCCTTCACCGAGGACCCGGCACGCGGACAGCGTCTGATGGAGCGGCTCGAGACCGGGATGCTCGGCCTCAACACCGGCGTCGTGTCGAACGCCTCGGCGCCGTTCGGGGGCGTGAAGCAGTCCGGCATGGGCCGCGAGGGCGGTGCGGAGGGCATCTCCGAGTACCTCGAGACGATGTACACGCTGACGCCCGATCCGTTCCGGAAGCGCAGCACGACCACGACAGGAGACGCACGATGATCGAGCGAGACGTCGTCATCATCGGCGCCGGCGTGACCGGCCTGACCGCGGCGACCCGGCTCCGCGCCGAGGGCAGGACCGTCGCCGTCCTCGAGGCACGTGACCGGGTCGGTGGTCGCACGTGGACCAACGACATCGAGGGCGTCACCCTCGAGATCGGCGGACAGTGGGTGTCGCCGGACCAGACCGCCCTGCTCGAGACCCTCGACGAACTCGGCCTCGAGACGTACGACCGGTACCGGGAGGGGCAGAGCGTCTACATCGACGCGGACGGCACCCGCACCGAGTACACCGGCGACATCTTCCCGCTGCCGGCGGCCACGGCGAACGAGATCGAACGCCTGGTGTCCGTCGTCGACGAGTACGTCGCGCACGTCGATCCGGCCCGACCGTGGGAGTCGCCCGACGCGAAGCGCCTCGACGAGACGTCCTTCCGTGACTGGCTGCACGGCGTCAGCGACGACCGCGTCGCGACCGACAACGTCGAGCTGTTCATCGCCGGTGCGATGCTCACCAAGCCCGCACATGCCTTCTCCGCGCTGCAGGCGTTCCTGATGGCCGCGTCCGCCGGGAGCTTCACGAACCTGGTCGACGCCGACTTCATCCTCGACAAGCGCGTCGTCGGCGGGATGCAGCAGGTCTCCCTCCGGCTCGCCGAGCAGCTCGGCGACGACGTGCACCTGGACGCCCCGGTCCGCACGCTGCGGTGGACCGACGACGGCGTCGTCGCGATCGCCGACGGTGGCATCGAGGTGCACGCGCGCCAGGCACTCGTCGCCGTCCCGCCGCCCCTCTACACGCGGATCTCGTACGACCCGCCGCTGCCCCGACGGCAGCACCAGCTCCACCAGCACCTGTCGATGGGCTTCGTCATCAAGGTGCACGCCGTCTACGACCGGCCGTTCTGGCGGGAGGCCGGGCTCTCCGGCACGGCGTTCAGCCCGTACGAGCTCGTGCACGAGGCGTACGACAACACCTCGTACGGCAAGGAGCAGGGGACGCTCGTGGGCTTCGTGTCCGACGAGCACGCCGACGCGGTGTTCGCGCTCGAGCCTGCGGAGCGCAAGGCACGGGTCCTGGAGTCCCTGGTCCACTACTACGGACCGCAGGCAGCCGACCCGGTCGTCTACTACGAGAGCGACTGGGGCACCGAGGAGTGGACGCGCGGTGCGTACGCGGCGAGCTTCGACCTCGGTGGTCTCGCACGCTACGGCGCCGACCAGCGCGCAGCGGTCGGGCCGATCCGCTTCGCCTCGAGCGACCTGGCCGGTGCCGGTTACCAGCACGTCGACGGTGCGGTCCGGATCGGCCGCGAGGTCGCTGCGGAGATCGCAGCGGCCCTGCCCCAGCCGGCCACGGTCCGGTAGTCACCACGGTGCGGACGGGAGGCTCGGTGCCGGCTGGCACCGAGCCTCCCGTCCGTCAGCGGGTCAGGACCGCCGCATCTCCACCGTCGGACCGAGCGCGCCGGTGAACTCGGTGCCGACTTCCCGGAAGCCGGCCTTCTCGTACCCGCGCCGCGCGCGGGCGTTGCCGGTGTGCACGGACAGCCGCAGCGGTCCGTCCGCCCAGCTGGCGATCGCGTCGAAGAGGGCGGCGAGCACCTTCCCGCCCCGCGCTTCGGGTGCCACGAAGACGCCGACGACCGAGCAGCCGTCTCTCGGGATCGGGCGGCCCTCGTAGTCCGGGTCGCCGACACGCTCGAGGAGCCCGGTCGCAGACCCGATCCACGTTCCGGACTCGTCCTCGGCGATGAACTGCCGCGCCGTGGCTGCGTCGCCGGCGTCGTCCGACCCACCGGCTGCGCGATCCTGCCAGAACGTGTCGGGCAGCGATGCCGTGTGCTCGGCGGAGTCGACGAACGCCATCGCGGCGACGGGGTCGTGCACGGCGCGGAGACGAAGCTCACGGACGTGTTCCCACTCGTCGGCGTGGATCGGACGGACGGTGAACCGCTGCATCACCGCAGTCTTGCAGAGCGGCTCAGATCACGCTGGCGGCGGCGGTCGGATCGCGGTCTGAACGCACTCCTGTGCGGCTGCGGTCCGGGCCGCGCGTACGGTCCGGTCCATGAGTGACACGACCCACCACGGATCCGGCCAGCCCTCCGACGAAGCCCGGCAGTACACCGAGGACCTCCCCGACGGCTCGCGCACCGGCGACGCCACGGAGGACCCGGAGCAGGACAGCGACGTCGACTCGGGCGGCGAGCCGGCGGACCCGCAGTAGGACGGACGGGAGGCACGGTGCCAGACGGCACCGTGCCTCCCGTCCGTCAGTCCTGTCGAAGGATGCGTTCGCCGGTCTCCGGATCCCAGCCGATGGTCTCCGGCTGCTGCGTCGCGGCGCGCGGCGTACGTTCCGCGCGCGGGAACCACGGGCGCGCCGCCGGGAGGAACAGGAGCACCGTTGCGACGATGGTCAGCGCGATCATCGCGAGGGGGAGCGGCGCGAGCGCGAACCCGAGCACGGCTCGGGCCGCCGCCACGACGACGAGCACGACGCGGGCGCGACGCGACCCCGCCGCGGTCCGGAACACCGCCCAGGCGATCGCGGCGTACAGGAGCACCGCCACGACCTCGGCCGGGAGCAGTGCGCTCCCGTGGGCCGAACCCGGCCCGACCGCCGCGGTGACCGCCCGCACGACGATGAGCGCGACGGCCACGGCGACGATGAGCAGCCAGAGCGCGACGGCGACGGTGACGATCGTCGGACGGCGGTGTGGACGTGCGTCGGTCATCGATGTCTCCCCTGCCGCCGGTGTGGCGGACCAGGGCGATCCTAGGGCCAACTCCGCCTCGGGCGGCCCCCACAACGGGTGGAGCAGCCGTCTCCGACAAAAAACGATTCGGTACGACTTCTTGCATTGAAGTGTAGAACTGCAATAAGGCCAACTCAATGATCGGCCCTCGTCGGCCACGAAACGGGACTTCATGAGGATGATCGACGTCATGGTCATCGCGGTCGCCGCGATGCTGCTGGGAGCGGGCTTGGCACTCATGGTGTGGTCCACGTCGGTCGCGGAGGGAACCGCGCTCTGGAACCGAACCATGTCCGCGGGCAGCGCTCTGTCCATCGCCTCGGCGATGGTCGGCGCTGTCGGAACGATCTTCATCAGGAGGAACCGCACCCGGCGGTGAACGCCGAGGACGACGGACGGGAGGCACGGTGCCAGCTGGCACCGTGCCTCCCGTCCGGTGTGGAGTCGGGTCCGCGGATGACGTCAGCCGATGCGGATCAGCTTCTTGTTCACGAACTCGTCGGCCCCCAGGGGGCCGAGTTCGCGGCCGAAGCCGCTGGCCTTGACGCCGCCGAACGGCAGCTCCGGGCTGTCCGCGCCGACGATGTTCACGTAGACCATCCCCGCCTCGATGCGGTCCGCGACCCGGAGGGCCTGGTCGGCATCGGTCGTGAACAGGTACGAGCCGAGACCGTACGGGGTGTCGTTCGCGAGCCGGATCGCGTCGTCCTCGTCGGTGACCCGGTAGACGGCCGCGACGGGGCCGAAGAACTCCTCGCGGTACGCGTCGTTGTCCGGCGTGATCCCGGTGAGCACGGTCGGGGTGAACGCGTTGCCCGAGCGCTCGCCGCCGGTGACGACGGTCGCGCCCTGCTCCTTCGCCGCGTCGAGCTGTTGCTCGAGCCGGTCGGCGGCCGCCGGGGAGGACAGGGGCCCGAGTTCCGCGCCGGGGGTCGTCGGGTCGGTCGGTGCCACGGCCGACATCGCGTCCGTGAACTTCGCCAGGAAGTCGTCGTACAGGTGGTCGGCGACCAGGAATCGCTTCGCGGCGTTGCAGACCTGCCCGTTGCCCTCGAGCCGGGTGGCGACGGCGGACTCCACGACGGCGTCGAGGTCGTCGGTGGACAGCAGGATGAAGGGGTCGGAGCCGCCCAGCTCGAGGACGACCTTCGTCAGGTTCCGACCGGCGATCTCGGCGACTGCGGCTCCGGCACGGGCCGAGCCGGTGAGGGAGACGCCCTGCACGCGGGGGTCGGCGATGACGTCCGCTGCCTGGTCGTTCGTCGCGAAGACGTTCGTGTAGGCCCCCTCGGGGAACCCGGCGTCGTGGAAGATCCGCTCCACCGCGAGGGCCGACTCGGGGCACTGCGGGGCGTGCTTCAGCAGGACGGTGTTGCCGATGAGGAGGTTCGGGCCGGCGAAGCGGGCGATCTGGTACGCCGGGAAGTTCCACGGCATGATGCCGAGGAGCACCCCGACCGAGTCCTTGCGGATGAAGGCACTGCCCTCGGAACCCGGTGCGAGGGTGATCGGCTCGTCCGCCAGGAAGCCCTCCGCGTGGTCGGCGTAGTAGTCGTAGATGTCGGCGCAGAAGTCGACCTCGCCGATCGCCTGGTCGATGGGCTTCGCCATCTCGCGGACGATCGTGGCGGCCAGCTCGTCGCGGCGCTCGCGGTAGAGGTCGGCGACCCGGTGCATGACCGCGGCGCGCTCGGCGACGGTGCTGATGCGCTCGCGGTGGGCGCGGTCAGCGGTGTCGATCGCGGCGCGGAGCTCCTCGTCGGTGATGGTCGGAAAGGTGCTGAGCACCTCGCCGGTCGTCGGGTCGGTGACGGCGTAGTCGGTCATCGTTTCCTCTCAGGCCTGTTCGTCGGTCAGCTGCTTGTTGACGCCCGTCACCGGCTGGTTCTCGTCGAAGCCCTTCGGCTGGACGCGGAACCCCTTCGTGATGACCAGGAGGTACACGAAGCCGATGGCGGCCCACACGCAGCCGGCGATGAGCGCGTCGGCGTGCAGCTGTGACCAGAGAACACCGGTGAGGAGCATCGCGACCCCGGGGAGCACGATGTACGCGAACCGGTCGCGCGCGGTGTGGCGGCGGCCCTGGCGGACGGCGAAGTGCACGATGACGGTCGCGTTGACGAACGTGAACGCGATGAGGGCGCCGAAGTTGATGTACGACGAGATCGTGTCGAGCGAGAACGTCATCGCCAGCAGGGTCACCGCGCCCACGATGACCACGTTCGGGATGGGCGTCCGCGTGCGGGGGCTGACGTAGCCGAACACGCGCTTCGGGAGGACGTTGTTCCGACCCATCACGAGCAGCATGCGGGCGACGCTGGCGTGCGACGCCAGTCCGGACGCGAGCGCCGCGACGAATCCCGCCGCGACGAGGATCGCCTGGAACACGGGGCCGCCGACGATCAGCCCGATCTGGGGGAGCGGGTCGTCCGTGAACTCGCCGAACGGGGCGTTCGTCGGGAAGCGCAGCTGCGCGAAGTACGCCGACACCAGGAAGATCAGGCCGCCGATGAGCACCGTCATCAGGATGGCCTTCGGCATGATCCTGATCGACTTCGCCTCTTCGGTGTACATCGTGACCGCGTCGAACCCGATGAACGAGAAGCAGACGACGGTGGCGCCGGTGAGGAGCGCCGACATCGTCACGCCGTCGTGCACGAACGGCTCGGTGCTCGCGATGGTGCCGGCCCCTGCACCGTGCACGAGCTCGATCACCGTGAAGACCACGAACGCGATCATCGCCAGGATCGCGCCGATGAGCAGGACCATGTTGAGGTTCGACGTGCCGCGCATCGACAGGCAGATGACCGTGGTGACGAACACCGTGTAGACGACGACCGTCACCCATGCGGGCAGCGCCGGGAAGACCTGCTCGAGGTACAGCCGGATGATCAGCGCGTTCACCATCGGGAGCAGCAGGTAGTCGAGCAGGGACGCCCAGCCGACCATGAAGCCGGCGTTGGGGTGGATCGACTCGCGCACGTACGTGTAAGCGGATCCGGCTGCCGGGTAGACGCGGACCATCTTCCCGTAGCTCACGGCGGTCAGGAGCATGATCACGAGGGCGATCAGGTAGGCGCTGGGAACGGCACCCTCGGTCTCTCCGGAGACGATCCCGAAGGTGTCGAAGACGACGGTCGGGGTCATGTAGCCGAGGCCGAGGCCGACGATCGCCCAGAGCCCGAGGCTCCGCTTCAGGGAACCGCCGCGCGCCGGTGTTGCCGGGGCGGTGACCGCGATGGGTGATGCCATGGGCGTTCCTCCTGAGCGTTCGGTTCGGTGCACAGTACCGACGCCATGGGGTTCGCCGGACCCGCCGTGACGTACACCGGCACCCCGCTGGCTGTACTCCGGGGCGATTGCAGACCAGCACCCGCGTGGATGCCGGGAACCAGCCGCCGGGGAGCGTCGAGAACCCTCAGGAGTGGCGATCTCCCGGTCGGCGGACTTCCCGGCGGTGCTCCCTACGATCGGCCTTCCCATGCAACGGACATCTCGCTCTCAGACCGTCACCGTGGTGGTCGTCGTCCTGGCGGTGTTGACCGCGGTGAACCTCGGCGTGTCTGCGACGTGGTGGACCAGGGCTGCCGCGGGTTCCCCGACGACATCCAGTGCCGCTGCTCCGCCGACCTCGGCCACGACCGCGATGCCGAGTGCGATCCCGAGTGCGATCTCGACCGCGGTCGCGACCGCCGAGCCCCCCTCCGACGGGATCCCGGCCGCCGAGGCGCCGGGGAAGACGGCCGCCCCGGCCACCGAGGACCTCGCGACGACCTGGACGCCCCCGGCCGGCATGCCGACGACCGGGCGGCTCGTCCGCGTCGCGATCCCGGCCACCCGGTCGCACTTCACGGCGCGCGACGCGCTGCTCTGGCTGCCGCCGGCCGCGCTCACGGCCGATCCGCCGCACCTGCCCGTCGTGGTCCTGATGTCCGGCCAGTCGAGGGGCGCTGGACCCGAGGACCTGCAGACCGGCGGGCACATCGAGGCGACGATGGACGCGCTCGCCACCCTGCACCGAGGCCTCGCGCCCATCGTGGTGGTGCCGGACCAGCTCGGCCCGGACTCGGCCAACCCGATGTGCGTGGACGGTCCCCTCGGCAACAGTGCCACCTACCTCGAGGACGACGTGCCCGCGTGGATCACCTCGCACCTCACGGTCCAGTCGGGGGCCGCTGCGTGGACCGTCGGCGGGTTCTCGCAGGGTGGCACGTGCGCCATCCAGATCGGTGCGGGAGATCCGGAACGGTTCGGGAACATCATCGACGTGTCGGGCGAGGACGGACCGAGTCTCGGATCCGTCCAGAAGACCATCGCGGAGGGGTTCTCCGGCAACGCGGCGGCCTACCGACGAGCGCAGCCCGCGGCGATCCTCACGACGCACGGGCCGTACCGGGACACGGACGCGTTCTTCGCCGCCGGCGGTGACGACCACGCCTACGGGCAGGTGACGCCCGTCCAGGCGCAGCGGGCGCGGGCCGCCGGGATGCACGTCACCACGTGGATCCTCCCCGGCGGCAGGCACAGCTGGAGCACCGCAGGGCCGGCGATCGCCGCCGGGCTCGCGTGGCTGGCGCCACGACTCGGCATCGCACCGAGCTGAGCCCGGCGACTCAAACGGGCTGTTGCTGCGTGATGCAGTGCAGGCCGCCGCCGCGGGCGAAGACCTCGCGTGCGTCGACCGTGCGGATCTCACGGCCCGGGTAGACGTCGGCGAGGATGCCCCGTGCGCGGGCGTCTGCTGCTTCCTCGCCGAACCCGCACACGATCACGGCGCCGTTCACCACGACGTGGTTGACGTAGTTCCAGTCCACCGGGCCGCCGTCGTCGGTCAGGGTCGCCGGCGCCGGGATCTCGACGATCGTGGCGTCGGTTGCCTGTTCGATCGCGCGACGGATCTGCGGCATCACGAGGTGGTCGGGGTGGTCGGGGTCGGGTTGGGCGTGGAGCAGGACGACGTCGGTCGCTGCTCCCGCGAACGTGGCGACCATGTCGACGTGTCCACGGGTTCCGAGCCCGTCGTAGTCGCGCGTCAGGCCCCGCGGCAGCCAGATCACGTCCGTCGCACCGATCGTCCGGGCGAGTTCCTCCTCGACGCGGGCGTGGTCCGCGTAGGGGTTCCGCCGCGGGTCGAGCTGCACCGTCTCGGTCACGAGCACCCGGCCGCGGCCGTCGACGTGGATCGCGCCGCCCTCGTTGACCAGCAGTGACGGGATCCGTCGGACACCGGCGGACCGTGCGACGGACGCGGCGATCTCGGCGTCGCGGGTCCACGTCGACCACGAGTTCGCACCCCAGCCGTTGAACACCCAGTCGACGGCGCCCCGTTCGCCGGTCTCGTCGTCGACGACGAAGGTCGGGCCGATGTCGCGCATCCAGAAGTCGTCGAGCGGCGCCTCGAGCACGTCCACCGAGCGGGACAGCAGGCGGTCGGCGTCGGGTCGTGCGACCGGGTCGACCACCACGGTGACGGGCTGGTACTCGCTGATGGTGTTCGCGGTCGTCGCCCACGCGGTGCGCGCGGCCTCGGCGCTCGCCGGATCGTCACCGAGGGTGTTGCCCGGTCGCGGGAACGCCATCCACGTCCGCTCCTGCGGAGCCGTCTCCGCCGGCATCCGCCAGGTCACGAGCGTGCTCCCGTCGGTCGTGCGGCCGTCTTCCGCGGTGACGGTCGGTCCGGGATGGAGGCTCGGATCGCCTCCGTCGCGCCGTGGTCGTCCCGATCGGGGTCGACCGGGGCCACCAGGGAGTCGTACAGGTCGGGTCGCCTGGTCAGCGCGAAGGGGAACAGGCGGAGCCACTCGGTGCGGGCATCGAGGTCGAGGTCCGCCACGAGCACGACGCTCGCGTCACGAGGTGCCTCGATGAGCACGCGACCGAACGGGTCGGAGATGAACGACGATCCGTAGAAGGTGATGTCGCCCTCATCGCCCCACCGGTTCGGGACGACCATGAACTGCCCTGCGGTGATGCCGTTCGCCACGATGACGTGCCGCCAGATCGGCGCCGTGTCGAACGCGGGGAACGTCGGCTCCGAGCCGATGGCGGTCGGGTAGACGAGGACCTCGGAGCCCGCGAGGTCGTAGGAGCGGGCGACCTCGGGGAACCACTCGTCCCAGCACGTCGGGAGTCCGACGCGGGCCCCGAGTCCGGGCGGCTCGTAGACGGGGAAGGCGTCGTCGTCGCGACCCGGGCGGAAGTAGGTGTCCTCGTAGTACCCGGCGCTGATCGGGATGTGCGTCTTCCTGGTGCGTCCGACGAGCGAACCGTCCGGTGCCACGAGGACCGCCGTGTTGTAGCCGCGCGGGTCGGCCGGGTCGTCGTCCTCGGCCGGCCGTTCGTACAGCGACGCGTGTACGAGGATCCCGTGCTCGCGGGCCTGTTCCCGCGCGAAGGTGATCGTCGGGCCGTCGTCGATCGATTCGGCGAGGTCCTTCGGGACACCGCTCGCCGGAGTGTCGCCGGGGTACCGCAGCAGCGTCAGCTCGGGTAGGAACACGGCCTGCGCACCGTTCGCGGCCGCGGCGGCGATGCCCTCGGCGAGCTGGGCTCGGTGCGCTGCCGGGTCCTCGAGCCACCGCATCTGCACGAGGGCGACACGGGTGGTCCGACGGGAGTCTGTGCTCGCGTCGCGGAGCGGTGATGCGAGGTCCTGTGCGGTGACGACGTCCATGGCGCCATTGTTGACCACATGATCAACGATCGCAATGGTCACGGAACGGTCACGACGAGAATCCGGTCCAAACCGTTTCCGGTGGGGTGCCGAATCCCATGCACAGACCGGGAAACACCCGGAGCGCTCACCAGCCGCAGATAGCTGGTTCTCCACTCCTTGTCGGAGTGTGTTCGGCGCGCTTTCAGTACGCCGCGCCGAGCGCGACACAGCAAAGGAATGACCATCATGCGCAAGTCCCTCAAGACCACCATCACCCTCGCCACGACGGGTGCCCTCGTCCTCGGCGGTGCCGCGTTCGGTGTCTCCGCCGCGAACGCCTCCACCCCCGCGATCCACACCGTCGCATCGTCGTCGTCGAAGATCCCCGCACCGGTCGCGTCGGTTCCCGAGGTCCTCGGTGGCGACACCTCCGTCGCGCTGGACTCCGGCTTCACCGACGCCCTCACCTCGCTGAAGCTGACCCCGGGTGTGTCCGGCAACGCCAAGCTCGCCGACGGCGCCGTGTCGTTCCCGATCACCTCCGGCTCGGTCACCTACTGGTCCCCGGACGGCAAGTACCGTCCGTACGTGCAGGGCCTGCTCAACCACGACGACTCGGGTCTGACCCTGAAGGCCGGCGACACGACGGTGACGTTGGAGAACTTCGTGGTGAACCCGGGTTCGTCCAAGCTCTACGGTGACGTCCTGGTCAACGGGCAGGTCGCCGCAGCGAACGCGTACCTGTTCTCCCTGCACGGTGGGACGCTCAAGCCCCTGCAGCTCGAGGGTGACAACGCGATCCTCACCGGCACCACCGTCCACGTCTCCGCGGACGCCGCGAAGCTGCTCAACAGCACCTTCAAGACCGACGCCGTCAAGAGCGGCCTCCTGGTGGGTACCGCGACCATCACGGCCAAGATCAAGTAAGCACGTCGCCTTACTCGAGACACCGTTCTCGACGCGAAACGCCTCCGGAAACGGAGGCGTTTCGTCGTCGAAGCGGTGGTTCGGCGTTCCGGCGGCGCCGGGCCGGTCGGCTCCGTCGACCATCCGGCTCCGCGGTTCAGCGAGCGGCGGTGGTCGTGCCGATGACCGAGAGCAGCCGGAGTCGCTCCGCGGTCACGCTGCCCGGCTCGGCGGTGTGCACGAGGAGCACGTGCGACTGCTCGGGGTCGTGCAGCACCTGGCAGTGCAACGTCAGCTTCCCGACCTCGGGGTGGACGTACCGCTTGACCTCGCGCGGACGGACCCCGACCTCGTGCAGCGCCCAGACCTCGCGGAACTCGGCGCTCCTCGCGAGCAGGGTCTCCGCGAGGTGTGCCGCCCGCGAGCCGGGACCGCGCCGAGCGACGACCTCTCGGAGCCCGGACGCGTACATCCGGGACATGAAGGCGTGGTCCTCGACCGGGTAGAGCTCCCGGACCTCGGTCTGGGTGAACCACCGGAACCCGGAGCTCCGTGCGTCACCGGCGTACCGCGAGTGGTCGCCGACGAGAGCCACGCCGAGTGGTGTCTGCCGCAGGGTCTCGCCGACCTCGTTCGACACCTCGGCCGCGGTGTCCACCAGGCTGTCGAGGATGCGCATCATCCCCGGCGACACGTGAGCCCCACCTGCGCTCCGTGTCGGCGGTTCGTGTCCGGCCAGGCGGAAGAGGTGGTCGCGCTCGTCGATCGTCAGCCGGAGGCCCTGCGCGATCGCGGCGAGCATCTGCTCCGACGGCTGTGGGCCGCGCTCGCGTTCGAGTCGTGCGTAGTAGTCCGTCGACATGTTCGCGAGCAGGGCCGCCTCTTCGCGACGGAGCCCGGCGGTCCGCCGACGCTGCCCACGCGGCAGCCCGACGTCCTCCGGCTGCAGGGCATGCCGGCGACCACGGAGGAAGTCCGCGAGTGCGCTTCGATCGATCACGCCGTCATCCTCTCGCGACGCGTCCGGCCGAGCCACGGATCGTCAGGCCGTGGATGTCGTGCGCGCGGTCGGCGCATGCTCGACCGAGGCGCCACGAGGTGCCGCGAACGAGGAGACGACACGATGCCACGTACCCACGACGACGTCACGATCCCTGACCTCACCGGCCGGCGGGCCCTGGTGACCGGCGCCAGCGACGGCATCGGACTCGGCATCGCCACCCGGCTGGCCGCAGCCGGCGCCGAGGTCGTGATGCCGGTCCGCAACCGACGGAAGGGCGAGGCCGCCGCCGACCGCATCCGGCAGCAGTACCCGGACGCGATCCTGCGGCTCGAGGAGATGGACCTGTCGTCCTTGCGCTCCGTGGCGTCGCTCGCCGATCGCCTCCGTTCGCAGGGCGACCCCCTGCACCTGCTGATCGGCAACGCGGGTGTGATGACACCACCGGAGCGGCAGGAGACGGAGGACGGCTTCGAACTGCAGTTCGGCACGAACCACCTCGGACACTTCGCGCTCGTCGGTCAGCTCCTCCCGCTCCTGCGAGCCGGCAGCGCACGCGTGGTGATGCAGACGAGCATCGCGGCCCGACGTGCCCGGATCGACTGGGAGGACCTGCAGTCCGAGCGGCCGTACGACGGCAACCGCGCCTACGCGGCGTCGAAGCTCGCCTGTGCACTCGTCGGGTTCGAGCTCGGCAGACGGAGTCGAGCGGGCGGTTGGGGGATCACGAGTGCGGTGAGCCACCCGGGTGTCGCACCGACGAGTCTCCTGGCCGCCCGTCCGGAAGTCGGGCGAACGCAGGACACGACCGCGGTCCGGGTCATCCGGTGGCTCTCGTCGCGCGGGCTCCTCGTCGGGACCGTCGACTCCGCCGGGGAGCCCGCACTGCTCGCGGCGACCGGCTCCGACCTGGACGGGGCCTTCACCGGTCCGGGGTGGCCTGGTGGGCTTGGCGGACCCGCTGCCAGGCACCAGTCGTGGAAACCGATGCGGGACGAAGCCGCAGCGGCACGGCTGTGGACCGTCTCCGAGGAGCTCAGCGGCGTCCGGTTCCCGGAGACGACCGGACGCGACCAGGAGCCCCGGCCGATGATGGCGGGATGAACGATCCCATCGTGGTGCCGCTCGGCTTCTCGCACTTGCGGCTCACCGTCACCGACATCCACCGGAGCAAGGCCTTCTACGAGCGGCTGTTCGGCATGCCGCCCGGGAGCGACTTCAGCGACCAGATCGATGACCCGACGATCCACGACGACCCGTGGCGGACCTACGGCGGGTGCTCGTTCACGTTCGGCGGCCAGACCCTCGGACTGCGTCCGGTGGCGGAGCCCGGTGACCGGTTCGATCCGGACCGCGTCGGCCTCGATCACGTGTCCTTCCGGGTCGGATCGGTCAGCGACCTGCACGATGCGGTGGCGCGGCTCGACGAGGCGGGCATCGAGCACGGTGCGGTGACGGACCTCCCACCGTTCGGTCTCGTGATCCTGTCCGTCCAGGACCCCGACGACGTGAACCTGGAGTTCGCCGCGCCCCGTCCGGAAGGCGCATCCGCCACCCGGACCTCCAGCTGACTCCGAAGGTCCCGGCGTTGCGTGGCCGGCGTCAGACAACAGGAGGACACATGAGCACGACCTGGTTGATCACCGGCGCATCGAAGGGCTTCGGCCGCGAGTGGGCCGAAGCCGCCCTCGAGCGCGGGGACTCCGTCGCCGGCACCGCACGGAACCCCGACGACGTGCAGGCGCTCGTCGAGCAGTACCCGGAGACGTTCCTCGGCATCCAGCTCGACGTCACCGACCGCTCGGCCGACTTCGCCGCGGTGCAGCGCGCAGCAGACCACTTCGGATCCCTCGACGTCGTTGTGAACAACGCCGGCTACGGCCACTTCGGCATGGTCGAGGAGCTCACCGAGGACGAGGTCCGTGCCCAGCTCGAGACGAACCTGTTCGGCGCGCTCTGGGTCACCCAGGCGGCGCTGCCGATCATGCGCGAGCAGGGTTCGGGGCACATCATCCAGGTGTCGAGCATCGGTGGGATCAGCGCGTTCCCGACCGTCGGCGCGTACCACGCGTCGAAGTGGGCGCTGGAGGGACTCTCGCAGTCCCTCGCGCAGGAGGTCGCCGGCTTCGGCATCCACGTCACCCTGATCGAACCCGGCGGGTTCTCGACCGACTGGTCCGGACCGTCGTCGAAGCAGAGCGAGCCGATCGACGCGTACGCCGACGTGCGCGAGGCGGCCTCGAAGCGCCCTTCCGCCGCGGACCCGGGCAAGCCCGAGGCGACCCGCTCGGCGATCCTCAAGGTGGTCGACGCCGACGAGCCGCCGCTGCGGGTCTTCTTCGGCAAGGCGCCGCTCGGCATCGCGGAGAAGGACTACGAGTCGCGTCTCGCGACGTGGCGGGAGTGGCAGCCCGTGTCCGAGGAGGCACACGGCGCCTGACGCGGGACGAGCGGGCAGCCCACCGCTCAGGCGATGATGTTGACCGCGCGCGAGATGACCAGGGCCATCAGGATGAACCCGCCGACGGACTGGTAGGCCATGATCATCTTCGCGCGGACCGTCATCGGCATCGTGTCGGTCGGGCTGAACGCGACCATGTTCGTGAGCGCCACGTAGAGGTAGTCGAGGTACACCGGACGCCAGGCGGCGGTGCGCGAGTCGGTCTCCTGCGGGAACTGGAAGTCCGCCTCGTCGGACTCCCAGAGGCCGGGACGCCGTCGTGCGACCGGCCCGCCGCGGTCGAGTTCCCAGTACACGAGCCCGAACGCGATGATGCTGCTCACCCACACCTGCAGCGCGGTGAGCAGCACGGCTCCGCCGTCGGCATGACCGAGGAGGAGCTCCATCACCGTGCGGACGACGGTGAGCTGGTTCGCGACCGTGAGCATGATCGCGAGCCCGAACGACAGCCACCGCGACCACGTCGTCTCGCGGGACAGCCGCCGCGGGTTGAACACGATCAAGGGCACGAGCAGCAGGACACCGAGGAGCGGCACGACCCACGACGGGAAGAACAGCACCCGGCTCGGCAGGAGCAGCGCGAGCGCGAGGTTGACGAGGATCGCGACGGCGACCGGGAAGCGGTGCTCGTGCTGGTGTCTGACCTTCGACGGGCTCACGCGCCGAGTGTAGAGGCCAGCTCGTCCGCCGGGACGTCCCGTCCGAGGATGCGCGACGCCGCCCGCAACCCGGACAGCAGCGCCCCGTGCACGGTCGCGGGGTCGTCGCCCCACGTCGCCTCGCCCGCGAGCTGCACGCGACCGACGGGTGTCCCGAGCAGGTCGTGGTCATCAGGGGACGAGCCGACGTGCAGGTACGAGTACGACCCCTTCGCGAACGGGTCGGCCGCCCACCGGGTGATGCGCACGGCCTCGGGTTCGGGCACCGCCGGGCCGAACAGCAACCGCAGGGCCGCCAGCCCCTCGGCGACGATCTCGGCGTCGGACAGGGTCTCGAGTCGACGTGCTCCGGAGCCGCCGACGAGGGCAGCCAGCACCGGTGCGCCGGTCACCCGGGACATGTCGTACCAGGAGTGCCAGTCGACGCCGGCGTCCCCCTGCTGCCGGACCACCCAGGAGTCCCAGAACGCCGAGGGGAACCGGAAGAACACCTTGTCGTAGACACCCATCCCGAGCCGCCCGAGCGCACCGGTGAGGGGTTCGGACAACGCCGGCGAGAACGTGATGTCCCCGGCCTTGAGCACCCCGAGCGGCACGGTCACGACCACCTGGGACGCGGACACGGACGACCCGTCGGCGAGGTCGACCCGGACGGACGACGGCGTGGTGGTCACCGCACGGACCACGGACGACAACCGGACGTCGAGCCCGGCGGCCAGCCGAGCGGCGTACTGCCCGTACCCGCCGGGGAACACGACCTCGTCCCCGGCGACGTGCTCCTCGTCGAGCCCGTGGGCGTCGAGGTCGGTGACGGGCGCGCCGCAGAGGTCCTCGGAGCGGTGCGCCATGTACTCGGTCACGCGATCGGCCCGCGAGCCGGTCCACCCGAGGGAGTCCAGTACCGAGGAGACGGCTGTTGCGTACGTGGTCCCGGGAGGTGCGGCGTCGACGACGGACGGCAGGAGTTCGTCGACCGAATGCAGGTCAGTGACCAGCGACGAACCGGACACCCGGACGCCGGACGGGTCGTGCCACGCGATCGGCCGCCCGTCGAACTGGAAGCTCCCGACCGTGAACTCCACGGTCTCGATCCCGAACGCCGACGCCAACGACCAGAGCGGGTTGCCCTCGATGCCGTGGATCCACGACGCCCCGAGGTCGACCGGCACCCCGAGCGCGGCGTCCGTCCATGTGCGCCCACCGACGCGGTCGCGGGCCTCGAGCACGACGACCCGCTGCCCGCCGAGCGCGAGCGCCCGGGCGGCAGCGAGCCCCGACACCCCCGCACCGACCACCACGACGTCGTACGCCGACGGAGGAACGACGGCCATCAGTGCCCCGTCACCTTCTCGCGCACCCGGGCGGCCATGCTCGGTCGTCCGGTCAGTCGTTCCTCGCGGTCGGCGATGTCCGTCGCCACGAGTCCGGCGTTCGCCCCGAGGAACCGGAGCGGCTCCGGCTCCCAGTCCGGCGAGTGGTGCCCGACCCATGGCAACCCCGTCAGCGACGACGACACACCGCGGACGAGGTCGGCCAGCGTCCGCCCCGCCAGGTTCGTCGTCGAGAGCCCGTCGCCGACGTACCCGCCGGCCGACCCCACGGAGCCGTCCCAGGTCACCGAGGCGCACCAGTCACGGGGTACCCCGATCGGGCCGCCCCACGTGTGCGTGACCCCGACGTCACCGACGTCGGGGAAGAGCTCGGCGAGCGTCGTGCGCAGGTGGCGGAACACCCGCGGCACGCGGTCGTACGAGTTCCGGATCGTGGAGCCCCAGTGGTAGCGGGCTCCGCGGCCGCCGAACGCGAACCGGTCGTCCGCGGTGCGCTGTCCGTAGATCAACAGGTGCCGGTAGTCCGAGAACGTCTGCCCGTGCTCCAACCCGATGCGCCCCCACGCCGCCTCGGACAGCGGCTCGGTCGCGATCATCAACGAGTACAGCGGCATGATCCGGCGTCTGGTCTGCGGCATCGTCGCCCCGTAGCCCTCGAGCGCGACGACGACCGCGCCGGCCGAGACGGTCCCGGAGGTGGTGACCACACGCCCTGGAGCCCACGACACGGCGGGCGTGCGCTCCGCGATCACGACGCCACGGGCCTCCAGTGCGGCCGCCAGGCCACGGACCAACGCGGCCGGCTGCAGGCGGGCGCAGTCCGGCGTGAACGCGACCCCGACGCTGCCTGCGGCGTCGCCGGGGAGCGCGGACCGGTAAACCATGTCGTCGCCGAAGGCGGCGGACGCGTCGACCTCTGCTCGAGCTGCGCGGTCCTGCACCGCCGACCGGGCGTAGAGCACGGTGCCGCCCTTGACGAAGTCGCAGTCGATCCCGGCCTCGTCCGCTGCGCGGCCGACCTCGTCGACCGTCTCGCGCATCGCCCGCCGCATGGCGAGTGCCGCGTCGCGGCCGGTGTGCTCGGCGATCTCTGCCGCTTCGCGCGGGAAAAGCGCCGAGCACCACCCGCCGTTCCGTCCGGAGGCGCCGAATCCGGCGATCTCCTTCTCGACGACGACGATCTGGAGGCTCGGGTCGGCCTGGTGCAGGTACCACGCGGTCCAGAGACCGGTCAGTCCACCGCCGATGACGCAGACGTCCGCCGAGCGGTCGCCGTCGAGCGGCGGCCGTGGTGTCAGGTCGTCGCGGCCGGAGGCCACGAGCTGGTCCATCCAGAACGAGACCCGCCGGTAGCCGGACACGGTCAGATCTTCGACGAGGCCTCGGACAGGACGCTCCGCAGGATCGAGGTGATCTCGCGGAACTCCGGCTGCCCGATGGTCAGCGGCGGAGCGAGCTGCACGACGGGGTCGCCGCGGTCGTCGGCGCGGCAGTACAGCCCCGCGTCGAACAGCGCCTTCGACAGGAACCCGCGGAGCAGCCGCTCGGACTCGTCGTCGTCGAACGTGGTCTTCGTGGCCTTGTCCTTGACGAGCTCGATGCCGTAGAAGTACCCGTCACCGCGGACGTCGCCGACGATCGGCAGGTCGAGCAGGGTGTCGAGTTCGGCGCGGAAGAGCGGGGCGTTCTGCTGGACGTTCTGCAGCAGCCCCTCTTCCTCGAAGATGTCGAGGTTCTCCATGGCGACGGCGGCGGAGACCGGGTGCCCGCCGAACGTGTACCCGTGGTAGAAGGTCGTGTCGCCCTCGGCGAACGGCTCGAAGATCTTGTCGCTGATGATCGTCGCGCCGATGGGGGAGTACCCGGAGGTCATCGCCTTCGCGCACGTGATCATGTCCGGGACGAAGCCGTACGTGTCGCAGGCGAACATCGTGCCGATGCGGCCGAACGCGCAGATGACCTCGTCCGAGACGAGCAGCACGTCGTACTCGTCGCAGATCTCACGGACCCGCTGGAAGTACCCGGGCGGCGGGGTGAAGCAGCCGCCGGAGTTCTGCACCGGTTCGAGGAAGACGGCCGCGACGGTGTCCGGTCCCTCGAACTCGATCATCTCGCGGATGCGCTCGGCCGCCCAGTAGCCGAACTCCTCCTCGCTCTGCCCGGCGAAACCCATCTCGTCGGCGCGGTAGTAGTTCGTGTTCGGGACACGGAGCCCGCCGGGGGTCAACGGCTCGAACATCTGCTTCATCGCGGGGATGCCGGTGATCGCGAGGGCGCCCTGCGGGGTGCCGTGGTAGGCGACCGCGCGGGAGATCACCTTGTGCTTCATCGGCTTGCCGCGGAGCTTCCAGTAGTACTTCGCGAGCTTGAACGCCGTCTCGACCGCTTCGCCGCCGCCGGTGGAGAAGAACACCTTGTTGAGGTCGCCGGGGGCGTGGTCGGCCAGGCGGTCGGCGAGCTCGATGGCCGCGGGGTGCGCGTACGACCAGATCGGGAAGAAGGACAGCGTCTCGGCCTGCTTGGCGGCCATCTCGGCCAGGCGCTTCCGCCCGTGGCCGGCGGCGACGACGAACAGGCCGGAGAGCCCGTCGATGTAGCCCTTGCCGTGGCTGTCGTAGACGTGGTGACCCTCGCCGCGGACCATGATCGGGACCTCGGCACCCGCCTGGTTCGCGCCGTGCCTGGCGAAGTGCATCCAGAGGTGGTCGCGGGACTTGCGCTGCAGGTCCTCGTTGTCGACCGGTGCGAACGGGTCGTAGGAGCCGAGTCGCGTGGACTGTTCGGTCTTCTGGTCGGAGATGGTCATCGCGTTCCCCAGTCGTAGAGCTGTTTGCGGAGTTGCAGGTAGACGAAGGTCTCGGTGCCGGTCACGCCGGGGATGGCCCGGATCGTGCCGTTGAGCAGTTCGATGAGGTCGTCGTCGTCCTCGCAGACGACCTCCACCATGAGGTCGAAGCTGCCGGCGGTCATCACGAGGTAGTCGACCGCCGCCAGCTGCTCGAGTGCGTCGGCGACCTTGCGGGTGTCGCCGTTCACACGGATGCCGATCATCGCCTGCCGGTGGAAGCCGAGCTGCATCGGGTCGGTGACCGCGACGATCTGCATGACGCCGGTCTCGGTGAGCTTCTGCACGCGCTGCCGGACCGCCGCCTCGCTGAGACCGACCGCCTTGCCGATCTCGCCGTACGGACGGCGCCCGTCTGCCTGGAGTTGCTCGATGATCCGCTTGGAGATGTCGTCGATCGGTCCCGGACGTCGTGGTGCTGCCGCCATGCCGCACAGCATGGCAGTGCATTCCGGCGGAAAGCAAGGGATTCCGTTGTGAACACCGTGTTTCGCGACGATTTCCGTTGTTACAAGTCTTCCGAACGAGCGGTTTCCGTGCCAGTATCGCCGCCATGCTGGACAGCACGAAGACGGCGTCGGACACGGCGACCCGTGACCTCCGGAACTTCGTCGGGGGCGAGTGGACCCCGTCCAGGACGAACACGTCGTTCGGCCTGGTGGACCCGACGACCGAGGCCGAGTACGGCATCTCGCCGATCTCCACCGCCACTGACGTCGACCAGGCCTTCCGCACCGCCGCCGAGGCGTTCGAGACCTGGCGGCGCACGACCCCGGGGGAGCGCCAGCTCGCGCTCTTCCGGATCGCCGACGCGGTGGAGGCCCGCGCGGAGGAGTTCGCGGACCTCGAGTCGCGGGACACCGGAAAGCCCCGCGCCACCCTGGTCGAGGACGAGATCATGCTCTCCGTCGACCAGATCCGCTTCTTCGCCGGCGCCGCCAGGAACCTCGAGGGCCGGAGCGCCGGCGAGTACCTGGCCGACCACACGTCCTTCGTCCGGCGCGAGCCCATCGGCGTCGTGGCCCAGGTCACCCCGTGGAACTACCCGCTCAACATGGCGGTGTGGAAGATCGCCGCGGCGCTCGCCGCCGGCAACACCACCGTCCTGAAGCCGAGCGACACGACACCGCTCTCCACGCTGCTGCTCGCCGAGGTCGCCGCGGAGTTCCTGCCGCCGGGGGTCCTCAACGTCGTGCTGGGCGACCACTCCACCGGCGCCGCGATGATCGACCACCCGACCCCGCAGCTCGTCTCCATCACCGGGTCCGTCCGCGCGGGCATGGCGGTCGCCCGAGCTGCGGCCGGTGACCTCAAGCGCACGCACCTCGAACTCGGCGGCAAGGCACCCGTGATCGTGTTCGACGACGCCGACATCCCCTCCGCGGTCGCCGGCATCGTCGCCGCCGGGTTCTTCAACGCCGGACAGGACTGCACCGCTGCCACCCGGCTCCTGGTGCAGGAGGGCATCCACGACGAGTTCGTGGCGGCGCTCGCCGCGGAAGCCCGGACGAACGCGAGGACCGGCACGGACGGGTACTTCGGGCCGGTCAACAACGTGAACCAGCTCACGCACGTGCAGGACTTCCTCGACACGCTCCCCGACCACGCGACGATCGAGCTCGGCGGCCACCGCGTCGGCGACGTCGGGTACTTCCACGAGGCGACGATCGTTTCCGGGCTGCGGCAGGACGACCGCATCGTGCAGCAGGAGGTGTTCGGCCCCGTGCAGACCGTCCAGCGCTTCCGCACCGAGGCGGACGCACTGCGTGCCGCGAACGACGTCGAGTACGGCCTGGCGAGCTCGGTGTGGACGACCGACCACGCCAGGGCGATGCGCTTCGCCCGCGACCTCGACTTCGGGTGCGTGTGGATCAACACGCACATCCCGATCGTCGCCGAGATGCCGCACGGCGGCTTCAAGCACTCCGGCTACGGCAAGGACCTGTCCCAGTACGGGTTCGACGACTACACCCGCATCAAGCACGTCATGTCCTACATCGGCTGAACCCGACTCCCGGGCCCGCGAACACCAGGAGGCACCATGGCAACGACCGGCACCTTCGCCGAATCCGGAGCAGATCTCCGGCTCGAGCAGATCACGAAGTCCTTCCCGGGACACACCGCGGTGGACGCCCTCGACCTCACCGTGCCGGCCGGGTCGTTCTTCGCGCTGCTCGGGCCGTCCGGCTGCGGGAAGACGACCACGCTGCGGCTCGTCGCCGGCCTCGAGGAACCGACGAGCGGCAGCATCCTGCTCGGCGGGAAGGACGTCACCGACACGAAGCCGTACCAGCGGCCGGTCAACACCGTCTTCCAGAACTACGCGCTGTTCCCGCACATGAGCGTGCTCGACAACGTCGCGTTCGGCCTGAAGCGCCGGCGCATCCCCGACCCGATGACGAAGGCGCGGGAGGCACTGCACCTCGTGGAGCTCGACTCGTCCGCATCGAAGCGACCAGCACAGCTCTCCGGCGGCATGCAGCAGCGCGTCGCCCTGGCGCGCGCGATCGTGAACCGGCCCGCGCTCCTGCTCCTCGACGAACCGCTCGGCGCCCTCGACCTGAAGCTCCGGCACCAGATGCAGCTCGAGCTCAAGACGATCCAGGCCGAGGTCGGGCTCACCTTCCTGCACGTCACGCACGACCAGGAAGAGGCGATGACGATGGCCGACACCGTCGCCGTCATGAACGGTGGCCGGATCGAGCAGATGGGCAGCCCCCAGGACCTCTACGAACTGCCCCGCACCGCCTTCGTCGCGAACTTCCTCGGCCAGTCGAACCTGCTCGAGGGCGAGGTCCGCGGCACCGAGGGCGAGCTGCTCGTGGTCGCCACGGCGGCGGGCACCATCGCGGTCCCGACGGCGCGTGCGGTCGCGACCAGCGGTCGCGTGGTCGTCGGCGTCCGTCCCGAGAAGCTCAAGATCCGCACCGCAGAGCCGTCGCACGAGGCGGGACGCAACATCCTCGGACCCGGCCGTGTCGTCGACGTCTCGTTCTCCGGCGTCAGCACGCAGTACCTCGTCGACGTCCCCGGCGCCGGCCGCGTCTCCGTCTTCGCGCAGAACACGAAGGGCGGCCCCCGCATCGCCACGGGGACCGAGGTCTGGCTCACCTGGGGCGTCGACCACGGCTTCGGACTGGAGGCTCCCATCGCGTCCGACGCGAGCGTCACCACCCAGCCCGCACCGGGCCTCCAGGCCGAGACCGCCACCGCAGGTGCGGTCGCGTGAACGCCGGACCGGACCTGGTGCGCGGACTGACGTCCGCGCGGGTCAGCCGGCGCGGCTTCCTGGCAGGCGGCGGTGCCGCGGCGGTGGCCGCCCTGCTCGCGGGCTGCAGCATCAAGGGCTCGGCGGCGTCGACGGGACCAGCGGTGGACTGGACGGCCTTCTGGAAGGACGCGAAGGCGACCAAGGAGCTCAACTTCGCGAACTGGCCGCTCTACATCGACTCCGACCACGGCAAGTCCGAGTCCCTCGCGCTCTTCAAGGAGGAGACGGGGATCGCGGTCGACTACCAGGCGGTGATCCAGGACAACGCGACGTTCTACGCGACGGTCTCGCCGATCCTCCGGGCGCAAGGGGCCACCGGCTACGACATCGTCGTCATGACGAACGGGTACGAGCTCACCGAGATGATCAAGAACGGCTTCGTGTGCGAGCTCGACCACACGCGGTTGCCGAACTTCGCCGCCAACGCCTCTGCGTCCGTCAAGAACCCGAACTACGACCCGGGCAACAAGCACTCCGTCGTCTGGCAGACCGGGTTCACGGGGCTCGCGTACAACCCGAAGTACACCGGGCGGAAGATCACGTCGTTCCAGGACCTGAAGGACCCCGCCTTCAAGGGGCGCATCGGGCTGATGAGCGACAACACCGAGCTCGGCTCCCTGGCACTGCTCGCGCTCGGCATCGCCCCCGAGACGTCGACCCCGGCCGACTGGCGCAAGGCCCAGGCATGGCTCCGCGAGCTCCGGCCGAGCGTGACCGGGTTCTACGACCAGAGCTACATCAACCGGCTCGAGAACGGTGACACCTGGATCACCCAGGCGTGGTCGGGCGACGTGTTCCAGGCGCAGCAGTCCGGGTTCCCCGACCTGGAGTTCGTCACGCCGGAGGAGGGGCAGATGACCTGGCACGACAACATGCTCATCCCGAAGCAGGCGGCGAACCCGGTGTCGGCGCTCGCGTGGATGGACTTCTACTACACGCCGAAGATCGCGGGGATCGTCGAGGACTACGTCAACTACGTGTGCCCGGTGCCCGCGGCCGAGGACTACGTCAGGAACGTGCTCGACGACGCGACGGTGGCGGACAGCCCGCTGGTGTTCCCGTCCGCTGCCGTGTTGGACGCGTCGCACGAGTTCCGGGTGTTCGAGAACTACGACGAGTACTCGGAGTGGAACGGCATCTTCAACGCGGTGGTGCAGTCGTGACGGCGCTCGGGGTCGCGCCCGGGATCGGTCTCGACCCGGCGCCGGTCCGTCGCGGTCGTCGTCGCAGCACGCCGTTCCTGCTCGCGCTGGTCGGGACCGCGTACCTCTGCGTGTTCTTCGTCATCCCGCTCGTGTCCGGGCTCATCGTCTCGCTCATGTCGGGCAACCCGGACGACGGGTACACGTTCACCTGGAACTTCGGGATCTACTCGTCCCTGTTCGTCGACCCGCAGGTGCCGTACCTGACGTTCCTGCTCCGATCGCTCTGGTACGGCTTCGCCGCGACCCTCGTGACCATCGTCGTCGGGTACCCCGTGGCGTACTTCATCGCGTTCCGGGTGTCACCGCGGTGGAAGAACCCGCTCCTGATGCTCGTCTTCGTGAGCTTCCTGGTGTCGTTCATCATCCGCACCGACATGTGGGCGTTCGTGCTCGCGTCCCAGGGGCCCGTCGTCACGTTCCTGCAGGGGATCGGGGTCGCCGGCAAGGACTTCCACATCCTCGGCACCGGCGGGGCGGTGATCTTCGGCGACGCGTACAACGACCTCGCCTTCATGGTGCTGCCGATCTACGCGGCGCTCGAGCGCATCGACCCGAGACTCGGTGAAGCCGCGCACGACCTGTACGCGGGGAGGTTCCGGGCCTTCTGGCACACCACGCTGCCCCTGTCCCGTGCCGGCATCTTCGCCGGGGTCCTGCTCGTGTTCATCGACTGCGTGGGGGACCCGGTGAACTCGGCGCTCCTCGGCGGCACGAACACGTACACGATCGGGCAGGCCATCCAGGACGCCTACTCCGGCAACCAGCAGTACAACGTCGCCGCTGCGCTGTCGACCGTGCTCATGGTCGTGCTCGGCATCATCCTGTTCATCTACGCCCGGGTCTCCGGCACCGACGACCTCGAGGACCTCGTATGACCGCCGTCGCACCGCGCCGTCACGGCGTGAACCGTCGTGGGCCCTGGCTCGCCATCGTCTACTGGGTGGTCATCGCGATCACCCTCGTGCCGATCGTCTACATGATCGCGTACTCGTTCAACGACGCCCCCACCAACCGGCTGACCTTCGCGTGGAACGGCTTCACCACGTACTGGTACGCCAACCTCGTGAACGTCTCCGGGCTCGGGTCCGCGTTCGTCACGTCGGTCGTCGTCGCGTTCCTCGCGGCGATCGTCTCGGTCGCGATCGGGCTCCCGCTCGCCCTGGCGCTCGAGCGCTACCGGTTCCCCGGGCGGGGGGCCGTCAACGCCGTCGTGTTCGCGGACATCGCGGCGCCGTCGATCGTCGTCGGGTCCGCGTCGCTGTCGTTCTTCCTGTCGATCGGGCTCGGTACCGGGTTCCTCACGGTGCTGCTCACCCACGTGGCGTTCGACGTCGCGTACGTCGTCGTCGTCCTCCGGGGGCGGATCGCCGGGACGTCGCGTGCGCTCGAGGAGGCCGCCGGCGACCTCGGCGCGACGCCGTTCCAGGCGTTCCGGCTCGTCACGCTGCCGTTGCTCGCGCCGGGGATGCTCGCCGCCGGGCTGCTGGCGCTGGCGATGTCGATCGACGACTACGTCATCACGTCGTTCGTCGCCGGACCCGCTGTCACCTTCCCGCTGTTCGTGTACGGCGCCGCGAAGGCCGGGATGCCGCCGCAGGTGCTCTGCTTCGGGACGCTGGTGTTCGCGGTGGGGCTGCTCGTCGCGTTGCTCAACGGGGCGCTCAACCGTCGCTTGTCCCGCACGCGCGGCTGACCCCACGCCGGAACGTGCCGCACCGATCGAGACCGGTGCGGCACGTCCTTGTCTCAGTCCTTCCGGACCAGGTCGACCAGGAGCCTGGCGAGGTTCACGAGCAAGCCCGCGACCCCCAACCAGAACACCCGACGCCCGGGCTTGGGATCGGTGTCGTTCGACATCGAGACCACCTCCGGTGTCAGCGCCGGCGGACACGAGGAGCGGGGACCGGGACGGGCGTGCAATCGGGCCGGGGCTCGATTACACTGGACCCGAGCGTTCAGACTCGGGAACGGATTGTGCCCGTCCTCGGCTTTCCACTCGGAGAGCAACCCGAAGCCCATCACCGTCCTACCGGTGGTGGGCTTCACGCTTGCCCCAGGACCACGACCCGGCGGTGTCGGAGTCCACACGACCAGCCTACGTGGAATGTCACCGGACACCACGGGCTCCGGACGATCTCGTAGGCTCGATCGATGGACGCCATCGAGGTCGACGAGCGCGACAGCACCTGGGAGAACCACCACCCGCACTTCCGGGTGTACGTGCAGGAGCGCTCGGGCGAGGTCTTCACCACCGAGACCACCGATCTCGCGGGTGGCGACGTGCTCCAGGCGATCGATTGGGCGCAGTGCCAGGCTGCCGCCCGCGCTGACGCCGTCTGGGCGCTCGCGCTGGTCGGCCGGGACAGCCGTGCACTCCGCGGGCTGACGTGGCTCGTCGGCATGGACGCGAACGACCCGCCGTCGGACGAGCACGAGATCGACCTGCGCCTGCGGATGGCCACCAGGGCGACCAGGCCCGTCGGCGTCCCGTCTCGCGACCAGTGGGAACCGGACCGGTCGGCCGCTGCGGTCGTGCACGCGAATCCGTGGTTCACCGTCACGGAGACGATCGACGACACGGACCGGAGCTGGTTCCGGCTCCGGTCGTCGGACAGCGTCATCGTCGCAGCCTCGGTCGGCGAGCGACTCGTCTTCGTGCACGGTGTCCGAGACACGACCGGACCAGAGCCGCGTTACGAGCTGCCGTCGGGCGCGATCGAGCCGGACGACGACTCGGCAGCGGGTGCCGCCGCTCGGGAACTCCTCGAGGAGACCGGTGCCGTCTGCGACGAACTCGTCCAGGTCGGGACGTTCGTGGCCGAACCGGGGGTGTCCGACGTCAGGACGCACGTGTTCGTCGGCACCGTCGCCGAGCACCGCGGTGCCGCACTCGAGCCCGGTGAGGACTGGACCACCGTCGAGCTCGGCCCCGACGAGGTCGACGCCGCGATCGCCGCCGGGACGATCACGGACGGTGCGACGCTCGCGGCGCTGCTGCTCGTCAGGCGGCGGTGACCAGGGCCTCCGCCCGGTCGGCCGACGCGTCGTCGCGCAACATCCGGTCGGCGGTGCGGAGGGACAGCGCCATGATCGTCAGCGCCGGGTTCGCGATGAGGGAGCTCGGGAAGACCGAGTTGTCGACGATCCACATGTTCGGCACGTCCCACGACCGGCCGGCAGCGTCCACGACGGAGCGCTCCGGGTCGGTGCCCATCCGAGCGGTCCCGACGGTGTGCGCGGTGCGGTCCAGCACCCGGACGTCGCGGCCGCCAGCAGCCTCGACGATCGACGTCATCGTCCGGACGGCGTGCCGGGTGATCGCCGCCTCGTTCGCACCGGGGGAGAACGTCACGCGGGCCTTCGGCACCCCGTTCGCGTCGACCTCGTCGGACAGCACGAGGCGGTTGTCGTCGTACGGCAGGCACTCGGCGTTGATGCCGACGCCGGCCATCTTCGGGTAGTCCCGCAGCGCCTGGACGAGCGCAGCGCCCCGCAGCCCACCGCCACGGACCAGCGAGGTGGCGAGGGTGAGCGGCTGCGCGCCGAGGCTCTGGATGAGGTAGCCACCGGCGAAGTCGGCGTCACCCGGTCGGATGAAGTCCTCGGTGATGATCGACGACGGGTACCCGCGGTAGGAGCGCATCGACTCGTCGAACGTCGCCCAGACCTGGGTGGCCCCGTGCGCGGTGAAGTTCCGGCCGACCTGGCCGCTGCTGTTCGCCAGCCCGGTGTGCAGCAGCAGTCGCGGGGTCTCGATGCCGCCGGCGGCGAGCACGAGCGATCGGGTCCGCTGCCGGTGGTCGCGGCCACCCTGTCGGTACACGACGGCCTCGACCTCGCCGCGGGCGTCGAGCTCGATGCCGTGCACGAACGAATCGGCGCGGATCTCGGCACCGAAGGCGACCGCGGCGGGCAGGTACGTGGTGTCCATCGACACCTTCGCGCCGTTCCGGCAGCCCTGGTGACAGGAACCGCAGGCGACGCACGCGTGCCGGAGGCCGTGGTGCTCCTGCATCCGGTCCTCGGTCGTCAGGCCGACGGGCGCGTCCGTCGCGGTGATCCCGACGGCAGCGGCACCGCGCATCATCATGTCCGAGGACGCGTTGCGCGCCGGCGGTCCCATCCGGTAGCGACGGGCTGGGTCCCACGGGTAGTGCGCCGGGCCCGCGACGCCGACGTCGTGCTCGGCCTGCTCGATCCAGCGAACGAGTTCGGCGTGCTCGATCGGCCAGTCCTCGCCCTCGCCGGAGTCGGTGCGGAGCCGGATGTCGTGCTCGTTCGGGCGCGGGGTGAACGCTCCCCAGTGCAGCGTCGATCCGCCGACGCCCGTCCCGCTGTTGTTCGGGCCGAACGCGGTCGGGGCGTCCCCGCCGCTGATGCGCTCGTCCATCCAGTTGATGTCACCGGGGGCCTCGACCTCGTCCGGTGTGAACCGTTCCGGGTCGGTGTTCGGGCCCGCTTCGAGCGCGACGACGCGGAGGCCCTTCCGTGCGAGGGTGGCGAGGAGCGGTGCGCCGCCCGCCCCGGTGCCGACGACGACCGCGTCGACGACCTCGTCCTCGTCGTAACGGCGCTGGTGGTCGAGTCTCATCGTGCTGCTCCCGTCGGTTCCCACGCTTCGCGCTGCCCGGCGGCGAGCAGCTGGAAGCCCTGTTTGCGGACGCCGTCGCCACCGTTGGCGAAGCCGTCGTAGTCGATATCGGCCATCGTCGCCGGGTGTGCGGCCCACTGCCTGACGAGGTCCACCGCGGCGTCCTCGGCCCATGCCCTGAGCTGCTCCGCGTCGAAGGGTCCGACCGCGGGGGTGTGTTCTCCGGCGGTCACCGCGTCGAGCACCGCGGCGAGGTGCTCGTCTCCTCGTGCGGCCTCCGGAGCGAGCGCGTCGAGTCCGGCCCGGTAGGCATCGACGTCGGCCGGCAAGCCGTCGGGCCGCCACCCGTCGCCGAGCCCCGCGGAGAGTTGCGCGTCGACCCGCAGCGCGAGGTCGATCGTCGTTGCGCCGGGCTGCGGGACGACGATCCTGGCCACCGCGCGGAGCGTGTCGAGCTGGTCGACGCTGAGCGACGCGGGGGTCGCTGCGGAGTCGTCGGGCAGGGCGCGCACGGCCAGGATGCCCCTGGTCCGCGCGCTGACCCGCGGCGAGGCGATCACCCGGACGGTCGCCGGCGGGACGACCGGTCCGCCGGCGATCCGGCGCTCCCAGAAGTCCCTGATGCGCTCGGCCACCGCGTCGGGCTGCTCCCACGGCATCAGGTGTGCGGCGTCCGGGACGACGTCGAGTTCGCCGGTGGTCCAGTGCGGCAGGTTCAGCGTGCGCTGCGCGTCCTCGCCGAGGTCACCGTCGGCAGCACCGGCCAGGATCAGCGCGGGCACCGGGTTCGGTGGGAAGGTGGTCGACCAGTCCTCGCGGCTGCCGCGGACCAGCCAGTCCGTCCAGGCGCGTGGATCGGCCCGCTGCACGTCGTGGACGGCCATCGCGTGCGGTTCCGGGGGGAGGGGGGCGTCGACGTTCGCCGACACGAAGGTCTCGGCGTCGCTCGGACCGATCGGGCCGTCGGAAGCCCAGCCGAGCATCGTCGCGCGACGCTCCTCGTCCATGGGCTCCTGGGACAACGGCGAGGCGGCGAGCAGCACGACCGCGCGGAGCCCGAAGAGCCCGTTGGACCCGTCGATCGTGCGGGAGGCGACGACCGAGGCGACCTTGCCCCCCATCGAGTGCCCGATGAGGACCCAATCGGTGGCGCCGCTCTGCCCGATGACCCGCTCGACCTGTTCGACCATCTCCTCGACGGTCGTGCCCGTCGCCGCGGAGGAGCGGCCGAAGCCGGGGAGGTCGATGCCGACGAGGTCGAGGGTGCCCGCCAGGCGGGTGCGGAGCGTGGCGAACTCCTCGGAACTCGACCCGAGGGCGTGCAGGCAGAACGCGGTTGCCGTCATCCTTCGTTTCTACGGCCCACGGTGACCGTGTTCCCAGACGGGTGTACCCCCGGGCGCTCGACAGGCGTCACGGGTAGGTTCGGTGAATGAGTGCAGAGCTGACGCTCGGCGCCGAGGAAGAGCTGCACCTCATCGACCTCGAGTCCGGCCGACTTTCCGCGAAGGCCCCGCGCCTTCTGCCCAAACTCCCAGCAGACCGCTTCGGCGCAGAACTCCAGCGCACGACGATCGAGACGAACACCCCGGTGGTGACGACGCTCGACGACCTCCGGCGGGTGATCGTCGACCTCCGGCAGGAGCTGGCGGGAGCGATCGCGCCGGCGGGTGTCACCATCGCCGCCGCCGGCACGGCTCCCAGGTCGGAGTACGCCGACTTCGAACTGACCTCCGGTGGCCGCTACGGCCGCATGCAGGAGCAGTACCGGATGCTCGTCGACGAACAGCTCATCTGCGGCCTGCAGGTGCACGTCGGCGTGAGCGACCGCGACCTGGCGGTCCAGATCGCCCAGCGCGTCGCACCGACGCTCCCGGTCCTGCTGGCGCTGAGTGCGTCGAGTCCGTTCTGGAACGGCCAGGACACCGGGTACGCGTCGTTCCGGAGCATCATCTGGCAGCGCTGGCCGTCCGCCGGCAGCTTCGGCCGGGTCGAGAGCGCTGCCGAGTACGACAAGGTGCTCGAGGACCTCATCGCGTCTGGCGTGATCGCCGACAAGAAGATGGCGTACTTCGACGTCCGTCCGTCCTCGCACGCACCGACGCTCGAACTGCGGGTCTGCGACGCGACACCCGTGGTCGACGACGCGGTGCTCATCGCCGGGCTGTTCCGCGCAGCGGTCCGCAAGGCCGAGATCGCGGTCGAGTCCGGCGCCGAGTGGCATCCCAGGAGCGAACCGCTGCACCGCGCGGCGATGTGGCAGGCCGCACGCAGTGGACTGAGCGGCGACCTGCTGGGGCTCGGGCAACACCCGGAGCGGCTGCCGGCCGAGATCGCGGTGCGCCAGCTCGTCTCGCGGCTCCGCCCCGAGCTCGAGGAACTCGGCGACTGGGGGACCGTGAGCGCCCTGCTCGAGGACACCCTTGCGCGCGGCAACTCCACGGACCGGCAGCGGACCGCGTACGCCGAGCGGGGTTCGCTCGACGACGTCGTGGCGCTCGTGGTGGAGGACACCGCTGGCACCCCGTCCGGTCGGGACGACCACCCCGTCGTCGCGATCCCGTCGTACCGCGTCCGTGCCGGCGACGAGGCGGTCGGACCGGGCGCACGCCCCCGTCCCGCGTTCCGCGACCTGGCCGCGTTCTTCCGTGGCTGGGACGCCGAGACGACCATCGACCGCTGCACCGCCCGCGACGCCTGGACCCGGGAGCACGAGGTCGGCTTCGTGGTCGCCGGCGCCGTGCAGGACTTCGGCTGCGACCTCGTCCCGCGTACCGTCAGCGCCTACGAGTGGGACCAGCTCGCGAAGGGCCTCGGGCAGCGTGCCCGCGCGATCGAGCTCTTCCTCCGTGACGCGTACGGCGACCGGCGGATCGTCGCGGACGGCGCGATGGACGAGCGCGACTTCGTCGGCCGCAACGGGTGGGATCCCGACGCCATGCGCCTGCCGAGGGACGCCGTCCGTGCCCCGGTGCTGGGCTTCGACCTCGTGCGGAACGAGTTCGGCGGGTGGCGTGTGCTCGAGGACAACGTCCGCTCGCCCTCCGGCGTGGCGTACGGCATCGCGTTGCGCGAACTCATGGACGAGGTCGTCCCCGACGCGCCCCGGCCGGAACACCTGCGCGATCCGCACGGCGTCATGGACCGGATCGCCCACACGCTCCGCACCAACGCGACGGCCGTCACCGGTGAACGCGAGGCGGTGCTGGCGCTGATCAGCGACGGCCCCGCCGCCGGCGCCTGGTACGAACACCGCAGGCTGTCCGACGGAGCCGGGATGCGCCTCCTGACCGAGTCGGACCTGGACGTCCGCGACGGCCACGTCGTCGAGGCCGCGACCGGTGACGTCCTGCACGCGCTCTACCTGCGGGTGGACCGCGACGCCAGCGCCCTCCGGACCGACCTGACCCCCGATCTCGGCGCGCGGATCCTCGACGCGGCCGAGGCCGGGCGCGTCTACCTGGCGAACGCGCCGGGCAACGCGCTCGTCGACGACAAGGCGATGTACGTCAACGTGCCCGACCTGATCTGGTACTACCTCGACGAGAAGCCGCTGCTCGAGTCGGTGCCGACCTACCGGACCAGCATCGAGGGCGAACGGATGTCCGTGCTCGACCGCGTCGGCGAGCTCGTGACGAAGCCCGTCGACGGCGAAGGCGGCCGCGACGTCCTCATCGGGCCGGCCGCGAGCGCGCCGGAGGTCGCGGAACGCCGACGCGCGATCGCAGCGGATCCCGCGGGGTGGGTCGGGCAAGAGGTCGTCCAGCTCTCGTCGCACCCCACCATCGGACCAGCCGGGCTCGACCCACGGCACGTGGACCTCCGCGCGTTCGTGTACGTGACCGGCACGGGTCCGGACGACACCCACCTGGCGGACGTGGCGCTCACCAGGGTCGCGCCGGAGGGCAGCCTCGTCGTGAACTCGTCGCGGGGTGGCGGCGCCAAGGACACGTGGATCGTCGGCACGGACCGGGAGGACAGCTGATGTGTGGACTCGCTGGAGAGATCCGGTTCGACGGGACGTCCCCCGACGTCGGGACGGTCGCCCGGATGACCGGGTGCCTGGTGCACCGGGGGCCGGACGGCGACGGACTCTGGGCGCGCGGCCCGGTGGCGCTCGGGCACCGTCGTCTGTCGATCGTGGACCTGTCGACCGCCGGCGCGCAGCCGATGGTCGTCACGCGCCTCGGCCTGACGATCGCCTACAACGGGATGGTCTACAACTACCGGGACCTCCGCGAGGAACTGCACGGCAAGGGCCACACGTTCGACTCGACGTCGGACACCGAGGTCATCGTCGCCGCCTACGCCGAGTGGGGCGAGTCGTTCGTCGACCACCTGATCGGGATGTTCGCCATCGCGATCTGGGAGCACGCCAGCGGCCGACTCGTGCTCGCGCGCGACCGGCTCGGGATCAAGCCGCTGTACGTGGCGGAGGTCCCCGGTGGCGTCCGGTTCGCGAGCTCCCTGCCGGCGATCCTGGCCGGCGGTCAGGTGGACACGTCCATCGACCCCGTCGCCTTCGCGTCGTACATGAGCTTCCACTCGATCGTCCCCGCACCCCGCACGATCCTGTCCGGCGTCGGCAAGCTCCCGCCGGCGACCGTGCGGGTCTACGAACCGTCGGGAGCGTTCCGCGACACGACGTACTGGCAGCCCCGGTTCGAGCGTGACCCCGCCCGTGCCGGTTGGTCGGACGAGGACTGGCAGCAGGCGTTCACCGCGTCGCTCCGCACCGCGGTCGAGCGCCGCATGGTCGCCGATGTCCCGGTCGGGGTGCTGCTCTCCGGCGGCATCGACTCCTCGCTGGTGGTCGCCCTGCTCGCCGAGGCCGGTCAGCAGGACCTCGCCACGTTCAGCATCGGCTTCGAGTCGGCCGGTGGGGAGTCCGGCGACGAGTTCGAGTACTCCGACGAGGTCGCCCGGCACTTCGGCACCGACCACCACCGCATCCGCATCCCCTCGTCACGCCTGCTCGACGGCATCGACGGGGCGATCCAGGCGATGAGTGAGCCGATGGTCAGTCACGACTGCGTCGCGTTCTACCTGCTCTCGCAAGAGGTCTCGCAGCACGTCAAGGTCGTGCAGTCCGGGCAGGGTGCCGACGAAGTCCTCGGCGGCTACAGCTGGTACCCGCCGCTCGCGGACGTCCCCCGGGACCAGGCCGCCGAGGCGTACCGGTCGGTGTTCATGGACCGGCGCTGGCCTGCCCTGCAGGGGTTGCTCGGGGAGCGCTGGCGGAGCGACGACGACACCCCGTCGGCGTTCGTGGACGCGGAGTTCGCGCGGCCGGGAGCCTCGACCAGTGTCGATGCCGCACTCCGCAGCGACACGACGATCATGCTGGTGGACGACCCGGTCAAGCGGGTCGACAACATGACGATGGCGTGGGGGCTCGAGGCGCGCGTGCCGTTCCTCGACCACGAGTTCGTCGAGTTCGCGGGCACGATCCCGCCGGAGCTGAAGCTCGCCGACGGCGGGAAGGGCGTGATGAAGCGTGCGGCGCGCGGCATCGTCCCCGATGCCGTCATCGACCGGACGAAGGGGTACTTCCCGGTGCCGGCGATCCGGCAGCTGGAGGGTCCGTACCTGGAGCGCGTCCGCGAGGCGCTGCACGCCCCTGAGGCCCGGGAACGCGGGCTCTTCGACGCAGGGGAGGTCGAGCGGATGCTCCAGGACCCGAACAGCACGAGGACCGAGATCGGCGCGAACGCGCTCTGGCAGCTCGGCCTGATCGAGATGTGGCTGCAGCACCAGGGGGTGCGGTGAGCCGGCCGGGAGGCTCGGTGCAGGTGGGCGCATCGGCGTCCGTCGCGCAGTCGGCCGAGACCAGGGCCGCGGTCGACCTGGGCGAGCGGCTCACCGCCGCCTGGGGCTCGTGGGGCCCGACGATGACGCGGAACGCGCGCCGGGTGGCCTTCGTCAGTGATCGGCACGGCACCCCCGAGGTCTTCGTGCAGGACGTCGTCGTCGACGGCCCACTGCCCGATCCCGTCCGCATCCGCCTGTCCGGCGACCCGGTCATCCGGGTGACGTGGTCGTCCGACGGGGAGTGGCTCGCCGTGGCCATCGCGACCGACGGCGGCGTGAAGCAGCAGGTCTGGGTGGTCCGACCGGACGGCAGCGACGCCGCGCAGATCGCCGGGTCGCGGTACCAGCACGCCGAGCTCGGGCCGTGGAGCCGCAGTGGGCACCGCGTCGTGATCACCCTGCCGTCGACCGAACCCGAGCAGCCGGCGCGCTCGTACCTCGTCGACCCCGTGTCCGGGGACCGCGACGACCTGGCGGTCGGCGAACTCATCCACATCCTCGACCTGTCGGTGGAGGAACGCCTCGTGGTGCTGCGCGACGGTGCCCGCGGCCACGAGTTCGTCGTGGTCGTCGACCGGCTCACCGACGAGAGCCAGTCGCTCCTCACCGACCCGCCGGACGGCTCCGCCGAGATCGCGTTCCTGCGGCCGTCCCCGGCGAGCGAGACCAGTCCGCTCGTCGCCTACGTCGCGACCGAGGCCGGGCTGCCCCGCCGCGGGCTCGTCGCGCAGCCGGTCGGGCCGCACGGGTGGCGCGGGAAGCCCCGCGGGATCATCGACCGCGACGACGCCGAGCTCGAGTTCCTCGACGCCGACGACGCCGGGCGCACGCTGCTGCTCGGCTGGAACGTTGACGGTCGCAGCGAGCTGGACCTCATCAACACGCACGACGCCTCGCGCACCCCCGTGCCCGACCTTCCCGGGTACGTCGTCACCGACCCGGTGCTCAGCCGGGACGGGCGGAGCGTGATCCTCGCCGTCGAGGGGCCGTCGCGCCCCCGGGAGCTGTGGCGTCTCGACACGAACGCGTTGACCTGGAGCCGGGTCACCGACGTCCCGGCGCTGCCCGACGTGTCGCTGGTGGAGCCGACGCTCGAGCGTTTCACCGCCCGTGACGGACTGGAGCTGACCGGGTGGCTGTACCGGGCGGTGGAGCCGGCCACGTCGACTGCCTTCGCTCCTTCCGGGGCTGCGCACGAGCCTCCCGTCGGTCGTGCAGCGATGCTGCACCTGCACGGCGGGCCGGAGTCGCAGGAGCGGCCGACGTTCTCGCCGCAGCACCAGGCGCTCGCCGCAGCGGGGATCACGGTGTTCGCGCCGAACATCCGCGGATCCAGCGGGTACGGGCGGGAGTTCGTGCACGCCGACGACCTCGGGCTGCGGTGGAACGCGCTCGCGGACGTCGTGGACTGCGCGCGGTTCCTCGTGACGAACGGGTACGCCGAGCGTGGGCGGGTCGCCGTCGAGGGCCGGTCGTACGGCGGGTACGCCACGATCGCCTCGCTCGCGTTCACGCCGGACGTGTTCGCCGCCGGGGTGATGGTGTGCGGGATGAGCGACTTCGCGACGTTCTACCGGGACACCGAGCCGTGGATCGCCTCGGCCGCCGCGACGAAGTACGGGCACCCCGTGGACGACGCTGCGCTGCTCGAGTCGCTGTCGCCGATGCGGGCGATCGACGACGTGACGGCGCCGCTGCTCGTCGTGCACGGCGAGCTCGACACGAACGTCCCGATCGGCGAGGCGCACCAGGTCGTCGATGCCCTGCGTGCGCGGTCGCACGACGTGTCGTACCTGGAGCTCGAGGGCGAGGGGCACGAGTACCGGCGGGCGTCCTCCCGAGCGCTGCTGGTGCGGACGATGGTGGAGTTCCTGGCGTCGCGCTTGGTGTGACGCCGGGCTGGGGTCGGGGGCCGATTCGCGCGTGGGAGGTCGATTCGCGCGTAGGTGTCCTGTCTTCCCGACCCCCTACGCGCGATTCCGCCTCCCATCCCGGGCGTCATGGGTCGGAACGCCGCGGAGCTCGTTCGTGGATTCTCTAGGATCGAGGTATGGCGAGCACGATCCCCGGATTCGGCGCGGAGCGCATCACGCAACGGGGTCTTCGCGATCGTGTCTACGACCGGGTGCTCGACGTGCTCATGGGACCGGACGTCGAGCCGGGCATGCGGTTGTCGATCGACGGGCTCGCCCGGACGCTCGGGGTCTCGCCGACGCCGGTGCGCGAGGCGCTCGTGCAGCTCGAACGGACAGGGCTCGTCACCCGCGAGGCGAACAAGGGGTACCGCGTCGCCCCGCCCCTCGCCGGGGACCAGCTCGAGGCGTTGTTCGACGCCAGGTTGATCGTCGAGAGCGGTGCCGTGGAGCTCGCCGCGCGGGGTGACGTCGAGGGGCTCCGGGAGCGCCTGGTCCTCGCCCTGTCGGACCAGGCGGCCGTCGCCCGCGAGGTCGCCGTCGTCGGCTCGGCGCAGGCCTCAGAGGAACTCATGGCCAGGTACTTCCGGAGCGACTGGCAGTTCCACCAGCTGATCTTCGACGCGGCCCGGAACCCGTTCCTGCTCGAGATGTCGGACATCATCACGACGCGCGTGCACCGGATGCGGCAGATCGTCGAGGGTGGCGGGGACGACACCGACCGTGCCGTCCACGAGCACCAGGCGATCGTCGATGCGCTCGCGTCCGATCCGACGTCCGCCGTCGCGGCGATGCGCCTGCACATCGACGCCGTGCGGTTGCGGTCCCGCGCGGACGCGTCCCACGCGGGCTGACGCGGCTGGCGCATGGGGGTGCTCGCGCGGGCGCGGGCGCGGGTCCTCGTGCTCCGACTCGGAACGACAATCCCGATGTCGTACGACAGTGGTGTTGTCGCTCGTTGTGGACGCAACCGTCTCGGCGCGCATGTCGGGCAGCCGCGCGCGTCCGAGCTCGGTGGCGCAGACTACGAGTCGACGCTGTCGACGTGTCGAGGACACGACGTTCGGAAGGGGCCGGGATGCACGAGGAGCACGACTGCTGCGCACCGGTCGGGCGCGCGGCGCTGATCGGCGGTGCGGTCGGTCACGTCGGTGCCGCGGCGACCGCGGGCACCGCACACAGTGGGCACCGGATCCCGCAGGCGACGGTGCCCGCGCAGACGTTCCTGATGGGGGACGCGCTCGGCGACGCGAAGTGGGGCGATGGCGAGACGCCCGTGCACCCGGTGTCGCTCGACGCCTTCGAGATCGACACGACGAGCGTCACGAACGACGACTTCGCCCGGTTCGTCGAGGCGACCGGGTACCGCACCGAGGCCGAGTCGTTCGGATACTCGGCCGTGTTCCACCTGGCGTTCGCCGGTGCTGACGACGACGTGCTCGGGCAGCCGCCCCAGACGCCCTGGTGGCTCGGCGTCCGTGGCGCCGACTGGCGGCATCCGGGCGGCCCGGCATCTTCGGTCGACGAGCTCGGCGACCACCCGGTGGTGCACGTCTCCTGGAACGACGCCGTCGCCTACTGCGACTGGGCCGGACGAGCACTGCCGACCGAGGCGCAATGGGAAGCGGCATCCCGTGGTGGACTCGAGGGTGCCAGGTACCCGTGGGGCGACGACCTGCGCGACCCCTCGGCCACCGACGATTTGTGGCGCGTGAACATCTGGCAGGGCGTCTTCCCGACGGAGAACACGCTCGACGACGGGTTCCTGACGACGGCGCCGGTGCGCTCCTTCGGGCCGAACGCCTACGGGCTCTGGCAGACCGTCGGCAACGTGTGGGAGTGGTGCGCCGATGCCTGGTCCGCCACGACGTACGCGTCCGACGCGGAAGCGGGTACCGTGCATGCGCCGACGGGGCCGAGCGCCGACACGCCCGATGCGCCACGGTTGATGCGTGGCGGCTCGTACCTGTGCCACGACTCGTACTGCAACCGCTACCGGAACGCCGCACGATCGTCGAACACGCCGGACTCGTCGATGGGCAACGCCGGCTTCCGGACGGTCTCCCGGGTCTGAGCCGGCGGACGCCCGTGCCGAGGTTCGGGTCAGCGGCACGGGCGCCCTGATCCTCCGGGCCCGGACTCCTTCGGAGCCCCCGTACGGGGGGTTTGGTCCGATTCGGTTGCGCTCCGCCGACGAGCATGTATCTTTCCTATAGGAAAGAGGTTCAGCGATGAACCATCGACGTGCAAAGGAGCATTCCGTGACCACAGCACAGGACTGGGTCCAGCAGGACTGGGATCCGACCACCTGGACGGCGGACACCTGGCCCATCGCGGCATGTCTGCACGGCTTCCCGGCCGTCGGCAGCGACGGCGTCGCCGTGCACGACGCCCCGGCCGAGGTGTGGGACGACATCTTCGGGCAGGTCAGCGCCGCCGGGTTCTCCCTCGCCGAGCTCGCCGACAGCCACATCCGACCCGCCGACCTCGAGCCGTCCCGGCGTGACGAGCTCTTCGCGATCGCGCGCTCGCACGGCATCGGTATCCCGTCGGTGCACCTGCAGCGCAAGAGCGTCATCCAGCCGGGCCACGAGGAGGACAACCTCGCCTACGCCCACCGAACCATCGATGCGGCGGCCGAGTGGGGCATGCAGGTGTTCTCGACCGGGCTGCACCAGCCGTTCAACGAGGCCCAGCAGCGCGCGCTGTGGTTCTGGACCGCGCAGGGCCCGACCGACCCGGACGACCCCGAGGTCTGGAACGCCGCGGTGTCCCGCCTCCGGGAACTCGGCGAGCACGCGGCGTCCGTCGGACTCCCGATGGCGCTGGAGCTCTACGAGGACACGTACCTCGGCACCGCCGACAGCGCGGTCCGCCTCGTCGAGGAGATCGGGCTCGACAACGTCGGCCTGAACGCCGACGTCGCGAACCTCATCCGTCTGCACCGCCCGGTGGAGGACTGGAGGGAGTTGTTCGCGAAGACCCTGCCGTACACGAACTACCTGCACGTGAAGAACTACACGCGGGACGAGTCGGCCGACGGGAGCTGGTCGACGAGCGTGCCGAGCACCATGGAGACCGGCCTCATCAACTACCGCCAGGTCCTCCGCGATGCCGTCGCGAACGGCTTCCGCGGCATCCTCATGACCGAGCAGTACGGCGGGGACAGCCTCGGCGTCTGCGCCACCAACCAGCAGTACATCCGTTCCGTCCTCGCGACCTCGGTCGTCGGGGCGACGCAGCAAGGAGCAACTCGATGAGCACCCTCGACATCGCCGTCGTCGGATCCGGCTACATGGGCGGTGGGATCGCGCAGGTCCTCGCCCTCGCCGGCCACACCGTCCGGATCGCGGACGTGTCCGCCGAGATCGCGGAAGCCAACCGAGCGCGGCTCATCACCGAGACGGAGCAGTTCGTCGCGGACGGCCTCTTCCCCGCGGATGCCGTGTCCCGCGTCGACGCGCACCTCAGCGCCGCCGCCTCGATCGAGGAAGCGGTCGCCACGGCCGACTTCATCGAGGAGGCGGTCCCCGAGAAGCTCGAGATCAAGCACGACACCCTCCGTCGGATCAGCGCCGCCGCGAAGCCCGACGCGATCATCGGCTCGAACACCTCCACCATCCTGATCCAGTCGCTCGCCGAGGCCGTCACCGGTCCGGAGCGGTTCCTCGGGGTGCACTTCTCGAACCCCGCGCCGTTCATCCCCGGCGTCGAGCTCATCCCGCACCCGACCACCGGTGAGCACGCCGTCGAGGTCGCCGAGGCCGTCGTCGCCGCGACGGGCAAGCAGTCCGCGCGGGTGAAGGACGCCACCGGCTTCGTGCTGAACCGGCTGCAGTACGCACTGTTCGAGGAGGCGACCAAGATCGTCGACGAGGGCATCGCGACGCCCGACGACATCGACACGATCGTCCGCACGACGTTCGGGTTCCGCCTGCCGTTCTTCGGCCCGTTCGCGATCGCGGACATGGCCGGACTCGACGTCTACGCGTTCTGCTTCGAGTCGCTGCAGACCCGCTGGCCCGAGCGCTTCGCGACCCCGTCGTCGCTGCAGCAGCACGTCGACGCCGGCGAGCTCGGCACGAAGTCCGGCGCGGGGTACCTCGAGGTACCGGCCGACCGGACGCCGGAACTCGTCGCCTACCGCAACCGCGCCTACGTCGCCATGCAGAAGCTCCTCGACGAGCTCGGGCCGGCACCGATCCACTGACCGAACGGGAGCGAGACATGAGCAACCAGAGCAAGACCGTCGTCCTCACCGGAGCAGCCTCCCCGCGCGGCATCGGCCGCGCCACCGCCCACCACCTCGCAGCGGCCGGGTGGGACATCGGGATCATCGACCTCGACGACGACGCCTCGAAGGCCGTCGCGGCCGAGATCCAGGAGCAGCACGGGGTCCGCGCGGTCGGTGTCGGCGCGAACGTCGCCGACGAGTCCGCCGTCCGGGCGGCGTTCGACGCCATCGAGGCCGACATCGCCCCGATCACCGCCCTCGTGAACCTGGCCGGGGTGTCCTCGGCGCACGAGTACCTCGACCTGCCGGAGGGCGAGTGGCACCGCGTGCTGTCGATCAACCTGGACGGCGTGCACTTCGCCAGCCTCCGTGCCGCGGAGTCGATGGTGCAGACCGGCTACGGCCGCATCGTCAACCTGTCGTCGGTCTCCGCGCAGCGCGGCGGCGGCACGTTCAGCAAGACGCCGTACACGGTCGCCAAGGCCGGCGTCATCGGGCTCACCCGTGGGCTGGCGCGTGAGCTCGGGCCGAAGGGCGTCACGGTGAACGCGATCGCCCCCGGTCCGATCGACACCGACATCATGGGCGGCACCCTGACCGAGGAGCGCAAGACCGCGATGGCCGCGGACGGCGTGCTGCCGCGCATCGGCACCCCGCGGGACATCGCAGCGGCGATCGCGTACCTGATCAGCGAGGACGCCGGGTTCGTCACCGGTCAGACGCTGAACGTCGACGGCGGCCTCTACATGCACTGACGGCGAGGCCGTTCCCCTGTTCCGTACCGTGCTCGCGAAGGAGCGAACCCGTGTCACTTCCCAACGTCCCCGCGCTCGGATCGACCCACGATCCCGGGCTGAAGTCGGCCATCGGCAAGGCCACCAAGCACCTGATGCCGATGCTCGTGATCCTGTACTTCGTCGCGTTCCTCGACCGCACCAACGTCGGGTTCGCGGAGGAGGCCCTGAGCGTCGACCGCGGCATCTCCGACGCGGCCTTCGCACTCGGTGCCGGCATCTTCTTCATCGGCTACGCGATCTTCGAGATCCCGTCGAACCTGCTGCTGAAGCGCTTCGGCGCTCGGTTCTGGCTCGCCCGCATCGCGATCACGTGGGGCATCGTCGCCGCGCTGTTCGCCTTCACGACGAACGACACCATGTTCATCGTGCTGCGGTTCATCCTCGGCGTGACCGAGGCGGGACTCTTCCCCGGCGTGATCATGTACCTGTCCGAGTGGTTCCCGAACAAGGTCCGCGTGCGGATGTTCGCGATCTTCTACCTGGCGCAGCCGTTCTCGCAGATGATCGGCGCGCCGCTGTCCGGCGGTCTGCTGAGCTTCGGCGACCAGGCCACTCCGTTCCACGGCTGGCAGGTCATGTTCGCGGGCGAGGGCATCCTCGCGGTGCTCGCCGGCATCGCCGCGCTCGTGTTCCTGACGAACAGCCCGCAGCAGGCCAAGTGGCTCGAGCCGGGGGAGAAGGACTCGCTGACGGCGGCGATGGCCCGCGAGGACACCGCCCGCAGCGCCGACGGGCCGCAGGGGATCTGGAAGGCGATGGCGAGCGGCCGGGTCTGGTACTTCACGATCATCTACTTCTGCCTGCAGGTCGCCGTCTACGGCACCACGTTCTACCTCCCGCAGCAGGTGTCGTCGCTCCTCGGGCAGGACGTCGGCTGGCAGGTCGGGCTGGTGTCCGCGATCCCGTGGCTCGTCGGCCTCATCGCCTGCTACCTCGTCGGATCGAAGGCGGACTCCGTGGGCCGCCGCCGACGCTGGGGGACGATGTTCTACGTCTTCACCGGCCTCTCGATCCTCGGCTCCGCGTGGGCCGGCGCGAACGGGCAGCCGATCCTCGGCATCGTGTTCATCACGCTGGCCGTGGCGAGCTTCTTGTCGGTCGGCCCCATCACGTGGGCGTACCCGACGGCGTTCCTCACGGGCGCCGCCGCAGCAGCCGGCATCGGGCTGATCAACTCGCTCGGCAACCTCGGCGGGTTCGTGGCACCGATCATGCGCACGGCGATCAACGAGGTCGTCCCGACCGACAGTGGAGCGTTCGGCATCGTGTCGCTCGGTGTCCTGGCGTTCGTCGCGGCCGTGATGATCTTCTGCACGAAGTTCTTCCGGCAGTCGCGGGCGGACGACCTGCTCGACACCTCGCACGTGGCGACGACCGAACAGCGGGTGAAGCGATGACCCGGTTGTTCAACGATCCGGCGGACTTCGCGGACGAGATGGTGGACGGGTTCGTCGCGGCGAACCGGGCGTGGGTGCGGAAGGTGCACGGTGGGGTCGCCCGGTCCACTGCGAGCCCGGACGGCACGGTCGCCCTGGTGATCGGTGGTGGCAGTGGCCACTACCCGGCGTTCGGTGGGCTCGTGGGCCACGGGTTGGCCGCCGGTGCGGCGATGGGGAACCTGTTCGCCAGTCCGAGTGCGCAGCAGGTCACCGCGGTCGCCCGCGCAAGCCAGCACGGTGGCGGCGTGCTGCTGTCCTACGGCAACTACGCCGGCGACGTGCTCAACTTCGACGCCGCCGCCCGGTCACTCACGGAGCTGGGCATCGACGTCCGCACGGTGCGCGTCACGGACGACGTCGCGTCGGCGCCGGGGGGCGAGGCGCACAAGCGGCGGGGGATCGCGGGGGACCTGTGCGTGTTCAAGGTCGCCGGCGCCGCTGCAGAGCGCGGGGACACGCTCGACGAGGTCACCGAGGTCGCGACCCGTGCGAACGACCGCACCCGGTCCTTCGGTGTCGCCTTCTCCGGCTGCTCCCTGCCGGGCGCGGACGAACCGCTCTTCACGGTGCCGGAGGGTCGTATGGCGATCGGGATGGGGATCCACGGTGAGCGGGGCATCGACGAAGCCGACGTCCCCACCGCCGACGGCCTCGCCGAGCTGCTCACCGACCGGCTCCTCCAGGAGCGTCCGGAGGGCGCCGGAGACCGGGTCGTCCCGATCCTCAACGGCCTCGGCAGCGTGAAGTACGAGGAACTGTTCGTGGTCTTCAACGCCGTGCAACAGCGCCTCACCGATGCGGGCATCACGATCGTGGAGCCCGAGGTCGGGGAACTCGTCACGAGCTTCGACATGGCCGGGGTGTCGCTGACGCTGTTCTGGCCGGACGCGGAACTCGAGCAGCTCTGGGCGGCGCCGGCGAACGCGCCCGCGTTCCGGAAGGGTGCCGCGGTCGCGCAGGAGCGTCTCCCCGAGGACGTCCTCACCGCCGACGTCGTCGCACCTGTCGGTCCCGCGAGCGACGAATCGCGCACGCTCGCCCGCCAGGTCGCCGACGGGTTCCACACGGTGCGCGACCTGCTCGACGCCCACGCGGACGAGCTGGGGCGGATCGACGCGATCGCCGGTGACGGCGACCACGGCATCGGCATGCAGCGCGGCTCCACCGCCGCCGACGCGGCAGCACGAGAAGCCGCCGAGCGCGGCGCGGGCGCCGGCACGGTCCTCACGATCGCGGGGGACGCGTGGTCGGACAAGGCCGGGGGCACCTCCGGTGCGATCTGGGGTGCCGCCCTGGAGGCTCTGGGTCGCGTCATCGGGGACCGTGAACGTCCCACAGCGGCGACCGTCCAACGCGCGGTGCACGCCGCCACCGACGCGGTCCTCGCCTTCGGCGCGGCCGTCGGCGACAAGACCATGGTCGACGCCCTCGTCCCCTTCGACGACGTCCTCACCACCCGCATCGCCGCCGGCGACGACCTGACCACCGCCTGGCGCGCGGCAGCTGACGCGGCGCAGCAGGCAGCAGACGGAACGGTCGACCTCCTGCCGAGGATGGGCCGGGCGCGCACCCACGCCGAGGACGCCGTCGGCACACCCGACCCCGGCGCGGTGTCGTTCGCGCTCATCGTCGACGCGGTCGCGCCGTGATCACGATCGGCGTCTCGCTGAAGATGTACTTCGGGCACGCGCAGACGCTGCGCTGGGCCGAGGCCGTCGCGGACATCGCCAAGTCGCACCCGGCGGTCACGAGCGGCGCGGTGGAGCTGTTCGTGATCCCGACGTTCCCGTCGCTGGTCCCCGTGCACGCGGTACTCGAGGGCACGGCCGTGCTGCTCGGCGCCCAGGACCTGGCGACGGAGGACACGGGCGCGTTCACCGGCGAGGTCTCCGGCGCCGAACTCGCGGAGATCGGCGTGGACCTCGTCGAGATCGGGCACGCGGAACGCCGTTCCCTGTTCCACGAGGACGACGCGACCATCGCGCGGAAGGTCGACGCCGCGTTCCGCAACCACCTGCGTCCGCTCGTCTGCGTCGGCGAGGCGATCCGGTCCTCCCGTCTCGATGCGATCGCGGACGTGACCGGACAGCTCGACCGAGCCGTCTCACGGGACGCCGCCGCACCGGTGATCGTCGCCTACGAGCCGGTCTGGGCGATCGGCGCGCCGCAGCCGGCGCCCGACGACCACATCGTCGAGGTCCTGACGGGCATCGAAGCGCATCTCGAACAGCGGCCGGAGCTGGCGGGGTCGGTCGTGGTCTACGGCGGCTCCGCCGGGCCGGGACTGCTCACGCGGGGGCAGGGCCGCATCGGCGGGCTGTTCCTCGGCCGGTTCGCGCACGACCCGGCCGCGATCGCGGCGATCCTCGACGAGGCACAGGCGCTGAGAGGCGACTGACCCCCGGTTGGGAGGGCGCGGCGCCCGCGTACCCATGGGTATCTTCAGCTTGCCTGCGACCGCTCCGGTCGTCCACCCGAAGGATCCCTGTGCTCTCGTCCCTGACCAGGACGCGCCGTCGCGCGCGCCTGTCCGCCGTGGCCGTCGCCGCCACGCTCGCCACCGCCCTGGGGCTGCTCGTGGCCCCGCCCGCGAACGCCGTCGAACCCGTCGGGACCCTCGACGTCTCCATCCCGGCCGGCGGCAGCCCGCCCTACCCGTCGGCGACGTGGGGCCAGACGTTCACCGCCGGCCGCACCGGCAAGCTGACCGCGGTGTCCCTCGACTGGACGCTCCCGGGATCCGGCGGATCCGGAGCGGTCACCCTGCAGGCCGCCGCCAACGGGGTGCCGACCGGACCGGTACTGGCATCGGCGACGATCTCCACGGACACGGGGTGGCAGACCGCGGTCTTCTCCGCTCCCGCGAGGCTCAACGCCGGGACCGTCTACGCGCTGAGCATCCCGATCGTGAACACGGCGATGTACTCGACGAGCGTGTACGCCGGCGGTGCCGTGTTCCACGGCGGTCTGGCGTACCCGAACTACGACCTCCCGCTGCGCACCTACATGCAGGCGGTGCCGGCACCGACCGGGTTCACCGCGTCCGCGGGCGACGGCACGACCGACCTCGCGTGGGATCCCGTCGCGTCGACGTCCGAGTGGAACGTCACCGGGTACGAGACCTCGTACGCGGTCAGCGGCTCTGGACAGTGGTCAGCACCCGCCGCATCGACCGGCACGACCGCGCGGGTCTCGGGCCTCACCGACGGCACGGCGTACGACTTCCGCGTCCGTGCCACGAGCGACATCGGCTCCGGTGAGTGGTCGACGACCGCCTCCGCGACCCCGATGGGCGACTTCACCGGCGGGGCGCTGCACGTCGCGACCGATGCGCTCGCGGTCGGTGTCGCACGCACCGCGACCTCTGACGGGTGGAGCCCGACGCCGAACCTCGCGTGGTCCTGGACCGCTGGTGGCACTCAGGTCGGCACCGCGCCGACGTACACCCCGACCCCCGACGACCTCGGCAAGGACGTGCAGGTCACGGTGACCGCGACGGCTGTCGGCCGCCACCCGCAGACCCGCACCGTGGACCTCGGCATCGTCGGGCCCGGCACGATCACCACCGGGGGCGTCGAGCTCCGCGGCACCGACGGTGGCGTGGTCGGCTCGACCGTCGACGCCGGCACCACCGTCACGGCCTCGGTACCCGGGCTCGCGCCGAGCACGGCGACCCTCACCTACCAGTGGTTCCGCGGGGCGGACACGCCGATCGAGGGTGCGACCGGTTCCTCGTACACGGTCACCGGTGACGACGCGTTCGGCCGGGGCCGCATCTCGGTCGCCGTCACCGCGACCGAGCGGGGCTACTCGGACGTCACCGTCTCGTCGGGCACCCCGTACGCGACGTACGGCGTGCAGCAGGGATCCGTCACGACCGACGCGGCGAAGGTCGGGCAGCCCACGACGGCCACCGACCCGGCCTGGACCCCCTCCACCGCCACGCTGTCCTACCAGTGGTACGTCGGTGAGCGGGCGATCCGCGGCGCGACCGGGAACACCTACACGCCGACCGCCGACCAGGCCGGCGCGGACCTGACCGTGACGGTCAGCGGCACCGCCCGCGGCTACCACGCCCAGCAGGTCACGAGTGCGCCCGTCGTCATCGCGCCGGGCACGCAGGTCGGCACCGTGGCGATCCAGGGCGACGCCACCGTCGGCTCGGAGCTCACCGCGGTGGACTCCGACTGGCAGGACGGCACGGCGTTCAGCCGCCAGTGGACCCGCGACGGCCAGCCGATCGACGGCGCGACCGGACGGACCTACCGGCTCGTCGGCGCCGACGCCGGCACGACGATCGGCCTGACCGTGACCGGCACGCTCGCCGGGTACGAGGACCGCACCGTCGATGCACCCGCGACCGGCGCGGTCGCACTCGGCACCCAGCACGCGAGCGTGACCATCGCCGGAGCCGATGCCGCCCGGGTCGGCACCGCGCTCACCACGACGGACAGCGGCTGGGCGACCGGCACGACCGTCACCCACCAGTGGCTCCGCGACGGCGAGCCGATCGAGGACGCGACCGGCGCGGGCTACACGCCGACCGACGCCGACCTGGGCCACGTGCTCACCGTCGCGGCGACCGGTGAGCTCACCGGCTGGGAGCCCCTGACGGTCACGTCGGCCGGCACTCGCGCCGTCGTCGGCACCCCCGCGGTCGTCACCCCGGGTGGCACCCTGCCGACCACGGTCACCGCCGGAGAGCCGTTCCGCTACCAGCTCGACGTCTCGGGTTCACCGCGGCCGACGCTGACGCTCGACGGACACCTGCCGACCGGGCTCGAGTTCGACGCCGAGACCGGGGTCGTCTCCGGGATCCCGACCGAGGCCGGCCACCACGTCCTCCGCTTCACCGCGGACAACGGCGTGGGGATCCCGTCGGTCACGACCCTGACGATCGACGTCGTCGCCGGTCCGCTCGCCGAGCTCACGCTCGCCACGACCGGCACCGGTGAGGTCGACGGGGCGGTCACCGCGAAGCAGGGTTCCACGATCCACGTCCTGGCCGCCGGCCTCGACGAGTGGGGCAACGAACTGGAGTCGCTCGACGGACTCGTCCTCACCTCGAGCGTCGACAGTGACGTGATCGACGGGGACGCGGTGACGTTCCGCCACGCCTCGCCGCACGTGCTCACCGCGACCGTCGGCGACGTCACGGCGTCGGTCCTCGTCGAGGTCAGCCCGACGGCAGTCGTGTCGCCGACGGATCCGACCACGCCGGCAGCGCCCGTCGCGGCCCGGCCGGGCGTCCCCGCGCCGGCACCGACCGCGGCGCACCCGGCCGCCGAGCTCGCCTACACGGGGTCGGCGTCCACCGGCCCGCTCGCCGTGGCAGCGCTCCTCGCGCTGCTCCTCGGTGCCGCGCTGCGCGCCGGTGCGCGCCGCCGCCGCGAACGGATCTGATCGCTCCACCAACCGGACAGGAGGCTCGGCGCACGACGTGCGCCGAGCCTCCTGTCGTGGGGTCCGTGCGTCAGATCGCGACGGAACCGAGGACGCGGTGCGCGATCGAGATCGACTCGCCGGACACCACGGACAGCGGCGACGACAGGAACGCGATCAGGTCGGCGATCTGCTGGGGGCTGGACTCGCCACCGGACCCGCGCTGCACCTCGGCAGCCGGCTCGTCCGTCACCGTGCCCGGGTTGACGACGTTGACCGTCACACCGGAGCCGGCTGCCTCGTCGGCGAGGTTCTTCGCGATGACGCTGACTGCGGTGTTCCGGAGCGACGCGGTGATGTTGCCGGAGAAGTAGGCGTTCTGCCCGCTCACGACGACGACGCGTCCGAAACCCGCCTCGCGCTGTCCGGGCAGCACGGCGTTCGCGACCCGCAGGAACCCGAGCGCCTTGCCGTCGACGGCCCGGGCGATCTGATCAGGGTCGGACTTCTTCGCCGGGTCGAGGGTCCCGGCACTCGGCGCCGCGGTGACGACGAGCACGTCGATGCGCCCGTGCTGCGCGATGACCGAGGCGACACCGGCGTCGACCGAGGCCTGGTCCGCGGTGTCGATCGCGACGCCGTCGTCGTCCGTCGCACTCCGCGAGGCGACGACGACCGTCGCTCCCTCGGCCCGGAGTCGATCGGCGACGGCGCTGCCGATGTACCCCTTGCCCCCGACGACGAGTGCGACACGGTCCGTGAGTTGGAGATCCACGTCGCCACGCTATCCCTCGGTCGGACAACCGGTCGTTCAGTGCGCCGTGCAGTTCGGTGCGCGAAACGTACAGGACCTGGATTGTCAGTTGCTCTAACCGTTCACGTTGTGAAACACTTTCGTCGTCCAACTCGGACGGGAAGACGACCAGGAAGGTGGAACCAGGCATGCGCAGCACGTACCACGGGGCTCAGTGGGGCACCGGTCTCCTCGGCACCCACCCTCGCGCGGGCCTCACCGACCCAGCGGTCATCGCCGCCTACGTCACCGCTCGGATCGAGGACCCGTCGCTCCTCTCCAAGCGGGCCGAGCCGTCCTACGCGGACTTCTTCGCCCTGCCGCAGGCCTGAGAACCCGGAGTTCATGACCACATGCCGTTGACTGTCGTCCGCCGAGAGCACGTCCACCTCTACTCGCGAGCACCCCGATCGAAGGCCGCCCGCTTGGCCGTCGACGCCATCCTCCGGCTGCAGCACGCCGAGGATCAGCAGATCGAGCACGCGCGCATCGAGAGTGGCCTGTCGAAGAACGAGTTCCTCGCGGTCCGGTACCTGCTGCAGGCGCACCGGGACAGCCGTGCGATGGGACCGAAGGACCTCGCGGTGATGCTCGGGGTGTCCAACGCCTCGGTGACGAAGATCGTCGACGGCCTCGTGGAGAAGGGCGACATCGTCCGGACCGCGCACCCCACCGACCGTCGGGCGCAGTTCCTCGAACCGACCGACCAGGTGGCGACCAAGATCGACGACTCGTACGCACAGTTCCACGAGATCGTCGTGCGCGTGCTCGACGGGCTGCCGGCCGCCGACAACGAGGTGGTCGCCGAGGCCCTCGGGCGGATCGTGGACGCCCTCGCCGAGGCGGTTCCGGAGCCAGCCGACGAGTACACCGTGGACGACACCAGCGCCTGAAACCTTCCAGCGGTAAGTTGTCTGCATGACCTCTGCCGACGACGCCGGGACCGTGCCTCGGCGCGGGTACCGCAAGGGCGCGGAGCGGCGGGTCCAGATCCTCGACGAGATGATCAGGATGGTGGCCGAGCAGGGGGTCGACGCATCGTCGCTCCGGTCGGTGGCTGACGCGCTCGGCATCACGCACGCGGCGCTCCGGCACTACTTCCCGTCGCGCGATGAACTCCTGCTGGCGGTCTACCGGGAGCACGAGGTCCGCGAACAGGGCGCCCCGGACCGCCTGCAGTCCGCGATCGGCGACATGCGCGAGAGTGCCGGCCGGAACCGCGAGATCCCTGGGCTCGTGCAGCTCTACACGACGCTCGCGGCGGACGCCGTCGGTGAGGGGCACCCGTCGACGCGGGACTTCATGCGCGAGCGGTTCGCGCGTCTGCGGGGCGAACTCGCTGAACTCATCCGCCGTGACCAGGACCTCGGGCGCATCCGGGCCGACCTCGATCCGGTCGACCTCGCGTCACTGAGCATCGCGGCGTCGGACGGCCTGCAGGTCCAGTGGTTGCTCGACCCCGAGGCGGTCGACGGCGAACGTGTGCTGCACCTGCTCGAGCAGATCGTCCCGCCCGCCGGGTGACGTGCTGCGCGCGCACGCGCGCTCGCGCGCCCGCGCTCGCGCCCGTGACGCCGAGGGAACAGAAAACGTCGGGTGCCGCACGGGCACCCGACGTCTTCTGTTCCCTCGCGGAGGGCTACGCGTTCACGCCCTCGGCGAGGACCGCGGCAGCGGGGTCGAAGTCCTCGGGGAGCGGCTGGATCGGGTCGATCGACGAGGTGATCTCGACGGCCTGGCCCGACTCGGCAGCGTCGCGGATGCCGAGCATGACGTCCAGCGCGTGCGACGCCACGGCGCCGGAGGCGCGCTCCGGCTGGCCCTCGGCGATCGCGCGGGCCAGCTCGACGACGCCCGTGCCACGGCCCCAGGTGGAGCCCTTGTGCGCCAGGGTGGTCGGTTCGTCCTTGCCGAGCGTCCACAGGGTGCTGTCGCCGTCGAAGACGTTCGGGTCCGGCAGCACGATGGTGCCCTCGGAGCCGTTGATCTCGACGAAGCCGTTGCGGGGCAGTGCGTGCTGGAACGACAGGGTCGTCTGCGCCGACTGTCCGCCCGCGAACGAGATGAGCGCGGCGTGGTGCGTGGGCACCTCGACGGCGAACTCGGTGCCGGCGCGGGGGCCGGAGCCGATCACGCGGGTCTCGCGGGACTTCGACGACACGGCCTGCACGCGCGAGGCGGAACCGAACGCGTGCAGGAGCGTCGTGACGTAGTACGGGCCGATGTCGAACAGCGGACCGGCGCCCTGTGCGTACAGGAACTCGGGGTCCGGGTGCCACTGGTCCGGGCCCGGCACGTGGAACATCGTCGTCGCGGTGAGCGGCGTGCCGATGTCGCCGCGTGCGATGGCCCGGATGGCGGTCTGGATCCCGGCACCGAGCACGGTGTCCGGTGCGGTCGCGTAGCGGACGCCTGCTGCCGAGGCGGCGGCGAGCAGGGCCTGCGCGTCCTCCGCGTTGGTGGCGACGGGCTTCTCGCTCCAGGTGTGCTTGCCGGCGGCGATGATCTGCTGGCCGACCTTGGCGTGCTCGGCCGGGATCGTGATGTTCACCACGATCTGGATGTCGTCGCGGGCGAGGAGCTCCTCGACCGTGCCGGACGCCGGGACGCCGTACTTCTCGGCCTGGGACGCCGCGCGCTCGAGGATGAGGTCGGCGACCATCAGGACCTCGACGTCGGCGAACTGGGTGAGGTTCGTCAGGTACTGGTCCGAGATGTTCCCGGCACCGATGATGCCGACTCCGACGCGGCTCACGCGGCACTCCCCGCGGTGTCGTTCGCCTTGAGCCAGGCGAGGGACTCGGTGATGCCCTCGAAGACGTCGCCGGCGTAGGCGTCGAACTCGACGACGCGGATGGCCTGCGGCGCCGCGGCGAGGATGCCCGCCACGTCGACGTCGCCCTGTCCGGCCGGCTTCTGGTTCTCGAACGCCCGCTGCAGTGCCTCGGGGACGATGAGGGCGCTCTCGGCGGAGGGCAGCGCGGTGAGGATGTCACCGTCGACCTTGCCGTCCTTCACGTGGATCGCGACGACGCGGTCGCCGAGGGACTGCAGCACGGCCGGGGCGTCGGCGCCACCGACGGTCGCCCAGAACGTGTCGACCTCGAGCACGGTCTCGGGCGAGATCTGCGACACGAAGTGCTCGTAGACGGTCTTGCCGTCGACCTTGTTCGTGAACTCCCACTGGTGGTTGTGGTAGCCGAACTGCAGGCCACGCGAGGCCGCCTCGGCGGTCAGGACGTTGACGCGCTCGGCGATCTTCGCGACGTCGTCGGCGGTCTGCCAGCGATCGGTCGGGATGAACGGGTCGATGACGGTCGTGATGCCGAGGCGCTCCGCCGCGTCCCAGATCGGGGCGGTGTCCTCGGCGTCGATGACGGCGACGTGACCGGACGGGGCCTTCAGGCCGGTGGCGGCGAAGGCGCGCTCGAGGTCGGCGGCGCGCTCGACGAATGCGTACGGCTCGACGTTCTCGTAGCCGATCTCGGCGACGCGAGCGATCGCCTTGTCGAGGTCTTCGGCGATGGCGTCGCGCAGCGAGTACAGCTGCACAGAGGTGGTGGGCATTGCAGAGGCTCCTTCGGTCCTGGCTCGGGCGTTCTCGACCCGCCGGGACGCGATGCTCCGCGGCGAGATCGGGTACGACGCTACCCGAAAAACCATCCGGTGTGCAGTTTTTGCGACGGTCTGTTGCGGCCCCGTCCTCATGTCCTGACGTCCCGATGTATGCTCGCGTCTGGAAAAACCTTGCGAAGCACGGTTTTCATCGACTCAAGGAGGCGTCATGAGCACACCCGAACCCGCGGAGACACCCGTCCTGCTGCACCCGGAAGAGGGCATCACCCAGCCGGTCAGCACGATGCGGGTCGGGATCGGCTACCAGATCGCGCTGTTCCTCGGGCAGTTCGGCCTCTTCGTCGCGCTCATGGCACCCGTGTACGTGAGCATGCAGCTCAAGGCCGAGGCGCTGGTCGGGTCCGACGCGGCGAACGTCATCGGCTCGGTGCTGCCGATCGGCGCGTTCGGTGCACTCATCATGAACCCGCTCGCCGGCGCGCTGTCCGACCGGACTCGCACCCGCTGGGGACGTCGTCGCCCGTGGATGCTCACCGGCGTCGTCGTGTTCGCGATCGCCCTCGCGTGGATCGCGTTCGCCCCGGACACCACGCAGCTCACTCTCGGATGGCTCCTCGCGCAGCTCTCGGCGAACACCGTGCTGGCGACCCTGACCGCGAGCTTCGCCGACAACGTGCCGCAGTTCCAGCGCGGGAAGTCGTCGAGCATCATCGCGCTCGCGCAGAACATCGCCGTCCTCGCCGGGACCTACCTGTCGGTGTTCTTCGTCGCGAACCTGCCGGTGCTGTTCATCGCGCCCGGCATCCTCGCGATCGTCCTCGTCGTGGTCTACGCGGTCGTCGCCCGCGACGACCTGCCCACGTACAAGCTCAAGAAGTTCACCTTCGTCAACCTGATCTCCTCGTTCTGGACGAACCCGATCAAGAACCCGGACTTCGCCTTCGCCTGGTGGTCGCGCTTCCTGATCATCTTCGCGACGTTCATGTTCACGACGTACCGCCTGCTCTACATGAAGGAGCACATCGGGATCACGAGCGACAAGGAGGCGACCGCGGCCGTCGCGTTCGGTGTGCTGCTGTACACGATCGCCCTGCTCGTCAGTGCCGCGCTCTCCGGCTGGCTGTCCGACCGGCTCGGCCGCCGCAAGGTCTTCGTCGGCGGGTCCACCGCGCTGTTCGCCGTCGGGCTGGTCGTCCTCGCGCACGCCGACACCGTGCACGGGTTCTACGTCGCCGAGATCATCATGGGCTTCGCCTACGGCATCTACTCGGCGATCGACACCGCCCTCGTCGTCGACGTCCTGCCGAACGCCGACCGGCCAGGGAAGGACCTCGGCGTCATCAACATCGCGAACGCGCTCCCGCAGTCGCTCGCCCCTGCTGCGTCGCTGTTCTTCCTGAAGTTCGGCACCGGTGGCACGCCGGACAACTACGAGCTCATGTGCTGGGCGGCCGGGATCGTGGCCATCATCGGCGCGCTCGTCGTGATCCCGATCAAGCGCGTGCGCTGATAGCTTCTGGCGTCATGACGAACCCGACGGTCGACGTGGACCGCAGGCACCTCGCCCGGTGGCGGAACGCGATCATCGTCGCGTTCGGCCTCGGCGGCATCAGCCTCGCCGCATGGGGGCCCCGGCTCCCCGAGATCCGTGCGGAGCTCGGCGTCGACACCGGCACCATCGGGCTCATGCTCGGCGGCGTCACGATCGGGTCGATCGGTGGCCTGCTCTCCGCCGCGCCGCTGCTGCGGCGACTCGGCGGCCGGCGGGCCCTGACGGCCGTCGTCGTGCTCGTCCCCGTCGCGATCGCCGTGCTCGGGATCGCGGCGGCGCTGCACTCCGCACCGCTCGCCGCCGTCGCGTTCGTCGTCGCCGGTGCCGGGATCGGCTCCCTCGACGTGATGGCGAACGTCGAGGGCACGGCCATCGAGGCCCTCGCGGGCCGCACGCTGCTCCCGTTGATGCACGCCGCATGGTCGGGAGGCGCGGCGCTCGGTGCCGGGATCGCCGCACTCTGTTCGGCACTCGGCATCACGGTCTCCACCCAGTTGGTCGTGGAGGCCGCGGTCCTGCTCGTGGTCGGCGTGGTCGCCATGCGCGCGGTGCCGGACGGCACCCGCGCGGAGGAGCACGACGACACGCTGACACCCGGGCAGCGCATCCGCGCCTGGGCCAGGGGCTGGGCGGACGTCCGCCTGCTGATGATCGGTGTCGTCATGCTCGGCGTCGAGCTGGGCGAGGGATCGGCCAACAACTGGCTCGCGCTCGCCACCACCGACGGGCACGGGCAGTCCGCGACCGTCGGCGCGCTGTTCTTCACCGTGTTCGCGGTGTCCGAGGCGGCGACCCGAGTGTTCGCCGGTCCCGTGGTCGATCGGCTCGGTCGGGTCCGGACCGTGCGCTGGACGACTGCGCTCGGCATCCTCGGGGCGATCCTGTTCATCGTCGGCGGCACGTGGTGGCTCACCCTGATCGGTGTGGTCCTGTGGGCGGTCGGCGTCTCGATGGGGTTCCCGCTGGGGATGTCGGCCGCGGCGCAGAGCGGCCCGAACCCGGCCGCCCGCGTGAGTGTCGTGGCGTCCATCGGGTACTTCGCGAACTTCGCCGGACCGCCCGTCATCGGTGCCATCGCCGTTCACCTCGGGGCGCTGTCGGCGCTGTGGCTCGTCGCGGTGCTGTTCGTCGCGGCCTTCGCGGCGTCCGGGTCGCTCCGCCCGGCGCGGAGCGCCGGGACCGACGCACCGGGGCCGCACCGAGCCTCCAGGGCTAGCGTGGACTGATGCTCGACGCCGCCACCGTGACCTACGACAGCCCAGCAGGACGCATCCGCGGATCACGGGACGGCGACGTCATCCGGGTGCTCGGCGTGCCGTACGCGCAGGCCGCGCGGTTCCGGCCGCCGGAGCCGATGCCCGTCTTCGCGGACGTGTTCCACGCGGACTTCCCGGCACCGGTGGCCCCGCAGCCCTCCGCGACGGTCGTCGACCAGCTGCTCCACGAGGTCGATGCCGAGGTCGACGAACGCTGCCAGGCGCTCTCGATCACGATCCCGGCTGACCTCGGCCCCGACGAGCGACTGCCGGTCATGGTGTGGATCCACGGTGGCTCGTACGTCATCGGTGGCGGCGACGTCCCGATCAACGACCCGTACGACCTGGTCCGAGAGCAACGCGTCGTCGTCGTGACGGTGACGTACCGGCTCGGGGTGCTCGGGTTCCTCGGCGACGGGGAACGGATCCCGGCGAACCTCGGGCTGCTCGACCTCGTCGCGTCGCTCCGGTGGGTGCACGACAACATCGCCGCGTTCGGCGGCGACCCCGACCTCGTCACGCTCTTCGGGCAGTCCGCCGGAGGGGACGCGATCGCGCACCTGATGATCAGCGAGGGGACCGCAGGGCTCTTCCGCAGGGCGATCGTGCAGAGCGCACCGCTCGGGCTCTCGCGCGGACGTGCGCGGATGAGCCGTGCGATGGTCGAGGCGGTGGGGCCGATGTCGGCGGACACCTCGCTCGACGAGCTGTACGAGCGACAGGCCCGCGGCAGCAGGGTCGGCGGCCGGTACGGGCTCCGCGGCGGGATGCCGTACGGCACCCAGTACGGGTTCGCGCCGCTGCCGGCCGAACGTGACCTCGCCGAGGCCTGGCGGCGGGTCGCACCAGACGTCGACGTGCTCATCGGGTCGGGCTCGGACGAGGCCGGGATGTACGTGCCCGTGCTCCCTGGACTCAAGCGCATCGTTCGGAACCGGGTCGCGCGGTCGCTCGTGCGGTGGTGGCTCGTCCGGCCGCTGACCGAGGTGATCTACGGGCGTGATGCCCGGGCGTTCGCGGAGCGGCACCGGTCGGGCGGCGGGCGCGCGACCGTCTACCGGCTGCTCCGCGGCGCGACCGCGCAGCCGACCGGGGCGGTGCACATGAGCGACCTGCCGCTGCTGCTGGGACGCAAGGAGGCGTGGGCCGGCAGCCGGTTCGTGCCCGAGCGGGACTGGCCGGAGGTCGAGCGTCGCGGCCCGGGTGTGCGGGCGATCTGGGCGGAGTTCGCGCGGACCGGTCGCGTCACTGCCCGCGACGACGAGACGCTGGTGTTCGACCGCGGCTGAACCGTCACGGCCCCCCGCCGGTGTCGACGGTGCCGTCGGGTGGGGGCAGGATGTCGGCTGCGACCCAGGGGAACACCCAGGTGAAGAGGACGAACACGAGTGCGGTGAGCAGCACGATCAGTTCGAGGACCTTGAGGGCGGTCGGGCCGGGCAGGAGTCGCCACACGAGCGGGAAGATCACTTGGGCGTCTCCGAGAGTTCCTTCGGCGTCCCCTCGGACGCGGGCATCCAGTAGTCGAGCTTGGCGTGGGTGATGTAGCGCTCCTTGGCGGACCACATCGGGTGGCAGGCGGTGAGCGTCAGCCAGCGGTCGTCGGCGGTGGGCTGGACGCCGGGCTTGTTCGGGACGGGTGCGATCGTCTCGATGTGGTCGGGTGTGACGATCTGGCTGTCGGTGACCTTGTAGACGTACCAGACGTCGAAGTTCGTGGCCTTGTCGGTGACGCGGACGACGATCGCATCGTCGGTCGTGAGTTCGGCGATCTGGTTGAGCGGCTTGCCGTAGGTGACGCGGTGGCCGGCGACGGCGAAGTTGCCTTCGGCGCCGGGCATCGCGGTGTCCTGGTAGTGGCCGAGTCCGATGGTGTTGAGGACCTTCTCGCGGTTCGTGCCCTCGCCGATGGGACGGTTGTAGTCGGCTCCGAAGCGCGGGATCTGCATGGTGCCGAAGACGTCCGTGACGTTCGGCGGCTCCGCGAGGACGGGTGCCGTGCCGCGGTGCTCGGTCCCGACGGTCGGCTTCGCCTTGGTCTGCCCGAGGTCCTTCACCAGGGAGGTCTGGTGCTGGTTCGCCACGACGTCGGTCCACCAGCCGGTCCACACCACGTACAGCCCGGTGACGGCGCCCGCGATGATGAGCAACTCCGCGATGAGCGAGACGATCCCAGCGCCGACTTTCTGCCGCGGCCGGGCGCTCGGGCGGTGTCGCGGAGCGCGCGACCCCCGCCAGGGACCCGGCGCCGGCCGGACCCACCCGTTCGCCGGCGTCGCATCGAGCACGCCGTCTCGTCCGCCGGTCACGCGACGACGAAGAACTGGTCGCCGATGTCGACCCGTGAACCGCGGGGAGCCGGGACGGTCGTGCCGGGGTGGCACTGCTGCCTGGTGCCCTCTCGTACCACGGTGGTGCCGTTCGCCGAAGCGAGGTCCTCGACGTTCAGTCCGGCTCCGTCCACGGTGAAGCGCAGGTGGGCGTTCGAGACGCTCCGCGTGGGGTCGTCGAACCGCACCGGGTTCTCCACCCCGAGCGGTCGGCGGCCGAGGACGCCCGACCCGGACACGTCGAGGATGGTCCCGGTGCTCGTGAAGAGTTTGGCCCGACTGACCGGTTCGGTGCGGCGTCGCGTGCTCACGATCGTGCGTTCGAGCGACTCGATCTCGTCGAGTTCCGTCTCGGACGGCGATCCGGCGTTGACCGGCGCCGTGTCGGTCGACTCGACGCTGGTCGCCTCAGCCGGGTGCTCCGCCGCTGCCGGGGGTTCAGGTGTTGCCGGGTGCTCCGCCGCTGCCGGGGGTTCCGGTAGTGCTGGGTACTCCGGTCCTGCCGACGGTTCCGGTGTTGCCTGTGGTTCTGGTGCAGCTGCGGGAGCCGAGGGGATCGATGGGGACGGTGGGATGGGAGGCAGGAGCGGTTCGATGGGATCGGGGAGGTCGACCGGCTCGGGCAGGGGGTCTGGCTCGGGGGCGACGGGCATCGCGATGGTCTCGACGACCGGGGCGGACGGTGGGGTACTCACGGTCGCGGTCCGCTCGGTCAGGTCGATCGTGTCCGTCGTGCCCACCGATGCGGTGGTGTCGATCGTGGTCGGAGCGGCGACCGCGGGCATCTCGTCGATCTCGACCGACCCGTCCGATGCGACGACGAGATGCCAGTTCCCTTCGGCGCCGGTGGTGTGCAGGCGAACGGGGTGCCCGGACTGCCTGGCGAGCTCCGTCACGATGTCGAGCGCTGCTTCCCGTGCGGCTTCGGGCGAGGCGTGCGACGACGTCTCGGTGTGGTCGTACCCGCCCATCGTCAGCAGCCCGGACTGGGAGATGTGGACGGTGATGGCAGGCGGTTCGCCTGTGTGCGTGGAGAGCATCGCAGATCCTTCGAGTGTGGTCATGGTCAGTCGGTCGGGACGGAGGCGGTCGCTGCGCGGACCTGCCAGCCGGACCCGTTCCTCGAGATGACGAGTCGGTACTCCTGGTCGAGAACGGCGCCGCCCGGCGTCGCCCACCGGACCTCGGCGAACCCGACTCGCTGGTCGTCGCCGCCACGCTCGACCCGCCAGTCGAGCAGCTCGGTGTACTGGAGCGTGCCGTCGAGGCCGGTGGAGGCGTTCCCGGTCTCGGAGAGCGCGACGTCGCCACGACTGAGCGCTGCGAAGTACTTCGCGACAGCTGGGCGCGAGCGCGCGCTCGTCTGCGCATCGAGGCGGAAGGACGACGCTGTGCCGGTCGGCGCCGCGGCTGGGACACCCACCGACGCTGGGAGCCCGGAAACCCACACGCGGGCGCCGACGACCGTGACGGGGACCTGGAGCGACATCGTCGAGGTCGCGTCGGTTCCGTCGGCATCCGGCGTCGTCACCGGCACGACGACCGTCACGATCGCGTGCGAGGCGTCCACGTAGGTGAAGCCAGCGGCACGGGCCGCGCCAGCGGTGGAGGTTCCCTTCCCGTCCCACCCGGCCTGACCGGGCGTGCCGCCGACCATCAGCTGCGAGAGGGCCTCTGTCCGCGCCTGTCGGTCCGACTCGTCCCACGTGAAGTACACCTCGGCGAAACGCTCGGCAGTCGAAGCCGCCACGGCCTGCGGGAAGGTGGCCGACGCGGGGGTGCTGCTCGCACTCACCGGCGCGAAGATCGATCGGAGGCCGACGGCGAGGGTGAGCACGGTCGCCGAAGCGACGAGGATCTGGATGGTCCGCACCCAGGAGCGACGGCCACCGCGGGAGCCGAGCCCGACCACGTCGCGCACGACCTCGGTCACCGAGCTGCGCAACGTCCCGGTCCCACCGTCGGTGTCGCGCTGTGGGTCGGCTGCTCGCGGGCGCGTACCGGCGCGCCGAGGCGGCGGATCGGACACGGCGGACTCGACGGCCGCCGTCGGGGACGTCGGTGGCGCCGTGCGAGCTGCCGGAGCCGACACGGGGTCCGGGTGCGGGAGCGGAGTCGGGGACGAAGGTGGCGCGGTCGGCGGCTCGGTCGTCGTGCCGGCCGTCGGCGATGCCGTCCGGGCCACGGCCGGCGCCTCCTGCACTCCGGGGAGAGGCGCATGGTCGGATCGGATCTCGCGGTCGAGCGGCGGCGGCAGCACCGGCAGTGTCGACGGGCGCAGCGACGGCGCGGCCGACGGGGTCGTCGGGACGGGGGCGGGTGCGGCCGACGGGGTCGTCGGGACGGGGACCGAGACCGATGTGGCTGGCGGCGTCGTGGAGGCGGGGACCGGCGTCGGCGATGTCACGACGATCGGCGCCGGCTGCGCCGTGGACACCGGCACGGGAGGGATGGACAGCTGCGTCGACGGTGACGGGAGCGCTGCCGAGGCGGGCACGTCCGCGGTGGATGCGGGGGCGGCCCTCGTCCAGCCGGTCGCTCCCACAGGCCTCGGCTCGACGTCTCCGGCCGGTGCCGCCGTCGCCGAGCGAGCCCACGCGTCGACCGTGCGGGTGGGCTGCGCAGACTCGGCGCGGGCGCGGCGCTCGCGCAGCTCTCTGCGCGAGAGAAGTGCCTCTGACATGCAAGCTCCTCGGTCGGGTAGCCCAAGGATACTACAAATATCACATATACAAATAGGATTTTGTGACACAGGACGCGCGTCCCCAGAACTGGCGGTCGCGCGGCACATCGCCGAGCCGGACAATCGACCTCATGCCCGCGACCGACGACCTCGACCTCCGCGCACACATCGTCGCGGCGGGGATCTTCGCCTACCGTGCGGCCGACTTCCACGAGGTCGGGCCGGCCGAGGTCGCCGTCCACGCCGACATCACGGTCGAGGAGTTCCGTCGGGTGTACCCGGTGTGGGAGCTGTTCGTCGTCGCCGTGATCGACCGCTGGAACAACGCCCAGCGTGCAGCGCTCCGGTCCATCGCGGAGCAGGACGGTGCCGTCGCGTACGTCCGAGCCCGACTCGAGACGGGGCTCGGCGACCCTGCACTCGTCCGTCTGCGCCTCGCCCTGCTGAGTGCGGCGTCGAACCCCTCGCACGCAGCGGCGGGGTGGTTCCGGAAGCAGTACACGACGTCCTTCGAGGACCTCACGTTCGCCCTCGCCCGCGACGTCATCGCCGGTCGCGAGTCGAGTGGTTCCTCTGCACGGCACGGCGCCGAACAGCTCCTCGCGCTGTACGAAGGGCTGCAGCTGCAGTCGCTCCTCCGGGACGACGTCGACCTGCTGCCCGGCTTCGACCGCGCGGTCGCACGGATGCGCGTCGGCTGGGGAGCGGTCCAGCAGGTCTAGCGGTCGTCGACGGGTGCCGACCAGAGCCGCAGGAGCCGGAGGGCGTCCTCGGCCGCAGGGAACACCAGGCCGAACGGGTCGCTCGACACCCAGAAGGCCGTCAGCGGTGTCCATCGACGCCTGCCGCCGTGCCGCCAGGAGACACCGGGGGCGAACAGCGTCCCCGCCGGATCGCGGGGCACCTCGGTGACGGCGCTGCAGGGGATGCGCCGTGACCACAACCATCCCCGGACGACCAGGACATCCGGCTCGCACCGTACTCCGAGACGCCAGGCCCGGACCACGAGGTACCCCACCGCGGCGGCGACGGGGCTGCAGGCCACCGCGAACTCGGCGTCACCCCACCACGTGGGCACGGTCGAGGCGAGGACCGCGACGGCGCAGAGACCCAGGGCGAGTCCGGCCATCGAGTTCCCGATGCGCACCACGACCGGCGCGCGGAGCAGGAGGGGGATCACGTGGTGAACGGTCGGACGAGCTCCGCGGGCGTGGCCGAACGGACCGCCGCGATCAGCCGTCGTCCCTGCCACCACTCGTCGCGTCGGATCTGGAACACGAACCCGTCGGCATCCACGATCGTGAGGCCGTCATCACCTCGGGTCCCGACGACGGACACGCCGGACAGATCGATGACCCGGGCGTCGCCGCGGCGGGGGAGCAGGACCAGGTCGGTTCCGTCCAACCGGACCCGCACGCTCGCCCACCCCGGCAGGAAGGCGTCCCGGTAGGTGCTGCTCGACGACGACCTCGTGAGGTGGCGGGCATCCTAGACCGGACGCCCCGGAGCTCGCTCGTCGACCACGAGACCGTGCCGGGCGGCGACCGCGCGGAGGCCGGCATCCGGGGCGCCGGGCTCGTCGTCCAGGAGCTCCGCGTCCTCGTCGACGCACACGATGAGCCCCGGCAGGGCCGCTCGGAGCGCCGTCCGGAGCCCGGCGATCTCGTCGGCGGACACCGGGTGGTCGATCGGCGTCGCACGGCGGAGTCCACGGAGGCGGGACAGCGCGGCATCGGTCAGTTGCCGATCTGCACGGGTCCCGCTGTCGAGGTGGTTGAGGGCGCGCGCAGCATCGATCGTGGCGATGGACTCCTCGCTCGGTCCGACCTCGGCGACCCGGTGGACGGTCGCGACGAGCAGGTCGACCGCTGCGGCGAGGTCCTCGACGGCAGGGTCGATGGTGACGACGACGGTGCTCGAGGCGGTGTCGACCTCGACGAACGAGCCGTCGACCGAGTAGGTGAGCCCTGCGTCGAGTCGGAGGGCCCGGAAGACCTCGTGCTCCAACACCGCGTCGAGCAGCTGCGCGTGCTCCGCCGGGACGAGCACCGAGAGCGCGGCGCCGCTGAGCCCGGACTCCACCACGACGCCACCCCGGACCGGACCGGACCACGAGGGCACGGGACCTGCTGCCCGACCGGACGGCAGCTGGACCGTCAGGGCATCAGCCGGCACCGGGCCTCCGGCGACGGTGACGACCGCGTTCTCCGCCACGAACCAGCGCTGCACCCACGCCCGGACGTCCTCGGCGCTGATGCCGTGGGTCGCTGCCCACCCGGCACCGGCACGACCAGGACCCGTCGGGCCGAAGCGGACCGTGTGGATCGACGGGACCTGCTCGCTGTACCGAAGGCGGTCCTCGCCCGCGAGGATCTTCCGCTCGTGCTCGACCTCGGCCGGTGTGACGTCGACCAGCGACCCGACAGCGTCCGCCATGCGCACGATGCCGGCGAGGGCCTCCTCGGCCGTGCTCGCGGTCACGGAGAAGATCGTCGCCCAGTCGTCGGTGGTCGCGTTGTGGGGAGCCGCGATCGGCAGTGCGCGGCGGACGGCGAGGTGTTCGACCAGGTGGGTGATGCCGGCCAGTCGGACCGGCTCGTCCGAGGACCCGACGCCGAAGAACAGCATCGCCTCGACGGGACCGTCGGCGGGGGCATGGAGCACGGGGACCGTGGCGTTCGTGTGGAGCACACCGGAGTATCGCCCGGATCATCGACCTCGGCATCGCCCCAGAACGAGGGCGCGGGAGGGTCAGTCCAGCTCGAGCCGCATCACGTACCGCCGCACGGTGGGGTGCGTGACCTCACGGAAGCCGGCATCGACGAAGGCCGACCGCGCGCCCACGAAGAGCTCGCCCCAGATGTCGTCCTTCCCTTCGGCGAACTGCATCGGGTACCCCTCGACCGCTCTCGCCCCGCTCCGTCTGGCGTGCTCCGCGGCGCCGACGACCAGCGCGCGGCTCACGCCCTGCCGTCGGAACCCCTTGCGGACCACGAAGCAGGCGATCGCCCACACACCGTCGTCGTCGCGGTCCTCGTCACGACCGGACCACGGCACCCGGGTCTTCCGGAGCCGCACGAACGCGGGTCGGGGCTCGACGGCTGCCCAGCCGACGGGCTCGCCGTCACGGTAGGCAACGATGCCCGTCGTGTCGCGCGCGCTCGGGTCGTCGCAGCCGACCTCGGCCCGGAAGCGCCTGGTGCGCTCGTCGTTCGGCATGTCCGTGAACGCGCGGTCGAGCAGCTTCAGCCACTGGCAGTGGCACGTCCCCGGATTGCCTCGCTCGCCGAAGACCAGGTCGAGGTCGCTCCAGGGCACCTCGTTCCCCGGTCGGAACGTGATCTGCCCACGGGTCGTGTCCGTCGTCGTCATCGCACGCCGTCCCTCCGGTCCGGATGGCGATCACGATAGCCGTCACCCCGGACGTCGCGTCGGCTGCGTGGTCGCCGGGACGGCCGGGAGGCTCGGCGCGGCATGCGTGCGCCGGCTCGGCATGCTGGGATGGTCGGGTCATGGAGTACACGGACTACGACACCCGGCTCGCTGCGTACGGCGTGGTCACGCACGAGGGTCGGGTCCTGCTCGCCATGCAGCGGTTCCCGGAGGCGGGGACGTGGGCGCTGCCCGGTGGCGGGGTCGAGTACGACGAGAGCGTCGAGCAGGCGGTCGTCCGTGAGTTCATGGAGGAGACCGGGTACGAGGTCTCGGTCGGCGGCCTGCTCGGGGTGCGGCACCACCTGGTTCCCGCAGAACGCCGGATGCACGAGAACGGCCGGCCGATGAAGGCCGTGCAGGTCGTGTTCCGGGTGACGATCACCGGCGGCGAGCTCCGGGACGAGGCCGACGGGTCGACGGAGCGGGCGGACTGGATCTCGATCGCCGAGCTCCCGCACCACCGGCACGGCCTGGTGGTCCCCATCGCGCTCGGCTGGGCCGGAGCCCTCACCGCCTGAGGGCTGCGCTACTCGGCGATGACGCTGAAGACGTTGCCGGACGGGTCGGTGAACCACGCGATGAGCGGGCCGCCCTTGCGGTTGATGCCCTTGTCGTCGGTCATGCCCTCGTAGTGGAGGAACTCGACGCCCTTCGCGGCCAGCTCGTCGACCGCGGCGTCGACGTCCGGCACGGGGAAGTTCAGCACCGTGAACGCGGCGGGTTCGTGGGCAGGGCCCTTCGGGTACGCCAGCACCCAGCGACCGCCGCCGAGCTGGATCGAGAGCATGCCGTGGTCCTCGGTGACGTCGAGGCCGAGGACGTCCGTGTAGAACGCCTTCGCCTCTCCAGGGTCCCGCACCGAGAACCCGCTGAACGCCTTCGTCGCATCGATGACCATGCCGACAGTGAACCACTCTGCGAGGATGAGGGCGTGCCTGTGGAGGGATCGGTCGACGAGGCCGTCGAGCGTGCGGTCGAACTGGCGTCCTCCGGGCGTCGGGCGGTGCTCGGCATCGCCGGAGCGCCGGGCGCGGGCAAGTCCACGCTGGCCAGACGGGTCGTCGCCGCCGTGGACGACCGGTTCGGGCCCGGGACGGCCGTGCAGGTCCCGATGGACGGCTTCCACCTGGCGAACGTCGCGCTCGACTCGCTCGGCCGGCACGACCGCAAGGGTGCGGTCGACACCTTCGACGCCGACGGGTACGTCGCGCTCGTGCGGCGGCTCGTGGCTGCTGACGAACCGGTCGTCTGGGCGCCGGACTTCGACCGCCGCGTCGACGAGCCCGTTGCGGGCAGCATCGCCGTGCCGCGGGCGGCCACGCTCGTGGTCTCCGAGGGCAACTACCTGCTCGACGACACCGAGCCGTGGGCGGCGCTCCGCGACCTCTTCACCGAGACGTGGTCCTGCGTCGTGGACGACGGGGTCCGCGTCGATCGTCTGGTCGGCCGGCACATGCGGCACGGCCGCGACCACGAGGCGGCCGTTCGGTGGGCGATCGACGTCGACGGCGTGAACGCCGCACGCGTCGCTCCCACGGTGAGCCGAGCCTCCCGGATCGTCCGGACCTGACCACCTGAACGAAGGAACCGACATGACCATCGCCATCACCGGCGCGACCGGCAACATCGGCGGTGCCGTCGCCCGCGCGCTCGCCGCGGACGGCGTGCCGTTCCGGATGATCGTCCGTGACGCCGCACGGGCTCCTGCGCTGCCCGGGACGGACGTCGCCGTGGCGACGTTCGACGACGTCGACGCCGCGCGCACCGCGCTCGAGGGCATCGACGTCCTGCTCATGGTCTCCGCCGCAGAGGCCGAGGACCGCTTGGCGCAGCACCGCGCCTTCGTCGGGGCGGCGGCGACGGCCGGTGTCCGGCACGTCGTCTACACCTCGTTCTCGGGAGCGGCCGCGGATGCGACCTTCACGCTCGGTCGCGACCACTGGGCGACGGAGCAGGCGATCCGGGCCACTGGCATGGCGCACACGTTCCTGCGGGACAACTTCTACCTGGACTTCGTCGAGGACCTGGTGGGCGAGGACGGGGTGATCCGTGGGCCGGCCGGCGACGGTGCGATGGCTGCCGTCGCTCGCGCGGACGTCGCACGGGTCGCGACGGCGGTGCTCGAGCACCCGACGGCGCACCTCGACCGGACCTACGAACTCACCGGTCCCGTGGCGATCACCCTGGAGCAGGCGGCCGCGACGGTGAGCGCCGAGCGGGGCCGCACGGTGACGTACCACCCGGAGACGCTCGACGAGGCCTACGCGTCGCGCGCGCGGTGGAACCCGGAGCGGTGGCAGGCCGATGCGTGGGTGAGCACCTACACGGCGATCGCCGAGGGAGCGCTGGCGCACGTCTCAGGGGACGTCGAACGGGTCACCGGGCGGGCGCCGATGACGCTGCAGGACGTCCTGCGCGTCGGCTGACGGCTTCTTGCGCGCCCGCCGGCGCGGAGTTGCGCCCCGCTCTGGACATCGCGCCCGATCCTGACGGGGCGCGATGTTCGTGCGGGGGCGCGAACCGACGGCGGGTCAGGGCACCCGGCGGGCGGACAGGGTCCCCACGATGCCGAGGGTCAGGACGGCCACGAGCACGACGAGCAGCGGCGCGGTCCAGGCGTTCGTCGCGTCGTGCAGCGCCCCGGCGACGAGCGGCCCAGCCGACCCGATCAGGTAGCCGCCGCCCTGCACGAACGCGGACATCCTCCTGGCGTCGTCGTCGGTCGACACCAGTCGCACGATGATGATGAAGATGACGGTGATCCCGCCGCCCTGGGCCGCCCCGCCGAGGATCGACCACAGCAACCAGAGCTGCGGCGCGAACAGCAGCCCGAGTGGCATCGCGAGCCAGAGGAACGCCACCAGGGACAGGATCGCCCTGGGGCGCCAGCGGGAGGCGAGCACGGGCACGCCGAGCGCCCCGACGACCGCGAGGATCTGGAACACCGACGAGCTCGCACCCGACGACGCCTTCGAGAAGCCGATCTCGTCGTGCAGCAGCGTCGGGATCCACGCCGTGAGCGCGTAGTACGAGAACGCCTGACCGCCGAACGCCAGCGTGAGCCCGATCGTCACCCACCTGGCCGGGCGGGCAGCGGCAGCGGAGGGCACGCGGATCGCACCGGTCCCGACGACCTGGTCGATCGGCCCGGTCACGACCGCGGGTTCGGTCGGCGTCCCGGTCGCCGGGCGCATCCACGCGGCCCGTGCCCCGACCGCGGATGTCCAGGCCAGCCCGGCGACCACGGCGAGGAGTCCCCACACCGCGATCGCGACCGGCCAGCCCCACACGGATGCGAGCGGTGCGGTGGCGAGCGACGTCAGCATCGACCCGACGTTGAGCGCTGACGTGTACACGCCGGTGACGATCCCGACGCGCTCCGGCGAGGTGTCCCGGCGGATGACGACGGGGATCACCACGTTGCCGATGGTGATGCCGATACCGATCACCGCGGTGCCGATCAGCAGTGCCGCGGCACTCGGGACCGACCGGAGCACGGTTCCGGCGAGCACGATCACGAGCGACAGGGACAGTGCCCGTTCCGGGGTCGCCTTCGCGATCACCCAGCTCGCGAGCGGCGTCGCGAGGGCGAAGCACAGCACCGGGATGGTCGTGAGGAGCCCGGCGACGGTGGTCGTCAGACCGAGGTCGAGCCGGATGTCGCCGATCACCGGCGCCGGGGCGACGATGGGGCCGCGCAGGTTCAGCGCGACGAGCACGATGGCCGCCGGCAGCACCCAGCCGGCGCGGCGCAGTGCGGCTGCGCGGGTCACGAACGGGCGCTGGCGTCGGCGGTGGGCGCGTCCGGCGCAGCGGCGTCCGGGAGCAGGATCGGCAGCAGGTCGAGCGGGGTGGCTGCCTGGGCGATGGTGCCGTCGGCCTCGGCGGGGGAGCCGTACCCCCACTCGGCGAAGACCACGGGGACGCCGTGCACCCGGGCTCCCTCGACGTCGTGCAGCCGGTCGCCGACGAGCACCGGACGCGAGATGTCGAACCCGCGGGCGTCGAGGCGCTTCAGTGCTTCCTCGACCACGTCGGCCTTCGAGGAGCGGACCTCGTCGTCACTGGCGCCGGTGATGATGTCGATGTCCCCGGTCAGCCCGTAGTGGTCGAGGATGTACGTCGCCGGGGTCTCTGGCTTGCTCGTCGCCGTCGAGATCGGCAGTCCGGCCTCGTGCAGGGTGCGCAGGACCACGTCGATGCCGGGGAACATCGCGGAGTCGAGGGCGCCGTGCGAGAAGTAGTGCTCCCGGTAGACGGCGAGGGTGCGGTCCGCGAGTTCCTGGTCCATGCCCATCGCGTCGCGGAAGGTGTCGAGGATCGGCGGCCCGACGAACGACATCAGCGTCTCGTGGTCCGGGACGGGCACGCCGACCTTGCGGAACGTGTACGTCAGGCTCTCCAGGATGCCCGGCGCCGAGTCGCTGATGGTTCCGTCGAGGTCGAAGAGGATGGCGCTGAACGGGCTTGTCATGACCTGCCCAGCCTAACCGGGGCGGTGGACCGGGCCCACCTGCGGGTCGTGACGCGTCGGACGGGGGCGAGCCGAGCCTCCAGGCCGGTCCGCGCTCAGAACAGGCGGGTGTGCCCGCCCTCGATGCCCCGCATCGCGTCGTAGTCGAGGACCAGCACGCGGATGCCGCGGTCCTCGGCCAGCGTGCGGGCCTGCGGTGCCACGGTCTGCGCCGCGAGCACGCCCTGCACCGGACGGAGCAGCGGATCGCGGTTCATGAGTTCGAGGTAGCGGGTGAGCTGCTCGACCGCGTCGATGCCCGCATTGCGCTTCATCTCGACGGCCACGCTCGCGCCGGCGTCGTCACGAGCCAGGATGTCGACCGGCCCGATCGCGGTCATGTACTCGCGTCGGACGAGCGTGTGCCCGTCCCCGAGGAGCTCGATCTGCTCGGCGAGGAGCTGCTGCAGGTGCGCCTCGACCCCGTCCTTGACGAGGCCAGGGTCGACGCCGAGGTCGTGGTTCTCGTCGGCGATCACCTCGTACAGGCTGACGACGAGCTTGTCCTGCGTCTTCTTCTGGGTGACGGTCCAGACCTGCTCGATGCCGGCCTCCGCCTGCTCCTCGGAGGGCTCGCCGATCTCGATCGAGCACGGCGGGCTCATCCAGTTGAGCGGCTTGTAGCTGCCGCCGTCCGAGTGGACGAGCAGCGAGCCGTCGGCCTTCAGCATGAGGAGCCGGGTCGCGAGGGGGAGGTGTGCCGACAGGCGACCGGCGTAGTCGACGGAGCAGCGGGCGATGACGAGACGCACCCAGGAAGCCTAACGGGCGTCGGGCCGCCGGTTCGCGTCGGCCGGTTCGGCGTCCGGCGTCCGCTCGCGTGCCGCACCCGATGCCAGACCGGCGGCGACGATGAAGACGAAGACGATGAGCAGGCCGTTCAGCAGGCCGAAGTGCTCACCCGCGAACCCGATGATGGGCGGCCCGGCGAGGAACGCGACGTACCCGATGGTGGCCACGGCGCTCACCTTGGCGGCTGCGGTGCGGGGGTCGTCGGCGGCCGCGGACATGCCCATCGGGAAGCCGAGGCTCGCGCCGAGTCCCCAGAGCACCACGCCGACGATCGCGAGCGGGACGTTCGGGATGAAGATCAGCATCCCGAGTCCGACCACGGCGACCGCTGCGCTGATGCGGAGCACCGGGACGCGTCCGAAGCGGTCGATGAGCGGGCTGCCGGCGACGCGGCCGACGGTCATCGCGGCGAGGAACACGGTGAGCACCGCGGAGCCCGAGGCGTTGTCGAGCCCGTGTCCGTCGATCATCGCGAGCGGCAGCCAGTCGTTGGCGGATCCCTCGGCGAGGGCCATGCCGAGCACGATGACACCGATGAAG